>CALRJN020000046.1:0-3073 GCA_943367555.1 Synechococcus sp. UW140 | reverse complement strand
CCCCCCCCCTTCGCCTTCCGCTCCCGCACCCAAAGGCCTTCATGACGATCATCGCCCCCGACGTGCTCGACCCGGTCGAGCCGTCGCCGTCGCCCCGCTCGCGGCGGCCCGGCAACCCGCTCCTCAGGTTCATCGTCGTGCGGTTCCTGTTGATCTTCCCGACGATCCTCATCCTCGTGACGATGGTCTTCGTGCTCATGCGCACGATCGGCGACCCGATCACGGCGGCCCTCGGCGGCCGACTCACGCCCGACCAGCTCGCCGAACGCATCCAGTCGGCTGGCTACGACCGGCCCATCCTCGTGCAGTACGTCGAGTACCTCGGCCAGGTCTTCACGGGCAACTTCGGCACCGCGATCAGCGATGGCCGCCCGGTCGCCGAACTGCTCGTGACCTACGGCGGAGCCACCCTCGAGCTTGCGTTCTACGCGCTCCTCGTCGCGTTCGTCGTCGGCATCCCGCTCGGGATGGTCGCCGCCTACCTGCGCGATCGCTGGCCGGATGCCGTGCTGCGCGTCTTCGCGATCCTCTGCTACGCGACTCCGGTCTTCTTCGCGGGGCTCCTGCTCAAGCTCGTGTTCGCCGTGTGGCTCGGGGTGCTCCCGGTCGCGGGCCGGGCATCCACCCGCACCGAGCTCCAGATGAGCAAGCTCGACAATCGCACGGGGATCTACCTCATCGACGCGTTCCAGCTCGGCAGCCCCGCCGCGATCGGCGACGTGCTGCTGCACGCGGTGCTCCCCGGCCTCGCCCTCGGACTGCTCACGGCGGGCGTGTTCCTGCGGCTCGTGCGCACCAACGTCATCGGCACCCTCTCGATGGACTACGTCGACTCGGCCCGCTCCCGCGGTGTGAGCGAGTACCGGCTCGTGCGATACCACGCCTACAAGCCGGCCCTCATCCCGATCATCACGGTGATCGGCCTCCAGATCGCGGTGCTCCTCGGTGGCGCGGTCCTCACTGAGACGACGTTCGAGTGGAAGGGCCTCGGGTTCAAGCTCGCCGAGTACCTCGCCGCCCGCGACTTCGTCGCCGTGCAGGGCATCGTCGCGCTCCTCGCGGTGATCGTGGCGCTGAGCAACTTCATCGTCGACCTCCTTGCCGCGATCATCGACCCGAGGGTGAGGTACTGACGATGACCGCCACCGCTCCCGTCGCCGTGAAGCGCTCCGTGTGGGGTCGCCTGCCGATCATCCGCGAACTGCGCCAGAGCGTGGGTCTCCAGCGCGGGATGCTCGTGGCCGGCCTCGTGATCACCGGCGTCTTCGTGCTCACCGCGATCCTCGCCCCCGTTCTCGCCCCCTACGGGTTCGCCCAGTTGAAGGGACCGGACGGCAACTTCGGGGCCCAGCAGCCGCCGAGCCCGGAGCACCTCCTCGGGACCACGGTCGGCGGCTACGACGTGCTCTCGCGCGTGATCTGGGGCAGCCAGACGGCCCTCGCCGTGATCGTCGTCGCGGTCGTGCTCTCGATCTTCGCGGGGGTGCTGCTCGGCCTCGTGTCCGGCTATCTCGGCGGGTGGCTCGACCGCGTGCTCGTCGTGATCGCGGATGCCGTCTTCGCGTTCCCCACGCTGCTCCTGGCGATCGTCGCGGCGATCGCCATCAGCGGCGGTCAGTCGAGCCTGTGGGGCGGGGTCTTCGCCGCGGCGATCTCGATCACCGTCGTCTACATCCCGCAGTACTTCCGGGTGATCCGCGCCGAGACGGTGCGCATCAAGTCGGAGGCCTACATCGATTCAGCGAAGGTCCTCGGCTCGAGCCCCGGGCGGATCATGTTCCGGCACGTGCTGCGCAACGCCACGCGCACCGTTCCGCTGATCTTCACGCTCAACAGCTCCGAGGCCATCCTCACGCTCGCGGGCCTCGGCTTCCTCGGCTTCGGCATCGAGCCGACCTCGGCGGCCGAGTGGGGCTACGATCTCAACCGCTCGGTCTCCGACGTCACGAGCGGCATCTGGTGGACCTCCGTGTTCCCGGGTCTGGCGATCGTGCTCGTGGTGCTCGGTATCACGCTCGTCGGGGAGAGCCTGAACGATCTCGCCGACCCCCGGTTGCGCACGCGCCGCCGGGCCGAGGGCAAGGAGCCCCGCCCGTGACCCGCGTCGTCGACATCACCGATCTCTCGGTCACGTTCGCCACCGACGGGGGCGACGTGCGTGCCGTCGACGGCGTGAGCCTGTCGGTGGATGCCGGCGAGGTCCTCGCGATCGTCGGCGAGTCCGGTAGTGGCAAGACGGTGACCGCGAAGTCCGTGCTCGGACTGCTCCCCGAGACCGCGGTGACCCGCGGTGTGATCCTGCTCAACGGCACGGATGTCGTGAAGCTCAATTCGGCGGGCCTGCGCGCGGTGCGTGGCACCGACGTCGCGATGGTGTTCCAGGAGCCGTCGACCGCGCTCAACCCGGTCTTCACCGTCGGGTGGCAGATCGCCGAGGGGCTGCGCGCTCACGGCGGCATCAGCGCGAAGGATGCCCGCGCCAAGGCGATCGAGATCCTCGGCAAGGTCGGCATCCCCGAGCCCGAGCTGCGCGTCGACCACTACCCGCACCAGTTCTCGGGAGGCCAGAAGCAGCGCGTGGTCATCGCGATGGCGCTCGTGCTCGAGCCCGAGCTCATCGTGGCGGACGAACCGACCACGGCGCTCGACGTGACCGTGCAGGCCGAGATCCTCGACCTCCTGCGTCGGTGCCGCGACGAGTTCGGCACGGCCATCATCCTGATCACCCACAACATGGGCATCGTCGCCGACCTCGCCGATCGTGTCGCCGTGATGTTCGAGGGCGAGCTCGTGGAGCAGGCGAGCGTGGCCGACCTGTTCGCGGCCCCGCAGCATCCGTACACCCAGCGTCTGCTCGCCGCGGTGCCGCGCATCGGCACCGGGACGGCCCGCACGGCCGCCCGCGCGGCGCAGCGGGTCGCCGACGGAGCCGTCGAGGGTGGGGCCCCGGTGGTCGTGGCAGACGGGCTCGTGATCGAGTACCCCGGGCGCTTCGGGCGGGCGCCGTTCCGTGCCGTCGACGGCGTGAGCCTGTCGATCGCGCCGGGGGAAGTGCTCGGGCTTGTGGGCGAGA
>CALRJN020000045.1:0-5540 GCA_943367555.1 Synechococcus sp. UW140 | reverse complement strand
TGGCCGGGCATGACCACCGGTGGGCCCGCCAGCGCCGTGGCCACCGGGCCCACCCGCGCACCCTGGAGCGCCGGGGGAGCGGCGGTGAGGGTGGCGGTGGTCATGGCATCCATTCTAGCAGACATTCGAATGTATGTTCGAGTGAGTTTCCGGCTGGGGGCAACTCGAAGAGAGCGAGGAAAGAGCTCGGGTGTTGAGGAGAGGAGGTCTCGACGGGCTCGACCCGCCGGCCGGAGGGAGGGGAGGTCTCGACGAGCTCGACCCGCCGGCCGGAAGAACAGGTGAGCCGCGACGACACACACCTCGAGGCCCCCATCCGCACTCCGTCGGCTAGACTCGCTCAGCAATGGACGACCCTCCTTCTCGACACCCCCGATGGTGGCGCCCGTGACCGAGTGGATCATGTTGGGCGTAGGCATCGTCCTGACCATCGGGACCGGTTTCTTCGTCGCCTCCGAGTTCGCCCTCGTCAACCTCGACCGCTCCGACCTCGAGGTGCGGCAGTCCCGCGGCGAACGCGGACTCGGCATGACGATCGGTGCGCTCAAGCAGACGTCGACCCATCTCTCGAGCGCGCAGCTCGGCATCACGCTGACGACGCTGCTCACGGGCTACACCCTCGAACCCGCGTTCTCCACGTGGCTCTCCGTGCCGCTCACGGCGCTGGGACTGTCGGAGTCGGCCGTGCGCATCATCGCGACGATCCTCGCGATCACGCTCGCGACCCTGCTGTCGATGATCATCGGCGAACTGGTCCCCAAGAACTTCGCGCTCGCGCTGCCTCGGGCGACAGCCAAGGTCGTCGTCCCGTTCCAGGTGGTCTTCACGACCGTCTTCCGGCCCGCGGTGGCCGTGCTCAACAACTCGGCCAACGGCATCCTGCGCGCCATCGGGATCGAGCCCAAGGAGGAGCTCTCCGGTGCGCGCACCGCTGAGGAGCTCACGAGCCTCGTGCGCCGCTCGGCGAGCGAGGGCAGCCTCGACCGCGACACGGCCACCCTGCTCGCCCGCACTCTCGCCTTCGCCGATCACACGGCGCAGGACGTCATGACCCCCCGGCCGCGTCTCGCGCTGCTCGACCGCACCGACACCGCCCAGGACGTGATCGACCTCGCCCGCCGCACCGGCTTCTCGCGCTTCCCGGTGATCGACGATTCGGTGGATGACGTGGTCGGCATCGTGCACGTCAAGCAGGCCGTGGCGGTCCCGCGTGAGAAACGCGCCGACGTGCCCGTCTCCGCCCTCCAGTCGGATGCCCTGCGCGTGCCCGAGACGATGAAGCTCGACTCCCTGCTCGCCGAGCTCCGCGGCCGCGGATTCCAGCTGGCGATCGTGCTCGACGAGTACGGCGGCACGGCCGGCGTCGCGACCCTCGAGGATCTCGTCGAGGAGCTAGTGGGCGAGGTCTCCGACGAGCACGACCGCACCAAGGCCGACGTCGTGCGCTCGCGCGACTGGTTCACCTTCCCGGGGCTCCTCCGTCCCGACGAACTGCGCGACCGCACCGGGGTGACCGTGCCCGAGGAGGGCCCGTTCGAGACCGTCGGCGGCTGGCTCATGAGCGAGCTCGGGCGCCTCCCGGTGGTCGGCGACACGGTGGAGGTCGAGAGCGGCACCTTCCGGATCGAACGCCTCGACGGTCGCCGCATCGACCGCGTGCGCTTCACCCCGCACCCCGTCGAGAGCCCGGAGGTGAGCTGATGGACTGGTGGGGGATCGCCTGGCTGTTCGTGCTGCTCGCGGTCAACGGCTTCTTCGTCGGGAGCGAGTTCGCGGTGATCTCGGCGCGACGGTCGCAGATCGAGCCGCGCGCCGAGGCGGGCTCGCGCGCCGCGAAGACCGCCCTGTGGGCGATGGAGCACGCCACGCTCATGCTCGCGGCGTGCCAGCTGGGCATCACGGTCTGCTCGCTCCTGATCCTCAACGTGTCGGAGCCGGCCATCCATCACCTGCTGGAGATCCCGCTCGCCCTGACCGGGTGGCCCGAGGAGGTGCTGAGCACCGTCGCGTTCATCATCGCGCTCGTGATCGTCTCCTTCCTCCACGTCGTTCTCGGGGAGATGGTTCCCAAGAACATCTCGTTCTCGTTGCCCGACCGCGCGGTGCTGATCCTCGCGCCGCCCCTCGTGTTCGTCGCGCGAGTGTTCCGGCCGATCATCGTGGCGCTCAACGCGATCGCCAACGGCATCCTGCGACTGTTCGGCGTCACCCCGAAGACGGAGGCGAACAGCGTCTTCACGCTCGACGAGGTGGCGACGATCGTCGCGCACTCGACGCGCGAGGGGGTGCTCACGGATGCCGGAGGCACCTTGAGTGCGGCCTTCGAGTTCACCTCCAAGAAGGTGCAGGATGTCGCGGTCGGCCTCCCCGCGCTCGTCACCCTCCCGGAGGACGCGACCCCGGAGGACGTGGAGCGCGCAGTGGCCCAGCGTGGGTTCTCGCGCTACATCCTGCTCGACGACGCGGGCGAGCCGACCGGCTACCTGCACCTCAAGGACGTCATCGACCTCGACGACGAGGACGAGTTCACCGAGCCCGTGCCGCCCAAGCGCATCCGGCAGCTCATCTCGATCTTCCGCGGGACGGACCTTGAGGATGCCCTCGCGACGATGCGGCGCGCGGGCGTGCATGTGGCGCGCGTCTTCGACGAGAGCGGGTCGACCCGGGGTGTGCTGTTCCTCGAAGACATCATCGAGGAGCTCGTCGGCGAGGTTCAGGATGCGACCCGGCGTCGCCCGTAGTCACGCCGTCGGGAACGGCGCGCGCAGGTACTGCTTCGGGTAGTAGTCGAGGGTGACCCCAAGCTCCGCCGCGGCGCGAAGCGGAAAGTGCGGGTCGCGGAGGAACTCGCGCGCCATCATGACGGCATCCGCCTCGCCGCTTGCGACGATCTGCTCGGCATGGGCCGCCTCGGTGATGAGCCCGACGGCGCTCACCGGGAGGTCCGGCTCGTGCACGTACTCCGCGAGCGGCACCTGGTAGCCCTTGCCGACGGGGATCTGCTGGTGGTGCACGAGTCCGCCGCTCGAGATGTCGAAGAGGTCGGCGCCGGCCTCGACGGCCCGGCGCGCGACGGTCTTGGTGTCCTCCTTGGTCCAGCCGCCGTCGGCCCAGTCGGTCGCGGAGAAGCGCACGAAGATCGGCACGTCGTCGCCAGCCTCGGCGCGCACCGCCCGCACGACCTCGAGCACGAGGCGGGCGCGGTTCTCGAGGCTGCCCCCGTAGGCGTCGTCGCGGAGGTTGGACAGCGGCGAGAGGAACTGGTGAAGGAGGTACCCGTGCGCGGCGTGGATCTCGAGCAGCTCGAAGCCCGCGTCGAGGGCACGGCGAGCGGCGGCAGCGAAGTCGGCCACGACCCCGGCCACCTCGTTGAGCGTGAGCGCGCGGGGAGTCGCGTAGCCCTCGAACGCGAGCGCCGTGGGCGCGACGGGCTCCCATCCACCGTCGGCCGCGGGGACGGTGCCGTGGGCGCCCGCCCACGGTCGGAAGGTCGACCCCTTGCGTCCGGCGTGCGCGAGCTGGATGCCGGGCACCGCGCCCTGGGACCGGATGAACGCCGCGATCGGCGCCCACGCATCCCGCTGCTCGTCGGACCAGATGCCGGTGTCCTCCGGGGAGATGCGCCCTTCGGGGCTCACCGCCGTCGCCTCGGTCATCACGACGCCTGCGCCGCCGATGGCGAACGCCCCGAGGTGGGTGGCGTGCCACGCCGTGGGGATGCCGTCCCGCCGTTCCACCGAGTACTGGCACATCGGCGCAACCCACAGTCGGTTTCGCGCGGTGACGGCGCGCAGGGGGAACGGGGTGAACAGGGCGCTCATGCGGCGAGGCTCCTCAGGAAGGTGTCGAGACCGGCGACGCCCGTGAAGTGGTGCACCGTCATCCCGAGCGCGGCGGCCGCGTCGGTGTTGACGGACTTGTTGTCGATGAACACCATCGCGGCCGGTTCGATTCCCAGGTCGCTCGCGACCTCGAGGTAGATCGCGGGATCCGGTTTGATCGCATCCATCTCGGCGCTCACGAAGATGCGCTCGAAGAAGCGCCCCAGGGGCGAGTAGTGGAATCCGCTGACGAAGTCGAAGCCCGCGTTGGACAGGATCGCCAGACGGGTGCCCCCGAGGTGCAGCTCCTCGAGCAGGTCGATGGTGCCCGGCTCCACGCTCCACCACCCGCGGAAGTCGGCGACCCAGAGCTCATGGATGCGTGAGGCGCTCCACCCCGCCCCGGTCTCGGCGGCGATCGTCGCCCAGTAGTCGGCGATGGCGAGGGTGCCCTGGTCGAGTCCGTCGCGGTGCGCCCAGTAGCTCGCCCAGAACGGGTCGGCCTCGACGCCCGCGAGTGCGAGCAGCACGGCCCGGTCCGCGTCGCTGGGTGAGCGGGAGATCACCTCGCCATAGTCGAAGACGACGACGCGGCCGGGAATCGTGATGCTCATGAAGGCCAAACTATCGTGGGACCATGACCGACCTGCGCGAGTGGACTCCGGATGACGCCGCCACGCGCATCGCCGTGCCCGGCATCGACGACGACAAGTACACGCGCGGCGTGCTCGGGGTGATCACAGGATCGGAGCAATACCCCGGGGCCGCCGTGCTCGGGGTGGAGGCCGCCCTGCGCACGGGCGTGGGAATGGTGCGCTACCTGGGGCCGCCGCTCCCCACCGAACTCGTGCTCCAGCGGCGTCCCGAAGCGGTCGCCTCGCCGGGGCGCGTGCAGGCGTGGCTGCTGGGTTCGGGCATGGATGCCGTGGACCGCGACACCGCCCCGCTCCTCGCCGCGCTCGCCGAGGGCCGGCCGACCGTGCTCGACGGGGGCGCCCTCGACCTCCACGATCGCGGAACCGGACCCCGCGTGCTCACGCCGCACCATCGCGAACTCGCACGCATCCTGGGTCGCGAGCCGGTCGACATCTCCGCCGATCCTCACGCCTGGGCGCGTCGGGCCGCCGACGAGTTCGGGGTGACGGTGCTGCTCAAGGGTCACACGACGATCGTGGCCGGCCACGGCATCGACCTCGTCGTGCGGTCGGCGCCGACGTGGCTCGCGACGGCGGGGGCGGGGGATGCCCTGGGCGGCATCCTCGGAGCGCTCGTCACCACGCACTCCGAAGCGATCGCCGCGGATGCCGGCGAGCTCGCGCGCCTCGCGGCGACGGCGGCGGTGATCCACGGGCTCGCCGCGGGTCGGGCCAGCGCGGGCGGGCCGCTGACGATCCTCGACCTGTGTGCCGCGGTGCCGGGGGTGGTGGCCGAGCTGGTCAGCCGCTGAAGCGCTCGAGGAACTCGCGCGTACGCGCCTGGCGCGGGGCCCCGAAGAGCTCAGCGGGGGTGCCCTGCTCGGCGATGACCCCGGCGTCGAGGAAGACGACGCGGTCGGCGACATCCCGGGCGAAGGCCATCTCGTGGGTGGCCATGACGATCGTCGTGCCCTCGGCCTTGAGCTCGCGCACGAGGTCCAGCACCTCGCCGACCAGCTGCGGGTCGAGCGCGCTCGTGACCTCGTCGAGCAGGAGCACCTCAGGCGAGGAGGCGATCGCGCGC
>CALRJN020000044.1:0-6125 GCA_943367555.1 Synechococcus sp. UW140 | reverse complement strand
CCACAACCTCGAGGCCACCGTCATCGACTCCAGCACCGGCACCGTCCTCGCCGAATTCACCCTCAACCCCGCACACGACTACCAACGAAAAAACGGTTGAACCCCCGTCTCCGGGGGTTCAACCGTTCACGATGTCCTGAGACATCACAATGTGCGCCCGGAGGGATTTGAACCCCCGGCCTATTGATCCGTAGTCAATTGCTCTATCCGCTGAGCTACGGGCGCAGGCGGCCTCGCGAGAAGCCAACCTGAAGACTATACCAGCGGATGCCCCGCGCTCCAGACAGCACGCCTCTAGCCAGCGCCCGTCACCGAGCAGGGCGAGGGATCCGCCGCACCGCCTCCACCGCGCCACGGAACAGGGCCGTCCCCATGAGCACCCCGAGGGCGATGGAGAGCACCGTCGCCAGGGCCGTGCCGAGGTCGCTGAGTCCGGCATCCACCGCCTCGGTCAGGCCGATGAGGCCCGACGCGCCGGGCACGAGCAACCAGAACGCCGGCAGGAAGGTGATCTGTGAGGGCGCCCCGAACTCCCGCGAGGAGAGCCACAGCACGAGCGGGGTCATCACGGCGGCCGCGAAGAACGCGCTGAAGGTGGACCCGAGGGTTTCGGCCGTCGTCGTCTGCACCGCGAAGGCGACGAGCAGCACCACCACCACCCACCCGAACGCCCAGGCCGGCACCGAGAGGTAGAAGAAGATGCCCACCGCGAAGAGGATCACCCCGATCCACTCCACCCACCACGGCACGACCGTGACGGTGAGGATCGGGCGGTAGCCCACGTCGTCGATGCCGACGATGATGCCCGCCGCGAGGATGCCGACCGCGAGCAGTGCGAGCTGCATCAGTCCCGAGACGAGACGGGAGGCCCCGGCAACCATCTGGCGAGAGGCGAGCTCCACCGTCGCCGTCGTGAGCGTCGCCCCGGGCAGGAAGGTGGCGAGCGGCGCGATGAGCAAGCGCAGCGGATCCCCGACGCCGATGAACCGCGCGAGCTCGTAGACGACGATCGCGCACACGAGCGCCGACAGCGTGGGGAGCACGAGCTGGAGGCCTCGGGAAGGGACGAGCTTCGCGAGGCCCACGACGAGCCCGAGCCCGAACGCGACGGTCACGCCCTCAGGAGTCGGAACGAGGATGAGCGAGAGGCCGGCCGCAAGGATGGCGTGCCCGATCGTGCGCACGACCCATCCGAAGCGGGGGCGCATCGCCCGGATCTCGGCGAGCCGGGCGAGGCCGTCGGCCGGGGTGATCTGACCGCGCTCGGCACGGTTGAGCAACCGGTAGAGCTGGGCGATCTGGTGGAAGTGGAAGCTGTCCCCGTCCGGCGAGCGCACCGCCACGCGCGCCTCCTCGGCGCCGCCCGTCTGAACAAGGATCACCGTCGGCAGCAGCACGAAGTCCGCGTCAGGGAATCCGTAGGCGCGAGTGGTGAGTTCGAGGTGCTCGTAGATCGAGTCGACGGACTCGTCCGCGGCGATCATCGCCTCGGCGAGCCCGACGAGGAACGCGCGGAACTCCGCGGGGTCCGTCGACTGCTGCGCCACCACGCGACCTCCCGCCGGCCGCTCGATGGGCCGCTCCGCTTGTCAGGGTAGGCGGAACCGACCGGTGTGCGCGAGTCACCCCGCCGAGGTGGGCGGGGCGGGGCGATCCAGTCGCACCCGCCCCGTCACCACTACGGCCGCAGGAGGCCGATGATGACCGCCATCACGAGGATCGTGATCAGCTCGTGGCCGGCCGTGATCGCCCAGACCCGGAGGCCGCGCGAGTCGAACAGGTCGTTGACGAGCAACCGGGCCGCCGTGAAGCCGAGCCAGAGGAAGAACGCCGTCACGAGCACGGGCACGATGAGCGTCGTCTGGAAGTACGCGAGCGTGAGCGCCGACATGTAGGCGAGCACGTAGGCGGTGACCAGGCCGGCGACAAAGGTGAGGATGTAGGTCAGCGCCGGGTTCTTCGGCTTGTTGCGGTCGGCGCCGGTGAGGGCCGCCAGCCGGTTGCCGAAGAGCACCGGCAGGTAGTACACGGTGCCGACGACCATGCTGCTCACGGCGGCGAGCAGAACGGCGATGAAGTTGATGGGAACGTCCATGAGTTGACTCCTTGTGTAAGCGGGGAGGGCCTTGGTGCCCTCCACTCACAGCACTGACGCAGCGCCGGAACCAAATCGACAGGGTGCGCGAAACATTTTTTTTTGGAGGCTGTCGATTTGCCCCGGATGCTGCGTCACACTGTCGAGAGATGGGAAATCCCCGGCTTTCCTGCCGCGGTTCGCGGCTGAACACGACACTCGAAGGAGAACACTCATGGAGTACGCAATTCTGATTCACGGTGACGAGACCGCGCCCGCCCCGTCGTTCGGCGAGCCCGGGTTCGAGGAGTACATGGGGTCATGGCTGGCCTTCAACCAGCGGCTCATCGACGGCGGCCACTGGGTGAGCGGCGCGACGCTGCAGCCGACCGCCACCTCGACGACCGTCAAGTACGCCGACGGCACCACGACCGTGGTCGACGGCCCGTTCGCGGAGACGAAGGAGCAGTTCGGTGGCTTCTACCTGATCTCCGCGGAGAACCTCGACCAGGCGCTCGAGCTGGCCAAGGGCCTGCCGATCAGCGCCGGCTCGATCGAGGTGCGCCCGGTGGCGTTCCGGCCGGACGCCGCGTAACCGCGCGGTCGACCGAGCATCGTCGTCTGAGCACCGTCGGGTGAGCACGATCCCGGCGCCGAGCGTCGCTGACGCCGTCACCTCCCTCGCTCGCGAGGAGAGCGGACGGATCCTGGCGATCCTCGCGCGCCGGTATCGTGACCTCGACCTCGCCGACGAGGCGGTGCAGGATGCCCTCGTGCAGGCGGTGGAGACGTGGCCGCGCACGGGCATCCCGGACCAACCGGCGGCCTGGCTGTTCACGGTGGCCAACCGCAAGGTTCTGGATGCCCTGCGCCGGTCGACGAGCGAACGTCGCCGCCTGCTCTCCTCGGCCCCCGAACTCACGCTCGAGCCCGACGACACCGACGATCCGCTCATGGTGGTCGAGGGCCCCGAGGTGGGAGACGAGCACCTGCGGCTCGTGCTCATGTGCTGCCACCCGGCCCTCGACCTCGACGCCCAGGTCGCGCTCACGCTGCGCCTCGTCGGCGGGCTCAGCACCCCCGAGATCGCGCAGGCGTTCCTGCTCCCAGAGCCGACCCTCGCGCAGCGCATCGTGCGAGCCAAGAACAAGATCCGGAAGGCGGCGATCCCCTTGAGCATCCCGACCGACCTGAGCTCGCGCATCGACGCCCTGCTCACCGTGCTCTACCTGATCTTCAACGAGGGTTACCTCTCCCGCAGCGCCCAAGCGCAGCCGATCCGGGTGGACCTCATGGATGAGGCGATCCGGCTCACGACGATCACGTCGGGGTTGCTTCCCCACACCGCCGAGGTCGAGGGGCTACTGGCTCTCGAACTGTTCACGCGTGCCCGCGCCGCGGCCCGCACCGATCACGCGGGCGAACTGGTGCTGCTCGACCAGCAGGACCGCTCGCTGTGGGACCGGGACGGCATCCAGAAGGCCAACTCGGCCCTCGCCACAGCGATGTCGCGCATGCAGCCCGGTCGGTTCCAGCTCGAGGCGCTCATCGCGGCCCGCCACGCGAACGCCGCGAGCGCCGACGACACCGACTGGCCGGCGATCGAGCGGCTGTACGGCCAGCTCGAGCAGATGACGAACTCGCCCGTGGTGGCCCTCAACCACGCCGTCGCCGTCGCGATGGCCGAAGGGGATGCCGCCGGCCTCGCCCGGCTCGACGGCCTCGCCGGACTCGACGGCTACTACCTGCTGCACGCCACGCGCGCCGAGTTGCTGCTGCGCACGGGAGCGGTGGATGCCGCCCGCGCGGCCTTCACCCGCGCCCGCTCGCTCGCGACGAACCCCGCGGAGCAGCGACACCTGAGCCGGCGAATCGAGTCGTTGGACTCTGCCGGGTAAGCAACAAAAAAGCCGCCTCGAGGGCGGCTTCTTCATCGGTACTGCGGTACTGGCGGAGACGGAGGGATTTGAACCCTCGGTACCCGTGAGGGTACTCCACCTTAGCAGGGTGGTGCACTAGGCCGAACTATGCGACGTCTCCTGGTGACTGGAGCAATCATACCCACAGCATCGGGCGTCCCTGAATCCGAACCGTGACCCGACGGTGCTTGTCCGCCTTTTGGAGGACACGTATGCTCAGAGAAGGCGCTCGGCGCCACCCTTGTCTGGCTGGCTCCTGACCTCACCTCGGAGCCAGCCAGCACCTCCCCGCTAGTAGCTGTTGGAGATGGAGCAGGTGTAGTCGGCCGCCGTCTGGCCGCGCACGCCATCGACCACGGGAAGACCGGTGTTGTCGACCGGCACGGCGGTGGATGACGGATCCGGCGCCGGCGCCGCCGGGGCGTTCGGGTCGAGCTCGGAGCCCTGCCCATCACCCGCCTCGGAGAGCAAGAACGGCTGGTCGGCCGCGATGATGGCCATGAGCTCGGCCGCCGTGCCCTCGTTCGGCTGCACCTTGCCGGCGTAGATGCCTTCGCCGCCGGTGCGTCCGGGGTACTGCACGAAGGTCACTCGCTCGGTCGGGATGTCCTTGAGGGCGAGCGCCACCGACACGAGGGTCGGCACGTCAGCGAGGTTGCTCGAGAGCACCATGCTGCCGATCGCCGCGTTGGCGAGGTCGTAGAGCTTCTTGTAGTCACCGAGGGTGTCCGAGCTCTTGAGCGTGCGCACGAGCGAGGAGAGGTAGACCTGCTGCGAGCTGATGCGGGTCAGGTCGCTGCCGTCGCCGACGCCGTGCCGCGAGCGCAGGAAGGCGAGCGCCATCTCACCCGACAGGTTGTGGGTGCCGGCCGTCGGGAGATCGAGGCCCGTGTACGGGTCGAAGACGGGGGCGTCGACGCAGACGTCGACTCCGCCGATCGCATCCGACATGTTGATGACGCCCTGGAACGTGATCATCCCGGCGAACTGGATCGGCAGACCGGTCAGCTCCTGGATCGTGAGCACGACGCACGGGAGACCGCCGTAGAACAGGGCCACGTTGAGCGGCTCCGTCGAATAACCCTTGGTGTCGCCCTCGGCGTCGGGGCACTCGGGGATGCCGACCACGAGGTCGCGCGGGAAGCTGATCACCGTGGCGTTGGTCTGATCCTGCGAGACGTGCAGCAGGATGTTGACGTCGTTGAGCACCGACGTCTCCTCGGCCTCGTCGCCCCCGATGCCGCCCTGGCCGGCACGCGTGTCGCTGCCGACGATGAGGATGTTGAAGCCGCCCTCGATCGCGCCGATCTGCGGCGGCGGGCCCTGCGTGTCGCCGAGCAGCGTCACGGTCTCGCGCTTCGAGTAGAGGCTGTTGAACGCGATCGCCCCGACCGACGCGCCACTGACGAGAACGACGGCGAGAGCCGCGGCGGTGAACTTGAGGATGGACGGCCACGGGTTCGCCTTGCGCAGGCGACCGTGCCGGGCGATCCCGGGGACCTTCGGCGCGGCGCCCTCGCGGGTGCGAAGCTCCGAGCGGGATCTGAACTCGGGCTGCTGTTGCAGGTCGCTCATAACGGATCCTTTCCTGGCCAGGGGGCTGGCTGACGATGACGAGCGGAGGGCGTGGGATTCGAACCCACGAGACATTTCTGCCCACCAGTTTTCAAGACTGGCTCCATCGGCCGCTCGGACAGCCCTCCCGGTCTAGCGTTCCGAGTGTAACGGATGAGGGGTGGAGGGCCCGGAAGGGAGCCTAGGGGCGAAGGCTGCTAGAACGCCGAGAGCGGCGTCAGGCGGCGCGACCAGAAGGCGCAGAGCGCGGCAGGGCCGCGCGATCAGAGGGAGGAGAGCGCGGTCGCTACCCCATCCTGAAGATCGGTCCCGGTGACCTCGTTCGCGGCATCCAGCACCTCATCCGGAGCCTGACCCATGGCGACGCCACGTCCCTCGGCGGAGGCCCACTCGAGCATGTCGATGTCGTTGCGCCCGTCCCCGACCGCCATGACGCGCGAGCGCGGCACCTCGAGCAGCGCGCGCACGCGCTCGAGGGCGGTGGCCTTATTGACGCCGTCGGGGGCGATGTCGAGCCAGGCGGTCCAGCCGACGTTGTAGCTCACCCGGTGCAGGCC
>CALRJN020000043.1:0-6675 GCA_943367555.1 Synechococcus sp. UW140 | reverse complement strand
CGAGCGCGTCGCGCGGGGCCACCGGGGCCGGCGCCCCCTCGAGGATCGCCGCGGCGACCCCCTCATCGAAGTCCGGGTAGCGGCCGGGCTCGGTCGGCACGGGAGACAGCCCCGCCTCCGACCCGTCGACGCCGATGACGCCCCACTCCGACTCCGGGGTGACGCCGTAGCCGTCGCTGCCCGGCCACTGGCGCAGCTTGAGGGCGGGTTCCTGCCCGTCGAGGCCGTATACGGTGTACGCCGACCCCGACCCGAGGGCGCGGAACCGCGGACCGCTCTGAGCGGCGGCGCGGCTCATCGTGAGGTGCGAGCGCACGCCGGATGCGTGGAGGAGCGAGATGAACGCGTCGTCGTCGCTCACCGAACCCTCGCGCACCGTGAGCAGCTCGGCCTGCTCCACAATGGCCGGTCCGAAGAGCTGGAGGGCCTGGTCGATGAGGTGGCTTCCCAGGTCGTAGGTGATGCCCGCGCCCTGGGCGATCGTCGTCGTGTCCTGCCAGCGGTCGCGGTTGGGTCCGCCCCAGCGCTCGAACGTCGACTCGAAGCGGTGGATGTCGCCGAGCGCGCCCTCGGCGATGAGGCGCTTGACCGTGAGGAAGTCGCCATCCCAGCGGCGGTTCTGGAACACGGTGAGAACGCGCCCCACCTCCTCGGCCTTCGCGATGAAGTTCTTCGCATCGACAACCGTCGGCACGAACGGCTTGTCGATGACGACGGCCGCCCCCGCGTCGAGCGCCGCGAGACCCTGCTCGAGGTGGGTGTGCGCGGGGCTCGCAAGGATCACCAGATCGAGGTCGCCGGCCCGCGCGAGCAGGGCATCCGGGCCGTCGACGATCTCGGCGTCCGGGTGATGGTCGCGCGCCTCCGCCGCCCGCTCCGGGCTGCCGGTCGCGATGAGGTCGAGACGGAACGCGGGGTTCGTCGCGATGAAGGGGGCATGGAAGACGCGCCCGGCGAGGCCGAAGCCGATGATTCCGGTGCGAATGGGCTGCGTGGTGGGCATTCGGACAGCCTAGCGAGCGGGCTAGGCGCTCGGCGCGTCGATCGCCCCGCCGAAGCGCCGCGTGCGGCTCGAGTAGAGCTCGATCGCGCGCCAGAGGTCCTCGCGAGTGAAGTCCGGCCAGAGGGTGTCGAGGAACACCATCTCGGCGTACGCGCTCTGCCAGAGCAGGAAGTTGCTCGTGCGCTGCTCCCCGGACGAGCGCACGAAGAGGTCCACATCGGGCAGCTGGGGCTGGTACAGGTGCTTCTGGATGCTCTTCTCGCTCACCCCGGAGGGCTTGAGCCGCCCGGCGGCGACGTCCTCCGCGATCGCGCGCACGGCATCCGCGATCTCGGTGCGCCCCCCGTAGTTGACGCACATCGTCAGGGTCAGCACGTCGTTTCCCGAGGTGAGGCGCTCGGCGAACTGGAGCTCGTTGATGACGCTCGCCCAGAGGCGCGGACGACGGCCGGCCCAGCGCACCCGCACGCCCCAGTCGTTGAGCTGGTCGCGGCGACGGTGCAGCACGTCGCGGTTGAACCCCATGAGGAAGCGCACCTCGTCGGGCGAGCGGCTCCAGTTCTCGGTCGAGAATGCGTAGACGCTGAGGTGCTTCACCCCGATCTGGATGGCGCCGGCGACGACATCCAGGAGCGCCGCCTCCCCTGCCTTGTGGCCTTCCACTCGCGTGAGGCCCTTCGCGTTGGCCCAGCGCCCGTTGCCGTCCATGACGATCGCGACGTGCTCGGGGACCGCGCGCCGCGGCAGCTCGGGCGGGTAGAGACCCGTCCAGTCGATCGGCTTGAAGTCGACGGCATCCTTGTGCGTCTTGGCGACGTGGTCTGCGGGTGGGGTCATGCGCCACGCTCCATGTGCTCGAGCGAGCGCAGCGTGCGCTCGAGGTGGAACTGGGTGTACGCGGCCACGACGCCGCTCGCCTGCGCGCGCGAGCGCTCGGTGGCCTCCTCGGCATCCGACCAGCGGCCCTCGAGGAGCGCGCCGAGCAGGCCCAGGGTGTCGAGGTCGAGGCGCGGTGACCCGGGCGGCGCGACCTCGTCGGCGACGACCCCGCCGAGCTGCGGCACGAACACGGTGTGCGGCCCGGGGGCGCCCGTCACCGCGCAGTCGACGAAACTCGGGGCCCACCCCGCGATCGACAGGGAGCGCAGCAAGTAGCTGTCGAGGGTCAGACTCGGGTGGTGCTCGCGGCGCGAGAGCGAACGCAGGGCCCCGACGAGCAGGAGGTACTGCTGGAGCGAGCCGTCGTCATCCGTCACCTTGTCGGCGGTCTCGACCATGACGCTGCCCGCGGTGTAGCTCGCGTAGTCGTCGGCGATCTCGGCCCCGTAACTGCCGAGCGACTCGGCCTGCTGCACGATGTCGAGGCTGCGGCCGACATAGCACTGGATGTCGGCGACCATCATCGGTTCCAGTCGCGACCCGAAGCGCGACCCCGTGCGACGCACGCCCTTGGCGACGGCCCGGATCTTGCCGTGCTCGCGCGAGAGCATCGTGACGATCCGGTCGGCTTCACCCAGCTTGTGGGTGCGCAGCACGACGGCTTCGTCACGGTAGGTCGGCACACTCCAGTATCCCCCGTGCCACCGTCGCCGAGGCGGAGGGCGCGGCGCTCAGCGCCCGGTGAACTCGTCCATCGAGTGGTAGATCCGGAACCACCGGCCGCCCACGACATCCCAGGCCCGGATCGGCAGGAGGCCGCGCACGACCTTCGCGACGTGCACCATCGCGGGCATCATCAGGATGGGGCGGCCGCGCAGCATCGCGCGCCAGACCTTCGCGACCACTCCTTCCGGCGCCATGAGCGGCGTGAAGCGGGGGCCCTTCGCCCCGGCGAACATCCCCGTCGTGATGTAGCTCGGACAGACCGTCGTCACTCGCACGGGCGTGCCCGCGAGCTCGAGGCGCAGCGAGTCGCTCCAGCCGACCATCGCCCACTTGGATGCCGCGTACACGCTCATCCGCGGGTTCGAGACGAGGCCGGCCGCCGACGCGATGTTCACGATCCGGCCCTCCCGTCCGCCGGCGAGCATCGCGGGCAGGAGCTCCCGCGTGAGGTGCATCGGGGCGAGAGTGTTGATCGCCATCGTGAGCGCGATGTCGGCGGACTGCGCGTGGTCGACGAAGAGCTTTCTCCGCACGATGCCGGCGTTGTTGATGAGCAGGTCGGGAACGCCGACCTCGGCGAGCACGCGCGCCGCGGCATCCGTGATCGCGTCGAGCGACGAGACGTCGACGACGTACGGATGCGCCGTCGGGCCCAGATCGGCGGCAACGGAGGTGAGCAGCGCCTCATCGACGTCCCAGAGCACGACCGCGGCGGCGCCGTCGACGACGGCCCGCTGCGCGTAGAGCAGGCCCATCCCCCTCGCGGCGCCGGTGATGAGCACGGTGGATCCCTCGACGCTGAACATGACTCGACCCTACGGCGGCGCCGGGGTTCGCGCACGGGCCTTTCGTCACGCGAGGATGGAGGCATGAGCACCCTCCTGGTGACCGGCGGCACCGGCACCCTCGGCCGCCCCACCGTCGATCTCCTGCGCGCCGCGGGCCATGACGTGCGCGTGCTGAGCCGCACCGCCGGTGACGGGCGGGTCGTCGCCGACCTGACGACGGGCGACGGGCTGGCCGAGGCCCTCACCGGGGTCGCCACCGTCGTGCACCTCGCCACGAGCGGTGGGGCCAAGGATGTCGCCCAGGCCGAGCGGCTCGTGCAGGCCGCGCACGCGGCCGGGGTCGGACACCTCGTGATGATCTCGATCGTCGGGATCGACGACATCCCGTTCGCGTACTACCGGGCCAAGCGCGCGAGCGAGAGGGTGATCGAGGAGTCGGGCCTTCCGTTCACGATCCTGCGCGCGACCCAGTTCCACGACTTCGTGGCGAACTACATCGGCTGGCAGCGCCGGTCGCCCATGCTCCTGGCCCTCGACGTGCCGGACCAGCCGATCGCCGTCGAGGAGGTGGCGCAGAGGCTCGTCGAGCTCGTGGATGCCGGACCGTCGGGCCGCGTGACCGACATCGGCGGTCCCGAGCAGCTCCCTCTGCGCGAGCTCCTGCTCGTCTGGCAGCGCGCCACTGGATCGCGACGACCGGTGTGGCGGCTCCCGCTCGGCGGGCGCACCATCCGGGCGTTCCAGGCGGGCCACCACCTCACGGCGCTCCCGGGCTTCGGGCGGGAGACGTTCGCCGAGTTCGCCGAACGCACCGCGCGTGGTACGAATGAGGCGTGAACGCCGCCTTCGTCATCCCGCTCTGGGCTGACCTTCTCGCGGTCGGCATCGGGGCGATGCAGGGGGCGCTCTTCGCCGCCCAGTTCCGCGACCGCAAGCTCGACCTGCTCGGCGTCGCGATCATCGGCATCGCGACCGGGTTCGGCGGCGGCATCCTGCGCGACCTCCTGCTCTCGGAGGTGCCCTCGGCCCTCGGGAGCAACTGGTATCTCATCGTCGCGACCGCGGCGGCCCTGATCGGGATGCTCCTCGAGCGGCTCATCGCCCGGATGGGGCCCCTCGTCAACGTGCTCGACGCCCTGACGATCGGCCTGTTCGGGGCGATCGGCACGACCAAGGCGCTCAGCGTCGGGCTTCCCGAGGTGCCCTCGATCTTCGTCGGCGTCGTCTCGGCGGTCGGCGGATCCATCCTGCGCGACCTGCTGCTGACACTGCCGATCGCGCTCATGCACGTCGGCTCGCTCTACGCCATCGCGGCCGGCGCCGGCGCGATCGCACTCGTGATCATGCTCACCCTCGGGGTGCCGGTGCTGCTCGCGGCGACGATCTGCGTGGCGCTCACCGCGGGCGTGCGCATCCTCGCCGTCGTGTTCGAGTGGAGCCTGCCGGAGCAGCGCGCCATCGAACGGCTCCCCCGAATCCGACGCGCCCCCCGGGACTGATACGGTTTCACGACCCGACCCCCGACCCGGAGCGACCGTGACCCTTCGCCGTGCCGCCCTTGCTGTTCTCACCCTCGCACTGGCCGTGACTGGCGCGACCTCCGCCAGTGTCCTGGCCGCGAGCGCCGCGGACGAACCGATCGTTCCGATCGTCACCTTCGAGGGCCCGCTCACGCTCACCGACGGGGATGGCGCGAGCCTCCCGCTGACGGCCCGCCTCGTCGTCGACTGCACCGGCACCCCGTGCACGGCTCTCGTGACGCTCCTCTCCGGGGACTTCGTGGCCTCGCCCTCGAACGACCAAGCTCTGCCGCTGACCAACGGGGCGCTGTCGGTGGGCCTGCCCGAGTACGGGTCGCTCTGCGACGCGAGGTGGATCGGGACGGGCCAGCTCGATGTCGTCGTGACGGAGAACACCGCCTCGATCTTGCGCTCGAGCGCCCCCGGCGGGCCGCTCCTCTGCTCCGACGGGGCCGAGGCCAGTGCGACAGCCATCAGTGTGACCGGCACCGTCTCCCTCGTCAGCGGATCGGTGTGCGTCGTCGACGACTCGTGCGTTGCGCCGAAGGCGGCGCCGGTCGGGGCCGGCATCCCGCGCACGCCCTCGATCGCCGCCCTCGTCGACGTTCCCGGGGAGCCGAGTGTGCTGGCCACCCTCGCGCCGATCCCCCCGACACTCGAGGTGGGCACGATCATCTGGATCGCCGCTGGCGGTCTCGTGCTCTCGCTGCTCATCGGCTTCCCGTCCGTGCTCCTCGACTCCGCGACCGAGCGAATCTCGGGCCTCCTGGAGAGCCGCCGCGAGCGTCGCGGGCATCCGCCACGGCAACCGTGGGAGCGTCCGCCACTGACCCTGCTCGGCTGGCCGCTCGCGGTGCTCGGACTCATTGTCGCGGCCGTCGCCTCCGCCCTCGTCGACCCGGACCTCACGTTCGACGCGAACGGGCTGCGACTGACGGCATCCGTGGTGATCTCCTTCGTCGGCACGGTGGCGATCGGCTGGGTGATCGTGACGATCCTCATGCTCATCGCCCACCCGCGCTCGCGCCCGCGGGTAGAGTTCCGGCCGCTGACGCTCCTCATCGTCGCGGGCGCGGTTCTGCTCAGCCGGCTCACGGGCTTCGAACCCGGGATCATCTTCGGCCTTCTCGCCGGAATCGGTTTCGGCACCGAGCTCGCACGCGGGCCCCGCGGCCGGGCGAGCCTGATCGCGGTGGTGTACTTCATCGCCATCGGCGCGGGAGCGTGGTGGGGCTACACGGTGCTCGCGGCCCGCCTCGGCCCCGACCCGGGGTGGATCGACCTGCTCGTGGTCGAGACTCTCTCCGCCGTGACGATCACCGCGGTCTCGGCGCTTCCCGTCGCGCTGGTCCCGGTGCGCGGACTGCTCGGGGAGTCGCTCTGGGCCTGGAACCGGTGGGTCTGGGCGGTCACCTACCTCGCCGCCTCGGCAGCGTTCCTCCTCGTGCTTCTCCCTCTGCCGGACTCGTGGCAGTCGATCCCCGGCAGCGTGACGGGCTGGCTCCTCGCCTACGGCGCCTACGCAGTGGCAGCGCTGCTGATCTGGCTCATCGTCGTGCGCCCCTGGCGGCGTGAACCGTCAGGGGCGCTCGACGAACCGATCGCCTAGGTGTAGTTCCCCGTGACGTTGTGAACGCGTTGGGCTGGTGTTGAGCCGCCGATGCCGGTGTGGGGTCGATGGTGATTGTAGTGATGCAGCCAGGCGGGGTAGTCGTCGGCTCGGGCCTCGTCGGTTGAGTAGCTGTTGGCGTAGGCCCAT
>CALRJN020000042.1:0-8145 GCA_943367555.1 Synechococcus sp. UW140 | reverse complement strand
CTGGCCGAGGTACGGCGTGAGGTCGCGCACGCGGCGCAGCTCGATGAGCGACGCGGGGAGGAATCCACGCAGGCCGATGTCGACGATGAGGCCGCCCTTGACGACCTCGATCACCGAGCCGGTGACGATGCCATCGGCATCCTTGATCTTCTCGACGTCGCCCCACGCGCGCTCGTACTGGGCGCGCTTCTTGGAGAGGATCAGACGACCCTCCTTGTCCTCCTTCTGGAGAACGAGGGCCTCGACGGTGTCGCCGACCTGGACGACCTCGGAGGGGTCCACGTCGTGCTTGATGGAGAGTTCGCGGGAGGGGATGACACCCTCGGTCTTGTAGCCGACATCGAGCAGGACCTCGTCCCGGTCGATCTTGACGACGGTTCCCTCGATGAGGTCACCATCGTTGAAGAACTTCAGCGTCTTCTCGACCGCGGCGAGAAAGTCTTCAGCAGATCCGATGTCATTGACGGCGACCTGCTTGGGTGCCCTGTCGGTCGTTACGATTGTCATGTAGTTGATGCTCCAGTGTGGACATATTTCGGGCCCGGGACGAGATGGTGCAGGATGATTCGCCCGAGGCAGGCGGATAGGAATCGCGAAAGCGACATTCCAGCTTAGCGCTTGCGCGACTCCAGAGCCAGCACGCGAGAACGCGGGCGCTACGCGCTCGGCCTCAGGATCGCGCGGAGTGCCTCGGGCAGGTCGGGATAACGGAACTCGAACCCCGCCGCCGTGAGGCGCTCGGGCAGCACCCAGCGGCTCTTGAGCACCAGCTCGGTCTCGGTACGGATCACGGCCGATCCCAGTTCCAGCAGCGCTCGGGGCAGTGGGATGCCGACGGCCGCCCCCACCTGGGCCCGCAGTTCGCGCATGAACTCGACGTTGGTCACCGGATGCGGCGCCGCGACGTTGATCGCACCGCTGAGGTGCGGATGCTCGCGCAGGAAGTCGATCGCGCCGATGACATCGTCGAGGTGCACCCAACTGAACCGCTGCGCGCCGCCGCGCGCTCGGAACTCGTGGAAGGTCCCCGCCTGTCGACGGCGCGCCGTCGCGAACCAGCGCCCGTCGAGCTGCGGGCCGCCGAACCCGAGCTGGGCCAGCCGGCGCAGCGGCGCGAGGGCGCTGCCATCCCCCAACACGATCGCCATGCGCAGGGCGACCCGTCGAGTGGACGGGAGCTCCTGCTCGACGAGCGCGTCCTCCCAGGCCCGCGCGACGGATACGGAGAACCCCTCGCCCAGTTCTCCCGTCGACTCCGTCATCGGCCGATCCTCCGCGTGACGGTAGATCGTGGCGGTCGACGAGTTCACCCAGAGCGCCGGTGGTGACTCGACTGAGGCCAGCGCTCGGCCGAGCTGGCGCGTGGTGTCGACTCGTGATCGCAGGATCTCGGCCCGATTCGCCGCCGTGTAGCGGCAATTGACGCTCCTGCCCGCAAGGTTCACCAGCAGGTTCGCGCCGTCGAGCGCGCGCCGGATGCCGGATTCGTCGCCCCACGCGACATCCGCCGACCCGCGGCCGATGGTCGTCACGACGGCGCCGCGGGCCCGATGAACCTCGCCGAGTCTCGACCCGATGAATCCGGATGCCCCCGCGAGCACGATGCGCTGCGTCACGATGGCTCCTCCTGGATCTCGTACGTGAACGATCCGGCGTACTCGTAGAGTCGACCGAGCACCGGCGCATCGAGCGTCAGCGAGACATGCTGGCGCTCGGTCGCATCGTCCCAGCGTTCGGTGAGCCGCATGCGGGGGGCCAGCGCCGTGGGTATCGGGATGCCGAACACTCGGGCCGCCGTCGACTGCAACGTCAGGGCGCCGCCCTCCACGGAGGCGACGAGGCTCACGCGAACGCTGCCGCGTCGTCCCAGCCGATCCACCAGACGGCCGCCCTCGACGCTCACGGCGTCGACCATCGTTCGGGAACCCCCGCGGAAAGCGAAGAGCCGGGTGGCGCGCAGCGTGCCGCGATCATTGCGGTTCTCGACCCGAAAGCCGACATCCTGCTGCCACACCGGAAAGAGCACGCCGTCACGCCCCAGTACGCTGAGCGCCGGCCAGAGCCACCGCCGCGGCGTGCCCACCCAGGTGAACTGTCCGACACCCACTCCCACGGAGCCACCCGGGAGCGGCATGACGTAGGCGCGCACGCGCGGATGCAGCTCGGCGACCCGGTCACCGAGCGCGTGGGCCCAGGGAGAATTCACTCAGGTCGCGAGCGCGGCGCGCAGCGTGTCGAGCCCGACGCCGCCGATGTCGAGGGCGCGGCGGTGGAACTCCTTGATGTCGAAGCTCGCCCCTTCGGCGGCCTTCGACGCGTCGCGGATCTGCTCCCAGATGCGCTGGCCCACCTTGTACGACGGTGCCTGACCCGGCCACCCGAAGTATCGGTTGACCTCGAACCGGATGAACGGCTCGTTCATGTTGACGTTGGCCTTCATGAACTCGAAGGCGTAGTCGAAGTCCCACTCCCCTGTGCCGTCGAGCTTCGGCTTGTTGAGGTGCACCCCGATGTCGAGAACGACGCGGGCCGCGCGCATCCGCTGGCCATCGAGCATGCCGAGGCGGTCGCCCGGATCGTCGAGGTAGCCGAGCTCCTCCATGAGCCGCTCGGCATAGAGGGCCCAGCCCTCCGCGTGCCCCGACGTGCCGGCAAGCTGGCGGCGATACGTGTTGAGCTTGGCGCGGTTGTAGACCGCTTGGCCGAGCTGCAGATGATGCCCGGGCACCCCCTCGTGGTAGACCGTCGTGGTCTCCCGCCACGTGTTGAACTCGGTGACGCCTTCGGGCACCGACCACCACATGCGCCCCGGTCGGCTGAAGTCGTCGCTCGGGCTCGTGTAGTAGATCCCGCCCTCCTGCGTGGGCGCGATCATGCACTCGAGGCGCTTGATCGGGTCAGGGATGTCGAAGTGGCTCGCCGAGAGCTCGGCAACGGCCCGGTCGCTCAGCTGCTGCATCCACTCCTGAAGGGCCTGAGTGCCGTGGAGCTTTCGCGCGGGATCGGCATCGAGCACCTCGATCGCCTCGAGCACCGAGGCTCCCGGCTTGATCTGCTTGGCGACCGACTCCTGCTCCGCGGCCATGCGGGCGAGCTCCTCGATGCCCCACTCGTAGGTCTCGTCGAGGTCGATCTTGGCGCCGAGGAACCGGCGGGACATGAGCTCGTAGACATCGCGACCGACGCCGTCGTCCTCGGTGGCCACCGGCAGCAGCTCGTCGGTGAGGAACCCGGCCAGCCGCGCGTAAGCCGCGGCGGACACCTCGGCCCCGCGCGCGAGGTCGGCCCGCAGCGAGTCGGGGATGTCGCCCTCGGCGAGGGCGGCATTGCCCGTGAAGTTATGGAAGAAGCCGTCTCCCGCTCCGTGCTTGAGCGCTTGCTCGATCACCTCGCGCACCTGGCGCTTGGCGGGGGTGATGCCGCGTTCGATGCCGAGCGAGAGCGTGGCGATGTACCCCTCCACCGCGCCGGGCAGGTTGGTCAGGCGTCCGGCGATGTCCGCCCAGTTCTCCTCGGTGTCCGTCGGCATGAGGTCGAGGATGTCGCGGATCCCCTGGGCCGGGCTCGCGATGACGTTGACATCGCGCAGCCAGAGCCCCGCGGCATCCGACTCGAGAGTGAGGTCGAGCTCGCTGAGCAGGTCGGTCTTCGTCACCCAGTCGACGTCGTCGACGGTCTCGGCCGCGGCGAGACGCGTTCGGACGCGGCGGACCTCCTCCAGCAGGCGCTCGTGGCCCGCCGGCGAGAGGTCCTCGTACTCGTCGAGCCGACCAGGGATGCCGATCCAGGTCGCGACGGCCGGATCGAGATCGGCCAGGGTCGTGACCCAGTCCTCCGCGATGCGGTCGACTTCGGTGGGGATTCGGACCTCGTGGGCCGCGGCGTCGTCAGCACTCATGGATGCGAGCCTAGGCGACGACCGCACACCCGGTGAAGGTCAGTCCTGATGGTCCCTCTCGAGCAGGACGACGAGACCGTCGAGAGCCTCATCGGCGCCCTCCCCCTCGGCGCTGATCGTGACGGTCTCACCGTGGCCGATCCCGAGCGAGAGAACTCCGAGGATGCTCGCGGCGTTGACGGTCTTCCCGGATGCCGACGTCAGGGTCACCGGCACGCCCGCCTGGGCGGCGGCCTGGGCGAAGAGCGACGCCGGTCGCGCGTGCAGGCCGACGACCGAGGCGACGATTACGGTTCTCGAGGACATGGCAACTCCTGCGGTTCGATGCTGACAGTGCGAATCTAGTGCGCCGCGGCGTCCCAGTTGGGCCCGGTGCCGATCTGCACGTCGAGCGGCACCCGCAGGTCGGCGGCGCCGGCCATCCGGTCGCGCACGATCGCCGTGAGGGCATCGAGCTCCCCCGGAGCGACCTCGAACACCAACTCGTCGTGCACCTGCAGGAGCATCCGCGACTCCATCCCCACCATGTCCGAGTCGATCTCGATCATCGCGCGCTTGAGGATGTCGGCCGCCGTGCCCTGGATCGGCGAGTTGAGCGCCTGCCGGGCCGCGTTCTCGCGCAGCACCCGGTTCGACGATGACAGATCGCCGAACGGTCGGCGGCGCCCGTAGAGCGTCGTGGTGTAGCCGTCGACGCGCGCCTGTTCGACCACGTTGCGGAGGTAGTCGCGCACGGCTCCGAAGCGGGCGAAGTAGTCGGCCATGAGCTCCTTGGCCTCGCTCGTCTCGATGCGCAACTGCTTGCTCAGGCCGAAGGCGCTGAGCCCGTAGGCGAGACCGTACGACATGGCCTTGACCTTGGTGCGCATGATCGGCGTGACGTCGGCCGGGGCGACGCCGAAGATGCGCGCCCCCACGAACCGGTGGAGGTCCTCGCCCTCGTTGAACGCCGCGATGAGGCCCTCGTCGCCGGAGAGGTGCGCCATGATCCGCATTTCGATCTGCGAGTAGTCCGCAGTGAGCAGCGTCTCGAACCCGGCACCGGCCTCGAAGGCCGAGCGGATCTCCCGGCCGATCTCGGTCTTCACCGGCACGTTCTGGAGGTTGGGGTCGTTCGAGGCGATGCGGCCCGTGCTCGAGCCGGCCTGCTCGTAGGTCGTGTGCACGCGGCCCGTGGCATCCACCGCCTTGTCGATGCTCGTGATGATCTGCGCGAGCTTGGTCGCGTCGCGATGCTGCAGCAGGAGGTCGAGGAAGGGATGCGGGTTCTGCTCCTGCAGGTCGGCGAGGCTTGCGGCATCCGTAGAGAATCCGGTCTTGTTCGACCGCGTCTTGGGCATGCCGAGCTGGTCGAAGAGCACCTCCTGAAGCTGCTTCGGGCTGCCGAGGTTGATCTCGCGGCCGATCTCGGCGAAGGCGCGCTCGGCGACCTCGGCCGCCGTCGCGGCCAGATCGGAGGTGAGGGTCGCGAGGATGCCGCGGTTGACCGTGATGCCCGTCGTCTCCATGCGCGCCAGCACCGGTACGAGCGGCAGCTCGATGTCGTCGAGAACACTGCGCGAGCCGGGCTCCAGCTTCTCGGCGAGGTACTGCGCCACTCGCAGGATGTACCAGGCCTCGGTCGCGGGGCTCGCCGCTTCGGTCTCGGGCACGAGCTGGTTGGGGTCCGACTGCTCGAGTCGCTCCCCGAGGTAGTCGTAGACCTGGGACTCGAGCGACTCGGGCTTGGCTCCGGGCTTGAGCAGCCACGCGGCGAGAGTCGTGTCGAACGCGATCCCGGCGAGGCCGATCCCCGACGCCGTCGCGGCCTTGAGCTGGGCCTTCGCGCCCTGAAGGTACTTGGGTGCATCGCTGCCGAGCCAGTCCTCGAGCGCGACATAGTCGGGCCGACCCGGCGCCCAGGGCACATATGCGGACTCGTCTGCCGAGGCGAGACCGAAGCCGATCACCGTGCCGCCCGCGGTCGCGATGCGCAGCCCGAGTGGCGCGGTGCCGTTGGCGCTCACGGTCGCGATCCACTTTGCGAGTTCCTCATCGACCATCGTGCGCACCACGGGGATGCCGCGAGCCGCGGGCGCGGACGGCGCCTCAGCGACGTCGCCCCCGCGTTCGGCCGCCGCGATCTTGAGCACCCGCTCGAGCAGCGTCTTGAACTGGAGGCGGTCGAACACCTCGCGCACCGCGGTCTCGTCGATCGGTCGACGGGCGAGGTCGGCCGGACCGACCGGCAGGTCGACATCCGTCACGAGGTGATTGAGCTTGCGGTTGCGGATCGCCCGATCCTTCTGCTCCCGCAGCTTCTCGCCGACGACGCCGGTGATCTCGTCCGCGTGGGCGAGCACGCCGTCGAGACTGCCGTACTGGGTGATCCACTTCACCGCGGTCTTCTCGCCCACTTTGTCGATGCCGATGAGGTTGTCGCTCGTCTCGCCGACGAGGGCGGCGATATCGGGGTACTGCTCGGGTTCGATGCCGTAGCGCTCCATCACCGCGTCGCGGTCGTAGCGCTTGAGCTCGGAGACGCCGCGTGCATTGGGGTAGAGCAAGGTCACATCGGGCTTCACCATCTGAATGGCGTCCCGGTCGCCGGAGACGACGAGCACACGATAGCCGTCCGCCGCCCCGCGGGTCGCCAGGGTCGCGAGGATGTCGTCGGCCTCGTAATCCTCCTTGCTGATCGTCGTGACGCCCATCGCCTTCAGGGCCTCCTCGAGCAGCGGAACCTGACCCGTGAACTCGGGCGGCGTCTCGCCGCGGGTGCCCTTGTACTCGGGGTACTCCCGCGTGCGGAAGGAGTAGCGGGAGATGTCGAACGCGACGGCGAGGTGGGTCGGCTTCTCGTTCTGCAGCAGCAGGATGAGCATCGAGAGGAACCCGTGGATCGCGTTGGTGTGCTGGCCCTCCCGGTTGACGAAGCTGTCCACCGGCAGGGCGTAGAACGCCCGGAAGGCAAGCGAGTGGCCGTCGATGACGAGGAGGGTAGGCTTTTCGGAGTCCGACACGCCAGCCAGCCTAGCCTCGGCCGGCGACACGCCCTTGAGCGATTGGCTGGCTGAAGTGACGATCATTCCCGATGGCCTGGACCCGGCTCTCGTCGCCCGCCTCGTCGAGACGAACGGCGGCGAGCTCACGGTGAAGATGGGTGTGGAGTACCTCGAACTGTCGGCCGAGCACTCCGTCGCACGGATGCCGGTCGAGGGCAATCGTCAGGTCGTCGGGATCCTGCACGGCGGCGCCCACGTCGTGCTGGGCGAATCGCTCGGGTCGATCTCGTCGGCGATCCACGCGGGTCCGGGTCGGGTCGCGATGGGCATCGAGATCAATGCGACTCACAGCCGCTCGATCTCCTCCGGCTGGGTCACCGCCACGTGCGATGCCCTCGTGCTGGGCCGCACCCTCGCGACGCACGAGATCGTCATCCGGGATGAGGAGGGGCGCCGGCTCTCGACCGTCCGGATGACCAACATCCTCAAGGATCGGTAGCCGCCGCAGCAGCGCGAGGTTACTTCTTGGCGCTCAGCTGCTCGATGATCGCCTGCGCGACGTCGTGCATGGTGAGGCGACGGTCCATCGAGGCCTTCTGGATCCAGCGGAACGCCTCGGGCTCGGTGAGCCCCATCTTCTCGTTGAGCAGGCCCTTGGCGCGGTCCACGAGCTTGCGGGTCTCGAACCGCTCGACGAGGTCGGCGACCTCGGCTTCGAGGGTGAGGATCTGGGTGTAGCGGCTCAGTGCGATCTCGATCGCGGGGAGCAGGTCGTTGGGGGTGAAGGGCTTGACCACGTAGGCGAGCGCACCCGCCTCGCTCGCACGCTCCACGAGCTCCTTCTGGCTGAACGCCGTGAGCAGCACCACCGGGGCGATGTGGTTCTTGGCCAGGCGCTCCGCGGCGGAGATGCCATCGAGCTGGGGCATCTTGACGTCCATGATCACGAGATCGGGGCGCAGCTCGGTCGCGAGGGCCACCGCGGTCTCGCCGTCACCGGCCTCGCCGACCACCTCGAACCCGTTGTCGCGAAGGATCTCCACGATGTCCATGCGGATGAGGGATTCGTCCTCCGCGACGACGACGCGGCGCGGCGTCGCGGGGGTGGGAGCTTCCTGGTCGGTCACGGAAATGAGCCTACGGTATTCTCTGGAGGGTTATCGTGCGCCGGATTGGCGGAATGGCAGACGCAGGGCACTCAAAATGCTCCGCTCGAAAGGGCGTGCGGGTTCAAGTCCCGCATCCGGCACGAAGTGCGAAGGG
>CALRJN020000041.1:0-9081 GCA_943367555.1 Synechococcus sp. UW140 | reverse complement strand
AAACTCGGGGTAGGGGCCCCGTTTTCCGTGCCGGGCGTCGACCTCCGACGCCGTCACCGCGGACTACACCCGCGGCTTCTCCTTCATCTCGATCGTCTCGATCTCGTCGCCGATCTCGATGTCGTTGAACTTGCCCAGGCCGATGCCGGCCTCGAAGTCCGTGCGCACCTCGGTGACGTCATCCTTGAACCGACGCAGCGACTCGATCGCGAGGTTGTCGCCGACGACCACGCCATCGCGGATGACGCGGGCGCGGGCGTTGCGCGTGATCGTTCCCGACCGCACGATGACACCGGCGATGTTGCCGATCTTGGAGGAGCGGAAGATCTCGCGAATCTCGGCGACACCCGACTGCACCTCCTCGAACTCCGGCTTGAGCATGCCCTTGAGCGAGTTCTCGATCTCCTCGAGCGCGGAGTAGATTACCGAGTAGAAGCGGATGTCGACGCCCTCGCGAAGGGCACGCTCGCGCGCCTTCGTGTCGGGGCGCACGTTGAACCCGATGATGATCGCGTTGTCGATCGTCGCCAGGTTGACATCGCTCTCGGTGATCGCACCGACACCGCGGTGGATGATCCGCAGCTGCACGGAATCATCGACCTCGATCTTGAGCAGCGACTCCTCGAGCGCCTCGACGGCACCGGAGACGTCACCCTTGATGATGAGGTTGAGGGCTTCGACCTTGCCGTCTTCGAGGGCCTTGGTGAAGTCCTCGAGGCTGATGCGCTTGCGGGCCTTGGCCAGCAGGGCGTTGCGCTCGACGGCCTCACGCTTCTCGGCGATCTGGCGGGCCGTGCGGTCCTCCTCGACGACGATGAACGTGTCACCGGCGCGGGGCACGGTCGACAGACCCTGCACCTGCACGGGTCGCGACGGCTGGGCCTCGTAGACGGGGTCGCCGTTCTCGTCGTGCATCGCGCGGACGCGGCCGTAGGCCGTTCCCGCGACGATCGCGTCGCCGACCTGGAGCGTTCCCGACTGGATGAGCACGGTCGCCACAGCGCCGCGTCCCTTGTCGAGCTTCGCCTCGATGGCCACACCGCGCGCGTCCTTGTTGGGGTTGGCGCGCAGGTCGAGTCCGGCATCCGCGGTGAGCAGAACGGCGTCGAGCAGCTCGGTGATGCCGACGTTGTTGAGCGCCGAGACATCCATGAACATCGTGTCGCCGCCGTACTCCTCGGCGACGAGGCCGAACTCGGTCAGCTGCTGACGCACCTTGGCCGGGTTGGCGCCGTCCTTGTCGATCTTGTTGACCGCGACGACGATCGGCACACCGGCGGCCTGGGCGTGGTTGAGCGCCTCGACCGTCTGCGGCATGATGCCGTCGTCGGCCGCGACGACGAGGATCGCGACGTCGGTCACCTGGGCACCACGGGCGCGCATGGCGGTGAACGCCTCGTGACCCGGGGTGTCGATGAAGGTGATCGCGCGCTCGTGGCCCTCGTGCTCGGTCCAGACCTGGTACGCACCGATGTGCTGCGTGATGCCGCCGGCCTCGCCCGCGACGACGTTGGCGTTGCGGATCGCGTCGAGGAGCTTGGTCTTTCCGTGGTCGACGTGGCCCATGACGGTCACGACGGGCGGACGGATCTCGAGCACCGAGTCGTCCTCGTCCTCGAGCTCCTGGTCGAGGTCGAGGTCGAAGCCGGCGAGCAGCTCGCGGTCCTCGTCCTCCGGGGAGACCATCTCGATCTTGTAGTTGAGCTCGCCGGCGAGGATCGAGAACGTCTCCTCATCCAGGGACTCGGTGGCCGTGGCCATCTGCCCGAGGTGGAAGAGCGCGGTCACGAGGCTGCCGGGCATCACCTGGTAGCCGGTGAGCGTCTCCAGCTTGTCGGCGAGGTCGGTGATCGACGCGCCGCGGCGCAGGCGGATGACCGTCTTGCCGTCACCGCGGGGAACGCTGACGCCACCGAGCGACGGGGCCTCGCGCAGCTCGAACTCGGCGCGCTTCGTGCGCTTCGACTTGCGGGCCTTGCTCTTGCCGCCACCGCGACCGAAGGCTCCCGCCGTGCCACCACCGGGACCGCGCCCGCGACCACCGGCACCGCCGGCGGGAGGACGGTTGGGTCCGAAGTTGTTGCCGGGGGCTCCCCCGGGCGCGCCGCCACCGGGGCGGAAGCCGCCACCGGCACCGGCCGGGCGACCGGGGCCGCCGGGGCGCTGCTGGAACGGGGCGCTCTGACCGGGACGGTTGGTGAATCCACCGGGACGCGGGGCACCCGGGCGCGGGGCGCCGGGACGAGGGATTGCGCCGGGAGCACCGGGCCGCTGCATCCCCTGGTTCGAGGCGAACGGGTTGTTGCCGGGGCGCGGGGCGCCGGGGCGCTGCATCCCCTGGTTCGAGGCGAACGGGTTGTTGCCGGGGCGCGGGATGCCCGGGCGGGGCAGTCCTGCCGGGCGGGCCGCCGCGTCATCCTCGGCCGCCGGGGCTTCCGGCGCAGCGGTGTGCTGCGCGGCTTCGGCCTGAGCCTGACGCTCGGCGACGGTGAGCGGCGCGGGGGCCACCTCGACCTCGGGCTCCGCGTCCATGGTGGGCGCGGGCGCCGGGGCGGGGTTCGCGGGCTTGGGTGCCGTGCGCGGCGCCGCCTTCGGCTTCTCCGGTGCGGCGGCGGGCTTCACGCCATCGGCGATGAGTGCTTCCTTGACCTTGCGGGCCACGGGGGGCGCGACGCTCGACGACGGGCCCTTGACGTACTGGCCCATCTTCTCGAGCTTGTCGAGCACGATCTTGGATTCGATGCCGAGTTCGGCAGCGATCTCGTGAACTCGTGGGTTTGCCACATTTCTCCTGTCTGGGCCTGACCCAGACAGGGGCAGGCGTTAGTGCTGGACGGGTCTCATTTCGAGCCGCTCATTAGTTGTCCATAGGTCAATCAGCCTGTTTCTCACGGGGAGCCTCGGTCGAGGCTCCGACTGCTGCACGAACGTCGCCGATTCCGAGTGCGGTGGTCACCCTGAGCGCCCGGCCGAACGCCCTGCGCTGGGCAGCGAGTTCGACGCATGCGATCGTGGGGTGGACCCACGCACCTCGACCGGAAAGTGTCGCGGACGGATCCGGGATCACCTCGTCGCCTCGCGCGACGACCCTCAGCAGGAGGGTGGCGTCCGCGCGGATGCGACAACCGATGCACGTTCTTACGCCCACCAGTCTAGCCGCCTTCCGGCGCATCCAGCCGACCGGATCGGGACGTCGCTGAAGTGGCGATAACCTAACGATATGACGACGTCGCTCACCGCAGAGTTCAAGGTTCTGCCCGGCCACGAAGACCGGGTTCGCGAACTGGTGACCGAGCTGACGGCGCACGTTCGAGCGGAACCGGGCAACCTTCTCTTCCTCCCCCACGTGCGCGAGGATGACCCGCGGCACTATGTGGTCTTCGAGGAGTACGTCGACGCCGACGCCTTCCACACCCACCTCGCTCAGGAGCACGGACGCACGTTCAATGCCGCGATCGCCCCGCTCGTCGAGGGCGGTTCGTCGAGCTTGACGATGCTCGCCGCAGTGCAGTCGGAACGCGAGGCCGCGCGCTAGAAGCGGAAGACGTCCGCGGGAATCTCGTCGCGCCGGGGCGGTTGTGCCCCCGCCCGTGAGACGGTGATCGCTCCGCACATCATTCCCAGCGCGAGCAGCTCAGCGAGGTCGTCGCCTCCGAGCTCAGCAAGACGGGCTCGGCCCGTCGGACCGGTCAGGCCCCGTGCGTGCATTCCGGCGATGATCCCGGACATGAAGGCGTCGCCGGCACCGATGCTGTCGACGACGGTGACGGAGTGTGCGGGCGCGGTCGAGGATGTCGCACGAGTGTGCGCGAGCGCACCCCCGCCCCCGCGGGTGATGATCACGAGAGCCGGGCCGAGGGCGAGCCAGGCGGCCGCGACCTCGTCGAGCGCGGCACCCGGATAGAGCCACGCGACATCCTCATCGCTGGCCTTGACGACGTCGCTCGCGGCGACGTGTGCCTCAACAGCGGCGACCGCGTCGGCCAGACTCGGAAGGAACTGTGGCCGGATGTTCGGGTCGAAGCTGATCGTCGCGGTCGGTCGAGCGGCATGAACGACCTCGGCCACGGTCGCGGCGCCCGGCGACAGGAACGCCCCGATCGAGCCTGTGTGCACATGCACCGGGTGCGGTGGCAGGTGTCCCTCGAGCGAGAGCGACCAGTCGACATCGAACCGGTACTCGGGCGCGCCGCCAGCATCGAGGGTCACCCGCGCCGTCGAGGTGGTCCGGCCCTGCTCCAGCCCCGGAATGACCTCGACCCCGCTGTCCACCAGATGGTCGAGAATCGTGCGGCCCGCGGCGTCGTCGCCCAGGGCCGTGGCGAAGACCACGGGCATCCCGAGTCGCGCGAGTCCCAGGCTGACATTCATCGGGCTGCCCCCGGGATGCTCGACCCTCGAATCGCCGTCGACGACGATGTCCATGAGAGCCTCGCCGAGAACGAGGATCCGATCAGAGGTCACTCAATCGCCTTCCACATGCACGGTTCCGATGCTTCCCGTGATCGTACCGATCAGCGTGTCACCGGTGTACTCCGACGTCGGGGAGTCGCGAACCACCTTGCCGAGCCGCAGCACGACGATGCGGTCGGTCACCTCGAGCACGTGCGGCAGGGTGTGCGAGATGAAGATGACGCCGAGCCCCTTCTCCTTCGCCGCGCGGATGACTTCGAGCACCTCGCCGGCCTGCCGCGCGCCCAGGTGATTCGTCGGCTCGTCGAGGATGATCACCTTGCGAGCCCACGCGACCGCGCGCCCGATCGCGACGGCCTGGCGCTGTCCGCCGGAGAGCTGGGAGATTGACCGACCGGATGCGGGAACGGCGATGCCGACGCGCTCGAGGTCCTCGTGGGCTTGCGTGGCCATGGCCTTCTTGGACAGGAATCCCATCTTTCCAAGGATTCCGCCGACCGTGATCTCCCGGCCGAGGAAGACATTCTCGGCGACCGTGAGGTGAGGAGCGAGCCCGGAGTCCTGGTAGAGCGTCTCGATTCCCGCGTCGAGCGCCTCTCGCGGGGAGGACCAGTGGCGCTCCTCGCCGTCGAGCAGGATCTGCCCCGAGTCGGGCTGGTGAGCACCCGAGAGCACCTTCACGAGAGTGGACTTGCCGGCGCCGTTGTCTCCGACGAGGCCGAGCACCTCCCCGGCGTGGAGCTTGAGGCTCGCTCCGTCGAGCGCGACGACCGAACCGTAGTTCTTGCTGACGTTGATGACCTCGTAGATGAGTTCGCCCGACATCACTTTCTCCCGTTCCGGTTCTGAAGCACCTGCGCGGCGACGGCCGCCGCGATGAGCACGGCGACGACGACCTTCTTCCAGTCGGGAGCGACCCCGACCATGATGAGGCCGGATTGCACCGTGAAGAGGATGAGGGCTCCGAGGATGGTTCCCCAGATCCGACCGACACCGCCCATGAGCGAGGCGCCACCGATGACGACCGCGGCGATCGCGTCGAGCTCGCGGCCCGTGCCCGAGGAGGGCGAGCCTGCTCCGAGTCGGATGTAGACGTACATGCCGGCGAGACCCGCGAGGGCACCCGAGAGGGCATAGACGAGGGTGAGGTGGCGCTTGACGTTGATGCCGGCGGCACTGGCCGCGAACGAGTTGGAACCGATCGCGTAGGTGTAGAGGCCGAATCGCGACTTGTGCAGGAACAGCCCGGCGATCGCGATGACGATGATGACCGCGACCACGGCCCACGAGAGCGGATTGAGCTGCGGATTCATCGCGGAGATGAGCGTGAAGTCGTTCGCGCTGCCGATCGGTGCGCCGCTCGAGATGATGACGGAGAACCCGAGGCACGCCCCCATCGTCGCGAGCGTCGCGATGAAGGGCACGATCTTGAAGATGTTGATGAGTGCCGCGTTGATGAGTCCCACACCGAGACCGACCGCGACGGCGACGACAGCGCCGACCGCGAGCCCGGGCCAGGCGTCGGTGCCCTTGACCGTCTGGTCGAGGCCGAGAGCATTGGCCATCGTCCACGCCGCGACCACCCCGCTGAGGCCGACGATGGCCCCAACGGAGAGGTCGATGCCGCCGCTGATGACGACGAAGGTCTGACCGACAGCGATCAGGACCACCGAACCCCAGTCCGTGAGGATGTTGTTCGCGGTGGCGACGGAGAAGAACTTCGGTTCGAGGATCGAGAACACCCCGACGAGGATGATCATCACTCCGAGGAGGATGGTCGTCTGATTCGTCGCGAGTGCGGTGATCCGCTCGCGTCGTTCCCTGCGTGCCACGGTGGCCTGTTCGCTGCCGGTCATGATGTGATCCTTACCTAGTTCGCGACGTAGGTGTACTTGGCGAGGTCGGCGGCCGACGTGTTCGCGTCGAGCACCACGTTCGGGATGACGACCTCAGCCGCCGTGGACGTCTTGCCGTCGCGGATGAACTCGACGATCGTCTTGATGGCCAGGCGCGCCTCGGCGGCCGGGTCCTGAGCGATGAGCGCCGTGAAGATGCCCGACTCGATCTTGGCGACGTTGTCCGGGTAGGCGTCGTAGCCGACCAGGCCGATGGTGCCCGCGAGGCCCTTGGCCTCGAGCGCCGCAGCGGCACCCGACGCGTTCGTGCCATCGATGGCGAAGATGCCGTCGAGACCGGGGAACTTGGTCAGCCAGTTGTTGACGTTGGTCGACGCCTTCTCCGGGTTGGACTCCGAGTAGGCCACGTCGACGATCTCGATGCCGGGGTACTTGGCCTCGATCTGCGCGGTGAAGCCGTCGAGGCGACCGACGTTGGTCGTGGCCGTGGGGCTCGTGAGGCCGACGACGACCTCGTAGGAGCCGCCCTCCTCGTAGCCGATCTTCGCGGCAAGCGCGTCGGCGGCCTTGGAGCCACCGTCGCCGTTGTCACCGGTGATGAAGGTCAGCACGTCGGTGAGGTCCTCCACGCGGGTGTCGACGTTGGCGACGATGACGCCGGCGGCAACGGCCTTGTCGACCGACGCCTGAAGCGCGGTCGGGTCGGTGGGGATGAGCACGAGCGCGGTCGGCTGGTTGGCGAGCACGGCATCCACGATCGGGATCTGGGTCTCGGCCGAGTAGTTGGCCGGGTCGCCCTGCCAGACGAGGGTGACGCCCTGAGCGGCCGCCTCCTCCTCAGCGCCGACCTTCATGGCCTGGAAGAACGGGTCGGACTCGGCGCCCATGACGAACGCGATGGTGATCTCTTCCTCGGCGGGCGTGCTCGAGGCGGTGCACCCCGCGGTGCCGATCGTGAGGGCAGCGACCGCGACAGCGGCGGCGGCCCAACGGAACGAAGTCTTCATTGATATCTCCTGGTGACGTGGCTGCGCTCGGGAGATGCCGACTTCGACATCATCGTCGCACTGCTGGGTTGAGTGTAGGTTGCGGTCGGTGCGAGAACGATCTCGCAAAAACCGCTATCATGGTGACACCGCGGCCCTCCGAAAGCAAATCGGATGTCGTCACAGTTGCATCACGACCCGAAGAAGGGCACCATGGCCAGGCCAACCGCGCCGACGATCGCCGATGTCGCGGCGCGCGCGGGGATCTCGGTGGCCACCGCATCCCGAGCTCTCGCGGGCTACGGCCGCGTCTCCCCCGTCACCGTCGAACGGGTGCGCCGCATCGCGCAGGAGATCGGTTACCGCCCCAATGAACTCGCCCGGGCCATGCGGGTCGGGTCGACACGCACGATCGGTCTCGTGATCATCGCGGACTTCACCAACGCCTTCTTCGATCGCGCCACCAAGGCGATCGTCGATGCGGCCCGCAAGCGCGGCTATCAGGTGCTCATCACCAACACCGACGAAGACGTCGAGGTCGAGGAGCAAGCGATCCGCACACTTGTCGACAAGCAGGTGGACGGCCTCATCGTCGTGCCCTCGCTCACCGACGACCATCGCCACCTCATCGCCGACAACCTCGGTCGACGGCCCGTGGTGCTCATCGACCGCCGGATCGACGACCTCGACACGACCTCGATCACCACCGACGACTTCCACGGGACCCGGGCAGCGGTTCTGGATGCGATCGATCGCGGGCATACCCGGTTGGGATTCCTCATCTCAGCCGTCGGCGTCACCGGCTACACCACCGTCGAACCCGACCGCATGATCTCCACCGTGCGCGATCGAACCGACGGATTCCGAGCGGGCGCGAGCGAGCGCGAGATCCCCGCGACCTCTCAGTCGTGGTACTACTGCGAGGACGCACCGAGTTCCTCCGAGTCCGCGATCGCCGCGATGCTGGAGTCGCCTGAGCCCCCGAGTGTGATCTTCACGTCGAACAACGACATGGCGCTCGCGGTGCTCAAGGTGGCGGGAACGCGCGGGATGCGGATCGGCTCCGACATCTCCCTCGTCACGGTGGATGACAGTCAGTGGGCCGCCGCGATCGTCCCCGGGATCACCGTCGTCGACCGCCCGGTCGAGGAGCTCGGCCACCTGGCCGTCGACCGCTTGGTCGACGAGATCGAGTCGCCCGGTCGTCCCCCCGAGAGCATCGTGCTGCCGACCAGGCTGATCCAGCGCGAGTCGGTGCGCGACTTCCGAGTGTGAGGCGCGTCGCCCCACTGCTGCGCAGCGGTCCGGCTACTCGCGCTTGGCGCGCACCCCGACGACCACGAGCGGTGCTGCCGTGGCGATGGCCCACGGGATCCACAGGGCGGGCGTCGTGAGCTGGGTCCAGTTCGACACGGCGATCCCCACGACGTAGATCACGATCGTGAGCACGAAGCCGCGGGCGTACGCCTGGCGCCATTGCGGCGTCGCCCCTCGACGGCCCCACCGGTAGAGCAGCAGCGCAGCCACGAGCAGCACGCCGAAGGCCACCGTGACGGCCGTCGACACGACCACGTCGCCCATCGGGTACACGTAGATCGTGGCGAGGAGCACGAGAGCGATGAGCACCCCGACCGTGATCGCGAACGCGCTGCTGGTCAGGATCTCCCGGCGGGTGATGGGCTCGGCCGGGGCGACCTGATCGCCGTCCTCAGCGAGGGGCTCTGCCACCGGGACTAGTCCTCGAGGATCGAGTCGGGCTGGAGCACGGGGAGTGACCGGCGCGCTCGAACACTGACGCGTCCGATCGGCCGCGCGAGAATCGACAT
>CALRJN020000040.1:0-9562 GCA_943367555.1 Synechococcus sp. UW140 | reverse complement strand
CGTCGGGGTGGGCCGCGGTTCGTCGACGAAAGCGCTCCTCCGTTGGCCGAGGTCGAGGACGACCGCAGCATCCCTCAGCTGATGGCCGACGCCCTCGTCGACCTTGTGAAACTCGCGACCCTCGCCGACGACGGCACGGTGCTCGGTGCTCGACGTGTCGGAGTGCGCGTCCACGTCCACGAGGGTGATCTGCTCCGCGGCGCCGGAGCCGCCCACCTCGAAGGGCAGACCGCCCCCGTGTCGATCACCACCGCCGAGCGGATCGCCTGCGACACCGGACTGACCCCGATCGCCTTTGACTACCCGGGCCACCCGATCGATGTCGGACACACCCAACGCCACTTCACACCCCGCCAACGCATCGCATTGGCCGCCCGCGACGGCGGATGCCGCGCCCCCGGGTGCGACCGACCACCGTCCTGGTGCGAAGCCCACCACATCAATGAATGGTTCCGCAAGAACGGACCCACGACTCTCGAAAACGGTCTCCTTCTCTGCAAATTCCACCATCTGCTCATCCACAACCGGGGATGGCACATCGAACGAGAACCCGGCACGCGCCACGAGTTCGTGCTCGTCATGCCCGCCACGCTCACCACCCCGTACCGACGCATCCCGCTGCCCAGCCGCAACCCGCTCGCGCACTGAGGTGTCGGCCGGGTGCCGCCCGCGGCGCGACGGTGTCGGCCGGGTGCAGCGCAAGGAGCGAAGGTGTCTGCCGGGTGCCGCCCGCGGCGCGAGGTGTCGGCCGGGTGGGGCGCCGAGCGAGGGTGTCCCCCGGGTGCCGCGCGCGGAGCGACGAGGAAGCGCGCCTAGACCTCGGGGAGCAGCGCCCGCGCGTCGTCGATTGGCATCCCGGTGCCGACGAGCAGATCCACGGTCAACGGACGCAACATCAGCACGACCGCGGCATCCGTCACATGGGCATCCGGGACCACTCCCTCCGGGTGGAGGCGCCGCGCCAGATCCGTCAACAGCGACCGGGCCGCGCCCGCGATCTGAGGGTCATCGAGCTCCTCCCCCAGCAGCCGGATGCCCGTCGCGATCTGGGCAACCAGTTCGGCGAGCGCCGGTCGTGGCACCCCATCCCGCACCAGGAACTCGACCCGACGCGCCACCGTGCGCAGGTGCCGGGTGGTGAGGTCCGCGGCAGCGAGCACCCGGGCATCCCGATGGAGATCCGGCAATCGGGGACGAAGGAACGGCGAGATCCGCGCGACCGCGATCGCGGTGTCGTGCGCCGTCGACCACGCGGCGAGCTGCGGCTCGGTCGACCGAAGGCGGGTCAGGCCCAGCTCGCCCGACGCCGAGTCGGCATCCCGAAGCGCATCGATCACCGACGTGAGGCCCTCATCGATCGTCGAGAACAGGGCGCGACGATCACGCGCCGCGGCCCGCCGGGGGTCGCGCGGGATGAGCGCCGTGAAGATCAGAGCGATCGCCCCACCGATCGCGGCGTCGAGGGTGCGACCGAAGGGTCCGCCATCCGGAACCGGCAGGATCAGCACGAGTGCCGACGGCACCGCCGCCGCGACCGCGAAACTGGGGTTGGATAACACGGCGCGCCCCACGACGAACACCACAAGCAGCACCACGATCAGCTGCCACAGGCCCTTGCCGAGGATGATCGACAGCCCATCGCTGAGCGCCACCCCGAGCAGGATGCCCGCGACCGTCTCGGCGACGCGACGCGGGCGAGCGTCCCGGGTGAAGCCGAGCGAGTTGATCGTCACGGTGACGGCCAGGACGGGATAGGCGTGCTGGAGTCCGAAGTGCGCGATCGAGTACGCGGCCGCCACGGCCGTCACGATCTGCAGGATGGCCGGCAACGACTCCCACACGCGCCGCGTCGCCGATCGGAACCCGAGCCGCCGATGGATCTGGCGCTCGAGTCGACGAAGGGCAGAGGAGTCGGTCACCGAACTCCGCCCCGCACTCCGTCGAGGCCGCGCACGGTGACCGGGGCGCCCACGCTACGCGCCGCGGCGGACAGCACCGAGCCGCGGCAGGCGGGGCACGTTCGCTTCGGCGCCCGCGTCGGTCGGCACGATCGTCTCCTGGGCCGCGGCGACCGAGGTCTCGGCGCCCCGCACGATCAGGGTCGCCGCCGGGTCGACGTTGCGCTTGATCACGGCGAGGGCGATCGGCCCGAGCTCGTGGTGGAGCGCGACCGAGGTGAGGTGGCCGACCTCGGTGGGCTCGGCGGAGGGGATGTCGGCGGGTTCCGTGGCGAGCTCGCCCGGCTCGGCGTCGGCATCCGCGCGCGCGGGCTTGTCCCACAGCACCGGATCGCCGGCCGCGGGGAGCACGCCCTCCGACCCGTCGAGGTGCAGCATCACGAGCCGCCGCGGCGGGTGCCCGAGGTTGTGCACCTTGGCGACCGTCTCCTGCCCGCGGTAGCACCCCTTCGCAAGGTGCACCGCCGAACGCAGCCAGTCGAGCTCGTGCGGGATCGTCTTCTCGTCCACCTCGGAGGTGAGCCGCGGACGCCACGCCGCGATCCGCAGCGCCTCGAGCGCGATCGTGCCGGCGACCGGCAGATCGCTGAGGGGCTCGGATGCCGCGACGAGCACCTCGCGGTACGTCCAGTCGACCCCGGGATGCCGCCCCGCCGTCGCGTACTGGTGCCCGCCCGCGACGACCTCGCGCCACGGGTCGTTCCACACGAGGGGGATGCCGTTCGGCGCGGCCGCGGGGATCGCGAGGGGGTTCGGGCGCGTGGGGTCGAGCTCGACCCGCGACGTCGAGGTGGGTGAGGGATCGACGGGGCCGGCATCCAACGCCCCGATCGTGACGAAGTCGGCGGAGCGGTCCGCGATCTCCACCCGGAGCATGAAGCGCATGCGGTCGAGCCAGGCAGCGAGCGCGGGACCCTCCGCGGCATCCACGAGCAGCCACGTCGTCACACCGTCGTCAATCACGCGCATCGCGTGCTCGAGGTGACCCTGCGGGTCGAGCAACAGGGTCTCGGCCGAGTCGCCGGGCACGAGATGCGTGAGCGCCTGCGAGGTGAGCGAGTCGAGCCAGGTGAGCCGGTCCGGCCCGGTCACCGTGATCACGGCACGGTCGGCGAGCTCGACGACCGCCTCGCCCGCGGCGAGCGCGCGCTGCTCCCCGAGCGGGTTGCCGTAGTGCTGGGGCGGGGAGCCGACGGCCCCGGGTCGCGACGCGAAGTCGGTCATGATGCGCCGCCGTTCGTGTGAATCTCACAAAGCAAGTCAGTCAACCCGCACCAGCCGTCCCGACGCGTGCGTCTTCAGTTCCTGCCCGAATGCCGCGATGTCCCAGGCCCAGAGCAGGTCGGAGTCGACGAGTCCGTACAGCCGGGTCGCCGCCGCGTACTCCTTCGCGCCCGCCGTGCGCACGACGGCGTCGGTGCCGAGGTCGATGCGCGGGCCCTTGACCTGGCCGAGGTAGAGCTCCGTCATCCCCGTCGGATGCACGATCGACACCTCGATCTCGAAGCCGTCCTCGGGCAGGCGCAGGGCCTCCACCTCTTCCGCCGTCGCGTAGGGCTTGGGGCCGATGCCGGCCAGCATCCCGGGACCGGGATCGCCCGGCGAGGAGGGGCGACTGAGCCGCCAGTAGCCGGTCTCGGTCACGTGCGGAGTGCGGCGCTCATCGAGCAACCACGTATAGGAGTTGTAGTTGAGGTGCGGCAGCCCGTCATGGGTGAACGAGACGCGCTGGCCGAACTCGAGAGTCACGACCTCCGCGCCGACGCCGTAGTGCACGACGCCGGTGCCCTCCCACACGCCGAGGAGCCACGAGAGCGGCACCAGTTCGGCGGGGATGTCCGCATCGAGCTCGATCACGGCCGGGGCCCTACCCGGGTCAGCGCTGGGCGCGGTAGAGGTTGAGCAGCACCACGATGGACACGAAGCCGATGGACAGCGACGCGAGCACCAGGAGGCCCACGAAGAAGAGCTCGAGCGCGAGAAGCATGGGCCAATCCTAGCCGGTCACGCCACGGCAGGAGCCGTGAGCGCGAGCACGAGCGTCGCGATCGCGAGAACGACCATCGCGCCGCCGACGCTGGCCATGACGCGAACGACGAAGCCCTCCTTGCGGCGGATGCCCAACTGGATGAAGAAGGTCGCGATGAGCGCGGCGGCGAGCGAGATCGCGATCCAGGACACGCGCTCGTCGGGCGCGGAGACCGTGCCGATGATCACGGCCGCGACGATCGACAGCACCCACACGGGGATGACGCTCCACACCTGCCAGCTCATAGGGCCATGGTAGCGGGGGCGGCGCCGACCCGGGCGGCTCGATCGGCGGGAGTGCGCCAGTAGACTGTGCACACGCAATTTGGAGGACGATTGGCGCAGCTGTTGATCCTTACCTCTGCGGTCGACACCGACGTCTTTCCCGCATTGGGGCTCCTGAGCCACACCACGAAGCAGATCCCGGCCTCGCCTGCTTCGCTCATTTCGGCGCCCACGTGCGACCTCATCTTCATCGACGCCCGCCAGGATCTGGCCAGCTCCAAGTCTCTCTGCAAGATCCTCACGACCACGGGCGTGACGGTGCCGCTCATCCTCATCCTCACCGAGGGCGGGCTCACCGCGGTCTCGGCGGACTGGGGCGTGGATGACGTCATCCTCGCCACGGCGGGCCCCGCGGAGGCCGACGCGCGCATCCGCCTCGCCCTCGGTCGTCAGGCGCTCGACACCTCCAGCCACAAGATTCAGGCCTCCGGCGTCGTCATCGACGAGCAGAGCTACTCGGCGAAGGTGCACGGCCGCCCGCTCGACCTCACCTTCAAGGAGTTCGAGCTCCTGCGCTTCCTCGCCACCCACCCCAGCCGCGTCTTCACGCGCGAGCAGCTGCTGAGCGAGGTCTGGGGCTACGACTACTTCGGTGGCACCCGCACGGTCGACGTGCACGTGCGGCGCCTGCGCGCCAAGCTCGGCGACCTCGAGTCGCTCATCGGCACCGTGCGCAACGTCGGCTACCGCTTCAACGTCTACGACGACGACACGGAACGCATCCCCGCGCCCACCGCCGGCTGAGCGCATCCCGTCACGCAGCGTTCACCGCGGGATCCCACCTCGTACTGGCAGGATGAACGCATGGATAGCCCTGAGAGCCTCGCCGAAGTCGGCGCCGCCACCGACTCTCTCGACGAGTACGACCTCGACGAGTCGTCGAGCGTGGATGACGGCACCCTCGCTCCCGACCGCTACCTCGATCGCGAGCTGAGCTGGCTCGCCTTCAACCAGCGCGTGCTCGAGCTCGCCGAGGATGAGAGCCTGCCGCTGCTGGAGCGCGCCAACTTCCTCGCGATCTTCGCGAGCAACCTCGACGAGTTCTTCATGGTGCGCGTCGCCGGCCTCAAGCGCCGCATCGCCACGGGCCTCGCGGTGCCGACCAACATCGGCACCGCCCCGGCCACGGTGCTCGCGGACGTGAGCGCGAAGGCGCACGAGCTTCAAGAGCGGCACGCCCGCGCGTTCCAGAACAGCGTCAAGCCCGCCCTCGACGAGGCGGGGATCCACATCGAGACGTGGGCGGACCTCGGGCCCTCCGACCGCGAGCGCATCGACGAGATCTTCTCGTCCCAGATCTTCCCGGTGCTCATGCCCCTCGCGGTCGACCCGGCGCATCCGTTCCCCTACATCTCGGGGCTGAGCCTCAACCTATCGATCCGCATCCGCAGCCCGAAGACGGGCACCGAGGAGTTCGCGCGACTCAAGGTGCCGACGAACCTGCCGCGTTTCTTCCAGCTTCCGGATGACGACAGCGGCCGCGTGCGCTTCATCCCCCTCGAGGACCTCATCTCCAATCACCTCGGCGAGCTCTTTCCGGGCATGGAGATCCTCGAGCACCACGAGTTCCGGGTCACCCGCAACGAGGATGTCGAGGTCGACGAGGACGAGTCGGAGAACCTGCTCCAGGCCCTCGAGAAGCAGCTTCTCAACCGCCGGTTCGGTCCGCCGATCCGCCTCGAGATCAGCGACGACATGGATGACGTCACCCTCGGCCTGCTCGTGCGCGAACTCGACATCACCGAGCAGGAGGTCTACCGGCTCCCGGCCCCGCTCGACCTCGCCGGCCTCTTCCAGCTCACCCGCATCGACCGGCCGGCGCTCAAGTACCCGCGCCACGTGCCCACGACGAGCGTCAGCCTGATGCCCCTCGAGCCGAACGCCGCGCCCGACATCTTCGCGTCGATCGCCCGCGAGGACATCCTGCTGCACCACCCCTATGAGTCGTTCGCGACTAGCGTGCAGGCCTTCCTCGAGCAGGCGGCCGCCGATCCGAACGTGCTCGCCATCAAGCAGACGCTCTACCGCACGAGCGGCGACAGCCCGATCGTGGAGGCCCTCATCGCGGCGGCCCAGGCCGGCAAGGCGGTGCTCGCGCTCGTGGAGATCAAGGCCCGGTTCGACGAGTCGGCGAACATCAACTGGGCGCGCAAGCTCGAGAAGGCCGGAGTGCACGTCGTCTACGGGCTCGTGGGGCTCAAGACCCACTGCAAGCTCGCGCTCGTCGTGCGCCAGGAGGGCGGGGTGCTGCGGCACTACAGCCACATCGGCACCGGCAACTACAACCCCAAGACGAGCCGCATCTACGAGGACCTCGGTCTGCTCACGGCGAGCGACACCGTCGGCAAGGATCTCACCCGGTTGTTCAACGAGCTCTCCGGGTATGCGATCGAGAAGAAGTTCAAGCGCCTTCTCGTGGCCCCGCTGCACATGCGCACCGGCCTGCTCAAGCGCATCAACGCCGAGACCGAGAACGCGCTGAAGGGCCTGCCGTCCGGCATCCGCCTCAAGCTCAACTCGATCGTCGACGAGGCGATCATCGACGCGCTCTACCGGGCGAGCAACGCCGGGGTGCCCGTCGAGCTCGTCGTGCGCGGAATCTGCGGGATCACCGCGGGGCGCCCGGGGCTCAGCGAGAACATCCGGGTGCGGTCGATCCTCGGCCGCTATCTCGAGCACGCGCGCATCTTCTCGTTCGTCAACGACGGCGACCCGCAGGTCTACATCGGCAGCGCCGACATGATGCATCGCAACCTCGACCGTCGGGTCGAGGCGCTCGTGCGCATCACGAACCCGGAGCACCTCAAGGAGCTCGACGAGATCTTCGACCTCGCGCTCTCCGACCAGACGTCGTCGTGGTGGTTGGATGCCGACGGCACCTGGTCGCGGCACGACCGGGCGGCGGACGGCAGCCCCCTTCAGGACCTGCAGAACGTGCTCATGACACGCATCGCCTCGCGCAAGCGCTCCGCTAGCCTGAGGTGACCGAGCGGCATCCGACCGTGAGGCGCGGAGCTGGAAAAGGGTGGCGCGAGTGACGGTGGTGGCGCGTGACCGGATGATCGAACCGGTGGTCGCAGCGGGGGTCGTTCTCTGGCGGATGGTGGGCCCGGAGGCGCGCGTCCTGCTCGTGCACCGCACTCAGCACAAGGACATCTCGCTGCCCAAGGGCAAGGTCGATCCCGGCGAACTGCTCCCCCAGACCGCCGCGCGCGAGCTGCTCGAGGAGACCGGAGTGGCCGCGACGCTCGGCGCCCCGATCGGGTCGGTCGACTACCTGCTGCCGGGCGGACGCCCGAAGGTCGTGCACTACTGGGCCGCCGAGGTCGACGACCACTCGCTCGAGCTCGCGAAGTTCCGTGCCAACGACGAGATCGCCGCGGTGGAGTGGCTGTCGCTGGCCAAGGCGGTCCGGCGCGTGAGCTACCCGCACGACGCCGAGATGATCGACCTGCTCCGCAAGCGCCTCAAGGCGGGCACGGCCCGCACGTTCGCGGTGATCGTCGCCCGGCACGGCAAAGCGGTGCCGCCGGAGTCGTGGGATGGGCCCGACTCGACCCGCCCGCTCATGCAGCGCGGCAGCGACCAGGCCGTGACGATCGCGCCCTCGATCGCCGCCTACGCTCCCGAGAAGATCATCTCGTCGACGGCCGCGCGCTGCCTGGCGACCGTGATCCCGCTCTCGGATCTCACCGGGCTTCCGATCAAGGCGCATCCGGGCATCAGTCAGGACGCCTACGAGTTCGGCGAGCAGCTCGTTCAGCCGATCGTCGCGAAGCGTCTGAAGAAGCAGCGCACGGTCGTGCTGTGCAGCCATGGCCCCGTCATCCCGGAGATCGTGCGCGAGATCGCCCGGGCGACCCACGCCGACGACAGCCCGTCGCTGATCCGGGCCCGCGGGCTCGGCACGGGCGACTTCGCCGTGCTGCACCTCTCGCACCACAAACGCCCGCGGTTGGTCGCAGTGGAGACGCATTCCCCGAGCTGAGTCGCGCTCAGCCGCACCGAACCGCGCTCAGCCGCGAAGCCGCGTTCGTTGTTGCTCTCTCGTTTACCTGTCGTTCACCTTCAATGGCGAACGCGGTAAACCGAGCTTCCTACCCTCGAAGGAGTGGGTCGCACCGTCCCACAACCTGTAGTCCAAGAAAATTCTCCGAAAGGGAAACCACGTGAACTTCAAGCGCCTTGGCACCATAAGTGCCATTGCTATTGCTGGCACCATCGTCCTCTCCTCGTGTGCAGCCAACGAGGGTGGAACCACCGACCCGACCGCCGAGGCCCTCTCGGGCACCCTGGTCGGCGCGGGCGCCTCGTCCCAGGGCTCGGCCCAGGAGTCGTGGATCGCCGCGTTCCAGACCGCCAACCCCGACGTCACCATCACCTACGACCCCACGGGTTCGGGTGCGGGTCGCGAGACCTTCATCGGCGGTGGCTCCGACTTCGCCGGTTCCGACTCCGCCCTCAAGCAGGAGGAGATCGACGGCGGCTTCGCCAGCTGCGTCCCCGACACCGGTTACCTCCAGGTCCCCGGCTTCATCGACCCGATCGCCGTGATCTTCAACGTTGAGGGTGTTGACACGCTCAACCTCGACGCCGAGACGCTCGCCAAGATCTTCAAGGGCGAGATCACCAGCTGGGATGACCCGGCCATCGCCGCCCTGAACGAGGGCACCACGTTCCCGGCCGCCGCCATCACCGCGGTGCACCGTTCGGACGACTCCGGCACGACCAAGAACTTCACGGACTACCTGTTCAAGGTTGCTCCCGCGGTCTGGGACGCCGAGCCGGCTGACCCGTTCCCCTACGCCACGGGCGAGGGCGCGCAGGGCACCTCCGGTGTCGTTGACGCCGTCACCAATGGCACCAACACCATCGGTTACGCCGCTGCCGGCAAGATCGGCGACCTGAAGAGCGCCGCGATCAAGGTCGGCGACGAGTTCGTCAACTACTCGGCCGAGGGCGCCGCGTCCGTCGTGGACGGCTCGCCGGCCAGCGACACGAACAACGGCACGACCGACCTGTCGATCAAGCTGGACCGTGCCACCACTGACCCGACCCAGTACCCGCTGGTTCTCGTCAGCTACCTCATCGCCTGCAACGAGTACGTGAAGCCGGACGTGGCGCCCCTGGTGTCCGCCTACCTCACCTACATCACCAGCCAGGAGGGCCAGGCCCTCGCGGCTGCCGAGGCGGGCGCCGCTCCCATCTCGGCCGCTACGTCGGACGCGATCGCCACGGCGCTCGCAGCCATCAAGTAACACCCTTTGAGTAACTGTCGGGGTGCGGCCGCC
>CALRJN020000039.1:0-10851 GCA_943367555.1 Synechococcus sp. UW140 | reverse complement strand
TGAAGACGGTGCCCCACTCGCGCTCGATCACGTGAACCTCGGCGCCGCAGCGCTCCGAGATCTCGCGCAGGAGGTGACCGAAGCGGCCGAACACGGGCACGAGAACGCGATCGCCCGGTTCGATGAGGGAGACGAGCGCCGCCTCGATGCCCGCGCGGCTCGTGCCGTCGACGACGAGGGTGGCCTCGTTGGTGGTGCGGAACACGTCGCGATAGAGCCCCATCGTCTCGTTCATGTAGGCCGTCATCGCGGGGTCGTACTGGCCCACGAGCTGCGCGGACATCGCGCGCAGCACGCGCGGGTCGGCGTTGATCGGGCCGGGGCCCATGAGGAGTCGCGCGGGCGGGTTGATCTGCTCGGTCGGCATGGGATCAGCCTATTGATCCTCGACGGTGCTCACGGCGCGCCACATCCGGGCGATTGGCCCGCCCGTGTGGGGGCTCGGGAAATCGCCGAGGCGGGTGTAGCCCGCCCGGACGTAGCGGTGGTCGTTGGCGGGATTGGTCGACTCGAGGTAGGTCGGGATGCCCGCCGCATCGAACCGGGCGAGCCCCTCCGCGAGCAGCCCCTGCGCGATCCCGCGGCCGCGGTGACTCGGATGCGTGGCGAGCAGGTTGAGGTAGCCGTGCGCGGGCTCGTTCGGGTGGTTGTCGTCGAAGCGCTGCCAGAGCTCGCGCATCCGCTCGAGCGAGGCCGGGTCGAGCACCGCGGCGCACAGGGCATCGAGGCTCGCCGCGGCATCCTCGGTCATCTCGGGCTCTCCGGGGGCGATCCACAGCGCGACGGCGGCGACCTCGCCGTCGGGCCCCTCGATCATCGTCGAGAGGTCGAAGCGCAGCGCTCCATCGACGAAGTGCCGCCAGAACGCACGCTGCCGCGACTCGTCGAACCCCGCGAGCGCGGGACCCCACGCGGGGTCGTCGGCGAACGCGAGCGCGATCGTGCGGGTGACCGCCTCGGCGTCGGCGGGCGTCGCGAATCGGCCGGTCACGGCATCCACCTTCGTCGAGAGTGCAGTTCTCGGGGGTTCACGGGAGAAGGCCCACGCGAGAACTGCACTCTCGGCGAGACCGGAGGGGTGCGGCCGGTCATGCGAGACCGGCCGCGAGGTCGACGAGGGCGAGGTCGCTTCCGCGCGGGCCGACGAAGCCGAGGCCGACGGGCGCGGGGGTGAACTGGGTCGCGAGCGGCACCCAGAGCAGCGGGGCCGAGAGTCCGGGGCGGCCGGTCAGCCCCGCGATGCAGGTCAGGCGCATCGTGCCGGCGCGGACGCGTTCGAGGGTCGCGGCATCCGCGGCCGCCGACGGGGCGATGGATGACGCCGCCGGAAGCACGAGCACCCGATCCCCGAGCACCTCATCGAGACGCCGCCGGGCCGCCGCCCACGCCACCCGGGCCTCGGCCTCCGCACGTTCATCGATCGTGGACGCCCAGGCGAACCGCGCCGCGACGTCCGCGCCGAGCGCGCCGGGGTGCGCCTCGATCCACTCGCCGTGCTCCCGCCAGGCCTCGGCGGCCTGCACGGTGCGGAAGATCTCGAACAGCGCGTCGAGGTCGCCGAGGTTGAGGGGTTCCACGGGGAGGTCGAGCGCGGTCAACCCGGCGTGGAAGGCGTCGCGCACCTCGGGTTCGAGGTACGGCGAGAAGCCGGTGTTGACGACGAACGCGGGCTCGAGGGCACGCTGGCCCGTGACGGAGGTGGCGGCCGCGCGGCGCAGGGTCGCGGCATCCCGGGCCAGCCAGCCGACGGTGTCGAAGCTCGGAGCGAGCGGGAGGAGACCGGTGGCATCGACCGACCCGTGCGTCGTGCGCAGCCCCCACAGGCCGCAGTACGACGCGGGCACGCGCAGCGAGCCGCCGGTGTCGGTTCCGAGGCCGATCGAGGCCTGCCCGGTCGCGACCGCCGAGGCGGGGCCGCTCGTGGAGCCGCCGGGGATCGCGCCGACGACGGCGGGGTTGGGCGGGGTGCCGTAGTGCGGGTTGCGGCCGGCGATCGAGTAGGCGAACTCGTCGGTGCGGGCGATGCCGGTCACGGAGGCGCCCGCGTCGAGGAGGGCGGCGACCGCGGGCGCGTGGCGCGGCTCGACGGGAGCGTCGGCGAGATACGCCGGCACTCCCGCGCCGATTCGCTCGCCCGCGACAGCGAAGAGGTCCTTGACCGCGACCGTGTCGCCGGCGAGCGGGCCTGCGGGGGCACCCGCGACGAGCGGGGTGCCGACGACGCGCCAGATCGACCCGGTGACCGCGGGCGCGGGCAGCGCGACGTGGGCGGCGACGATCATCCACGTCCCGTCGATGCGGCGCCAGAGCTGGGTCTGCTGGCCCCGGCCGCCGGTCGCCGGCGCTGTGATCGCGATCACGAGAGCCGCATCATCCGCCACCGGCGTGACGCTCACATGCGCGATCGTGCGAGCCGGAGCGCCGCCTCGGCTGCGCCGGAACTCCGAGATCGCGTCGTGGCCGACGAGGAGGCCGAAGACATCCCCGCGCATCGTCTCGGGGCCCGGAGCGAACCAGCGGTCGAGCGCCTCGAGGTCGTTGTCCATGAGGGCGCGCTCGTACTCCCAGAACGCGTCGAGAACGGTGTCACTCAAAGTCGCTCACCCGGATCTTCGCGTGCACGCCCGTGACGAGGTCGACGACCTGCGAGATGTCGAAGTCGGTCGCGGCGCTGAGATAGGCGTAGGCGTGGGCCTCGTCCATGCCGAACCGCGCCTGCAGCACCGAGAGCGCGGCGCGCACCGCGTTCTGCAGCGCCACGTCGAGGTCGCGGTCGAGTCCCGTCGGCACGAGGTACTCGTCGGTCTGCACGAGCGGACCGAGCACAGGACCGAACTCGGCGAGCGCCTCGGCGGCCGGCACGACGTCGAAGCGGATCGTCGCCCGCAGCGACGCCTCCATCGCCGTGAGCGCGACCTCGCCGTCGCCCTGGGCGAAGTGCGGGTCGCCGACGTAGGCGAGGGCGCCCTCCACCTGCACGGGGAGGTAGAGCACCGAGCCCTCGGTGAGGAGCTTGATGTCGATGTTGCCGCCATGGCTTCCGGGCGGCACCGAGTGCGGCCGCTCGTGACTAGCGACCGCGACGCCCATCGTTCCGAGGAAGGGCGCGAGCGGGAAGCGCACGGTGTGCTCGGCGCCGAGCATCCGGGGCATCGTGCCGTGGTCGCCGTCGACCGCGGCGAAGACGCTCACGGTGCCCTCGGTGCGGGGCAGCTCACCCGCGAGAGCGCCCTTACCGTGCCGGTTCGAGATCACGCCGTAGGGCACGCGCGGGAGCAGCTCGACGACGGTCATCTTCAGCAGGTCACCGACGAGGGCGCCGCGCACCGCGATCGGTCCCGTGATCACGTGCGGGCCATCCGTCGCGGCATCGCGGGGGTGGGCGGATGCCGCGAGCGCGACCGCATCGTCGAGCACCGCATCCCGGCTCACCCCGTGCGCGCCGAAGAACGCGGACGGGTCGCGACCCTGGTCTTCGAGGATCCCCTCGTGGCTGATCGTGTCGATCGTCACCTCGGTGCCGGGGTCGATCGTGAGCACCGGGACATCCGTCGCGCAGGGCAGCCGGCCCCAGAGCACCGCCGTCGGATCGGCCGGAAGGTAGACCGCGGAGCGGATCGGCCCGATGCCGGGCTGAAGGATCTCGAACGGCACGGATGCGCCCCTTCTGGTCGGTGCACCCAGACTACTGACCGGCGGTCCGCTCCGACTCCGAGCGACTGAAGCGCTCGATCCACGGCGTCGCCGGGGCGGCGGCGAGCTGCGCGAGCGTGCCGCGCTGAGCGAGGCGGCCGCCTTCGAGCATGAGGATGTCGTCGGCGAGCGCCGCGGCATCCGCCCGGTCGTGGGTCACGACGATCGTCAGGCCGCCCCAGTCACGCAGGTGCGCGGCGAGCTCGGCCCGCACCTCGTCGCGCACCTCCACGTCGAGGGCGGCGAGCGGCTCGTCGAGCAGCAACAGGTCGGGGTCGGTCGCGAGCGCGCGGGCGAGGGCGACGCGCTGGGCCTGGCCGCCGGAGAGTTGCGCCGGGCGGCGATCGGCGAGCTCCGGGATGCCTAGGCGATCGAGCCATCCGGATGCCGCGGCCCGCGACGCTGCCCGCCCGCGCCCGAGCGCCCGCGGCCCGAACGCGACGTTCTCGAGCACCGTGAGGTGGGGGAACAGCAGGTAGTCCTGGAACACGTAGCCGACGCGCCGCTGCTCCGGAGGCAGGCCGTCGAGGCGTCGCTCCCCGAGCCGGATGCCGCCGGTCGCCGCGACGAGTCCGGCAAGCGCCGCGAGCAGGGTGCTCTTGCCCGCGCCGTTGGGACCGGCGATCGCGAGCGCCCGCTCGGCCCCGAACTCGAGCTCGAGCGAGAAGGCACCGCGGGTGACGCTGAGCTGCGTCTCCAGCTTCATGCGCTCAACCCGGGCACCCAGCGGTCGCGCAGGCTCACGAGCACGGCCACGCTCACGGCGAGGAGCACGAGGGAGAGCGCGATCGCGGCATCCGGGTCGCGCTGAAGCTCGAGGTAGGTCGTGATCGGGAGAGTCTGAGTGACCCCGGGGAAGCTGCCGGCGAAGGTGATCGTGGCGCCGAACTCCCCGAGCGAGCGCGTGAAGCACAGCAGGGCGCCGGCCGCGACCCCCGGCGCGATGAGCGGGAGCGTGACCCGCCGGAACACCGTGGCCCGCGACGCGCCGAGCGTCGCCGCCGCGGCCTCGAATCGGCGGTCGGCGGAGCGGATCGCGCCCTCCACCGCGAGCACGAGGAACGGCATCGCCACGAACACCTGCGCGATCACGACGGCGCTCGTGGAGAACGGGATCGTGAACGGGAGCAACTGGCCGATCAGGCCGCGGCGGCCGAGCAGCAGCAGCAGCGCGACGCCCCCGACGACGGGCGGCAGCACGAGCGGCACGACCACGAGGGCGCGCAGCAGTCGACGCGGCACGGCGGGCCAGTCCGCGGAGCGCGCAAGCACCATCGCGAGCGGGATGCCGAGCACCAGACTCACGAGCGTGGCGAGCGCCGCCGTGCCGAGCGAGAGGCCGATCGACTGGAGCACGGTCGCGCGGGAGAGCAGCTCGGGCAGCTGACCCCACGGCGCGCGCACGACGAGCGCGACGAGGGGCAGCCCGAGCAGGGCGAGGGCGAGGCCCGCCGGGATCCACAGGGCGGGGCTCAGGCTACGGCGCACCGAAGCCCGCGTCCCGCAGGATGCGCTGGCCGGCATCCGAGAGCACGAACGCCACGAACGCGGCGGCCGCCTGGGACTCGGTGAGCGCGGCGATCGGGTACGCCACCGGCTTCGCCTCCGGCAGCGGGATGCCCTCCACCTGGTCGCCCGCGGCGAGCACGTCGGTGACGTAGACGAGTCCGGCATCCACCTCGTCGAGCTCGATCCTGCTCAGCACGGCCTTGACGTCCTGCTCGTACGTGTCGACCGAGGCGGTGATGCCGGTGTCGGCGAGCAGCGTCGCGGCGGCGGCGCCGCACGGCACCTCGACCGCGCAGAGGGCGACGGCGAGCTCCGGGCGGGCGAGGTCGGCGAGCCCGGTGACGTCGCCGGGGTTGCCGGCGGGCACGGCGAGTTCGAGCACGTTGGTGGCGAAGGGGGTCGCTGAATCGCTCACGTCGGCCATCGTCTTCGGGCTCGCGGAGGCGAACACGTCGGCGGGAGCCCCCTCGACGATCTGGGTCGCGAGTCCCGCGCTGCCGCCGTAGTTGAGCACGACGTCGACGCCGGGGTGCTCCGCCTCGAAGGCGGCGGCGATCGCGTCGAAACTCTCGGTGAGGGATGCCGCGGCGAAGACCGTCACGGTGCCGGACAGGTCATCGGTGGGCGTCGGCTCGGGCGCGGGCGCGGCGCATCCTGCCAGGGCGAGCACAGCGACGAGAGCGAGAGCGGGCTTCATGGGACCTCCACGGTGACGTTCGTCGCCTTGATGCTCGCGGTCGCGAGACTCCCGGGCTCGAGGTTCAGCTCCGTCGCTGCCTCCGCGCTCATGAGGGACACGACGCGGAAGGGACCAGCCTGAATCTCGACCTGCGCCATGACAGTGTCCTTGGTCACCTTGGTGACGATCCCCGTGATGCGGTTGCGCGCGCTCGTGCGTCCGTGCGGGAATGCGTCGGCGAGCGCGGACTCGGCCGCGAGCTCCTGCGCGAGGGACGCGAGGCGGGCGCCATCGACGGTCGCGGGGCTGCCGGTGAGCTCGAGCCGTCCGGCCTCCGCCCAGCGCCGCACGGTGTCATCGCTCACGCCGAGCAGCGCGGCGGTCTCCTTCACGGTGAACCGGGTCATGGCATCCTCATTTGCGGTTGCATAGATCTAATCTAGACGCAGAATCGGATGATCGTCAGATGATCGGTGGCGGCGGAGTCTCAGGTGCCGTGATCGGTCCATTCGCGAGGATCGTCGTGACCATCAGAATCGCTCGATCGCTCAAGCCGTCGCCGGGATAGAACTCCTCATAGAGAGCCTCGGCCTCGGCCAGAGTCGCCGTGCCGCAGAGACCGAGGAGAAGTCGGATGTCGCGGGTATCGCGACCGGGCCGATTGGCCCTGAGCTTCATGGCAAGCAGAGCCTCCTTCGACGCGACCTGAATCGTGATCCCGTCGTTGTCGTAGATCGTCTCCCATTCGACTGCCCGACCGAGGGTCGGCAGCGCGTCGGCGCCGGTGACGCTGAAATTGAGCCACGACGCATCCCAGTCGTGGCGTCGCGCAACTTTCGCCGCAGCGGCGGCGACTGCGGTGTCGCTGCCCGGCCGGACATGAAGAGAGTCGAGATCCTGGGTGACTCCCCGGTCGAAGTAGCGAAGAGAGAGCGCGGCACCGCCGACCAGCCGGATACCGGCGACCTGGCCATCGGCGCGCAGCTCGTCAATGAGCTCCCGCAAGCCGACGATGATGTCGTCCCGTTCGAGCGCGGTCGCCACGGTCAGACGCTCGCGAAGGTGTCGCGCCAGACGAGCACGCCACGCTTGGAAAACTCTTCGGGTACTTCGGAGTCGGGCGGGACAGGATCTGCAGAATCGACGCCGAGGCCCTGGCGCCGCCGAAGGAAGCGGGTGACGGAATCAACCCACTCCGGTGTCGGGAGGTTATCGTCGTTGAGACGCCAGGCGACGACCGCGGCAATAGCCGCATCCCAGACGGCATCCCGCGTCGACTCCGGCTCAGCGAGACCGAGGACCCCGCGCACGAGACCTCGTTCGGCGACGAGATTGTCGTTCAGCTGGATCAAGGCCCGCAAGGCTCGATCCTTGTCTCCCTCGCGGAGTCGCTGTCTGATCTCTGAGGCAACCGTCGCGGCGTCATCCTTGCGAGTAGGCGCGGAATACAGTCGATGACCTGCACCGGCGAGAAGACGGTCGACAGTCCGAAACTCCGCGTCACGCCCTCCCTCCGATCGGGACACCGTCGCCTGATCAACCCGGGCTCGCGCGGCGAGCTGCTCTTGGGTGAGGCGGCTGCTTTTGCGTGCCGCGCGCACCAGCGTCGATGCGGTGGCCATCAACTTCCTCCTCAAATATGTCTTAGACATCATATCTGACACAAGCGACCTGCGGAACGCCGATGTCAAAGGGCGGGGAGCCGTTCCGCCGCGCGCTGCGACAATGGACCCATGGATGCCCGCTACTCGCGCCAGCTCGTGCTGCCGGGCTTCGGCGCGCACGGCCAGCGGCGCCTTGGCGCCGCCCGCGTGCTCGTCGTCGGCGCGGGCGGACTGGGGTCGAGCGTCATCCCGCTCCTCGCCGGCGCGGGTGTCGGCCACCTCACGATCATCGACGACGACGTGATCGAGCCGAGCAACCTGCACCGCCAGACGATCCACCGCACGGATGCCGTCGGCACCCCCAAAGCGGACAGCGCGGCCGCGTTCGCCACGGCTCTCAACCCCGAGGTGGATGCCACGGCCCTCGTGCAACGGCTGACGGCATCCACGGCCCTCGAGCTCTTCGCCGAGCACGATCTCGTGGTCGACGGAAGCGACACGTTCCCGACGCGCTACCTCGTGGACGACGCCGCGCGGCTCACCGGCATCCCGAGCGTCTGGGGCGCGGTGAGCCAGTACGGCGGCCAGGTCGGCGTCGCGTGGGCGGCGCGGGGTCCGACGTATCGCGATCTCTTCCCCGTGCCGCCGGCGCCCGGGTCCGTGCTGAGCTGCGCTGTCGGCGGCGTGCTGCCGAGCGTGTGCGGCGTGATCGGCTCGCTCATGGCGGGCGAGGCGCTCAAGATCCTCAGTGGCGTCGGCGAGCCGCTCATCGGTCGGGTGACGACGTACGATGCGCTCACGGGCGGCTTCCGTGAACTGGACTACGCCGCCGACCCCGACGCGGCCCCCGTGACCGGGCTCATCGACTACGACGCGTTCTGCGGGGTCGTGCCGTCGCTCTCGCCCGCCGCGCTGGCCGCACGACTCGACGAGGTCACGCTGCTCGACGTGCGCGAACCCTGGGAGGCGGAGATCGCGACAATCCCCGGGTCACTGCTCATCCCGCTCGGCGCGCTCCCCCTCGCGCTCGACCGGCTGGACCGCTCGCTGCCGATCGTCGCGTACTGCCACCACGGCATCCGCTCGGAGGCGGCCCGCGCCCTGTTGGCGGAGGCCGGGTTCGATGCGAACCACCTCGCCGGCGGCATCGACGCGTGGTCGACCGAGGTCGACGAGAACGTGCCGAGGTACTGATGGCTTGGACCTTCGCGGAGCACGCCGCCCACATCGCCTCGCTCGTGCCCGCGCCCGGGGTCGAGACCGTCACGCTCGACGAGGCCCTCGGGCGGGTCAGCGCCACCCCCATCGCGAGCCCGGTCGACCTGCCCCTCTTCCGCAACTCGCAGATGGACGGCTTCGCCGTGCGGGCCGCGGATGTCGCCCACACCCCCGTGAGCCTGCCCGTCGCCGGCGAGGTGGCGGCCCGGCCGTCCGACCCGCCGCCGCTGCGTGCGGGCACCGCCGTGCGCATCATGACCGGCGCGGTCGTGCCCGAGGGGGCGGATGCCGTCATCCCCGTCGAGGACACCCTCGCCGATACCACCTCGGTCTCGATCTCGCGGGGACGGGCCGCGGGCGAGTACGTGCGCGAGCGCGGCAGCGATGTGCGCGCGGGCGATGAACTGCTGCCGGCGGGGGTGCGTCTCGCATCCCGCCATCTCGCCGTTCTCGCCGCGGCCGGTCTCACGCACATCGACGTGCGCCGCCGCCTCTCCGTCGCGATCATCACCACGGGCAGCGAGCTCATCGAGCCCGGCGCCAGCCCGACGCTCGGCCAGGTCTTCGACTCCAACGGCACCGCGCTCGCAGCCGCCGTGCGCGCCGCTGGGGCGGTCGTGCATTCCCGCACGCATGTCACCGACGAGACCGCCGCGATGGAGCGGGCACTGGATGCCGCGGCCGCCGCTGACCTCATCGTCACGTCGGGCGGCATCTCCGCCGGCGACTACGAGGTCGTGCGCGAGGCCCTCGAGCCGCACGGCGCCCGCGTCGGACACGTCGCGATGCAACCCGGCGGACCGCAGGCCACCGCCGCCTGGCGCGGGACCCCCGTGATCTGCTTTCCGGGTAACCCCGTGAGCACGCAGCTCTCGTTCGAGGTGTTCCTCGCGCCGCTCCTGCGGGCCGCCGCCGGGCTGCTGGGTGCAGTGCGCGAGCCGCGGGTGCTCGAGGCGCCGCTGCGCAGCGTCGCGGGCAAGCGCCAGTTCCTTCGCGGTCGGGCGCTCGACGGCGGGCGGGCGGCCCTGGTGGGCGGACCCAGCTCGCACCTCGTGGCCGGGCTCGCGGCATCCGACCTGCTCGTCATCGTGCCGGAAGACGTCACGGAGCTCGCGGCGGGCGACTCCGTGGAAACATGGGCCCTATGAGTGCTCTCTCGCACGTGGGTCCCGACGGGCGCGCCCGCATGGTGGATGTCGGGGACAAGGCGGTCACAAAGCGCGCGGCCACGGCATCCGGGCGCTTCACGACGACACCCGAGGTGATCGCGCTCGTGCGCGCCGACGGCCTCCCGAAGGCGGACGTGCTCGCGACCGCGCGGCTCGCCGGCATCCAGGGGGCCAAGCGCACGAGCGAGCTGATCCCGCTCTGCCACCCGCTGCCGCTCACGTCGGTCGAGGTGGACTTCGCGTTCGACGACGACTCGATCGAGATCACCGCGACCGCGAAGACGACCGGTCGCACGGGCGTGGAGATGGAGGCGCTCACCGCGGTCTCGATCGCGGCCCTCACGCTGCACGACATGACGAAGGCGGTGGACCCGCACTCGGTGATCGGCGAGATCCGGCTCGTCGCCAAGTCGGGCGGCAAGGCGCGGCAGGATGTCGTGCCCGGCACCGCCGCGGTCGTCGTGCTCTCCACCGCGGGCGCCGCGGGCACGCGCGAGGACACGACCGGCCCGGTCATCGAGGAGTGGCTGACCTCGCGTGGCTACACGGTGTCCCGCTCGATCGTCGCCGACCCGGATGCCGCGGCCGAGCTCAGCCGCGTCGTCGCCGCCGGCCCCGCCGTCGTGGTCACCACGGGCGGGACGGGCCTGAGCCCCACGGACCGCACCCCCGAGGCGACCGCCCCCCTGCTCGACCGCGAGCTGCCCGGCGTCGCCGAGGCGATCCGCGCGCGCGGACTCGCGAGCACCCCGACCGCCGCGCTCAGCCGGGGGCTCGCGGGGGTGCACGGCGGCACCGTGATCGTCAACCTCCCCGGTTCGCGCGGGGGCGTCGCCGACGGCCTCGCCGTGCTCGACGGCCTGCTCGACCACCTCGTCGCGCAGGTCGCGGGCGGCGGTGCGCATGAGTGAGCCCGAAAAGCGGGTCGAGCTTGTCGAGACCTCCCCGAGTATCGCCTCCCGAGGTCTCGACAAGCTCG
>CALRJN020000038.1:0-12120 GCA_943367555.1 Synechococcus sp. UW140 | reverse complement strand
CATCGCTCGAGTTGTCGCGGAGGATCAGGGTGAGGCTGTAGCCGAAGAGGAACGAGAACAGCAGGTAGAACTTGCCCTGCGCGAGGGCGACGATGAGGAAGGCGACCACCGCGTCGATCGGAGAGTCCTGAGGCGTGACGCCAAGCCCGCCGTTCGTGAGGGCGAGGAAGGGCATGTTGACGAGGATGATGCCGAGGAGCGCGAATCCGCGCAGCTGATCCGGGAGCGCGTGCCGGATCTTGGCCGGAGAGGATGGAACAAACATGTTCCAAACGATACACGGTGGTCCACCGTTCGGCTAGCATCGGTTCATGGACACCCCGCAGCGGCGCTCGCGGCCGGCGATCGATCGCTCGCGCGAGGCGGTGCTCGCGGCGGTGACCGCCATCCTGATCGAACGTCCTGAGGCGTCCCTCGCCGAGGTGGCCGCGCTCGTGGGTATCGGTCGCACGACCCTGCACCGGATGTTCGCCACCCGCGAGGACCTGCTCGCCGCGGTCGCCCTCGACGCGATCGAGCATGTGGCCGGGATGTACGAGCGGGTGGGGATCCCCGACGCCTTCACGCCGGGAGCAGCCCCGGATGACTCGTGGGCCGCCTTCAGCCGCCTGGCCACCGAACTGGTGCCCCTCGGTCCCCGCCTCATGTACCTGCTGCGAGCCGACGAGCTCGACACCGAGTCGGACGTCAGCCGCCCGATGGAGCAACTTGACGCCGTTCTCGAGGGAGCGATCCAGCGCGCCCAGGACCGCGGCGCGATCCGACGCCACGCCTCGGCGAACTGGCTCATGGAGTCGTTCTACGCCCTCACCTACCTCGCGTGGGAGCAGGTGCGCGACGGCAAGCTCGCGAGCCGGGATGCCGCCGACCTCATCATGGAGTCGTGGCGGCATGGGGTCGCGGCCGACTGAGAACGCAACGCGCTGAGAACGCGACCGCGCCGACCGAGCGAACCCGGCCGGCGCGGCGTCGGCATTCAGGATGTCGCGACGTCCTTCGTCGCCCGACGGGTGACGAGGTAGATCCCGACGGCGAGGAACCACAGCTGCACCACGGCCACGCTGACCGAGAGCAGGGCGCCGGCGTCGATTCCGAAGACCTCGACCCACGGGATCAGCAGCGCGATGACGGCGACGACGCCCGTCCACCCGATCGAGCGCGGCAGCGCTCCAGTGCGGATGATGCGCACCGCCAGGAGACCGATTGCGAGGGCCGCGAACAGGCTCACGCCGAGCAGCTCGCCGATGCCGCCACCGTAGGTGTTGATCGCGTCGAAGATCGCCGGCAGGGCGGCGTCGCCGCTCGCGGCGTAGGTCGCGGCAAGCGCGGGCAGCACCGTGAGCCAGCGCAGGATGCCGATGCTGCGAGCAAGTGTGGAGATCGCCGCGAAGGCGGTTGCGAGCCGCGTGGTCGTCGAATCGCCGAGCAGGCGGGCGATCAGGGCGATCGTCGGGAAGAACAGCACGCTGTACACGAGGTAGGAGACGTAGCCGAGACGCACGGCTGACTCCTGCTCGAAGATGAGCGGCATGAGCACGGTGCCGGGCTCGTCGAGGCTGGCCGGCCAGTTGATCGCCGCGCCGAGCACGGCGAGCGGCACGAACATGAGCAGGCCGAAGACGATCGAGAAGACGCCGGCCCAGCGCGCGGTGGAGGAGGTGAGGGGCATGATGAGTCCTTCGCTAAGTTACCAATGGTCATAATATTGACACTGGAAATATGCCATCGTGCGGGCGGTGCTGTCAAGCCCTTCGTCCGCCGGCGACTACCGATCCACGGCACACTGGTGCCATGCCCCTTTCGCTCCTCGACCCGGCCAACGACATCCACGCCCGCGCCCAGGCTCGCCTCGACACCGAGCAGATCGCCTGGCTCGGCACGATCGGTCGTGACGGGTTCCCCCACGCCGTGCCGGTGTGGTACCTCGAGCATGACGACCGCATCCTTGTGCTCAGCCGGCCGGGTGCCGCCAAGGCGCACAACCTTCGAGAGAACCCGCACGCGATGATCCACCTCGAGGCCGGCCCCGACGGCGAGCACCTCACCCTGCTGCAGGGCACGGCCGTGATCAGCGAGCGCTCCGCGGTCGAGTGGATGCCCGAGCTCGCGTTCGACTACGAGGCGAAGTACCGCTCGGGGCTCAAGGGCATCGGGCTCACGATGGAGACGATGGCGCAGCAGTACTCCGCGGTGATCGAGTTCACCCCGGTGAAGCTCATCGCGTGGTGAGGTTGGCCGACCGATTCCGGCCAACCGAGGGCTGAGAGCTCTACGAGCGCTTCCGGAACAGAACCGGGTACATCGCCGCCGAGAGAATTGCGGAAATCACCCCGGCCGCCGCGCTGACGGCCCAGGACTGCGAGATCCACGCCACCACGAGGATGACCACCGTGGTGCCGACGACCACCGCCGCAATGTAAGCCACGACACGCTGCGGTCGGTTCATGGGTTCCTGCTCTCTGGCCAACGGCCTCACGTCAGTGTGCTCAGAGAGAGGGAGAGCGGGTAGAGGCCAACGTCCTGTTCCCGCTCACGGTTGATCCCCGGAGGACCTTCGACACTGGGCTGGCGCGCGCCGAGGGCGCACGGTGAAGGCGGAAGCCCTCTGGCATCCCCCAAGGTCGGGAGACCGAAATGACGCACACCATTCCCCTCGCCTCGATTGAACGGAACGCCAGCGCACGACCCGACAGCGCTCGGCGGTACCTGATCATGTCGATCGCGGCGGCGGCTCTCGCCTTCGTCGCGAGCGTCGTGGGCCTCGGCTACTCGCGGATCTACGAGACGCTGACGCCCGCGTTCCTCGCGCAGGCGATCGCGCAGGACATCGCGAACCTGGTCATCTCCCCGCTGCTGGTCGCCTGCGCGATCCTCGCGCTGCGCGGCTCGCTGCGCGCCTACCTCGTCTGGCTCGGCGTCGTCGCCTTCACGGTCTACAGCTACGTGATCTACGCCTTCTCGATCCCGTTCGGCCAGCTCTTCCCTGCCTGGGTCACGGTGCTCGGGATGTGCGTGTTCGCTCTCATCGGCGGACTCCACGCGATCGACGCCCGAGCAGTCGCCCTGCGCTACGCGAGCGCCCGCATCGTCACGTTCTCGGCGTGGTTCCTCCTCATCATCGCCGGGATGTTCGCACTGCTCTGGCTCTCCGAGGACGTCCCCGCCCTCCTCAGCGGCACGACCCCGCAGAGCGTGATCGACATGGCCGTGCCCACCAACCCGGTGCACATTCTCGACTACGTGTTCTTCCTTCCCGCTGCCGTCGTCACGGCGGTCGGCCTGCTGCGTCGGGATGCCTTCGCGCACGTCACGGCGCCGGCGTTCCTCGTGCTGCTCGCGCTGACCTGCGGACCGATCCTCATCACACCGCTCGTGAACCCGGCCCTCGGGAGCATTCCGATGGTCGCGGCCATCGGCATCCTCGCGGCCGCCCTCGTCACGGTGCTCGTGCTGCTCCTGCGCTCGGTGAGCCCGAACTCGCCGGTACCGGTGCCCCCGCACTGAGCCGCGTGACGCACCTCACCGTCGCCCGCTGAACAGCTCCGGGGCGATCACGCGCAGCTGAGCGCCCATCGACGGGGCGAGGGTGAGCGCGAACTCGTCGGTGAGGTGGTTGCCGTCGCGGTGGGTGAGGATGCCCCCGACGGCGGCGAAGCACGTAGTCGCATCGCACTGCTCGTCGGTGAGGTCGACGACCGCCGCCCCGGGCACGGTCAGCGCCGTCGTCGCCATGATGTCTGGCAGAACTGCGGTGGCCCGCGGACGGTCGCACGGGGCGAGGTCGTCGAGGTTGGCGATCACGCACGTGCGCACGTCATCCGCGAGGTAGGGAACGTCCCGCACGTGCACGAGGTGCGCGCCCGCGGCGATGAGGGGTTCCCACGCCGCGCGGAAGGCGTCCGCTGCTCCGGGTCGATCCGTGACATGGGATGCCCCGGCGGTGACGACGAGATCCCACGGGCCGTCCGTGGCGAGCCGGGCCGCGACATCCGACCGCCATTGCCGGCAGTGGTCGGCGCCATCCATCGTGGGGGAGGTGAACTCGCACTGCGCCTTGAGGAACGTCTCGAGCCGCCAGCCCTCGGCCTCGGCGAGGGCCTTCAGGGCCGGCCACACCTTCATTGCGTGGGAGTCGCCGACGAGGGCGACCCTGACGGCACCGTCAGGGTCGCCGAAGACGCAGCTCTTCACGGTGGGGATCACGTTGTCGGTCGCGCATCCCATGCCGTGGAGAACCGAGATCTGCTCCCAGTCCCCGAGCGGGTCGGGGCGCAGCCCCTCGTAGGGGCCGTCGACGCAGTCCGATCCCGGGGTGAGCGCTTCGGCTCCCACGCAGAGGGTGCTCGAGGTGTCGACCGAGATGCTCGCGTAGAGCTCGCCCGTGCGCAGCATGACCGCTCGCACCGCGCCCGCGGGGAGGGCGACCGCGGCGATCGCGAGGGCGCCCACCGTGAGGGTCGCCAGAGCGCGCGACCGGGCGAGCGGCCCGAAGCGGATGGGCCGTTCGATTGCGACCGTCGTGATCCAGCCGAGCAGGAGCGAGGCGACGAAGATCGCGACCTTCTCCGGGGTCGTGAGCGGATTCCCGGTCGTGGTCTGCGTGTAGACCATCAGCGGCCAGTGCCACAGATAGATCGCGTAGGAGCTGTCGGCGAGGGTTCGGGTGACCGCGTTGTCGGTCAGCCGCCTCAGCCGCACCGACGCGACGGGCACCCCGGCGGCGATCACGAGGGCGGCGCCGACGACCGGCAGCAGGGCGAACCATCCGGGCCACGCCAGGCTGAAGTCGAGGAAGACGAAGCTCGCCGCGATCATCAGCCAGCCGGTGATGGCGAGCGGCGCTCCGATGCGGCCGGGCGGGATGCGGCGAACGAGCATCGCCACGAGACCGCCGGCGGCGAGCTCCCAGATGCGCGTCGCCGTGGACAGGTAGCCGCTCTCGGGCGCGACCGCGCACCAGACGATCGAGGTGATGAGGGATGCCGCGAACACCACCGCGATCCCGACCGTCGCCACCCGCCGGCGCACGACGGCGCCCCGGCCGAGCAGCACGATGAGCAGCGCCGCCCAGAACAGGTAGAACTGCGCCTCCACGGCGAGGGTCCAGTAGTGCTGCACGGGGGAGGCGGTGTCGGGCCCCGCGTAGGCGGCGTCCGAGGCGATGAGCACCCAGTTCTGCACGAAGAGCGACGACGCGAGGATCTCGGTGGCGATGCGGCCCCAGTCGACGATCGACGCGAGCGCGAACATCCCGATCAGACACGCGATGAGCACCGCGAGCGCGCTCGGCAGGATGCGCCGGGCGCGGCGCGCGAGGTAGTCGGGGAACGAGATGCGTCCGTGGCGTTCGCGCATCCCGACGAGGATGCCTGTGACGAGGTAGCCGGAGATGACGAAGAACACGTCCAGGGCCGCGAAACCCCCCGGGAGGCGGGTGGGGGCGAGGTGGTACACGAGCACCGCGAGCACCGCGACGCCCCGCAGCACCAGGATCTCAGGGCGAGTCGTCGCCATCTCCCGTTCTGAGGTCACGACACAGTGAATCAGACCGCGCGGGAGTGTCGCCAGCCGAGGTCGTGGCGTCGCCCTCGGCGGGACGTTCGGCACTGACCGCAACAGCATCCGGGGCGCACCCTGAGAACAGGCTCACCGCACGGCACTTCTGCCGTCGACAACGGCCCAGGAAGTCCCCATGACTCAGCTCCCCGCCGCCCCCGCCGCGCCCGTCAGCTATCCCGGACGCACCCTCGGGATCGTGGGCTTCGTGCTCGCCTTCCTGATGTCCCTCCCCGGCCTCATCGTGAGCGCGGTCGCCCTGCACGAGTCCCGCAGCGCCGGGCAGAAGAACCCGTTCGCGGTCGCCGGTCTCGCCGTGTCGATCACGTTCATGGTGCTCGCCATCCTCGGGGTGATCCTCGGCTTCGTCCTCCTCGCGGTGGTGTGGAACACGTGCGGAACCCTCGGTAATGGCATCCACATGCTCGAGAACGGCACCACGTTCACCTGCAACCTTTAGCTGCGCACGCGCGCCGCCGGCTGAGCACGCCGAGCAGCGCGAGCACGAGAAGCACTTCGCCCAGTCCGACTGCGAAGTACAGGGCCTGCAGCCAGAAGAACCCCGTGATCGCCAGTTCCACGACGATCCAGATGATCATCCCGAATCCGGCGACGGATGCCGCGAGCCACCGTCGCGCGTGCCCGCGATGCACGAGCACCACCGCGAGGGCCTGGGTGCCACCGACCATGAGTCCGAGGATCAGGCCCGGGATCACGAACGAGGTGAACGGGGTGCCCTCCAGATACTCCAGCGGTACGCCCGCGCCGTTGAACGCGATGCCGAGCACCGCCCCCGCGAGCGCGGAGACCGCGCCGAACCACAGCAGCACCAGCAGGATCGGACGCGCGACTCGGGTCATGCCCTCAGACTGCGCGCCCGGCATCCCGGGGCACAGTGCCGAAGGTCACGTCTGGCGACCCGACCCGCTACTGGGTGGCGAAGAAGTAGATCAGGTCCGTGCCCACCGGGCTGAACCCCCACACCCCGGTCGCGCCGGTCGGGACGACGACGATCGCGTTACCCGCGATGCTCGCCTGCTGGATACCGACGATGTCGCGCCAGGAGGGTGCGGGAGCCACCGCCGGAACGGCGCTCTCGAGGTAGTAGTTGCCCGGGGCGTCGGCGAACACGATCGCCAGATCCTCGGACGGAGTGGCCTCCCCGGGTCCGACGTGCTCGAAGCGCGCGTTCACGAGGGCGAACTGCGAGGCGTCGTCGGTCGTCGGGTTCGAGGGGTCGGCCGCCGCGACGAGGTCATTGGCGTTGAGGGTCGAGCTCTGCACGGTGACCTTCCAGATGTCGACATCCTCGACAGTGAAGGTCACGGTGGTTCCGACCGGAACAGGGTTCGTGAACGACCCGACTTCGCCCTCCGGAACCTCGGTGACACCGTCGTCGACCGGCGGCACGGTCGGCTCGACGGTCTGCTCGATGGGCCCGGGGTCGTTGGCGACGTCCTCGACCACCGTGAGGGCGAGCGACAGGATGATGCCGGCGATGATCGCGATGAGGATCGCGACACCGGAGATGATCGTGCCGGCGATCGACGTGCCCTTGGAGGCGCCCTTTCGAGTGAGCCCGATGATGCCGAGGATGAGGCCGACGACGGCGAGGATCACCGAGAAGATGTTGATGATCGGGAACGCCGCGCCGAGGATGGCGACGATGCCGAGGATGAGGGCGGCGAGGCCGAACCCGTTGCCGCGACGCGGGGCGGTCGGGGGCACGGCGTACGCCGGGGTGGGGGCCGGGGCGGCAGGCACGACGGGCGGGTTCTCAGCAGGGGGAGTATCGCTCATGAGTGGGAGCCTAGTCATCCGAGCCGTTCGCGTCGACCGTTGCCCGGTGCAATCTGGCGTAACATCCGCGGCCGCGTCGCCGCGGCGAGTTAATCTGCCGTCTAGCCCTTCCGCGGGCCCGACGTGCGCCCAGCGGACCCCATCAGAAGGAGACCGATCATGAGCACCGCAACCGTGGACAACGGAGTCAACACCGACGCACTGCTCGGAGCGCGCGACGCTCTGCGCGGCGCCCCCGAGGGAGCCCAGTTCACCTGGCGCGCGACCTCCGAGTGGGTGGATGGCACCTACTCCAAGCAGACCATCGAGCACTTCACCGGCCTCGGTGGGGCTCAGCAGCACAAGACTGCGTTCGAGCTCGTGGGCGACCACCCGGAGGTGTTCGCATCCGAGGACCGCGGTCCGACCCCGGTCGAGACCGTGCTCGCCGCCCTCGCGGGCTGCCTCACCGCGGGTGTCGCCGCGGTGGCCCAGAACCGGGGCATCCAGCTCAAGAGCGTCAAGGCCGTCGTCGAGGGCGACCACAACATCCTCGGCATCCTCGGCGGTGACCCGGAGGTGCGCAACGGCTTCAACGACGTGCGCGTGACCTTCGACATCGACGCCGACGCCTCGAAGGAGGAGATCGCGGCGCTCGTCGCCCAGTCGCAGAAGCGCTCGGCGGTGTTCGACGCGCTCACCAACCCGACGAACGTCACCGTCTCCGTCGCCTAGCATCACGGGGTGCCCAACACCACTGTCGTGATCATCGGGGCCGGTCATTCCGGCCTCGCGATGAGTCGCCGCCTCACCGAACGCTCGGTCGACCATGTCGTGCTCGAGCGCGGTGAGGTGGCGAACTCGTGGCGCACCGAGCGCTGGGACTCCCTGCGGCTGCTCACGCCCAACTGGCAGACGGGCCTGCCCGGCTACGACTATGCGGGTGATGACCCCGACGGGTTCATGACCTCGGCCGAGACCGCGCAGCACCTGGCGCGCTATGCGTCGGTCATCGACGCCCCCGTGCGCCTCGGGGTCACCGTGACGTCGGTCGCGACCTCCGACCGCGGCTACCGGGTCGAGACGAGCAAGGGGCCGTGGGATGCTGCGGCCGTCGTGCTGGCCAGCGGAGGGAGCGGCCTCGCCGCCGTGCCCGCGTTCGCCGAGGCGCTGCCGCCGGGCATCCTCTCCGTCGCGGGCCGTGACTACCGCTCGCCGGAACTGCTGCCCTCGGGCCGCGTGCTCGTGGTCGGGGCGTCCGCCTCGGGGGTGCAGCTCGCCGACGAGCTCGTGCGCAGCGGTCGCGAGGTGACCCTCGCCGCGGGCGAGCACGTGCGCATGCCGCGTCGCTACCGGGGCCGCGACATCTTCTGGTGGATGGATGCCGCGGGCATCCTCGATGAGCGCTGGGACGAGATCGACGACATCATCCGCGCTCGTCACGTGCCCTCGCCGCAGCTCGTCGGCTCGGCCGACGGGCGGGCCGTCGATCTCGCCTCGTTGCAGGAGCGCGGCGTGCGCGTCGTGGGCAAGGTGGGCCGCGTGCAGGACGGCCGCGTGCAGTTCTCCGGCGGCCTCGCCAACACGGTGCGGTTGGCCGACCTCAAGCTCGACCGCCTGCTCGACCGCTTCGACGCGTGGGCGTCGGAGAACGGCGCCGAGGGACTCGACGAGCCGACCCGCTTCGCGCCGACCGCCGTCGACGAGAACCCGGTGCTCGAACTCGACCTCGCGAAGGAGGGGATCGAGTCGGTGATCTGGGCGACCGGGTACCGCCCCGACCTGTCGTGGTTGCACGTGCCGGTGCTCGGCTACAAGGGGCGCCTCGAGCATGAGGGCGGCATCATCCCCGCAGCGCCGGGCCTGTACACCCTGGGAACAAGCCTGCTTCGCCGTCGCCGCTCGACCTACATCGGGGGCGCGGCCCAGGACACCGAGGAGCTCGCCGATCACCTCGTGGGGCACCTCGCCGCGAGGTTCTCTCAGCCCGCGGTCGGTGGTGCACCCTAGGGTCGAGGCATGTCGCCGTCATCCCCGATCGTGAGCTACACCGGGATCTACAACGCCGACGGCGGTCTCGTGGGTGAGGTGCGCTACATCGTGGGGCACCTGCTCGGCACCGCCGAGTGCGCCCTCTGCGACATCACCCACTCGCCCGTGCGCCGCAAGCCGGAGTGGGATCGCTTCGTGGCGAGGCTCGACGTGCCGTTCGCCGTGCTCCATCGCAACGAGCTCGATGATGAGCTCGCGACGGCGATCCGCACCGACGCGCTTCCGATCGTCGTCGCCCATCGCGCGGATGGCTCGGTCGGCGTCGTGCTCACCGCGCCGCAGCTCGCCGGCCTCGGCGGCTCGGTCGCCGAGTTCGAGCGGGCGCTCGCGGCTGCGATAGCGTGACCCTGCCGACCACCGCCCAGGAGCCCCGATGACGCCGCACGCCGCCGACACCCATGACCTCATCCGGGTGCAGGGTGCCCGCGAGAACAACCTCAAGAACGTCAGCCTCGACCTGCCCAAGCGGCGCCTCACGGTGTTCACGGGCGTGAGCGGCTCGGGCAAGAGTTCGCTCGTCTTCGGCACGATCGCCGCCGAGTCGCAGCGGATGATCAACGAGACCTACAGCTCGTTCGTGCAGGGCTTCATGCCCACGCTCGCCCGTCCCGACGTTGACGTGCTCGAGGGCCTGACGACCGCGATCATCGTCGACCAGGAGCGGATGGGGGCCAACTCGCGGTCGACGGTCGGCACGGCCACGGACGCGAACGCGATGCTCCGCATCCTCTTCTCCCGGCTGGGCCAGCCGCACGTCGGCTCACCGAACGCGTTCTCGTTCAACATCCCGTCGAGCCAGACGAGCGGCACCCGCGCGACCTCCACGGGGGAGACCACCGTCGTCGAGAACCAGACCTACCTCGGCGGCATGTGCCCGCGGTGCGAGGGCATGGGCCAGGTCAACGACATCGACCTCGCGCAGCTCTTCGACGACTCGAAGTCGCTCGAGCAGGGCGCGCTCACCATCCCCAACTACACGGTCGACGGCTGGTACGTGCGCATCTTCACGGCCTCGGGCTTCCTCGACCCGACCAAGCCGATCCGCGACTTCACCGAGCAGGAGCGCCACGACTTCCTCTACAAGGAACCGGTGAAGGTGCGTATCGACAACATCAACATGACCTACGAGGGGCTTGTCCCCAAGATCCAGAAGTCGATGCTGTCGAAGGATGTCGACGCGATGCAGCCGCACATCCGCGCGTTCGTGGAGCGAGCGGTGGCGTTCACGACGTGCCCGGACTGCCTCGGCACGCGCCTCAATGCGGGGGCGCGGTCATCCAAGATCAGGAACATCAGCATCGCGGATGCCTGTGCGATGCAGATCAGCGACCTCGCCGACTGGGTGCGCGGACTCGACGAGCCGTCGGTGGCGCCGCTGCTGGTGAACCTGCGGCTGCTGCTCGACTCCTTCGTGAACATCGGCCTCGGCTACCTCTCGCTCGACCGGCCCTCGGGCACGCTCAGCGGCGGCGAAGCGCAGCGCACCAAGATGATCCGCCACCTCGGGTCGTCGCTCACCGACGTCACCTACGTGTTCGACGAGCCGACCGTGGGGCTGCACCCGCACGACATCCAGCGCATGAACGAGCTGCTGCTGCGCCTGCGCGACAAGGGCAACACCGTGCTCGTCGTGGAGCACAAGCCCGAGGCGATCGCGATCGCCGACCACGTGGTCGACCTCGGTCCGGGGGCGGGAACTGGCGGGGGCGAGATCGTGTACCAGGGCACCCTCGAGGGCCTGCGCGCGAGCGGCACCCTCACCGGGCGGCACCTGGATGATCGGGCGCACGTGAAGGCGGCGGTGCGGGCATCCACCGGCAGCATGGAGGTGCGCGGGGCGACGGCGCACAATCTCAAGAACGTGGATGTCGACATCCCGCTCGGCGTGCTCGTGGTCGTCACGGGCGTGGCCGGGTCGGGCAAGAGCTCGCTCATCCACGGGTCGGTGGCGCCGCGCGACGGCGTCGTCACGGTGGACCAGGGCGCGATCCGCGGCTCGCGGCGCAGCAACCCGGCGACCTACACGGGGCTGCTCGACCCGATCCGCACGGCCTTCGCCAAGGCCAATGGCGTCAAGCCCGCGCTGTTCAGCGCCAACTCCGAGGGCGCGTGCCCGGCCTGCAACGGCAACGGGATGATCTTCACCGACCTCGGGCCCATGGCGAGTGTCGCGACCGTCTGCGAGGAGTGCGAGGGTCGTCGGTTCCAGGCGTCCGTGCTCGAATACACCCTGGGCGGACTCAACATCAGCGAGGTGCTCGGCCTCTCGGTGGGCGAGGCGGAGGCGTTCTTCGCGCCGGGCGGCGAGGCGAAACTGCCCGCGGCGCACGCCATCCTCAGCCGGCTCGTGGATGTCGGGCTCGGCTACCTCAGGCTCGGCCAGCCGCTCACGACCCTGTCCGGCGGGGAACGGCAGCGCCTCAAGCTCGCGACCCAGATGGCCGACTCCGGCAGCGTCTACGTGCTCGACGAGCCGACCACCGGCCTGCACCTCGCCGACGTGGAGAACCTGCTCGGGCTGCTCGACCGGCTCGTCGACTCGGGCCGCTCGGTGATCGTGATCGAGCACCATCAGGCCGTGATGGCCCACGCCGACTGGATCATCGACCTCGGCCCGGGCGCCGGCCACGACGGGGGAACGGTCGTGTTCGAGGGCACGCCGGCCCAGCTCGTCGCGGCGCGGGCGGGGCTCACCGGGGAGCACCTCGCCGCGTACGTCGCGGGCTGAGCGCC
>CALRJN020000037.1:0-13195 GCA_943367555.1 Synechococcus sp. UW140 | reverse complement strand
CGCATCATCGAGCGGGCCCACGCCCTCTCGTCGGCGCGGTAACCCTCAGCCGCGCCGCAGTCCCCAGTCGGCGCCGTCGATCCCCGTGAGGGCGTCGAGGGTCGCCGCGATGCTCGGCACCCGCCGGGAGCCGGCCTGCACCACCACCTGGATGCTGCGGTCGCTCGACGGGCTCGTCGAGCGCACGGCGGCGCCCGCGGGCACCGGAGCCGCGGCGAGGGCGAGCTGCGGCAGCAGCGCGACGCCGAGGCCGGACGCGACGAGCGTGAGCACGGCGATCGCATTGTCGGTCTCGAGAGCGATGCTCGGGCTCACGCCCACGGCCTCGCACGCCGCGAGCAGGTGACCCCGGCAGAGCGGGCAGCCGGCGATCCAGCGCTCCTCCGCGAGCCCGCTCAGTTCGACCGCCGTCCGGGCGGCGAGCGGATGACCCTCGGGCAGCGCGAGCACGACCGGTTCGGTGAACAGCGGGATCGCGTCGAGCGAGGCATCCGTGTCCCGGTGCGGATCGGCGCGATCGCCGGGGTAGGCGAAGGTGATCGCGAGGTCCACGAGGCCCTCGCGCAGCATCCCGAGCGCCTCGGGCGGCTCGGCCTCGACGTACCCGACGACGATCCCGGGGTGCCGGTCGCGCATCCGTCGCAGCAGGCGGGGAACGAGCGTGGATGACGCGGTCGGGAACGCCGCGATCCGCACCGTTCCGGCGGCCAGCCCCACGAGCTCGGCGAGGTCGCCGCTGGCCGCGTCGAGAGCCGACGTGATCGTGATGGCGTGCCGGGCGAGCACCTGCCCGGCCTCGGTGAGCCGCACGCCGCGCCCCGCGCGCACGACGAGAGGGGTGCCCAGACGCGTCTCGGTGCGACGCAGGTGCTGGCTGATCGCCGGCTGGCTGAATCCGAGAACGCGCGCGGCGGCACTGATCGTGCCGTGGTCGGCGATCGCCCGCACGATGCGGATCGAGTGCAGGTCGAGCTCGGTGTCCATCGCACAAGCATAATGTGACGTTATCGACGGCATCCGAATCATGCCCTTGTCGTATGGATGCCGCGGCGCGAGGCTGGTGCGCATGACCTCCGCCTCGCTCCACCACGCGATCGACCAGTTCGGCGACCCTCGGGGCTACCTTGCGGTCGCCTCGATCGGGTTGCCACCTCGGGCCGCAGTGGAGGCGCTGACCGCCGATCTCGCCTCGTGGGCAGCGGCCGACACCGATCCGCAGGGCTACGATCGCGTCGTCGAGGCGACTCGCGCGTCCTACGCGGCGATCGTCGGGGTGCCGGTCGATCGCGTGGCGCAGGGCTCGCAGACCTCGGTGCTCACGGCCGTCGTCGCCGCGGCGGTCCCCCGGGGAGCGGAGGTGCTGATTCCCGAGGGCGATTTCTCGTCGATCGAGTTCCCGTTCCTCCAGCGCGAGCTCGCCGGCGAGATCCTCGTGCGCGTCGTCCCCCTCACGGCGCTCGCCGAGGAGATCAGCGATGACACCTGGCTCGTCGGGTTCTCGGCGGTGCAGTCCGCGAGCGGCATCGTCGCGGATCTCGACGCGATCATCGAGTCCGCGGCGCGGCACGGTGCCTTCACGTTCTGCGATGTCACCCAGGCCGCAGGCGTGCTCCCCGTCGACGCGGGCCGGTTCGACGTGACGGTGTGCCACACCTACAAGTGGCTGTGCGCGCCGCGCGGCGTCGCGTTCCTCACCCTGAGCGAGCGCTTCGACGCCCTGATGACGCCGGTGCAGGCCGGCTGGTACGCGGGCGAGAGCATCTGGACGAGCACGTACGGCCCCGCGATGACGCTCGCGAGCACCGCGCGTCGCTTCGACGTGTCTCCCGCGTGGCAGGCGTGGACCGGGGCAGAGCAGTCCCTCGCCTTGTTCGCCGGCCTCGACATCGGCGAGGTGTGGGAGCGCACGAGCGGCCTCGGCGACGCGCTGTGCACGGCGCTCGGCATCCCGGAGCAGCATCAGGCGATCGTCACGTGGCCGGACGCGTCGGGGAATGATCTGAAGAAGCTCCACGCGGCCGGGGTGCGCGCGGCGGGGCGTGCCGGACGCCTCCGGGCCTCGTTCCACCTCTGGAACGACGAGTCCGACGTCGACGCCGTCGTCCGAGCACTTCGTTCTTAGTCGCTAAAGTTGCTGGGTGGTCACCAGCAATCTCGATGCCGTCATCAACCTCGCCAAGCGCCGGGGTTTCGTCTTCCAGTCCGGGGAGATCTACGGTGGATCGCGCTCCGCGTGGGACTACGGCCCGCTCGGCACCGCGCTCAAGGAGAACATCAAGCGGCAGTGGTGGCAGACCATCGTGCAGGGCCGCGATGACGTCGTCGGCATCGACTCGGCGGTGATCCTGCCGCGCCGGGTGTGGGAGGCATCCGGGCACGTCGAGGTGTTCTCCGACCCGCTCGTGGAGTCGCTGCACACCCACAAGCGCTACCGCGCCGACCACCTCCTCGAGGCGTACGAGGAGAAGCACGGTCATCCGCCGGCCAACGGCCTCGCCGACATCAAGGACCCGGACACCGGCCAGCCCGGCGCCTGGACCGAACCCCAGAACTTCTCCGGCCTGCTCAAGACCTTCCTCGGTCCGGTCGACAACGAGGAGGGGATGCACTACCTCCGCCCCGAGACCGCCCAGGGCATCTTCGTCAACTTCGCCAACGTGCTCGGTGCCTCGCGCCTCAAGCCGCCGTTCGGCATCGGCCAGGTCGGCAAGAGCTTCCGCAACGAGATCACTCCCGGCAACTTCATCTTCCGCACCCGCGAGTTCGAGCAGATGGAGATGGAGTTCTTCGTCGAGCCGGGCACCGACGAGGAATGGCACCAGTACTGGATCGACGAATCGCTGCGGTGGTACGTCGACCTCGGGCTCAACCCCGACAACCTGCGTCTCTATGAGCACCCGAAGGAAAAGCTCAGCCACTACTCGAAGCGCACCGTCGACATCGAGTACCGGTTCCGGTTCCAGGGCAGCGAGTGGGGCGAGCTCATGGGCGTCGCCAACCGCACCGACTTCGACCTCAAGACGCACTCCGAGGCGTCGGGCACCGATCTCTCGTACTTCGATCAGACCAAGGACGAGCGCTGGATCCCCTACGTGATCGAGCCCGCATTCGGTCTCACCCGCGCGCTCATGGCGTTCCTCATCGACGCCTACGCCGAGGATGAGGCCCCCAATGCCAAGGGCGGCGTCGACAAGCGCACCGTGCTGCGGCTCGACCGCCGACTCGCCCCCGTCAAGGTCGCCGTGCTGCCGCTCTCGCGCAACGAGCAGCTCTCGCCTCTGGCCAAGGAACTCGCCGCGGATCTGCGCAAGTTCTGGAACGTCGACTTCGACGATGCCGGGGCGATCGGGCGCCGCTACCGCCGACAGGACGAGATCGGCACGCCGTTCTGCGTCACCATCGACTTCGACTCGCTCGACGACCGTGCGGTCACCGTGCGCGAGCGCGACACGATGGAGCAGGAGCGCATCCCGCTCGAGGGTCTGCGCGGCTACCTCGCGGAGCGCCTGCTCGGGGCCTGACGATGTCGGGCCCGTAGGGCGCGTTCTCCACACGGTGCCGGGCGGGCGCCTCGTCCACAGCTGACCGATCGGGCGGCCTGGGTCGGGTGCCGATGTCGCACGCTGGCGGCATGAGAGCCCTTCGAATCGCCGTCGTCGTCCTCGTGCTCCTGCTGGGCACCCTCACCGCGAGCGGGCTCGCCACCGGGGCGTCCGCCGCGACGACCGGGGCGGGCATCCGGGGGATCACTCCCTACGGCGGGTATCTCGGCAACTATGTCGCTCCCGATGGCACCCGGGTGTACTGCATCGACGCGGCACGAGACTGGCCCAGCGGCCCGACGGGCGCCGGTGTGCTGACCTCGTCGGTGGCCACGGAATGGGGCGCGGCGCTCCCTTCCGACGTGCTCCTCAAGTTCGACTACGCCCTCCGTCGCTACGGCCAGACGGCCGATCCCGTGCAGGCCGCGGCGCTCAATGCGTACCTGTACGCCTACACGAGCGGCTACGCCCGCACGCACGGGGCCGGCATCGAGGCGGGGCGGCACTACATCAACGGCCAGTCGGCCGTGCTCGATGCGTACGCGACGATCTGGGCGGATGCCGAGTCGCACGGCGGCGTCACCCCGGTCGCCGCGGTGACGATCGACCTGTCGGCCGCGCTCGCGGGAACGGTGACCGTGACGACGACGCTCGCCGACGCGACAGGGACCCTCGAGTTGGAGGGCGCCGTCGTCGACGGCACCGGGGCGCCGACCGCGGTCGTTCGTCCGGGGGAGGTCATCCCGATCTCCGGGCGTCCCGAGGTCGGCGCCGACGAGTACTCGGTGTCGGCCGAGGTCACCTTCACCGCCGCCGCGACCGCCATCGGGGCCGTGACCCTCTACACGACCGGCTCGCAGCAGCGCACGATCCGGGATGCCGGGCCGCAGCCGATCGACGTTCGCGCGCGAGACGCGGTCGGCCCGATTTCACTCCCGTTCGCTCCGGTGCTCACCTCGCTCGTCACCGCGGCGACGATCGACTCCGGCTCTCCGGCGCGCGACACGCTCACGATCGCCGTCACCGACGGGCGCCCCTGGCCCGAGGTCGCGGGCGCGCCGGTGCCGGTTGTCGCGACGGGCACGCTCTACGGTCCGTTCCCGGAGGTTCCGACCGAGCAGGAGGCCCCGCCTGCCGGTGCCCCGGTCGCGGGCACCGAGAGCGTGACCCTCACCGGCACCGGGGAGGTCGTCACCGCCGGCGCGGTGCGTCCGACCGTGCCGGGGTGGTACACGTGGGTCTGGCGCATCGACGCCGCGGAGCAGACGCCCGAGGTGCGGGCGCTGCTCCCGCCCGACTACGCGTTCTCGGATCGCTTCGGCCTGAGTGCCGAGACCGTCGAGGTGCTCCCCGCGCGCCTCGCCGAGACGGGGTCGACCCTCGCGCCGTTGCCCGTGGGCGGCGCCCTGCTCGCCATCGGCCTCCTGCTCGGGAATATCCGTCGACGCCAGGCGTTTCGTTCCGTGTGAGTGAACCCATCAAGGTCGACATCTGGTCAGACGTGCAGTGCCCCTGGTGCTACATCGGCAAGCGCAAGTTCGAGGCCGGGGCCGCCGCCTTCGGCGGTGAGGTCGAGGTCGAGTACCACTCGTTCGAGCTCGCGCCGGACACTCCCGTCGACTTCGAGGGCACGCCGATCGACTACCTCGCCGATCGCAAGGGCATCGCCCCGGAGCAGGCGCGGGCCATGATCGACCGGGTCACGGGCATCGCCGCCGCCGTGGGCCTCGACTACGACTACGACCACATCCACCAGACCAACACCGTGATCTCGCACGAGCTCCTCCACTTCGCCAAGAGCAAGGGACGTCAGCTCGAGATGAAGGAGCGCCTGCTCAAGGCCTACTTCATCGACGGCGAGCACGTCGGCCGCATCCCCGACCTCGTCGAGATCGCGGCGGAGCTCGGCTTCGATCGCGCCGAGGTCACCGAGGCGCTCGAATCGCACCGCTTCCTCCCCGACGTCAAGGCCGATGTCGCCCTTGCCCGCGAGTACGGCATCAACGGCGTTCCGTTCTTCGTGATCGACGGCACGTACGGGGTGTCCGGTGCGCAGGAGGCCGAGACATTCGCTAACGTTCTCGAACAGGTTCGGAGCGAGAGGGTCGGCTGATGACGGATGCGATGACGGCGCCGGTGCGGATCGTCGCGCCCGCGTTCACCCTCCAGCCCCTCGGCGACCCGGCCGCGGCGTCGTGCGACGGCGAGGTCTGCATCATCCCGGACCACCACGAGCAGGCCGTCGTCAACCGCCGGATCGACGACGACGCGATCTAGCCTTCGCTGGGATCCTCGCCCACCCGCACGACCTCGACGAAGGTGAGGTGGCGGTCGGGGAGCACCTCCATGGTGATGCGGATCGTCGACCTGGGCCCGATGATGAGGCAGTCGAACTGATCGCCGGGCCGGTCGAGCCGCGCGTCGGAGGGGCAGTCGACGGTGGCCGGGCCCTGGCCGGAGTCCTCAAGCTGGGCGGTCAGGTCCTCCTCGAACACCCGGATCTGCAGGGTGTTCGCCCAGCCGGTGGCCACCGGGACGAAGGTGGTCACCGACAACGCCGCCGCCGCGACGAAGACCAGCGCGAACACGTTGCCCGGCCAATTCGAGATCACGCCCTGCCGCCGCAGGGTCACCCGGCGCACGATCAGGTAGACGAGGGGGATCGGGAGCAGCTGCCACCACAGTGACGGGGCGAGAAGGCGGACGCGGGCGAGCCCGATCCGATCCCACACGACGAGTCCGAGGTAGAGCGCGAGCCCGATGAGCTGGAGCGCGATCGCGATCTCGAGCGAGGCGCGCTGATTGGCGGCGATCGAGGCGAACGACCACGCGAGCGTGAGGATCGGGATGAACGCGAGCACCCACACCGCCGCGGTGTTGGGCGACTCGTGGTGCTGGCCGCGACGTGACGCGGCGATCCGCCGCCATTCCCGGCTGGTCCGCGCCGGTTCCGGCTCCGGCTCCGGCTCGGGTGCGGGTGCGGGGCGCGCGGGCACGGCGGGGGGCGGCTCGGCAGGCACCGTTCGGCGCTGGGTCTCGGTGGACCAGCCGTCGCCCGACCACCACCTCAGCTCGGCTTCGCGCGAGGGGTCGGGATACCACCCGGCCGGGGCGAGGCCCGCGTCGCCCGATGCGGCGTTCGCGCCCGCCGCGTCATCCCCCACAGCCCCAGCCTAAGGCGCAGTGAGCAAGGCTCAATCCCCCCGATCGGGGCGAGCGCGTCAGCGTGCCGGCGTCGAGAGCTCGATGATCTCGCGCGCGGTCGCCGTGAGCGGGGTGTTCTCGGCCACGCGCCTCGGTACTTTCGTCATCGGGGCGACGGAGGGGCGCGGCGGCAGGGCGGCATCCGCGGGCCGGCGGGGGCGGAGCCACTCGTTGACACGCGCGCCGACCACGGCACCGATCGCGAATCCGATGGGCAGCGTGAACAGGTTGAGCAGCGGGGGAGCGCCGACCGCGGTGAAGAGGGCGAGCGCGGCACCGACCCCGACGAGTCCGCCGAGTCCGAGAGCGAGCCACCAGCGGTTGACGCGGTCGTGCTCGATGTCCCACGCGCGCTGCGCCATGAGCTGGGCGGCCAGCTCCTCCCGCGGCAGCTCGCTCACCCAGAGCTTGCGATCGAACCGCACGCAGTTCGGGTGGTCGTCGAGGATCGCCATCAGTCGCTCAGATCCGCGACGGTCGCGCCGAAGCCGCCGATCAGATCGTCCGCCTCGACCCACGCGCTGTAGCCGTGCTCGCCCGCGCCCATGGCGATGCGCTGACCCGCGATGCGCTCGTCGGCGTACACCGGCCACGCGGTCGTGCTGCCGAACGGGGTGATGGTGCCGCGCTCGTAGCCGGTCGCCTCGAGGGCGAGCGCGGCATCCGGCAACTGCAGCTTGTTGACGCCCACGAGCGCCCGCAGCTTGGGCCAGGAGATCTGCCGGTCGCCCGGAACAAGCGCGAAGAGGAAGGTGCCGTCGCTGCGCTTGACCACGAGCGACTTGACGATCACGCTCGGGTGAACCCCGAGGATCGCGGCGGCCTCCTCGAGCGACGACGCCTGCGGGCGCTCGATGATCTCGATCGGGATGCCGCGGTCGGCGGCATCCGCGGCCACCCGGTCGCGTCCGGAGGCGGGGGCGCCATCAATGTCTGGGAGAATCGTCACGTGACCATTCTCGCCGACTCGCGCCCGGCTCCCGCCCCGGCGCTCACCATCGGGCCCCTCGCGCTCGACGTGCCGGTCGTGCTCGCGCCCATGGCGGGGATCACCAACACCGCGTTCCGTCGGCTGTGCCGCGAGTACGGCGCGGGTCTCTACGTGAGCGAGATGATCACGAGCCGCGCTCTCGTGGAGCGCACGCCGGAGAGCATGCGCCTCATCCGGCACCACGAGTCGGAGACGACCCGCAGCATCCAGCTCTACGGGGTCGACCCGAAGACGGTCGCCGAGGCGGTCACGATGCTCGTCGCCGAGGACCGTGCCGATCACATCGACCTGAATTTCGGATGCCCGGTGCCCAAGGTCACCCGCAAGGGCGGGGGAGCGGCCCTGCCGTGGAAGCTCGAGCTGTTCCGCGAGATCGTCGAGCGCGCTGTCACGGCGGCCGGCGCCGTTCCGGTCACCGTGAAGATGCGCAAGGGGATCGACTCCGACCACCTCACCTACCTCGAGGCGGGCCGGGCCGCGGAGGGCGCGGGCGTCGCGAGCATCGCCCTGCACGCGCGCACGGCGGCCGAGTTCTACTCCGGCACCGCCGACTGGGGCGCGATCGAGAAGCTGAAGAACGTGATCACCGGTGCCCCGGTGCTCGGCAACGGCGACATCTGGAGCGCGGATGACGCGCTGCGCATGGTCGCCGAGACGGGCTGCGACGGGGTTGTCGTGGGTCGCGGCTGCCTGGGCCGTCCGTGGCTGTTCGGAGATCTCGCCGCGGCGTTCAGTGGCTCGGCCGCCGATCGAATCGAGCCCAATCTCGGCTTCGTCGCCCGCGCCTTCCAGCGGCACGCCGAACTGCTGGTGGAGTTCTTCGACGAGGAGGATCGCGCCTGCCGCGACATCCGCAAGCATGTCGCGTGGTACTTCAAGGGCTATTCCGTGGGCGGGGAACTGCGTGCGGCGCTCGCCACCGTCAAGGATCTCGCCCAGCTCGAGGAACTGCTCGCCCAACTCGACCACGACCAGCCCTATCCGGGCGCGGATGCCGAGGGCCAGCGCGGCCGAGCGGGCACCCCGAAGAATCCGTCGCTCCCGCAGGGCTGGCTCGACAGCCGCGAACTGCAGGAGACCCACCGCGCCGAGCTCACCGAGGCCGAGCTGAGCACCAGTGGCGGATAGCACGGGCACTCTGCCGCCCGGGTACGGCCCCGCGGATGCTGAGCGCTGGCTCCCCGAGGAGCACTCGAGCCGACGCAGCGACTTCGCCCGCGACCGCGCGCGCGTGCTGCACTCGAGCGCCCTGCGACGCCTTGCCGCCAAGACCCAGGTGCTCAGCCCGACCGCGGGCCTCGACTTCGCGCGCAATCGGCTGACGCACTCGCTCGAGGTCGCTCAGGTCGGCCGCGAGCTCGGCGTCGCGCTCGGACTCGATCCGGATGTCGTCGACACCGCGTGCCTTGCCCACGACCTCGGGCATCCGCCCTTCGGCCACAACGGGGAGCGCGCGCTCAACGACTGGTCGGCGGACATCGGCGGCTTCGAGGGCAACGCGCAGACCCTGCGGTTGCTCACTCGCATCGAGCCGAAGGTGTTCCGCCCCGACGGTCGCAGCGTGGGCCTCAATCTCACCCGCGCGAGCCTCGACGCGAGCTGCAAGTATCCGTGGCCGCACGCTCAGGGCATCCCCGACCCGAGCGGGCGCAGCAAGTACGGCTTCTACGACGACGACCTCGAGGTGTTCACCTGGCTGCGCGCCGGGGCGCCCGACCGCCGCCGCTGCATCGAGGCGCAGGTCATGGACCTCTCCGACGACATCGGCTACTCGGTGCATGACTTCGAGGATGCGATCGTCAACGGCTACGTCGACGTCACGGCCCTCGGGGCTCGAGTGAACCACGACGATCTCGTCGACTCGATGTTCGAGTGGATCGGCGGCGAGCTCGACCACGATGAGCTCATCGCCGCCTTCGATCGGCTCGACAACCTCGACTTCTGGATCGATCGATGGGACGGCAGCCGCCAGGCGCACGGTCGCCTCAAGAACCTCACGAGCCAGCTGATCGGCCGGTTTGCAGGCGCGGCGACCCAGGCCACGCGCGACGCGTTCGACGGGGCCAGCCTCGCGCGGTTCGGGGCGGACATCGTGATCCCGCACGACATCCAGGCGGAGATCGCGGTGCTCAAGGGAATCGTCGCGGCGTTCGTGATGTCGACGAATGCGCGCCGGCCGATCTACGCGCAGCAGCGCGACATCCTCTCCGAACTCGCCGACGTGCTGCTCTGGACCGCCCCGCGCCACCTCGATCCCGGATTCAGGGCCGATTGGGATTCGGCGACCACCGACGAGCAGCGCAAGCGCGCGGTGGTCGACCAGGTCGCCTCGCTCACCGACCAGTCCGCGATGGACTGGCACCAGCGGCTGGTGGGGTAGGTCGACCGACCTACAATCAACACGTGGCAGGCCTGATCCGACGAAGCGACATCGACGAGGTGCGCTCGCGCACCAATCTCGCCGACATCGTGGGCGACTACGTCACGCTCAAGAGCGCGGGCGTCGGCTCGATGAAGGGCCTGTGCCCGTTCCATGAGGAGCGCAGCCCGAGCTTTCACGTGCGCCCCCAGGTCGGCTTCTACCACTGCTTCGGGTGCGGGGAGGGCGGCGACGTCTTCACCTTCCTCATGAAGATGGACCACGTCTCCTTCTCCGAGGCCGTCGAGCGCATGGCCGCCCGCATCGGCTTCGAGCTGCACTACGAGGACGGCGGGGCGGCCACCGATCACGGCAACCGCGCCCGCATCCTCTCCGCCAATCAGGCGGCCGCCGACTTCTTCGTCGCCCAACTCGCCACGCCCGAGGCCGAGCCCGGTCGCGCCTTCCTCGGCGCCCGCGGCTTCGACCTCGCCGCGGCCCAGCGCTTCGGCGTCGGATTCGCGCCCCGGGGCGGGGCGTTGGCCAAGCACCTCAAGACCCTCGGCTACACCGAGGAGGAGCTCATCACGGCGGGGCTGCTCGGCAAGGGCGATCGCGGCGACGTGTACGACCGGTTCCGCGGTCGCCTCGTCTGGCCGATCCGGGATGCCACCGGCCAGACCCTCGGGTTCGGTGCCCGCAAGCTGCTCGACGACGACAACGGACCCAAGTACCTCAACACGCCCGAGACTCCCGTGTATCACAAGAGCCAGGTGCTCTACGGGATCGACCTCGCCAAGAAGGACATCGCGCGTGTCCGCCAGGTCGTCGTGGTCGAGGGCTACACGGATGTCATGGCCTGCCACCTCGCGGGCGTCACGACCGCCGTCGCCACCTGCGGCACGGCGTTCGGGGTCGACCACATCAAGGTCGTGCGCCGGATGATCGGCGACGTCGACAACGCGGACACCACGGGCACGGGCGAGGTGATCTTCACCTTCGACCCGGATGAGGCGGGCCAGAAGGCCGCGAGCCGCGCCTTCGCCGAGGAGCACCGGTTCGCCGCGCAGACGTTCGTGGCCGTGGCCCCCGACGGACTCGACCCCTGCGATCTGCGACTCAACCGCGGCGACGACGCGGTGCGCCGGCTCATCCGCACCCGCAAGCCGATGTTCGAGTTCAAGATCCGCCGTGAGCTGGCCGTGCACGACCTCGAGACGGTCGAGGGGCGCGTCGCGGCGCTGCGGGCGGCGGCGCCGGTGGTCGCCGGCATCCGGGATCAGGCGCTCGGGATCGGCTACGTGCGCAACCTCGCCGGCTGGCTGGGCATGGAGCCCGCCGAGGTCAGCAAGGCGGTCGAGGCGGCGCGCCGCCGCGCCCCCGCCGACGCCGGCCCGGGCGGATCGGGCGGCGCCGGCGGCTCGAGCAGTGCTGGAGGATCGAGCAGTGCTGGAGGATCGGGCGGTGTTGGAGGATCGAGCCTGTCGAGATCTCCTAGCCCGGACAGCGGGGCTGAGTCCCGCACCCCCGACCTCATGCAGCTGCCCACCGACCCGACCACGCGCCTCGAACGGGACGCCCTCATGGCGATCCTCCAGTACCCCGACCGCGTCGGCCGCGACCTCATCGTGCGCGCCGCGGACGTCGCGTTCGCCGACCGGACGCTCGCCGTGGTGCGGGATGCCGTGGCCACGAGCCTCGAGCACCTTGCCTCGCCCGACTGGCTGGGCCGTGTCGCGACGGAGGTTCCCGCTCCGTTCGCGAGCCTCGTGCAGCAGCTCGGCGTGGCCCCGATCCCGGAGCGCGAGGAGCTCATCGGCAGCTACTGCACGGGGGTGGTCTCCGCGCTCGTCGACCGCGATCTGCTGCGGCGCAAGAAGGAGCTCCTCGGAACGATGCAGCGCCTCGACAGCGCCGCCGAGCCCGAGCGCTACGCGCAGGTGCAGCGCGATCTGGTGAGCGTCGAGGCCGAGCGGCGGGCGCTGCGCGCCGACTGAAACGCTCAGCACATGACGGCGCGTGACGCCCTGTGTCTCAGTACCGTAAACATCCGTCAGATTCAGGGTGATTCTTGCAGGCCCTGCACGGTTTTGTGTTAGGACTGGTAGACCGCGCTGTCCACGCCGACCCGGCGGACAGTGCCAGATCACACTCACAGAAAGAGGTCGACGGATATGACATCCGCATCCCCCATCACGGCGCCCGCGATCCGCAGACGCGCCCTCGGCGTGCTCGCCGGAACCGCTGCGTTCGCACTCGCGCTCACCGGCTGCACCGCGAGCGGAGGCGGCGCGGCCGACTCGCTCATCGTCGGCACCACTGACAAGGTGACCTTCATCGACCCGGCCGGGTCCTATGACAACGGCTCCTTCGCCATCATGAACCAGGTCTATCCGTTCCTCCTCAACTCGAAGCAGGGCACGTCGGATGTCGAGCCCGACATCGCGGTCTCCGCCGAGTTCACGAGCCCGACCGAGTACACCGTGGTGCTCAAGGACGGCCTGAAGTTCGCCAACGGCCACGACCTCACCTCCTCCGACGTGAAGTTCTCCTTCGACCGCCAGGTCGCCATCGCGGACGAGAACGGCCCCTCGGTGCTGCTCTACAACCTCGAGAGCGTCGACGCGGTGGATGACACGACCGTCGTCTTCAACCTCATCAACGGCAACGACCAGGTCTTCCCGCAGATCCTGTCGAGCCCCGTCGGCCCGATCGTCGACGAGGAGGTCTTCTCGGCCGACGCCGTCACGCCGGATGCCGACATCGTCGCGGGCAACGCCTTCGCCGGCCAGTACGTCATCACGAGCTACGACTTCAACAACCTCGTGTCGTTCGAGGCCAACCCGGACTACCAGGGCGTGCTCGGCGCTGCGGCGACCGCGAAGATCGACCTCAAGTACTACACCGACGCGTCGAACCTCAAGCTCGACGTGCAGGAGGGCAACATCGACGTCGCGCACCGGAGCCTCTCCGCGACCGACATCGCCGACCTCCAGAGCAACGAGAACGTCAACGTGATCGTCGGCCCCGGTGGAGAGATCCGCTACATCGTGTTCAACTTCAACACGCAGCCCTTCGGTGCAACCACGCCCGAGGCCG
>CALRJN020000036.1:0-14938 GCA_943367555.1 Synechococcus sp. UW140 | reverse complement strand
GGCGCGGCGCCCGTGAGCGTGCGCGGGGCGAGGTTGCGGGCGTACCCGAGGGCGACGGCCTCCGCGATGCCAGCATCCGGTCGGATGCTGAACCGCACGACGTGCCGGCCCTGGTCCGACCCCGGGTCGGGGAACTTCGGGGCGCGGATGATCGAGAAGCGCGCGGTCGTGGTCGTGCCGCCGTCGTCGCGAGTGACGCGGTCGACGTCGTAGCCGTAGGTCGAGTCGTTGGCGATCGCGACCCCGAAGCCGGGCTCGCCGAGGTGCAGCCAGCGGTGCTGGCACGTCTCGAAGCGCGCCGCCTCCCACGAGGTGTTGGTATGGGTGGCCCGGAAGACGTGACCGAACTGGGTCTCGGCCGCGGTGCGGTCGGCACGCAGGTCGAGCGGGAAGGCGAGCTTGAGGATCTTCTCCGTCTCGTGCCAGTCGAGGTCGAGCTCGATCTCGACGTCGGTCGCCCCCGGACGCACCCGCACGGTCTGAACGATCGACGAGACGCCCGTCGACCGTTCGGAGACGATCGCGATCGAGCCGTCGTCGCCGCGCTCGACGCGCACCGAGTCCGCGGTGTCGAGCTCGCGCACGCTGCGCTTGTAGTGGGCGTCGAGGTCCCACGCGTCCCAGAGGTTGGGGAGGTCGCGGTGCAGGCGCAGGGCGGCGGCGCGCTGGCCGGCGGGGATCGCCTCGCGGCCGGAGGGTCCGACGAGGGACGTGATGCTGCCGTCCGCGCCGACCGTGACGGAGAGGTCGCCGGTGGTGAGCCGCCAGGAGCCCGGGCCCTCGGTGAGGGTGACCGCCGCGGCATCCAAGACCGGTTCGGTGATCGCCAGGGCGCCCGCGCCCACGGGGCCGGATCGCACGACGAGCGTCGTCGAGCCCTCGCCCGCGAGCGCCGCGAGGGAGACGGCGATGATCGCCTCGAGCTCCTCCGCGACCTCGGCGTGCTTCGCCTCCGCCTCGCGATGCACCCAGGCGATCGCCGAGCCGGGCAGGATGTCGTGGAACTGCAGCAGCAGCACGGTGCGCCAGCACCGCTCGAGAGCGTCGGCCGGGTACTCGAGACCGCGGCGGATGGCGGCCGCCGACGCCCACAGCTCGGCCTCGCGCAGCAGGTGCTCGCTGCGGCGGTTGCCCTGCTTGGTGCGCAGCTGGCTCGTGTAGACGCCACGGTGCAGCTCGAGGTACATCTCGCCCGACCACACCGGGGCATCCGGGTACTCGGCCTCGGCCTGACGGAAGAACGCCTGCGGGGTGTCGATGCGCACGGTCGGCGAGCCCTCGAGGGAGACCAGCCGCTTCGCGGCCGCGATCATTTCGCGCGTGGGTCCCCCACCGCCGTCGCCCCAGCCGAACGGCAGGAGCGAGACGCTCGCCTTGCCCTTGTCGCGGAAGTTGCGCTCTGCCCGGTGCAGCTCGTCGGCCGAGATCTCGGCGCCGTAGGTGTCGGCCGGCGGAAAGTGGGTGAACACCCGGGTGCCGTCGATGCCCTCCCACCAGAAGGTGTGGTGCGGCATCGTGTTGACCTGGTTCCACGAGATCTTCTGGGTGAGGAACCAGCGCTCCCCCGCGGCGGAGACGATCTGCGGCAGCGCGGCCGAGTAGCCGAACGAGTCGGGCAGCCACGCCTCCTCGCACTCCACCCCGAACTCCTCGAGGAAGAAGCGCTTGCCCGCGACGAACTGGCGGGCCATCGCCTCGGAACCGGGCATGTTGGTGTCGGACTCGACCCACATCCCGCCCACGGGCACGAACTGGCCCGCGGCGACCTTCTCCTTGATGCGCTCGAAGACCGCCGGGTAGAACTCCTTCATCCACGCGTACTGCTGCGCCGACGAGCACGCGAAGACGAACTCCGGATGCTCGTCCATGAGGCTCATCACGTTGGTGAACGTGCGAGCGCACTTGCGCACCGTCTCGCGCAACGGCCACAGCCATGCCGAGTCGATGTGCGCGTGGCCGGTCGCGACGAGCTGGTGGGCGCTCGCGTGGGCGGGGCGCGCCATCGTCTCGGCGAGGGCCGCGCGACCCGCCGGCGCCGTGCCGGCGATGTCGTCGGGATCGAGGGCGTCGAGCATCCGCTCGAGCGAACGCAGCAACTCGTGGCGGCGCGGCGTCTCGACCGAGAGCTGCTCCATGAGGCCGCGCACCGTCCACAGGTCCTGGAGCAGCTCCCACACCGGCACGTCGACGAGGGCGAGCTCGAGCTGCTTGAGCTCGTAGAGCGGCTCGTCGGGCACCGTGGCGAGGGCGCCGAACGGGGTCGGCTCGAAGGTGTACTCGCCCGCGACATCCGGGTTGGCCGCGGCCTCGATGAGCACGTCGATCGAATCCTCGGTCACGGGCAGCCACGAGTTCATCGGCGCGATCGCCTTGATGAGCGTGCCGTCGGGGCGGTACGCGAGCCCCTCCGCCTGGAAGCCCGAACGTGAGCGGTTGTAGCCGAAGTCGACGAGCACCTCCACGCGGGTGTCCGGGATGCCGTGCCAGCCCGCGGGCACGTCGCCCGTCACGCGCAGCCACACCGTGCTCCACGCGCGACCCCAGCGCCAGCCGACCGGCACCCTCTCGAAGGCCTGCCCGACCGCCTCGGTGAACGGCACCGGCTCGCCGGGGACCGCCCAGGCAGTCGCGCTCAGCGGGCTCGTCGCGCGGTAGAGGGCCGGGCGGAGGTGGTCATCCACGAAGCGGCGCAGGCGCGCCTCCACGAGGGGGCGGTCGTCGTGCATCTCAGTCCTCGGTGCTCGTCTTTGGTCGGCTCGGGTTCGGTCGGGTCGGGTTCGGTCGGGTCGGGTTCGGGGCCGTCGGTTCGACCAGCAGCAGCCAGGACGAGAGGCGACCCCCCTCATTCTCCAGCCGGACGCCTCGCGAGGCGAGCTCCTCCCCGGAGGCCTCGTGCACGGCTCCGCTCCCGAGGTCGGTCACGCGATAGCTCGCCGCGACATCGACATCGAGCACCCGAACGGATGCCGGGGTCGTGCCCTCCGGCAGGAGGTACTGGGCCACGACATGGCGGCCGTCAAGCGAGAGCTGGAAGGCGGGCGCACGCTCGCCGAATCTGCCCCGGATCGGCTGATCGGTGAGGCGACGCAGCACCCCGTCCCGCACGAACGGCGCGATGGTCTCCGCATAGAGGGCCGTGTGCACCCGCACGGACTCGCGGTGCTCGGGGATGAGGTCGGGCAGCCGCATCGACAGACCGAAGCGATGGAGCATCGCCGCGCGCAGGAGCGTGTCGAACTCGTCGCGCGTCAACGCCGGGAAGTCGAGCTGGTTCTGCGGATGATCGCCGCGCCACTGCGACCACGACCAGTGCAGGATCGAGGCCGGCGGCAGGATGAGGCTCGTGCCCCAGAGCACCTGGAGCGCGTGCTCCGTCCAGTCCGGGTCGGAGAGGAACATGCAGTGCACGTGGCGGGCGAGACCGAGGTCGATGCGCAGTCCGCCCGACGAGCACGCCTCGAGCACGGTCTCGGGATGACGCTCGCGGAACGCGTCGAGCACGGCGTAGAGCCCCTCGTAGTGGCGCAGCAGCCCGTCGTGCGCTCCGTGCCCGTGGTCGGTGCGCGTGCATCCGGCGTCGGGGTCGACGTTGAAGTCGAGCTTGATCCATTCGGCGCCCATCTTGCTCACGACGGAGCTCATGCTCTCGAGCACGAATTCGCGCCCGGCCGCCGAGCCCAGGCACACGTAGCCGAGGAACGTCGGGTCGAGCGGGTCGAGGGACTGCGACTGGATGTCGTAGCTCGGGTCGTGCCGGCGGCCGTCGACCGCGAGCGCGACGATCTCGGGGTGGGTGCGCCGCACCTCCGCCTTCGACCCGAGGGCCTCGGCTTCCACCCAGATCCCGGCGCGCAGCCCGGCGGAGCGGATGTCGGCGCCGAGCGCGGCGAGCCCGCTCGGGAAGCGCTCGGTGTTGACCTGGGCCCAGTCGCCGCGGTGATCGCCCCAGTAGGTGGTGGCGTCGGACGGACCGAACCAGCCGGCATCCACCGTGGCGACATCGAAGCCGAGGTCGGCGGCGACACGCGCATTGTCGTGGATGACGGTCTCGTCCACCTCGGCATCCTCGTAGGGCCACCAGTGGTTCCACTCGCGGTCGAGGCGCTCGGAGGCGGCGGAGCGCGGGATCCAGGCGCGGCCGATCGCCGTGGTCAGGGTGGTCGCGGCGGCATCCCGGTCGGCGCCGATGGCGATGACGACCGAGGGCGCGGTGACCGACTGCCCGGGAGCCAGCTCGGTGGAGAACAGCCAGGTCGAGATCCCGGCGGCGACGCGCGAGTCCTCGGAGACGTCGATGTGCCAGTTGCCGCTCCAGGCCGGGCTCACCACGAGACCGGCGCCCGGCCGCTCGAGTCCGAGCCACGGGCTCACGCCGTGACTGGACCTCCCACTGCGGCTCTCGATGCGCGTGTGGTGGTCGGTCGTGCCGCGCTCGGGGCGGAACTCGTCCCCCCACGCCGAGCGGAACCAGAGCGTCGACCAGCGACCGCCGTCGAGCTGCCCGGCGAGCGGATCCATGCGCGTGACCGTGACCGGCTGGCCGCCGTCGTTCGTCAGCACCACGGAGAGCTCCCACGCGTCACCCTCGGCGATGCGACGGGCGGTCCAGACGGCGGTGACCGAGGTGTTCTCGATCAGCCCCGCCACCGTCGTGAGACCGTCCCAGATCACGACCTCGGGATCGTCGAATCGCTCATGCCGCACCCGGTCGAACTCGAGGTGCACCAGTCGGGAGGCCCGGAACACCGGCTCCCCACCGAGGTCCAACGACAACGTGCCGCCGTCCTCCGCGCGCACGTGCAGGCGGGTTGGTGTCGTCGATGACATGGTTCTCTCCCGGTGGTCTGCAATGATCATACCTAAACGCGCGGGGTCGGGCGGCGTGATTCTCGTTCCGGCCGCGACGCTCGTTGCGAGCGGCTTTTTTGTATGATGTATCCCGATCCGCCACCGTTGTCGAGCCTCAGGAGCACCCCCTCGTGAACCAGCCCACCCCCGACGCCGCGCCCCTGAGAGTCGGGGTCATCGGCCTCGGCTACGCCGGCAGCACGCACGCGCTCGCCTATGCCGGCATCCCCGGCGTCACGCTCGTCGCCATGGCCGGGAAGGAACGCGCCCGACTGGAGGAGCTCGGCCGCACGCACGACCTCGAGGTCATCGCCGACGACTGGGAGGATGTCGTCGGCCGCGACGACCTCGACATCATCTCGATCGCCACGCCCAACGCCCTCCACGGGCCGATCGCGATCGCCGCCCTCGAGGCCGGCAAGCACGTGTTCTGCGAGAAGCCCCTCGCCACGACGGCGACCGAGGCGCGCGCGATGGCCGCCGCGGCGCACGCGAATAACCGGGTGCTGGAGGTGGCGTTCAATCACCGTCGCCGCGCGGACGTGCAGTACCTGCGCCGCTACATCACCGAGATCGGACTCGGGGACATCTACCACGTGCGCGCGACGTGGAAGCGGCGGTCCGGCATCCCGGGGCTCACCTCGTGGTTCACGAACAAGCAGCTCGCGGGCGGCGGCTCCCTCATCGACCTCGGCCCGCACGTGCTCGACAGCGTGCTGTTCCTGCTGGGCGAGCCCCGCATCACCGCGACGAGCGCCGTCACGCACGGCGTGCTCGGGCGCGCCGGCTACGGTGCCATGGACCTGGGGGCGCAGATGGCCGGTGGTCACAGCGGCTTCGAGGTCGAGGACCTCGCGAGCGCCCTGCTGCGCGTCGAGGGCGGGGCGAGCATCCAGTTCGAGATCAGCTGGGCCGGACACACGGCCGACGACGAAGACCTCTCGATCGAACTGCTCGGGGTGGATGCCGGGGCCCGCATCCTCGTGAAGCGCTACGCGAGCGACAACACCCTCGAGATCTACCGGGACGAGGCCGGCGCGCACACGACCATGCGACCCGAGGTGCACGTCGACGACTCGGGCCACCCCGCCGTGATCCGGGAGTTCATCGACATCGTGCGCTCGGGCGACTGGGCGGACCATCATGGAGACCACGCCGTGCACCGCACCGAGGTGCTCGACGCCTGCTACGAGTCGGCCCGTCAGGGCCGGGAGGTGACGATCTGATGCGCATCCTGATCTGGAACGAAGGCGTTCACGAGACGATTCCCGACTCCGAGACCGTGCGGCTCTATCCGGAGGGGATGCACGGCGCGATCGCGGCCGGGTTGCGCCGCCACCTGCCCGATGCCGAGATCCGCACGGCGACCCTCGCCGACCCCGAGCACGGGCTGTCCGCGGCTGCGCTCGCCGAGACGGATGTGCTGCTCTGGTGGGGCCACATGGCCCACGGCGAGGTCGAGGATGCCGCGGTCGACCGCGTGATCACGCGCGTGAACGAGGGCATGGGCTTCCTCCCCCTGCACTCCGCCCACTACTCGAAGCCGTTCAAGCGGCTCATGGGCACGACGTGCTCGTTGATCTGGCGCAACGACCACGACCGCGAGCTCGTGTGGACGGTGAACCCGACCCATCCCATCGCCGCCGGGGTGCCGAGCCCGCTCATCATCGAAGACCAGGAGATGTACGGCGAGTACTTCGACATCCCGGTGCCCGAGGAGATCGTCTTCATCAGCTCGTTCTCGGGGGGCGAGGTCTTCCGCTCGGGCGTGACCTTCACGCGCGGCCTCGGCAAGGTCTTCTACTTCTCCCCCGGCGACCAGGAGTACCCGGTGTATCACCACCCCGACGTGCACCGCGTGCTCGCCAACGGGGTGCGCTGGGCGATGCCCACGCTGCCCGCCACCACGATCGACGCGCCAATGCGCGAGCGGGGCTGGTTCGAGGCCTCGTAGCCGTTCGCCATGTCCGAGCACCTCCAGCCCTTTCTCCATGCCCAGGAGGTGATCATCACCGCGCCCACGCAGTGCTGGTTCGCGCACGACGGGACGATGGAGGATGCCGCCATCCAGGGCCTCTACGTGAGCGACGTGCGTGTGCTCACGGGCGTGCACTACCGCGTGGCGGGAGTCAGCGGCGAGCACATCGGCACCACCCGGGAGGGCGCCGCGCACTCGCGCATCGACCACCTCCACCGTCGCATCGACGGCCCCGGGGCCGACCCCGGCGTGTCCTCTCGCCTTCTGCGCTCCGCCCGCCGGGACGGGCTCGACGACCGGTACACGCTCACCTCACGCCTGCCCGAGCCCATCGTCACGACGATCGCGGTGCGGCTCGTTCCCGACGCCTCGCCGATGGACGGCGTGAAGGCGGGCCTGTCCACCGATCACGAGCTCGGACTCGCCGTCACCGGCACGACAGCGACCTGGGCCCACGGGGGGATCTCCGCCCGCCTCACCGCGCCGGGAGCGACGATCGCGGTGATCCCCGGGGGCGTCGAGCTGGTCTGGTCCGTGACGATCCCGGCGCGCGGCAGCGTGACGGTGGGCTGGGCCGCCACCGCGGTCGACGCGAGGGCGGTCGTCCTCGGCGTCGACGACGGGGCCGAATGGGCCGACGTGAGCCTCTCCGCCGACGACCTCCGGCTGGAGCGGTGGGTGACCGCGGCTCTCGACGACCTCGCGGCCCTGCGCCTCACCACGACCCACGCCCCCGGCGAGCAGTTCCTCGCCGCCGGTGCCCCGTGGTTCTTCACGCTCTTCGGTCGCGACTCGATCTGGGCGGCCCGGATGCTGCTGCCGCTCGGCACCCGCATCGCGGCCAGCACTCTGCGGGCGCTCGCCGACCTCCAGGGCTCCCGCCTCGACCCCGCCATCGCGGAGGCCCCCGGCAAGATCATGCACGAGCTTCGGCGCGGCGAGCTGACCCTTCCCGCGGAGGGCGTCGTGATCCCGCCGCTCTACTACGGCAGCCATGACTCCACCCTGCTGTGGATCTGCCTCCTCCACGACGCCTGGACGTGGGGGATGCCCGAGGCCGAGGTCGAGGCGCTGCTGCCGCAGCTCGAACGCGCGCTCGCGTGGATGCGCGACTTCGGGGACGCCGACGGCGACGGCCTGCTCGAGTACATCGACGAGACGAAGCGCGGGCTCGCCAACCAGGGGTGGAAGGATTCCGGCGACAGCATCCAGTTCGCCGATGGCACCCTCGCGCAGGGACCCATCGCCCTCGTCGAGGTGCAGGCCTACGCCTACGAGGCGGCGATGCACGGGGCCGCGCTGCTCGAGCACTTCGGCCGCCCGGGTGCCGATGACTGGCGCGCGTGGGCCGCGACGCTTCGCGAGCGCTTCCACGCGAGCTTCTGGCTCGAGGATGCCGCTGGTCCCTATCTGGCGATCGCCCTCGACGCCAATAAGCGCCCGGTCGACGCGATCGCCAGCAACGCCGGACACGTGCTCGGCACCGGCCTGCTCTCGCCCGCCCAGGCCCGCGTGGTCGGCGCGCGCCTCACCGGCGAGGATCTGGCCTCGGGCTTCGGGCTGCGCACGATGTCCACGACCGCGGCGGGCTACTGGCCGCTCAGCTACCACGGCGGCTCGGTGTGGGCCCACGACACCGCGATCGCCGTCGCGGGGCTCACGCGCGAGGGCCTGCTCGCGCAGGCCGATGTGCTCATCGCCGGGCTGCTCGCCGCCGCCGAAGGGTTCGACTATCGGATGCCGGAACTGCACTCCGGTGAGCCCGCCACCGAGATCCGTCGTCCCCTGCCCTACCCGGCCTCCTGCCGGCCCCAGGCCTGGTCGGCCACGGCCGCCGTGGCCGCGCTCGCGAGCCTCCTGCGGCTCGAGCCGGGCGACGGCGAATTGGGCATCGATCCGCGCGGCACCTTCGGCGCGCTCAGGGTCACGGGTCTCCGGCTCGCGGGCGAGGAGATCGGCGTCACCACCGGCTCGGCGGGCGAGGTCGTGGCGACGACCGGCGGGCCCGTCGCCGTGGGGTGAGGGAGGCACCCGCCCCACAGTGCGTGGTGCGAGAATGGCCCGTGATGGACGAGGATGACGAGCCCGAGCTGCGCGGCTACCAGCCGCACGAGGCCCCGCTGCGCGGGCGCCGGTTTCAACTCGTCGCGCGGGTCGTCGTGGTGCTCGGACTCGTCGCCCTGATCCTCCCCGGGATGCTCGTGACGCTGGGCACCGCCAACCGCACCGCCCTGGCGACCTGCGCGACGTACACGGGGTACTACGCCCCCGACTCCCGCTCGTTCTCGGTGCGGTTCGAGTTGGCGAGCGCGGTGGGGATGGGCTGGAACTGCTACGCGGTCGCGTTCGATGGTGACGAGGTGCTCATCGCCTCGCTCGGACTCATCCCCGGCGGTGCGCGCCTGCCCGTCGGGCCCGTCGAGCGAAGCTGACCAGCACCGCGCCCAGCCCGAGCGCGACGAGCGCGATCGGCACGAGCACGGGAGACGCATCCTCGAGTCCCGTCGCCGCAAGGGTCGGTGCGGACGCCGGCGTCGGGGTCCCGGGCAGCGCGAGGGTGGGCAGATCGCACGCGGCCTCGGGGACCACGGCGAGCGCGAGGGTCGCGATCGTCACGCCCTCGGTCGCGCTCGAGATGAGTCCGGCGAACTCCGGCGTGCCGGCAGCGTCGTGCTCCACAGCTCGTGCTCCGCTTCGAAGATCTCGAGCCCGAGCGAGTCGAAGGTCAACGCCGTGATCCAGAGGGTGCCGTCCTCGTCGAACGCCATGCCCTCGATGTGCGGACTGCCACCCCCGCGCGACAGGTCAGGGGTGACGATCGCCGTCGCGACACCGGTGGTCGGGTCGAGCCGGTAGATCACCTTGCCGTCAGTGGCGTAGAAGCCGCCGTCGAGCGGGTTGATCGCGAGCGTGCCCACACCGGCCCCGCTGATGGCCACGACCGGCGTGAGCACGCCCGTGGCGAGGTCGATCCGATGGAGTCGACTGTCGTAGAGCACCCAGCCGAACCCGGCGTTGTCGATGGCGAGCGAGCTCGCCCAGACACGCACCCCCTCGAGCGTGATCGGGGCGACGAGCGTCGACATCCCGGTGCGCAGGTCGGTGCGCAGGAGAGCCGTCGGGTCATCGGGTCCGCGCGCGATGCTATAGGCGGTGCACGAGGCCGAGCTGTTGTCCCACGCGAGGCTGAAGGCGCAGAAGTAGATCTCGCCCGGGTCCGCCTCCCCGATGCGAGTACCCACCCCGGTCGCGGGGTCGAGCACGGAGAGTTCGAGGCGATCGCTCCCGCGGTTCCAGTCGCAGGAGAGGCCGAGCAGGGTGTCGGTCGGGGCGAGGGAGCGTGCGGCGACGGACGGCACGGCGGTCGGCAACACGGCGGTCGGCGACGCGGATGCGGGTGCGGCGGCGATCACGGATGAGACGATCAGCGCTGCCGAGGCGGCGAACACGAGGGCACGAGGGGGACGCATGGGAACTCCTGAGGTTCGGGTAGGCGATGGGGCATCCATCACCTGCCTTCATCCCGCGGAGGACCGAGGATTACTGCCGGCGTCCGAACTCTCAGACGACGTCGAGGAGCGCGTCCCGCACCTTCTTGCGCAGCACCTTGCCGATGAGCGACTTGGGCAGTTCCTCCACCGTGACGAAGCGGCGAGGAACCTTGTAGGCCGTGAGGTTCTCCCGCGCGAAGGCCTCGAGTGCGGCGGCGTCGAACGTCGCCCCCTCGGCGAGCACGACCGCAGCGACGACATCCTCACCGTTGCGCTCGCTCGGCAGGCCGATCACGGCCACGTCCGCGACGGTGGCATGCGCGCGCAGCGCCTCCTCCACCTCGCTCGGAGCCACGTTGAAGCCGCCGGTGATGATGAGCTCCTTGATGCGGTCGACGATGCGCACGAACCCGTCGGCGTCGATCGAGACGATGTCGCCGGTGCGGAACCAGTCGGGCCCGTCGTCGGAGGACGCCACGAAGACCGCGGCGGTCTCCTCGGGCTTCTTCCAGTAGCCGGAGAACACCTGGGGACCCCGCACGATGAGCTCGCCCTCCTCGCCGGCGGCCCGATCTACCGTCGGATTCTCGGGATCGACGACGCGCACCTCGGTGTTCGGCAACGGGAGGCCGACCGTCCCGGCGCGGCGCGTCGGGCCGACGGGGTTGGCCATGAGCACGGGCGACGTCTCGCTCAGGCCGTAGCCCTCGACGAGGTAACCGCCCGTCCTGGCTTCCCACGGCTCGACAACCTTGGCCGAGAGCGGCATCGCCCCGGAGATGGCGATCTGGATGCCCTTCAGCGAGACCCCCTTCGCCTCGGCGGCCGCCGTCAACCGCTCGTAGATCGGCGGCACGGCCGGGAGGAACGTCGCGGGGTGCTTCTTCATGACCGGCAGCACGAGGTCGGGGTCGAATCGCGGGAACAGCACGAGCCGGGCGCCCATGCTCATCGCGAAGGTGAGGCAGAGGGTGAGCCCATAGGCGTGGAACATCGGAAGCACGGCGTACACGACGCACCCAGGTCCGCGCACCACGGTCGGCACCCACGCGCGTGCCTGCGCGGCGTTGGTGAGCAGATTCAGGTGGGTGAGCGTCGCGCCCTTGGGGTAGCCGGTCGTGCCCGACGTGTACTGGATCAGGGCGACATCCGACGACTCGGGTCGGATGATGTGCGCGTCAACCGGGGTCGCGCCCACGACGTCCGCCCACGGCACGGTGCCGCGCACCGTCGTCGTGAGCGCCGCCCGTGACTCGCGGGCCTTCGCGATCGGCAGACGGAGGAGGGCGCGCGTGGCGAACGGCATCGCGCGGGTGAGGTCGACGGAGACGATCGTGTCGACGGCGACATCCGAGGGGAAGTCCTGGATGGTGGCGACGGTCTTGTCCCAGGCGATCACGACGCGGGCGCCATGGTCTTCGAACTGGTGGCGCAGCTCGCGCGGAGTGTAGAGCGGGTTGTGCTCGACGACGATGGCGCCGAGGCGCAGGATCGCGTAGAAGGCGACGATGTGCTGGGGGCAGTTCGGCAGAACGAGGGCGACGGGATCCCCCTTCTGCACGCCCAGCAGGCGCAGGCCCTCCGCAGCGCGGTCGATCTGCTCGCCGAGCTCGCGGTAGGTGGTCTCGCGCCCGAAGAACTGCAGGGCGACAGCGTCCCCGAACTCCGCCACCGAGGCGGCGAGCAGGTCGTACAACGATCCGGTCGGGAGGTCGATCTCGTCGGGCACGCCCTCGGCGTAGCTCGCGAGCCAGGGCTTGGGGGTGGACATCGTCACGCAGCCCCGTCGAACATGCTCGTCACCGAACCGTCATCGAAGACCTCGTGGATGGCGCGCGCGATGAGCGGCGCGATCGGCAGCACCGTGAGGCGATCCCAGCGCTTCTCCGCCGGGATCGGCAGGGTGTCGGTGACGACCACGGAATCGATCACCTCGTTCTGGAGCAGCTCGAACGCGGGCGGTGAGAAGACCGCGTGGGTGGCGGCGACGACCACGCCGATCGCACCCGCCGCCTTGAGCGCCTCGGCCGCCTTCACGATCGTGCGGCCGGTGTCGATGAGGTCGTCGACGATGAGGCAGATGCGCCCCTCCACCTGACCGACGATCTCGTGCACCGAGACCTGGTTGGGCACGAGCGGATCACGGCGCTTGTGGATGATCGCCAGCGGGGCGCCGAGCTTGTCGCTCCAGATGTCCGCGACGCGCACGCGGCCCATGTCGGGGCTGACGACGGTGAGCGTGACCGGATCGAGCTGCTTCTGGAAGTGCTCGAGCAGCACCGGCATGGCGAAGAGGTGGTCGACGGGGCCGTCGAAGAAGCCCTGGATCTGGGCGGCGTGGAGGTCGACGCTCATGATGCGGTCGGCGCCGGCCGCCTTGTAGAGGTCCGCGACGAGTCGAGCACTGATCGGTTCGCGACCCCGTCCCTTCTTGTCCTGCCGGGCGTAGGGGTAGAACGGGGACACGACGGTGATGCGCTTCGCCGACGCCCGCTTGAGGGCATCCACCATGATCAGCTGCTCCATGAGCCACTCGTTGATCGGACTGGTGTGGCTCTGGATGACGAACGCGTCGCAGCCGCGCACGCTCTCGTCGTAGCGGGCGTAGATCTCGCCGTTGGCGAAAGTGCGGGCGTCCGTGTGCACGAGGTCGGCGCCGAGTTCCTCGGCGACGTCCACGGCGAGCTGGGGATGCGCTCGCCCGCTCACGATGACGAGGCGTTTCTGTCCGGTGATCTTGATCTCGGACACTGTTCCCGCTCTCTGTCAGACGACGCCTACCGCGATTCTATCGGGCGGTGGTCAGGGGGTTTCGCGGATCTCGACGAGGTGGCTGACGAGTTCGAAGTCCTTGGGGTTGCGGGTGAGGAAGGGCACGCCGAGCGCAAAGGCCTGAGAGACCATCAGGATGTCCTTGCTCCGCGCGTGAGAGGGGCGCGTTCGGTTCACCTCCGCAGCCAGTACTCCATAGGCGTCTGCAGCCGCTTCGTCGAATGGGATCCAGTCGAGAAACGATCGGAAGGTCGCGAGGTTGGCGAACCTTCTCGACCGGGTCCGGGCATCTCGAGCGGCTTGGATGCCGAAGTTGAGTTCGGCGAGGGCGAGCAGGCTCGCGCCGACCGCGTCAGTCGGCCAGCGCACCGGTGGATCGATCAGCACACTTGTGTCGAGAAGGATCACTCCGTGCGCTTCTCCCATGGATCGACCAGCGGATCGTTGTTCCGGGACTCGTACCACTCCTCGAGCCATCCAGTGTCATCGGGGGGAAGATCGGCCAGCGCCGCCTCCAATTCGGCACCTGGGACCCACCGCCGGGGCCCCGGCGGGGCGATTGGCACGATCTGGGCCACCCGCCGACCCTGCACGGTGATGTCGATCGTCTCGCCGCGTTCGACGCGTGCGACCACCTCGCTGGCGTTCTGCTTCAGTTCTCGGATGCCCACGGACTCCATGAGACCACGATAGCTGCGGTGTAGAACATGTGCTACACCGAGTCTGTGGATGCCTCCGCCGCCGCCCGCGCCGCCGCCGTGCCCGCGCGGTTGGCCTCGACCCACCCCGCCATGTTGCGTTGCGGAGCGACGTTGATCGCGAGCGCCCCGGGCGGAACGTCCTTGCGCACGACCGTGCCCGCGCCCGTGTAGGCGCCGTCCCCGATCTCGACAGGAGCGACGAACACGTTGTGCGAGCCGGTGCGCACGTGCGAGCCGACCGTGGTGGCGGTCTTGTTGACGCCGTCGTAGTTGGCGGTGATCGTGCCGGCGCCGATGTTCGAGCCCTCGCCCACCGTCGCGTCGCCGAGGTAGCTCAGGTGCGGCACCTTGCTGCCGGCCCCGATCGTCGAGTTCTTGGTCTCGACGAACGTGCCGATCTTGCCGTCCGCCCCGAGGTGGGTGCCGGGGCGCAGATAGGCGAACGGTCCGACGGTGGCGTTCTCGCCGATCACGGCGAGGGTGGCGTCGGTGCGCTTGACCGTCGCGCCAACCCCGATCTCGCAATCGACGAGCGTCGTGTCGGGCCCGATGATCGCCCCGGTCTGCACGAGCGTGGCGCCCTTGAGCTGGGTTCCGGGCAGCAACTCGACGTCCTGGTTGAGGGTGACGTCCGCGTCGATCCAGGTCGTGGCCGGATCCTGGATGGTGACCCCGGCGAGCTGCCAGCGGCGCACGATCACCTCGTTCATGCGACGAGATGTCTCGGCGAGCTGCACGCGGTCGTTGACGCCCGCGACCATCCAGCCGTCTCGCACGGGAACCGCGGCGACGGCGGAACCCACCGAGCGCAGCAGGCCGATCACATCGGTGAGGTACTTCTCTCCCGCGGCGTTCTGCGTGCCCACGAGGGCGAGCTGCTCACGCAGAGGCTCGACCCGGAACACGTAGGTTCCGGAGTTGACCTCCGTCACGGCGAGTTCGTCGTCCGACGCGTCCTTCTGCTCGACGATGCGATCGAGGTCTCCCTCGGATCCCCGGATGACGCGGCCGTAGCCGGTCGCGTCGTCGAGAATCGCGGAGAGGAGGGTCGCGGCAGCGGAGGCCGCTCGGTGCGTGTCGATGAGGGTGCGCAGGGTCGCGGCATCCAACAGGGGAACGTCGCCGGAGACGACGACGACGTCGCCCTC
>CALRJN020000035.1:0-18565 GCA_943367555.1 Synechococcus sp. UW140 | reverse complement strand
GTCGGTGAGGTCTCGACGAGCTCGACCCGCGAATCCGAGGTCTCGACGAGCTCGACCCGCTCAGCGAGCTCCTCCACCGACATCGGCCCGAGCATCCGGAGCAGGTCGACGACGCCCTCGGCATCCTTCGCCTTCCGCTCCGGGGTGAGCCGCTGCAGTTCGGCCTCGGTCTGCGCGAGCACGTCGGGGTCGAGCAGCTCGCGCAGCTCGGCGCGGCCGAGGAGCTCCGCGAGCAGCGTCGGGTCGAGGCTGAGCGCGGCCGCCCGGCGCTCCGCGAGCGGCGAGTCGCCCTCGTAGAGGAACGCCGCGACGTACCCGAACAGCAGGCTGCGGGCGAACGGGCTCGGCACCGCCGTCTCCACCTCGACCATGCGGATCTTCCGCGAGGCCAGGTCGGTCGTGAGACTCATCAGGGCGGGCAGGTCGTAGACGTCCTGGAGCACCTCGCGCACCGTCTCGAGGATGATCGGGAAGCTCGGGTACTTGCGGGCGACATCCAGCAACTGGGATGCCCGCTGGCGCTGCTGCCACAGCGGCGAGCGCCGCCCAGGATCGCGACGGGGCAGGAGCAGGGCGCGGGCGGCGCACTCGCGGAAGCGCGCCGCGAACAGGGCGGAGCCGCCGACCTCCTCGGTGACGATCTCGCGCAACTCGTCCGCCTCGAAGGCGAACAGCTCGGCTCCGGGCGGCTCCGCGTCGGTGTCGGGGATGCGCACGACGATGCCGTCGTCGCCGGCCATGGCCGCGCCATCCACCCCGAGGCGGTCGCGGATGCGCGCCGTGACGGCGAGCGCCCACGGCGCGTGCACGGGCATCCCGTAGGGGGAGTGCAGCACCACGCGCCAGTCCCCGAGCTCGTCGCGGAACCGCTCCACCACGAGCGTCGTGTCGGTCGGCACCTGCCCGGTCGCCGCCTTTTGGTCGGCGATGAGCGCGACGAGGTTGGTGACGGCGCGCTCGTCGAGCCCGATCGCCGCCATCCGCTCCGCGCCCAGGCGGGTCGAGCTTGTCGAGACCTCCCTCGCAAATCCCCCAATCGCCGCCCCGAGCTCCGCCGGTCGCCCGAGCCCGTCGCCCTTCCAGAACGGCACCTTGCCGGGCTGCCCGAATGCCGGGCTGACCAGCACTTGATCGTGGGTGATCTCCTCGATGCGCCAGCTCGTCGTGCCGAGCGCGAACACGTCGCCGACGCGCGACTCGTAGACCATCTCCTCGTCGAGTTCGCCGACGCGGCGCCCCGGACCGCCGGGGGTCGTCGAGCCGCCGACCATGAACACGCCGAACAGACCGCGGTCCGGGATGGTGCCGCCCGAGGTCACCGCGAGCCGCTGCGCTCCCGGGCGTCCCGTGATCGTGCCGGCGACCCGATCCCACACGATGCGGGGACGCAGCTCCGCGAACTCGTCGCTCGGGTAGAGCCCGGCGAGCAGATCGAGGGTCGCATCGAACGCGCTGCGGGGGAGCGCCGCGAACGGCGCGCTGCGGCGCACGGTGTCGAACCACTCCTCCACGTCGATGCCCTCGAGCGCGGTTGCGGCGACCGTCTGCTGGGCGAGCACGTCGAGCGGGTTCTGCGGCACGGCGATCGACTCGATGAGCCCGTTGCGCATCCGGTCGACGACCACGGCCACATGCAGCAGGTCGGTGCGGTGCTTGGGGAACAGCATCCCCGTGCTGATCTCGCCCACCTGGTGGCCGGCCCGCCCGATCCGCTGCAGTCCGGATGCCACGCTCGGCGGCGACTCGACCTGGATCACCAGATCGACCGCGCCCATGTCGATCCCGAGCTCGAGCGAGCTCGTCGCGACGACGCAGCGCAGGCGGCCGGACTTGAGGTCGTCCTCGATGGTAGCGCGCTGTTCTTTGCTGACGGAGCCGTGGTGGGCGCGGGCGAGCAATGCGGGGCCGGTGGGGAGGTCGACCGGCTCATCCCGCCCAAAAATGCCCGCCGAACCCCGGATGACCCGATCGACCTCCCCACCTCCGGTTCCTTGCAAGAGTGGGAGGGAGGGAGAGAGTGATCTCTCCTCGAAGATCTCGTTAAGGCGGGCCGTCAGGCGCTCCGCGAGCCGCCGGGAGTTCGCGAACACGATCGTCGAGCGGTGCGCGAGGATGCGGTCGACGATCGCCTCCTCCACGTGCGGCCAGATCGAGCCGGTCGCCTCGGCGACCATCCCGGAGGAGCCGGACGTGCTGCCCTCCCGTGGCGCAAGCACACCCGGTTCACTCATGTCATCCACCGGCACGATCACCGAGAGGTCGAAGGTCTTCGCGGCCGGAGGCTGCACGATCGTGACGGGCGCGCGTCCGCCGAGGAACCGCGCCACCTCCTCGAGGGGCCGAACCGTGGCGCTGAGGCCGATCCGCTGGGCCGGTTTCGGGAGCAGGGCATCCAACCGTTCAAGCGAGAGGGCCAGGTGCGCCCCGCGCTTGGTCGCGGCGACGGCGTGCACCTCATCCACGATCACGGTCTCGACGCCGGCGAGCGTCTCGCGCGCCGCCGAGGTGAGCATCAGGAACAACGACTCGGGCGTGGTGATGAGGATGTCGGGGGGCGTGCGCGCGAGCAGCCGCCGGTCCTGCGCGGTCGTGTCGCCCGAGCGCACGCCGACGGTCACGGCCGGCGCGGGGAGTCCGAGCCGCTTCGCCGTCTGAGTGACGCCGACGAGCGGGGCGCGGAGGTTGCGCTCCACGTCCACGCCGAGAGCCTTGAGCGGCGAGATGTAGAGCACGCGCGTGGCCGCCTGCTCGCTCGGCCGCGTGATCAGCTGGTCGATCGACCAGAGGAACGCCGCGAGCGTCTTGCCGGAGCCCGTCGGGGCGACGACCAGGGCGTGATTGCCGGAGGACACGGCATCCCATGCCCCCAACTGGGCCGGGGTCGGGGCCGCGAAGGCGCCCGCGAACCACTCCCGCGTTGCGGGGGAGAACCGGTCGAGCACCATCCCCCTATCCTCCCCCGAAGGGCCGACGCGGCGTCCCAATCCGGATCTCGGGCCTGGGCGCTCGCCGCGGCCCTCTCGGCGACGCGATCCGGTGCTCCCGTGCACGGATTCCGCCCGACCCGCGGCGTGTTGGGGAACGTGAGCCGCGCGTCGCCGAAAATCCGTGCGCAACGACACGCGCGAGAGCGTTCGACTCGTTCGACCAGGGCAGCGGATGCCGCCTCGGAGCGCCCTATCCGTTGGCGGCGAGGAACGCCGTGAGGTCGGTGAGCTCCTCGCGCGAGATCGAGTGCGGAAGGTCCTCGTAGATGCGGATCGTCGGGTCGGTGTGGCCGGGCATCCACTCGGCGGTGCGGGCGATGGCGGCGGCCGGGATGACGCGGTCCGCGGTGCCGCGGCCCCAGAAGACCGGCGGCTTCAGCTCGGCGAGCAGGGCGTCGCCGTCGTGCTCCGCGCTCCCGATGAAGCCGGAGAGGCAGACGGCGGCACGGAATCTCCGCGGGGCCAGTCGCAGCAGCTGCAGCGTGACCGCGCCGCCCTGCGAGAAACCGAGGGCGCTCACCGAGGTGTAGTCCTGCGTGTCGAGCCAGTCGAGCACGGCCTGCGCCGCGGCATCCACCGCGACTGGATCGGGCTCGCCCGGAGCCTGGCCCTGGAGCGACCACCAGGCGTAACCACCCGACTCGGCGAGCGGGGCGCGCAGCGAGGCGACCACGGGCGCGAGCGGGAGCGCGGGGGAGAGGCTGAAGAGGTCGCCCTCGTGCGAGCCGTAGCCGTGCAGCAGCACGATGAGCGGGCGCCCGGCGCGCTCGCGCTCGGGCGCGGACCAGATCACCGCGGAATCGTCGATCGGCATGGGGTCACCTCTCCTCGCGGCGCGGGCGCGTCGCGGCCTCCATCCTGCCACCGACCTCCGCGTGCCTCTCGGTGCGCTCGCGGGCCCCGGTCGTGCGTCACAATGGAGCATGAGCTCCGTCGGCACCCCTGACCCGAACTCCGGCTGGCTCTCGGACGAGGAACTCGCCGAGACCCGCCGTCGCCTCCCCCTGCTCTACGTGGAGGCGGTGCCGGTGCGCGTGGATGGCATGGGCCGCGTCACCGAGGTCGGCATGCTGCTGCGCGCCACCGGTGGCAACATCACGCGCACGCTCGTCTCCGGCCGGGTCATGTACGGCGAGACCCTGCGCGACGCGCTCTTCCGCCACCTCGAGAAGGACCTCGGGCCGATGGCCTTCCCGCTGCTGCCCGCAAGCCCGGTGCCGTTCTCCGTCGCCGAGTACTTCCCGTGGCCGGGATCCAGCCAGTTCATGGATGCCCGACAGCACGCCGTGTCCCTCGCCTACGTCGTGCCGGTGACGGGCACGTGCGAGCCGAGGCAGGACGCCCTCGAGATCACGTGGCTCACGCCGGCCGAGGCCGCCTCGGAAGCGGTGACCGTGGACATGGAGGGCGGCCGCGGCGCCCTCCTCCGGGCCGCGCTCGCCTCGGTGGGGGTGCTCCCCTAGGATTCTCCCGGCTTCGAACCCTCGTCCATGGGGCTCGAAGAGCGGGCCGGAACAACGGCGTTCCGGCCCGAAACTCATATTTGACCTGCACTTTCGGTTTCAAGCGGGTCGAGCCCGTCGAGACCTCCCGGCCCGAGGCGGGTCGAGCTCGTCGAGACCTCCCCGCTCGTGACCTCTACAGACCCGGCCACTCCCGCGTCACCGTGAACGTGCCTGGCGCCGGCTCGAGCTCGAGGTTCTCGAGGAACACCGCGAGCCCATGGTGGAACATCGGCTCCGCGAGCTCGATCCCCACCGGCTGCTCCATCGCCGCCGAGCCGATCGTGTACGCGAGCAGCGCCCCCATGAGCTCCGCCGCGTGACCGTCCGCGGGCCGTGCCGCGGCGATCACGTCGGTGAGTTCGGTGCCCAGGCGGGTGGCTTCCCCGGTCCAGTCGGTGCGCGTGAGGAAGTGGGTCGCCAGTCCGGGACGCGCCACCAGGGCGTACCAGAGCGCGGTGAGGGTGGCCTCGATGCGTCCCGCGCTCGTGCCGGTCGGCGGCATCCGCACCTTCGCGAGCTCGGTCTCGAGCACCTGGTCGATGAGGTCCTCGCGGTCGGCGACGTGACTGTAGAGCGTGTTGGGGGAGACCTCGAGCAGGTCAGCGACGCTGCGCATCGTCACCGCGGGCAGCCCGTTGACCACGAGGATGTCGTGCGCCGCGGCGACCACGGCGGCGCGATCGAGTCCCGCGCGTGTCCCCCGACTCCGTCCCATGCGAGGTATTGTACACCATCCAATTCTTAATGGACAACGTGCAATTGAGAGTGCGAGAACCCCGCAAAATCAACGGTGTGACATTGTCACACTCGGGATGCCGCGTCGCAGGTCACGCGAAGCCGCCGAGTCGAGCGGCTCGCGCCGCCCCACCAGCGCCACTCGGGGTACAGGCGCTAGCCGACCTGCCGCTCGATGGAGACCGTGCGGTCGGTGACGACGTCGCCGGTGTGCAGGGTGGTCTTCGTCTCGATGAGCACGATCCCCACCTCCTCGGCGGCGACCGGGTTGTGGCGCAGTCCGCGCGGCACGACGAAGAACTCGCCGGGGTTCAGGGTGACGTCGGGGCGACCCTCGAGCTGGATCACGAGGGTCCCGTAGATCACCTGGAAGAGCTCGTCCTCGTTCTCGTGGGCGTGCCACACGAACTCGCCGAGGAGCTTGGCCACCTTGACGTACTGATCGTTGACCTCGCCGATGACGCGCGGCGTCCAGTGCTTGGTGACGAGGGCGAGTTCGTCGGCGATGTTGACGGCATCCATGAGTGCACCCTACCGATGCGGAGGACGACGCGCCGAGGGGCTGCGCGGGTCGACGCGGTATGCGGCGTGTCACCCTCCGCAACGATGGGGAGGGGAGGGGGGACGAGCTCGACCACCGGGGTGTGCGAACGCAGAAACGCGCCACCCCGCAGAACGGGATGGCGCGCCTCGGAGAGAGAAACTGCCGGTCAGTGGCCCGTTCGGTTCGGTCGCACGACCTGGCCGACGCGGATCGGTCCGCCCGTGGCCTGGGCGCGACCGTTGCCGCCACGCGGACGCGACGGGGCATCCGACGAGGAGGAACGTGCGGGCTGCTGGGCACGACGCTCGCCGGTGACGGAGGCCGGGGCGCCGGAGCGACCCGAGCCCTGCGCCGGAGCGCCGGAGCGGCCCGAACCCTGCGCCGAGCCGCCCGAACGACCGGAGCCGCCCTGCGCCGGACGACCGGAACGGTCCCGACGCGGGGCGCCCTGACCGCCCTCACGGTTCTCGCGCTTGCGCTGCGCGTTGGCGCCCTGCGAGCGTCCGCCGCCCTGGGGCTGCACGGCCGCGCGCGGCTCGGGCTTGACGTAGGCGGCGACCTCGCCGACGAGCGCGGTGACCGCCGCCGAGGTCGCGGTGACCTGCTGCGGCGTGACGGTGATGGCCGCCTTGCGCAGCAGCGCGGCGGTGTCCTTGCGCTGGGGCGGGAGCACGATCGTGACGACCTCGCCCTCCTTGCCGGCGCGGGCGGTTCGGCCCGAGCGGTGCAGGTAGGCCTTGTGCTCGGCCGGCGGGTCGACGTGGATCACGAGCTCGATGTCATCCACGTGCACGCCGCGGGCGGCGACATCGGTGGCGACGAGCACGCGGGTCTCGCCCGAGGCGAACGACGCGAGGTTGCGATCGCGCGCCACCTGCGAGAGGTTGCCGTGGAGATCGACCGACGGGATGCCGGCATCCGTCAGCTGCTTTGCGAGCTTCTTGGCGTGATGCTTGGTGCGCATGAAGAGGATGCGGCGGCCGGTGCCCGAGGCGAGGGTGCGAACGAGCTCGCTCTTCTCCTCCACGGTCGGCACCTCGAACACGTGGTGGGTCATCGCGGCGACGTGGCTCGTGGCCTCGTCCACGGAGTGCAGCACCTCGTTGTGGAGGTAGCGGCGCACGAGCTTGTCCACGCCGTTGTCGAGCGTGGCGCTGAAGAGCAGGCGCTGGCCGGTCTGCGGCGTCTTGTCCATGATGCGGGTGACGACGGGCAGGAAGCCGAGGTCGGCCATGTGGTCGGCCTCGTCGAGCACGGTGATCTCGATCGCGTCGAGGTGGGCGAAGCCCTGCTTCATGAGGTCCTCGAGGCGGCCGGGGCAGGCCACGACGATGTCGACGCCCGACTTGAGCGCCGCGACCTGGCGCTGCTGCGAAACGCCGCCGAAGATCGTGGTGATCGTCAGGCCGTAGGCGGAGGCGAGCGGCTCCATGGCCGCGGTGATCTGAGTGGCGAGCTCGCGGGTGGGGGCGAGCACGAGGCCGAGCGGGCGGCCGGCGCGGCGCTTGCCGCCGGCGAGGATGCCGCCGAGGCGCGCGACCATGGGGATGGCAAAGGCGAGCGTCTTGCCGGATCCGGTCTTGCCGCGGCCGAGCACGTCGCGTCCGGCGAGGGTGTCGGGCAGCGTATCGGTCTGGATCGGGAAGGGCTCGAGGATGCCGCCGGCGGTGAGCGCGGCGACGATGGGGGCGGGCACGCCGAGCGTGCTGAAAGTGTTCTCTGACAAGGGGAAACGGTGCCTTTCGGGCATCAGGATCGCGACTCTCCATCAGAGAGGAGCGGATTTCGGGATGTCGCGCACCGAGTGACGGGCGCGTTCGCCGAGAAAGTATCTACAACCCGCGGAGTGAGCCGTGGGGAGAAGAGGAAGCGTTCTTCGACGCAGGGGGGCCGCCATGGCCCCGCAAGTAATGCCACCCTAGCAGACGGTGTCGACCGAACCCCGGGAGCGCGTCAGTGGACCCCCGAGTATCGCTCGCCGACGGGGATCTCGACCGCGACGACGTTGCCGGGCGGGGCGAGCGGGCAGGCCCACGCCGGGTCGTAGGCGCACGACGGGTTGTAGGCGAAGTTGAAGTCGAGCACGAGCGAGTCTTCGGCGGCGCCCGGTCCGAGGTCGGCCCCCTTGACGGTGTCAAGGAGGTAGCGCCCGCCGCCGTAGGTGCCTCCGTGGGCGCCGGCGAGGGCATCCCTCACCGGCACGAAGATGCCGCCGCCGTAGGAGGCGAGCCTCCAGACATCCAGCGACCCCACCCCGGGGAGGCGCACCAGCCCGATCCGCTCGAAGGGCACGACCCCGTCGGTGCCGGTCTCCACCTCCAGCCGATGGGGCGCGGCCGGGGCCAGGGCCACCGAGAACCGCCATGCCGGGTCGTAGGGCCGCGTCGGGAGTCCCGAGAAGACAGCGCGATCCGTGGGCAGCAGTGGCGACGACGGATGGTGGGCGAACAGATCGTCGCGTTCGCGGCGCCAGAGGTCGTGGGCGGCGGCCGGATCGGTGGCCGCTCTCACCTGCTCATAGAGACGATGGATGCGGCGGCGCCAGTCGGCGACCTCGAGCGCGGTCATGCCCTTCACCGTAGTCCGCGGCCCCGAAAGAGGCCCCTTTGTCCCCCTCGTACCCCGACACCCCGCCCCCGAAGGGGTGGCTCCCCTTCTGGGTGTGTCCCCCATGAAGTCCCCCAAACTACCCTCAGAGGCGGATGAATCCGCGATATATAGGCCGGATTTCCACGTCAGGGGGAGTTCCGTGCTGTTTTCCGGTGCGTCGCGTGCGCGACGCGGATGGTCCATTGCTGCCGTCGGGGCCGCCCTACTCGGCATCGTCGGGTCCCTGCTGCTCGCGGCACCCGCCTCCGCCGCCCCGACCTCGGTCTTCGACATCACCAAGTCGGTCGACAAGGCCCTCGTGCTGCCCGGCCAGACCTTCACCTACACGATCACCGTCGACTGCTCCCCCGAGGACTGCCCGGATGCCCGCCTGGTCGATCACGTCCCCGACGAGTTCGACGCCCTCACCCTGAACCCGCAGATCGACGTGACCGGTGGCCCGTCCACCTCCAGCTGGGGCGGCCCGGACGGTCGCACCCTCACGGTGGACTTCACCACCCCGCTCGCGGGCGGCGGCGTCGGACTCGAGTCCGGATCCGGCTACTCCGTGCAGTACTCGATGACGGTGCCCGCGGGGCTCTCGCCCGACTGGCAGTACAACAACGTGCCCGTCACCAATACCGCGAGCGTGAGCTCGCCGAACGCCCCCGACAACTCGGCCGACCGCGATGTCACGGTGCAGATCCCGTACACCGTCGCCACCACGACCTCCGCCACCTGGACCCCGCCCACCACGCAGTTCAAGGTCGGCGAGGCATCCCAGCTCGTGGTCACGACCCGCAACACCTCGAACGCGCTCGCGACGAGTCTCACCCTGCTGCTCCCGACGACCGCGACGGCGACCACGCCCGCCACGAACCTCTTCGAGACCGTCAACTTCGCCTCGTTCGGCTCCGTCGTGTTCCCGCAGGGCGCCGACCGCATCCAAGTGGATGCCTGGGTCGCCGGCGCGTGGGTCACCGGCACGGCCGCCGCCTCCGCCGCACTCCCGGCGGGTGTCGATCCGACCACGCTCACGGGCCTCCGGATCATCTTCACGTCGTCGACGGGGAGCACGCTGACCGCCGGCGGCACCGCCGGATCGGTCGCCGTCAACCTCGCCCAGCGCGGCACGCTGCGCACCGCGGGCACCTCGCTCGTCTCGGGCGCGACGACGACCGCGACGGTCACCGGAACGGTGCTGGTGCCGGGCCAGCCCACCGCGAGCGCCGCCGCGAGCGACACCTATGTCGTGGGCGGACTCGACTCCAAGGTCACCGGCACGACCTCGTTCGCGCCCAACCGCATCCCGGCCGGCACCGGCTCGGTCGTCACGATCACCGGTCAGAACACCTCCAACGGTCCGCTCTCGACCCTGACGATCTCCGAGCCGTCGACCGGCACGATGTTCTCCGACAAGGTCACCTTCGACGGCTTCCGCACGGCGGGGTCCGCGATGCCGTCTGGAGCGACCGGCGGAACGGTCACCTGGTTCGTCAATTCGGGCACCGTTCCGGCCCCGAGCACGTTCACGACGATCGGCGGCCTCCCGGCCACCCCGACTGTCGATCCGGGCCAGCGCATCACCGGTTTCGCGGTGGAATTCGCCGGCGCGATCGCCACGGGTGCCACGGCGCGCCTGGCCTACCGTCTTGCCGTCTCGGGCGACTTCGTGGGCGGAGCCGGCACCGCGACGATCACCGACCGCCCCCAGATCGATGGCGTCAACGACGCCGGGGCGGCGACGCCCGCGCACCCCACCGCGACACTTCAGGTGCTCGATCCTTCGGTCGCCGTGACGCTCGACAAGACCGTCGCCCCGTCCGTGCCGGTGCCGGCCCTCGGCCGCGAGCTCGTGCAGCTCACGGCGACCACCGTCAGCGACTCCGGCTACGTCTCGCCGCGCAGCATCACGATCGTCGACGTGCTCGGTGCCGACCCGCTCGACTACTGGAACGCCTTCGACGCCGTAGCGATCAACGCCACCCCTGTCTCGCTCGGGTCGACCCTGCGTGTCAGTTACACGACCGACGGCACGACGTGGGTCGAGCAGGCCTTCGTCGACGCCACCTCGTCGGCCCAGACCTACCGCGCCGACCTCCCCTCACCGGCCACGATCGTGGGCCTGAAGTTCGAGTTCGAGAACGCGACCGGCTACGCCCAGGGCACCGTCGTGCGTCCGACGATCTCGTTCGTCGCCCGCGCGACGCTCCGGGGCACGGCCACTCCCACCGCCACCGTCGGCTCCGACGTCACCTACACGAACGTCGCGACGGTGGATGCCGTCGGCGACATCCTGCTCGACGGCGTGACGACCCAGGTGTCCGACAGCGACACCGACTCCGCGACCGGCACGATCAAGGCCACGACGACGGGCCCCGGCGGCTCCCTCTTCTCCAAGACCTGGCAGGGCTCCGGGACGGTCAACTCGCAGTCCGGCCAGACCGCCACGGCGCGGCTCAGCTGGGGCACCGAGATCATCGGCTACACCTCCGCGGTGGTGCAGGACCCGATCGCCCTGACACCCGTCGCGGACACGATCTACCAGGTGTTCGACCTCTACCAGATCCCCGCGATCACCCCCGCGATCGACCCGCTCATCGCCTTCGACAAGGTCACCGGCGTCGAGCTGTACAACATGAACACGAGCGCGTGGGAGCCGGTCGGGTCCTGCACGGTCGCGACGCCCTGCCTCGGCCAGCTGCCGGCGATCACGCTGACCGCGGGCCAGCGCGCCTCCACCATCGGCGTGCGGATCACGTTCGCCGAGTGGACGGCCCCCCGCCTGACCAACCCCCTCGCGCCGCACCCGGGCTCGGGCGTGACCGGCGGGCCCGATGGCCGCACCCTCGATCTCGTCTTCCAGCTGCGGAACAAGCTGCGCGACACGACGGCGGACCCCACCCACCCGTGGATCACCGAGGACGGCGTCTTCAACACCGGAATCGCCGGGCAGGTCGAGAACGACGGTCGCCTCACGCTGAACTCCGGTGGCGCCCCCGTCACCCGCGACGACGCCGACACGATCCTCGTCGTGGATGACCTGCCCCAGGTCTCGCTCACAAAGACGGCCGGCGCCGCGAGCCTCGTCATCCCCAACCCGGACGACGTCGTCGCCACCAACTACCCGTCGACGACCTTCACCATCGCGGCCACGAACACCTCGGCATCCCGCGCTTGGTACCTGCGGGTCACCGACCAGATGCCCTGCACGACGGCCACGGTCACCACCTGCGTGCACGACTCGGTCCCGGGGACCGGCGGCTACACGGTCGCCCCGTACGCGGGCGCGACCTACGACCCGGCGACCAACCCGTTCGAGCGGCTGCTGCTCAAGAAGGTCACGTTCGCCCTCACCTCCAACTCGGGCATCGACCTCTCCAAGTCGGTCGTGACCCGCTGGCTCTACAACGGCGGCAGCCCGATCGCGACGACGCAGCTCAGCGGCAGCACGCTCTACGCGAGCAACTCGAGCGCGCTCAACTTGGCCTCCACGTGGACCGACGTCATCGGCGTCTCGGTGCTCTACACCGGCACCGACCTCAGCGGCGGCGGCACGATCGCCAGCGGCGCCAAGGCCACGATGACCTTCGATGTGCAGGAGCGGAGGTTCCTGCGCAGCGCCCCGAGCACCTTCGTGAGCCCCACCACGGTGACCAACTCCGCCTTCACCCAGATCTGGGATGACGTGCTCGAGGATGCCGGACGGTACGACTCGAAGAGCGCGAGCATCAACCTCGTCGCCGCCACCCTCAATGTCTCGACCACGAAGACGCTGTCGGCCGCGAGCATCCTCGAAGCCAACCGCACGACCGACATCACCTCCACCCTCGCGGCTGCGTACAACGGCTCCACCGCCTCCACGCGCGAGGTCGTCATCGAGGACACCGGCGCCCAGTTCTGGGACCACTTCGCCTTCCGCAGCCTCGGCTCGGTGACCAAGCCGTTCGGGGCCGACCGGGTGCGCGTGGACGTGCAGTTGAACGGCTCGTCGAGCTGGACGCTCGGCACCTCGGCCTCGGCGGCCGCCCTGCCCTCGGGCGTCACGGCGTCGCAGATCACCGGCATCCGCTTCGTCTTCACCAAGGCGTCGGGCGCGGTGTTCTCGAACCTCGCCCCGGCCGACTCCTGGACGGCCTCCGCGGTGATGACGGTGCGCCTGCGCGACGCGCTGCGCAGCTCCGGCACCCCGGTGATCTGGCCCTCCACGGTCACGGCTCCGGTGAACGCGACCTCCACGAACGACGACTACCCGGTCGCGACGGCGAACAACTCCACGAGCATCCTGCTCGACCCGGGCACCTTCAAGATCGATGTCGTCAAGACGCCGTCGGTGGCGACCACGCCGGCCGGCGAGACGATCGACTTCACGCTGACGTTCAAGAACACCGGAACCGGCTTCATCGACAACCCCGTGCTCATCGACCAGCTGCCGATCGACGCCGGACTGCTCGGGGGCGGGCCCCTGCTCTACGACCCCACGTCGGAGATCCTGTACTCGACCTCGAGCGGCGGCATCCTGCCCCTCCTCGGTCAGACCGTCGCCTACGACGACAGCCTGCGCCGCATCACGATCACGTGGCCGGCGGGCTCGCGTCTGGCACCCAACGAGACCTACCGCGTCGTCATCCCGCTCCAGGTGCACCCGGGCCTCGTGCCCTCCTACGGCGAGGCGACCAACACGATGACGGTCGACAGCGACCGCACCCTCACCGCCTGCACCAACGTGTCGGGCAACGGGCGCGGCGCCGTCTTCAGCGACGCGAACACGCGCTGCTCGACCACCAACGGGGTCGTCACCGTGTCCGCCTCCGCCATCAGCACCTTCAAGGGCGTCAAGGGCGATGTGGATGCCGGAGGCACCTCCACGAGCGGCGCCGTCAACGTCAACAACGCGGGCACCCCGTGCATCTCCGATGCTCAGGGCTTCTACCGGTCGCCGTGTGTCGCGAACACCGTGATCGGGGGGACCGACCTCTGGAAGCTCCGGGTCACGAACGGCGGCAACATCCCTGCGGCCTCCACGTCGATCGTCGACGTGCTCCCGCGCACGGGTGACGTCTACCTGCGCACGGGCGCCGGTCGACTCTCCACCTACGCCCCGGTCTTCGCGGGCGGGCTCGGCATCGTCACCGACGCTCTCTCCGCGGGAACCACCTACACCTGGCAGGTCACGACCACGTCGAACCCCTGCCCGAGCTTCGCGAGCGACCCCACCTGCACCACGGCGACGTGGGTCGACGGGGCCACCTTCAACACGGCCAACTACGGGCAGGTGCGGGCGATCCGCGTGCTGTTCGACTTCACCGCCGTCTCGGGCAACGCCCTTCCGCCGGCCGCGACGCTCACCGTGAACTACCGCACGACCAACACCCCGTCGACGACCTCCGGTGACGGACGCGTTCCCGTGACCGTTCCGGTGACCAACCAGCGCGCCTGGAACAGCTTCGGCGCCTACGCCACCTTCGGCGCGGGCAACGCGAGCCGGGCGGTCGAGCCCCTCAAGGCCGGCGTCCAGCCGACCGTCGGCCCGATCCAGGTCGCCAAGGTGATCACGGGTGCCGCGGCCGCCTACGCGCCCACGTCGTACGGCGTCACCGTCAGCTGCACGATCGCGGGCGCCACCGTGGTGATGCCCGCCTCAGGTGCACTGACCCTCGCTCCCGGCAACGCCGTGCCCTACACGGCCCGCATCGACGGCATCCCGGTCGGCTCCGCCTGCCGCGTCGTCGAGGGCGCTTCGGGCGCGAGCTCGGTCGCCTACTCGCCGGATGCCGGCACGCCGACCCCGGCCGCGGCCGTCACGATCGCGACCGCGGCGGCATCCGCCTCGCCGGTTCCGGTCGGCCAGCGCACCACGGTCACCAACAGCTACGGAACGACGAGCCTCACGGTGAGCAAGGCCGTGACCACCACGACCACGGTCGGAATGATGGGGCCGTACGACTTCACGCTCGCCTGCACGGTCAACAACGGCACGACCACCCTCACCGTGCCGCTCGCCGCCGGCGACGCCGCCTTCACGCTCGCGGACGGCGAGACGCGCACGATCACGGGCCTGCCCGTCACCGCGAGCTGCGCCCTGCGCGAGTCGGATGCCGACGGAGCATCCACCATCAAGGTCAGCCGCAACGGCGCGCCTCCCGTCACCGTCACGCAGAACCAGGCGGCGACCATCGCGCTCGGGACCGCGCCCGAGTACACCGCTGCGGTCACCAACCACTTCGCCGGCGGAAAGCTCTCAGTCACCAAGACGGTCGCCGGAACCGCGGCGAGCTACGGTGACGGACCGTTCACGATCCACGCGGTGTGCACCTGGCACGGCCAGACCCTGTTCGACGAGAGCTTCGAGCTCGCCGCGGGCGCCACGCAGATCCTCGACCCGATCTTCCCGGTCGGCACGAGCTGCGCCCTGACCGAGCCGGATGCCGGCGGCGCGACGTCGTCAACGATCCCCGGCTCGGTGAGCATCCCGGGTCCGACCGGCGTGCAGACCGTCGGGGTCGCCACGGCGGGCATCACGAACACCTTCACCGCGGGCACGTTCCGCGTGACGAAGTCCCGCGTGGGTGACGGCGCCGCCGTCTACGGCGCCGGACCCTTCGAGGCGCAGGTCACCTGCACCTGGCGCAAGACGCCGTCGGGCGCCGACCTCGTCATCCCGCTGCCCAACGACGGCAAGGTCGCCCTGACCTCCGCCAACGGTTATGCCGCGTCGATCACCGGCCTCATCGCCGGGGCGAACTGCACCGTGACCGAGACGGCGACCGGGGCCTCGACCTCGCACAGTGTCGGCGCCATCTCCGCGGTCCCCGCGGGCGGCACGAGCACGGTCGCGATCACCAACCAGTTCGACACCGCCAGCCTGGTGATCATCAAGGAGCGCGTCGGCGCCGGAGCCAGTCGCTTCGGTGATGGACCGTTCGAGATGAGCGTCTCGTGCGAGTACGAGCGCGACGGCACCTGGGTGCCGATCGATCTCGGGGCCGACGCGACCCAGACCCTCGCGGCCAACGCGGACCCCGACCTCGACTTCCGGGCCACGATCGACGGCCTGCTCGTCGGCGCGGTGTGCACCGTCGCCGAGACGGATGCCGGACTCGCCACCTCGAGCGCGCTCACGCCCGCCGACGGCACGGTCACGATCGTGGCCGGCGCCACGCCCGCGAGCGTGACGGTGACCAACACGTTCCTCGTGGGACAGCTGCAGATCGTCAAGACGGCGTCCATGCCGCTCGTCGACGGCGGCACCCTGTTCGACTACACCTTCGACGTCTCCAACGTCGGCCCGGTGGATGCCGCGGGCGTGACCGTCACCGATGCCATCCCGTCGGTGCTCAAGGTCACCGCGATCGACGCGCCCCAGTGGACCGCGTGCGCCGTCACCGGCCAGGACGGCGATGGCTACGGCGGAACCCTGAACTGCCTCTACGACAGCGTGCTCGCGGCGGGCGACACCGCCGACGCGTTCACCCTCACCGTGCAGGTGCTGCCGGAGATCGCGCAGGACACGATCCTCAACACGGCCGTCGTCACCTCGACGACGCCCGTGGTCGACGGAGACGACGACGACGAGACGGTCGACGTGAAGTGGCTCGACGCCACCGCGACCCCGCAGTGCGAACTCGATGCTCCGTGGCTCAACTACACCGTCGACGCGCACAACCTCGACGTCGCCGGCCGCACGATGACCGTGACGTGGGCGGATGCCGCGGGCACCGTCATCCACACCGACACGATCGACATCGCGAGCAACGGGGTCGTCACCGGCCGCCTGCTCTGGCCCGGTGCTGCGGTCGACGCCAACGGCAACGGCGTGGCCTGGCCCGGCTGGCGCGCGGCCCTGCCCGGGGAGACCCCGGACTGGGAGAACCTCGTGCTCGACCCCGCCGCCTACGGCTACGGCCTGCGCAGCGACGCCCGCGTGACCTTCTCGATCAACCCCGAGGTGACGTTCACGGTGCAGTACCCGCCGGCCACCGTCGACTGCGCCGAGACGCGCGACAACCCGACCGCGGACGTGTGGTTCACCAAGGTGGCCTCCAAGACCACGGTCGCCGCGGGCGACGCCCTCACGTACGCCCTCACCGTCGGCAACACCGGACTCGGTTCCGTCTCCGATGTGCGGATCACCGACCCGGTTCCGTCGTCGCTGCGCATCACGAGCGTCACGCCGGAGGTCACCGGCAGCGGTCCGCAGTGGGCGTCGTGCACCGTCACCAACCGGAATGCCGACGGCTACGGCGGTCTGGTCACGTGCGTGCTCGACCGCATGCTCGGCTACGGCGAAACGGCGCCCGACATCACCCTCGCGGTCGTCGTGAGCCCGAACGTGCGCGCCGGAACCATCCTCAACGTGGGCACGGCGATCGTCGTCGAGGACGACATCCAGCTCATCACCCTCGCGCTGCAGGACACCGCGGAGGTGATGACGGCCGGATCGCTCGCCTTCACCGGGTCGACGCTCGGCATCGCGATGCAGTTGGCGATCGCCTTCCTGCTCATCGGCGGGATGCTGCTGCTCGGGCGATTCTCGCGCCGACGTTCCGCGGGCCGCCGCTCCGCCTGAACATCACCGCGCGCCGCCGGGGTCGAACGACTCTGGCGGCGCGCGGCGACGTGCGCTTCGATGAGCGCATGGACAAGGTCGATTTCCGGGTCGAGCGCCGCGACCTGTACGCACCCTCCGCGAAGGACTTCGCGACCGTGACCGTGCCGCCGATGCGGTTCCTCGCGGTCGACGGGCACGGCGACCCGAACGGCAGCGCGCACTACGCCGCGGCGGTCGGCGCCCTGTACGCCCTCTCGTACACCGCGAAGTTCCACAGCAAGCGCGAGCTCGAGCGGGACTACGTCGTCGGCCCCCTCGAGGGGCTGTGGTGGACCCCCGCCGAGTCCGCGTTCGCGACGGCGCCCCGGTCGCAGTGGCTCTGGACGCTGCTGCTGCGTCAAGCCGAGTGGATCCCCGACGACGACTGGGTCGGCATTCGAGCGGCCGCGGCATCCACGATGGAGCTGGATCCGGAGACGCTGCGCCTCGAGACGCTCGCCGAGGGCCTCAGTGTGCAGATCCTCCATCGCGGTCCGTATGTCGAGGAGGCGCCGACGATCGCCCGGATGCACGACTGGATCCACGCGAACGGATACGTCGAGACCGGGCACCACCACGAGCTCTACCTGAGCGACCCCCGGCGCACCGCCCCGGCATCCCTCAAGACGATCCTGCGCCAGCCGATCAGGCCCAGCGCGGCGCCAGTGCCCTGAGGCGCGCGGCCCGCCACTGCCAGAACGCCCAGAACACCGGCCACATCAGGGGGGTGACCGGGCCGGCACCGAACCGCAGCTCGTCTCGGAACAACGTGCGCCCGCCCGGGGCCTCCGAGACCGCCATGGTGTGCCGCCACTGCGAGACGATCGCGAGCGGGCCGTTGAGCCCGCGCCCGCTGTCGCGCACCCACCGCACCCCCTCCGGCGCCGGCGGGAACGAGATGTCGATGAGCTGGTCGCCCATCGGGAGAACGCCGAACGCGCGACCCCGCACCGGGTGCTCGCCGGCCGACCACAGGCCCGGGAAACCGTCGGGCTCGAGCGACTCGAACGTCGTGAGCGGCCACGACACGGCCCGGAACACGGCGGGGGAGCGCAGGGCCGTCCAGGCGGCATCCGGCGAGCAGTTCAGCACGAGCTTGAGATGGATGCGCATGCCTCATTCTCTCCCGAGGAATTCAGGGAGCGTCGATAGCGTTCCCTCCAGCACACGTTCATCAACCACGGAGGTAATCCCATGAAGGCAGTACTCGGCGACCTGATCATCGCGGAAGCACCCAAGGAGGACCTCATCTCGATCGAGGGCAACTGGTACTTCCCGCCGGCCTCCGTCAACAGCGACCTGCTCCAGTCGAGCGCCACCCCGTACACCTGCCCATGGAAGGGCGAGTGCCAGTACTTCTCGGTGAAGAACGGCGACGAGCTGCTGCAGGACCGCGCCTGGAGCTACCCGACGCCCTACCCGACCGCGTTCGACCGCGTCGGCAAGGACTTCTCGAACTACGTGGCCTTCTGGAAGGAAGTGAAGGTCGTCGAGTAAGGCGGCTGGCGGGGGCTTCGCCGCTGGGCCTCCGCCCAAAGATGCCCGCCGAACCCCGAGACCCACCGCCGAAGCCCCCGCCGACTCACCCTCCAACCGGGGAGCTCGGCGTCATTTG
>CALRJN020000034.1:0-18757 GCA_943367555.1 Synechococcus sp. UW140 | reverse complement strand
CGAGCAGACCGGCTCGCGTCAGTTCGCCGAACCCGTCGGTTCCGAGGGCCGCGATGAAGGCCGTGGATGCCCCGGCTCGCGCCGCGCCGACCGCCTGGTTCTGCCCCTTGCCCCCGCGCGCCGTCGTGAGCCCGTGGGAGAGCACCGTCTCGCCGGGGGCCGGGATGCGGGGCACGGAGAGCACCTGGTCGACATTGGCGCTTCCGACGACCACGACATCCGGCATGCCGTCCACGCTAGCGCAGGGGCCGGAGGCTCAGCGCGACGGTTTGGGGCTCAGCGCGGCGGTCTGGGTGATGCGGTTGGCCATTCCGGTGAAGACCACGCCGTGGAACGGGAGCACCGCCAGCCAGTAGAGCCGCCCGCCGAGACCGCTCGGGAAGAACACCGCACGCTGCCGGTAGATCGAGCCGCCCGCGGGGTCGGGCTCGGCCGTCATCTCGAGCCAGGCCAGGCCCGGCACCTTCATCTCGGCGCGCAGCCGCAGGAACCGGCCTCGGTCGAGCTCCTCGACCCGCCAGAAATCGAGGGCCTCGCCCACGGCGAGGCGCTGGGGATGCCGCCGCCCGCGCCGCAGACCGACCCCGCCGACGAGTTTGTCGGCCCAGCCGCGCAGCGCCCAGGCGAGGGGGAACGAGTACCACCCGTTCTGGCCGCCGATCCCCTCGATGACGGCCCAGAGGCGCTCGACCGGGGCCGACGAGTGCTGCACACGCAGGTCGGTGTAGACGGTGTGGCCGGACCACTCCGGGTCGCTCGGCAGGAGGTTGCTCGGGGCGCCCGCGACGGTCGCGTTCTGCCAGCTCGTCTCGACCTCGCCGTCGGCCGCCTTGGCGAGCGCGAGCCGCACCGCGCGACGGTAGCCCGTGAGCCCGCCGGGCGGGTCGGGGATGAACTGCACGATGTCGTGCTCGCTCGCGACGCAGTCGTACTGGAGGCTCGCGATGATCGGCACCGCGAGGCGGCGCGGGATGGGCGTCACGAGGTTGACCCACTGCGAGGCGAGCCACGGCGTGAGCACCGGGAGCGACGCGATGGGGCGCTGACGCAGGCCCGCCTCGAGGGCGTAGCCGTTCATCAGCTGGCCGTAGCGGTAGACGTCGGGTCCGCCGATGTCGAAGGTGCGATTGACCTCCGGCGGGAGCGTCGCCGCCTCGGTGAGGTAGTAGAGCACATCGCGCGCGGCGATCGGCTGGATGAAGTTGCGCACCCACTTCGGCGCCGGCATGTAGGGAAGCACGTCGGTGAGATGCCGGATCATCTCGAACGACGCCGAGCCCGACCCGATCACGGTGCCGGCCTGAAGGGCCGCCGTCGGCACTCCCGACTCGAGCAGGATGCGCCCCACTTCGGCGCGGCTGCGCAGGTGCGGGCTCAGGGTGGCCAGCGGCACGTCGGGGTGCAGTCCGCCGAGGTAGACGATGCGCGACACCCCGGCCGCCTTCGCGGCGCGAGCGACGTTGAGGGCGCCGATGCGCTCGACGGTCTCGAAGTCGCCGGATGCCGTCATCCCGTGCACCAGGAAGTAGACCACCTCGATGCCGGCCATCGCGCGCTCGACCGACGCGGCATCCCCGAGGTCGCCCGTGACGATCTCGGCGTGGGCCGCCCACGGCACGTCCCGGAGCTTGCCGGGGTCGCGCACGAGGGCGCGCACCTCGTGGCCGGCCTCGATAAGGCGCGGCGCGAGACGGCCGCCGATGTAGCCGGTGGCTCCGGTGACGAGGATGCGCATGGGGCGAGCCTAGGGACCCGGGCTCGGAGCGAACCCGGCCACCGACCGACCCGTGGCCCGTGGCATCAGATGAGCGACTTCGTGTGCCACACCGTCTTCGTCTCGGTGAGCGCGACGATCCGCTCGAGCGACGGCGCCGGAACGCCGTTCTCGGGCGGCAGCACGCGCTTGAGGGTGTCGGCGGCGATCACCTGGAACTCCACCCAGTCGAGATCCCCCGCGCCCGCGAGGTCGAGCGCGTTGACGTCCGCGTGGCCTGCGAGCCACGGTCCGAGCTCGGCCGGGGACCCCGTGAGGATGTTGACGACACCGCCGGGCACGTCGCTCGTCGCAAGCACCTCGGCGAGGCTGATCGCGCTGAGCGGGGCCGACTGGCTCGCCACCACGACGACCGTGTTGCCGCTGAGGATGGCCGGCGCGACGACGCTCGCGAGTCCCAGCAGCGAGCCGCCGGACTGCGGGGCGATGATCGCGACGACACCGGTGGGCTCGGGCGTGGACAGGTTGAACCACGGGCCGGAGACCGGGTTGCCGTTGCCGGCGACCTGAACGTACTTGTCGGCCCAGCCCGCGTACCAGACCCACGCGTCGATCGCCGTGTCGACCTGGGATGCCGCCGCGGCCTTCGAGAGCGACTCGGTGGCGACGAGCTCGTCGACGAACTGGTCGCGTCGACCCTCGAGCACTTCGGCGATGCGGTAGATCACCTGGCCGCGGTTGTAGGCCGTGGCGCCCGCCCAGCCGGGGAAGGCGCTGCGGGCCGCGACCACGGCATCCCGGGCGTCCTTGCGGCTGGCCAGCGCGGCGTTCGCGAGGAACGCGCCCTTCTTCGTGGTCACCTCGTAGGTGCGGCCGCTCTCGCTGCGCGGGAACTTTCCGCCGATGTAGAGCTTGTAGGTCTTGGGCACGGTGAGGCGGGTCATTTGCTGGCTCCCTTGCGAGTAACGGCGGCGTTCCATCCCTGCGGCTCGAGGTAGGCGGCGAGCCCGTGGCGACCACCCTCGCGGCCGTAGCCCGACTCCTTGTAGCCGCCGAACGGGCTTGCGGGGTCGAACCGGTTGAAGGTGTTGGCCCAGATCACGCCCGCGCGCAGCTGGTCGGCGACGGCGAGGATCTTCGACCCCTTGTCGCTCCAGATGCCCGCGGAGAGTCCGTACTGGGTGTTGTTCGCCTTGGCGATCGCCTCGGCCGGGGTGCGGAAGGTGAGCACCGCGAGCACCGGTCCGAAGATCTCGTCGCGCGCGATCCGGCTCGACGTCGAGACGTTGGTGAAGATCGTCGGGGCAAACCAGAAGCCCTTCGCCGGGATGACGCACGGGGCGCTCCAGCGCTCCGCGCCTTCGGCCTCGCCGATGGCGCTCAGCTCGCGCACGCGGTCGAGCTGCTCCTGCGAGTTGATCGCCCCGATATCGGTGTTCTTGTCGAGCGGGTCGCCCAGGCGCAGCGTCGACATGCGCGCCTTGAGCCGTTCGATCACCTCGTCGTGGATGTTCTCCTGAATGAGCAGGCGCGACCCGGCGCAGCACACGTGACCCTGGTTGAAGAAGATCCCGTTGATCACGCCCTCGATCGCCTGGTCGATCGGCGCGTCGTCGAAGATGATGTTCGCCGCCTTGCCGCCGAGCTCGAGGGTGACGCGCTTGCCCGTGCCGGCGACCGATTTGGCGATCCGCCGGCCCACCGAGGTCGACCCGGTGAACGCGACCTTGTTCACGTCGGGGTGGTCGACGAGAGCCTGGCCGGTGTCGCCCGCGCCCGTGATGATGTTGACGACGCCCTTCGGCAGGTCCGCCTGCTGGAGGATCTCGGCGAAGATCATCGCGCTCAGCGGCGTGGTCTCGGCCGGCTTGATCACGACGGTGTTGCCCGCGGCGAGCGCCGGGGCGATCTTCCACGCGAGCATCAGCAGCGGGAAGTTCCACGGGATCACCTGGGCGGCGACCCCGAGGGCCTTGGGGTTCGGTCCGAGCCCCGCGTAGTCGAGCTTGTCGGCCCAGCCGGCGTAGTAGAAGAACCACGCGGCGACGAGAGGCACGTCCACATCGCGGGCCTCCTTGATCGGCTTGCCGTTGTCGAGGCTCTCCGCGACGGCCAGTTCACGGGCCCTCTCCTGCACGAGCCGCGCGATGCGGAACAGGTACTTGCCGCGGTCGGCGCCCGAGAGCTTCGACCAGGTGCGATCGTAGGCGCGGCGCGCGGCGGCGACCGCGGCATCCACGTCATGGGTGTTCGCGTTGGCGATCTCGGCGATGTGCTCCTCGGTGGCCGGGGAGATCGTCGCGAACGGCGTTCCGTGGCCGTCGACGAAGTCGCCGTCGATGAAGAGCCCGTAGCTCTTCTTGAGGTGCAGGATCGAGCGGGACTCGGGCGCGGGGGCGTAGTCGAGGAAGTTCGTCATCAGTCAACCGTCACGTAGTCGGGGCCGGAGTAGCGGCCGGTGGTGAGCTTCTGCCGTTGCAGCAGCACGTCGTTGAGCAGGCTCGAGGCGCCGAAGCGGAACAGGTGCGGCACGAGCCACTCCTCCCCCACGGTCTCGGCGACCGTTACGAGGTACTTGATCGCATCCTTCGAGCTGCGGATGCCGCCGGCCGGCTTCACGCCGATCCGTTCGCCGGTGAGGCGGTGCCAGTCGCGCACGACCTCGAGCATGAGCAGGGTGACGGGCAGCGTCGCCGCGGGACTCACCTTGCCCGTGGACGTCTTGATGAAGTCGCCGCCCGCGAGGATCGCGAGCCACGACGCGCGGCGCACGTTGTCGTAGGTGTTGAGCTCGCCGGTCTCGAGGATCACCTTGAGGTGGGCGTAGCTGCCGTCGGCGCGGCGGCAGGCCTCCTTGACGGCGACGATCTGATCGAAGACGAGGCCGAAGTTGCCCGCGAGGAAGGCACCGCGGTCGATGACCATGTCGATCTCGTCGGCGCCGTTGCTCACGGCATCGGCGGTGTCCGCGAGCTTGACAGGCAGCGAGGCCCGACCACTCGGGAAGGCGGTCGCGACGGCCGCGACCGAGATGAGGCCGGCATCCGGGTCGCCGTGGGCGGCGCCGAGCGCGTCGACCGCGGAGGGGACCATGTCGCCGTAGACGCACACCGCCGCGACCCGGGGCGTCGTCGGGTCGGCCGGGTCGGGGATGAGGGCCTTCGCGACGAGCGACCGCACCTTGCCGGGGGTGTCCGCGCCCTCGAGCGTCGTGAGGTCGATGAGCCGGATGATCGTGTCGAGCGCCCAGGCCTTCGAGGTGGTCTTGATGGACCGGGTGCCGAGGCCGGCGGCGCGCTGCTCGAGGCCGACGGCATCGACGCCGGACAGCCCTTCGAGATGCTGCCGGAGGGCCTTCTCCGTGAGGTCGCCGCCGAGCAGCGCGAGCGCTCGTTCGGCCGGCGCGAGGGCCGTGGGGGTCGGTTGGGTCATCGTGTCTCCTTGATTGACGACGGTGGACTGCTGGACGACGGGGACGAAAGAAGGGTGAGGGCGGTGTCCTCGTCGGTGACGATCACGGTGCACAGCCCGCTGCCGACGACGGCGCGCGCGATGTCGTGCTTGGCGGACCCACCGACGACGAAGATCGCCGTGGCCGCGGCGCGCAGCTGTTCGAGGCCCAGGCCCACCGTGCGCTCGTCGAGGGCCCGATCGACGATGTTGCCGTCGGCGTCGATGAACCGGCCGACGACGTCGCCGACGGCGCCCTTGCGCACGAGCTCGGCGACGTCATCCGCGGTGAGGTACCCGCTCTCGACGTGCACCGATGCGGCATCGGCGACTCCGGCGCTGAACAGGTAGGCGGATGCCCCCGCCGCGGCCTCGAGGACGCCCGCGACCGTGCGGTCGGCCTCGATCGCGCGCTTGGTCTCGAGGCGCTCGAGGATCGCGGGGCTCGGCAGCAGCACGGCGTGGCCGTGCGACTTCTGGGCCATAAGGGCCGCGGTGTTCGCGGCGGTGCCGGGGCGGCGGTTGAGGGTCACGCCCCCGTTGATCTGCACGACGGTCACGCCCGAGGCCCACTCGGGGGCGAGATGCTCGGCGACGTCGCTGAGGGTGCGTCCCCAGCTGATGCCGAGCACGCGCGGAACCGGCCGCAGCGCGGCGAGGTAGTCGGCGGCGGCCTGGGAGACGCGCGCGGCGAGTTCGTCGGAATCCGCCGGGGTCGGGACGACGATCGCGTCGGCGAGCGCGAACCGCGCCGCGAGCTCCCGTTCCACGCCGAGCCGGCGGGCGCGGGGGTGAACGATCTCGATGCGCACGATGCCGCGCTCCCGAGCGGAGGCGAGGAGGCGGCCAACCTTCCAGCGGGTGGCGCCGATGAGGGCACCGATCTCGTCCTGGGTCTTGTCGTCTTCGTAGTAGAGCTCGGCGACGCGCACGGCGAGGAGTTCCGAGCCCTCGTCCATCGCCACCACCTCCACGCTCCACGGTAGGGGTCCCGTGGGCCTGGTGCAACATCCGTGGGCGATTGTGCTCAGATGAGCAGCGGCGGTGCGCACGCCTGCGCACGTGCGCAGCCGCGCCCGAGCGGGCGAATATGCTGTCCGCATGTCGAGAACGAGCGCCGTCGATCAGGGCCTCGCGCTCGGCATCGACTTCGGCGGCACCAAGGTCGAAGCCGCTCTGGTGGATGCGACGGGCACGCTCCTGCCGGGCAGCCGCTTCCGCGCCCCGACGGGCGCCACGGCCGCGAGCGCCGACCTCGAGGCGAGCGTCGCGTCGGTCGTCTCGCAGGCCCTCGCCGCCCGGCCTGCGGGGGCCGTGCTCGCGGGCGTGGGCATCGGCACGGCCGGTCCGATCTCGGTCGCCGACGGACGGGTCTCCCCCCTCAACGTGCCGGCATGGCGCGACTACCCGATGCGCGACTACGTCGCCTCCCTCGTCCCCGGGGTGGACGTGACGCTGCGGATGGACGGCGAGTGCATCGCCCTCGCGGAGCACTGGGTGGGTGCCGCGATCGGCGAGGACAACGTGCTCGGGATGGTGGTCTCCACCGGGATCGGGGGCGGCATCATCCTCGGCGGCCGCGCGATCGCGGGACCGACCGGCAACGCCGGGCACATCGGCCACGTCGCGGTGGGCGGCTTCGATGACGCCTGCCTGTGCGGCGGCACGGGCTGTGTGGAGGCGGTCGCGTCCGGCCCCCGGACGACCGCGTGGGCCCGGTCCCAGGGCTGGACGGGCACGACGGGCGAGGAGCTCGCCGCGAGTCACGCCGCGGGAGACCCGATCGCGGTCGCCGCGGTGGAGCGCTGCGGACGCGCCGTCGGCGAGGCGATCGCGTCGGCGACCGCCCTGCTCGACTTCGAGCTGGTCGCGATCGGCGGCGGCTTCTCGCACGTGAGCCCCGACCTGTTCGACCACATCCGCACGGCGATCGCGCGCCACGCGCCCTTCCCGTTCGTCGCCAAGGTGCGGGTCGTGCCGTCGGCGCTCTCCGGCGACGGACCCCTCATCGGCGCCGCGGCGCTCGTGCACCGGTCGGCGCACCGCTCCTAGCCCGGGCTAGCGGGCAGCCGCGCGGGCGGCGAGGTCGTCCTCGACGTCCCGCCGGCGGGCCAGCGCGACCGCGGGCACGAGCGCGAGGAGGCTCGTCGCGATGAGCACGGCGAGGGGCGCCGTCCACTCCCCCGTCACGTCGTGGATGAGCGCGATCAGGAGCGGCCCCAGGGCGCCCCCGGCATAGCCGATCGCCTGCACGAACCCGCTCAGCGCCACCGCGGCCTCGGGCGACCGAGTGCGCAGCCCGATCAGGGCGAGGCACAACGGGAAGATCGATCCCCCGAGTCCGGTGAGGATCACCCACACCCACGGTGCGACGGTGGGGATGAGGAGCAGCCCCGTGTAGCCGCCGACGAAGCATCCCACCCCCACTGCGATGAGGATGCCGACGTTGCGGACCCGAGCCGCCAGCAGAGGCATGACGAGCGCCAGGGGCAACCCGACGAGGCCGTAGACGGCGAGCATCGCGCCCGCCTCGGCCGGCGGCACCCCGGCGTGGTCCCTCATGATCTCGGGGAGCCAGGCGAAGAACGAGTAGGTGCTCAACGCCGTGACGGCGAACGCCATCGCGATCGCGACCGCGACCCGCGAGTGCGCCATCCGCCCCACGAGCTCCTGCCGCGCTGCGGGGATGATCCCCGCCTCGGCGTCGCTGACGTGATCCCGGCGCCGGCGCGCGGCCAGGATCAGCCACGGCACGAGAGCGAGAACCGCCAGGAGCGCCCAACTGCCGAGCGCGACCCGCCAGCCGGCACTGTCCGCGATCGACGTCGCGATCAGGGGCGGCACGGAGACGCTGATCGCCATGATCGTCGCGTAGGTCGCCGTGAGCTGGGCGATGCGGTCGGGGAAGTACTTCTTGATCGCGGGAGGCAGCAGGATGTTGCCGAAACCCATGCCGGTCAGGGCGATGAGGGCGCCGAGGCCGAGCTGCCAGCCCGCGGTCGCGGTCGCGCGCACGATCGGGCCGACGATCATCGCCGCAACGGCGAGCAGCATCGTCGTCTCGATCCCGAGCCGGCGGGCGACGAGGGGGGCCGCGACTCCCGAGAGGGCGAAGGCGACCGGCGGCAGCATCCCGAGGATGCCGAGCGACACCGCCCCGAGCGGCACGTCGGCGGTCACTTCGGTGATGATCGCCGACATCGCGGTGACCGCGGTGCGCAGGTTGAGCGCGAGCAGCACGATCGCGAGCACCGCGACCGTGCGTCCGGCCCAGAGCGGCCGAGTGGTCTGACTCACGAGCCCCGCGGCGCGACCCCGAGGATCGCCCGGATGCCGTCCTCGTCGAGCGCCATCTGATCGGCGAGCGCCTCCGCGCTCGGGAACTTGTGCATCGCCCGCACGTAGTCGACGAACGCGATCTCGATCGCCCGGTCGTAGAGGTCGAAGCTCTGATCGATCGCGTGGGCCTCGACCGTCTTGTCGGGGATCCCCTCGAAGGTCGGGTTGTTGCCGATCGACACGGCGGCCGGGTAGCGCACGCCGTCGGCGATCAGCCACGCGGCGTAGACGCCGTCGCGCGGGATGAAGCCCTCGATGTCCGGCGAGAGGTTGGCGGTCGGGTAGCCGAGAGTGCGCCCTCGCGCGTGCCCGTGCACCACGAGGGAGCGGATCGTGTGGGGCCCGCCGAGCAGTTCGGCCGCCTCGCGCACCCGCCCCTCCGCGAGCAGGCCGCGAATCCGCGTCGACGAGATGCGATCGCCGTCCTCCCCCGCGACATCCGGGATCACCTGAACCTCGAACCCGAGCGCCGGCCCGAGGCGCTCGAGCAGGGCCACGTCCCCCGTACCCTTCGCGCCGAACCGAAAGTCGGCGCCGACGAGCAGCACGCGGGTGTGAAGCGCGTCGACGAGTACCGTGCGCACGAACTCCTCCGCGGGCAGAGCGGCGAGCGCCTCGTCGAAGGTGAGCATGAGGGTCGCCTCGACGCCCGCGGCCGCGAGCAGGTCGAGGCGCTGCGCGTTGCTCGCGAGCGGTTCCGGGCACGCCTCGGGTCGCAGCAGGCTCAGGGGATGCCGGTCGAAGGTCACCACGGTCGGAACGAGCCCGCGGTCCTCCGCGACGGCCAGGAGCATGCGGATCACCGCGCGGTGGCCGCCATGAACGCCGTCGAACTTGCCGATCGTCACGGCCGTGTCGCCGAGATCGGCTGGAACGTCCGCCGGGGACGTGACGGTGCGCATCAGGCCCCCGCGCGCGGGCGGGTTCGCACCAGCCACAGCATCCCGAGCACCGGGAGCACGAGAGGGATGAACAGGTAGCCGCGTCCGAACACCGACCACACGGTGTCGGAGGGGAAGAGCTGCGGGTCGACGAGGCTCAGGGTGCCGACGACGAGCACGCCGAGCAGTTCGATCGAGATCGCGACCCAGGCCACGCGGTACCACCCGAGCCCGGGCCGCAGAAGGGCGATCGTTGCGATCAGGTAGATCACGCCGGCGACAGCCGAGAGCAGGTACGCGATCGGCGCGGTGTCGAACTTTGTCGCGAGCTGGTAGCCCGAGCGCGCGATCGCCGCGAGCGCGAGCACCGCGTAGATCGCGATGAGGACGCGTCCGACCCCGACCGCCCTGCTCGAACGTGTGGTTGCCATCAGACCAACTTTAGGGGCTGGGCCGAAGCGTCGAACTCCGCTCGGCTCAGACGCCCTGCACGAACCAGATCTGGTTCATGCGGTAGAGCATCACGGCGATGGCGAGGGCCGCGACCCCGAGAATCGCCGTGCTCCACCGGTTGCGCTCGACGAGCGACCAGAACACCGCGGCCGGCGGGATGAGGGCCGCCGACACGAGGTAGATCCAGAACTCGAGGAGATCACCCGTGGGCGTGTTGCCGACGGCCGGCGCGATGGCGGCCACCACGATCTGCCCCACGAGCAGCAGCTCGACGATCACGAGGGCCCCGAGGGTGTAGTCGTTGGGGGCCCGTCCCGCGAGCCCGAGGATGACGCAGCCGAGGCCGACGATCACCGCGACGACGATCTGGGCGGTCGTGAACCAGTCGATCACAGGGAGGCCTCTCCAGTCGGGAAGTTCACGAGAATCCTCGCACGACCGTCGACCGACTCGATGAGACCGATGAGTCGGCCGTCGGGGTCGAGGGCCGCACGAGGGCCCGGCTCGGCCTCGAGGGGCACGCGCTTGCCCTGCGCGAGCTCGACGGCGGTCGCGGCATCCAGCGTCACCGTGGGCATGACGCGTGCGGCGGCCTCGGCCGGGGCGATGAGGTGGTCGCGGAGGCCCTCCTCGAGCGCCGAGGACTCCTCGACCCGGAACGGCCCGATCCGCGTGCGGCGCAGGGCGGTGAGATGACCGCCGACGGCGAGATCCGCCCCGAGGTCGCGGGCCAGAGCGCGGATGTAGGTGCCCGAGGAGCAGTCGACGCGCACGTCGACGTCCACCCAGTCGGCGCGTCGCACGGCGAGAACCTCGAACGCGGCGATCGTCACGGCCCGCTCGGCGAGCACGACCTCCTCGCCCTCGCGCACGAGCGCATAGGCGCGCTTGCCGTCCACCTTGATGGCACTCACCGAACTCGGGCGCTGGCGGATGTCGCCCGTGAGGCGGGCGACGCCGGCGTGGATGGCGTCGTCGGTTGCTGCGGCGAGGGCCGCGTCATCCGCCCGCGCATCGATCTCGCCCTCGGCGTCGTCGGTCGTCGACCCGGCGCCGAGTCGGATCGTGGCGGAGTACTGCTTGTCGAGCCCGACGAGGAACGTGAGCAGGCGGGTGGAGCTGTTGACCCCGAGCACCAGCAGACCGGTCGCCATCGGATCCAGGGTTCCCGCGTGGCCGATCTTGCGCGTGCCCAGGATTTTGCGGCTCCGCGCGACGACGTCGTGGCTCGTGAGGCCCGCCGGCTTGTCGACGAGCAGGATGCCGCTGCCGGTGAAAGTCGGCGACGTCACCGCTCCTCCGCGCGCTGCTGCGCGCCGAGGGTGAGCACCACGTCGAGCTTCTCCGGGAGCGCGGTCGCGAGCAGCTCGTGCGCGACCGGGTTGGACTCGAAGTCCTCGCTCATCCGCACCCCGACGAGGGTGTTGATGAGCATCCCCTGGGCGAGGAACCCGTGCACCTCGTCGGGGCTGAGCCCGGCCTCCTCGCGCATGAGGGTGTAGACGTTGAGCAGGCACTCCCGGGCGGCTCGCCCGATCACGGGATCGCTGCCGAGCACGAACGCGTGCATCATTGTCAGCAGGAGCCCCCGATCGGAGACGAGGTCGACGTAGGCGCGGCCGATGCGCTCCGTCATCCCGAGCGGGTTGGCCGTGTCGGCGATCGCGGCGCGGAACGCGCTCATCAGTCGCGCGACCGCCCGATCGAGGGCCTCGAGGAAGAGGCGCTCCTTCGAGCCGAACATCCGCACGACGTAGGGCTGGCTCACCCCGGCCGCCCGCGCAACCTGGTCGGTCGTCGCGCCAAAATAGCCGTAGTCGCCGAACACGGCGAGAGCGGCGTCGAGGATGAGCTCGCGACGATCCTCGGACTTCATCCGCGTGGCGCGGTGGTGGAGGGCGTCAGGGAGACTCACGCTTGACAGGGTATCAGTCGATAACTAGTCTCCGTAAGTAATCATTCGATAACCACACGACGGGACCCTCCCCATGACCCAGGTTCTGGACCCCACCCTCGCCCCGACGCCCGAGCGCTCCCGCCGCGCCGTGCCCGTCTGGCTCGCGATCCTCGCCGCCTCCCTGCCGATGTTCATGTCGACCCTCGATAACCTCGTCATGACCAACGCGCTGCCCGCGATCCGACTCGATCTCGGCGCGACCGTCGAGGAGCTGCAGTGGTTCGTCAACGCCTACACCCTGAGCTTCGCGAGCCTCATCCTCATGGCCGCCGCCCTCGGCGACCGGCTCGGCCGCCGCTCGGTGTTCGTCGCCGGAATCGTCGTGTTCACGGTGGCGAGCGCGTTCTCGGCGCTCAGCACGGAGCCGTGGATGCTCATCCTCTGGCGGGCCGTGCAGGGCGCGGGCGCCGCGGCGCTCATGCCCCTGTCGCTCACCCTCCTCGTCGGGTCCGTCGCCCTCAAGCACCGCGCTCTCGCCATTGGAATCTGGGGCGGCATCTCCGGGCTCGGGGTCGCCCTCGGCCCGCTCGTCGGCGGCGCCGTGGTGGAGGGCTTCAGCTGGGAGGCGATCTTCTGGCTCAACGTGCCCGTCGGCATCCTCGCGATCCCGCTCGCACTCATCGCGCTGCCCAACGCGTTCGGGGCCCGCGTTCGCGCGGACGTCGTGGGCGTGCTGCTGGCCGGAGTCGGGGTGCTCGGGCTGGTCTACGGCATCGTGCGCGGCAACGATGCGGGCTGGGACAGCCTTGAGGTCGTCGGCGCGCTCGTCGTCGGTGGCCTGCTCGTCGCGGCGTTCATCTTCTGGGAGCGCCGGGTCGCCGCGCCGCTGCTCCCCCTGCGGCTCTTCCGCGACCGCAGCTTCTCGATCGCAAACGTCGTCGGGCTCACCTTCAGCTTCGGGGTGTTCGGGGCGATCTTCATCCTCATCCAGTTCCTCCAGATCGTGCAGGGCTACTCGCCGCTCGAGGCCGGCGTCATGACGATGCCGTGGACGATGGCCCCGATGGTCATCGCGCCGCTCGCCGGGTTCATCGCGCCCCGGGTCGGAACGCGCCCGCTCATCGTGCTCGGGCTCGTGCTCCAGGCCACGGGCCTGTTCTGGATCGCCGCGGTCACGACCGCGACCGTGCCCTACGCCAGCCTCGTTCCCGCGTTCGTGTTCGCCGGCGTCGGGATGGGGCTCGTGTTCGCTCCGCTGTCGACGGCGCTGCTGGCCACGATGGTGCCCGACGACCACGCGAAGGCATCCGGAACCAACTCGATGCTGCGCGAGATCGGCGTGGCCCTCGGCATCGCCGTGCTCACCGCGGTGTTCGTCGGCGCCGGCGGCGAGCTCACTCCGACCGGTTACGTGGATGCCGCGATCCCCGCCATCACCGTGGGCGGTGCCGCGCTCGCCCTCGCCGCCCTGCTCGCGCTCGCACTGCCGTCCGGGCGCGCGTCCCGGATCGAGGGAGCCGACGCCCCTAAGCTCTGAGCCATGCGAATCGGCGTGATCGGAGCGGGCGCCGTCGGTGGCGCGCTCGCTGCCCTGCTCGACCGGGCGGGTCACACCGTGGAGGTCACGGCGCGCGGCGACCACCTCGACGCGATCCAGGAGGAGGGGCTCCAGCTGACCGGAGCCTGGGGCGAATGGACCGCCGACGTCGAGGCGGGCGAGGTGCTCGAGCACGCACCCGAGCTCGTGATCGTCGCCACCAAGGCGCAGGATGCCGTGGCCGCGATGCGTGAAAACCTCCCGCTGCTGCGGGGGGTTCCCGTGCTCGTCGTGCAGAACGGACTCGAGGGCATCCGATCGGCGACCGAGGTGGCGCCTCGCTCGGACATCGTCGGCGGACTTGCGACGTTCGCCACGAGCTACCTCTCCCCCGGTGTCATCACCGTGACCGCCACCGGCACGATCGTCGTCGGGGTGGCCGGCGACCAGGATCTCCCCGCCCGCTACGTGGCCCGCATCCTCGACCCGATCGTGCCGACGACCGTGATCCAGAACTTCGTGGGCGCGCAATGGACGAAGCTCGTGATCAACCAGGTGAACGCCCTGCCGGCGATCACGGATCTCAGCGTGCAGGAGGTCGTCGCTCACGCCGGGCTGCGCCGGATCATGACGGCGAGCATCCGGGAGACCGTGCGCGTCGGGCGCGCGTCGGGCGTGCGGTTCGAGCCGATCCAGGGCCTCACGCCCGGGCTGCTCCGGCTCGTGTCAGCCGCTCCGCTCGGAATCGGAGCGGTTCTGCCGCGCCTGATGAGCGCCCGCGCCGGAGCGGTGCCCAATCCCGGGTCGACGCTGCAGAGCATCCGCCGCGGACAGGCGACGGAGATCGACTACCTCAACGGCGCGGTCGTGCGTGCGGCCGAGGCGATCGGCGCGAGTGCGCCCGTGAACGCGGCGCTCGTCGAGCTCGTGCACGAGGTCGAGCGGACCGGCGAGTTCCTCACCCCGGACGACGTCGTCGCGCGGGTGACGATCCGCTAGCAGGGGTCGGCACTGTGCTCGTCGTCACCGACCGCTAGCAGGGGTCGGCGCTGTGCTTGTCGTCACCGACCGCTAGCAGCGGTCGGCGAAGATCCGCTGAGGTGCCAGCGGGTCGGTGTTGTCGACGATCGCGGTGGCGCGCGAGCGCGGGTCGGCCTCGGCGAGATAGAGGGCCTGGCCGCCGCGGTAGCGCTCCTGGCCGGATGCCCCGTCCCGCTCGAGCAGGCGCGCCTCGGCGACCTCGCGCGGCACGTCGAGCCACACCGAGAAGTTCCACAGTCCGCGCAGCTCCGGCCGATTGAGGAAGATGCCGTCGACGACGAGGGTCGCGTCGGCCTGCGTCGTCTCCCAGCGCAGCTCGACGGGAGCGTCGGCGCGGAGGTCGAACGCCTCAGTGACGAAGCCGGTGCTGCCGCCGAGTCGGAACGGCTCCACGAGCATCCGGCGGAAGACGTCGTAGTCGTAGGAGTCGCGGTAGAAGCCCTCCGCGGAGTCGACCCCGCGGGCGTGGCGTTCGGCGCGCGGGCGGTGGAACCCGTCGACGCTCGCACGCACCACGGTGTGGCCGCGGCGGTCGAGGCGTTCGGCGAGTGCATCCGCGAACACGGTCTTGCCGGCCCCGTCGATGCCATCGATGGCGAGCGTTGTGCGGCCGCGCGCGTAGTGCTGGAGGAACTCGTCGGCGAGGCCGTCGAGAGTCTCGCGCTGGGCGGGGGTCCACCGGGTCATGTCGCCCAGTCTAGGTTTGCTGGGCGCCCTAGGTTGGGTGGATGGACATCGCCCCGCCCGTGATCGCGTGGTTCCGCGCGCACGGCCGCGCGCTGCCGTGGCGGGCCGACGGGTTCGGGGCGTGGGGCACCCTCGTGAGCGAGATCATGCTGCAGCAGACGCCCGTGGCCCGCGTCATCCCGCGCCTGGCGACCTGGCTCGAACGCTGGCCGACGCCCGCCGCCCTCGCCGCGTCGCCCTCGGGGGATGCCGTGCGGGCGTGGGAGAAGCTCGGCTACCCGCGCCGCGCGCTCAACCTGCACGCGGCCGCCGTGGCGATCGTCGAGCGGCACGACGGCGTGGTCCCCCGCGAGGTGGATGCCCTGCTCGCCCTCCCCGGGATCGGCGACTACACCGCGCGGGCCGTGGCCGCCTTCGCCTTCGGGGACCGGCATCCCGTCGTCGACACCAACGTGCGGCGAGTGATCGCCCGGGCCGTCGACGGGCTCGGCGAGGCCGGCCCGCCCTCGACCCGACGCGACCTCGCCGCGATGGAACGGCTGCTGCCGGAGAACCGCGATCAGGCCCGGGCACTCAACGCCGGGATCATGGAGCTCGGGCAGGTCGTCTGCACGGCCCGCGCCCCGCGCTGCGGCGAGTGCCCGCTCGCCGGGCTCTGCGCGTGGCGCGCCGACGGCTTTCCCTCCTACGAGGGGCCGCGCGCGCCGACCCAGAAGAAGTACGAGGGCAGCGACCGGCAGGTGCGGGGACGCATCCTCGCCGAACTACGGGCCAGCGACATCCCCGTGACCGCCGGTGAGATCGAGGCGGTCTGGCCGGATGCCGTGCAACGCGAGCGCGCCCTGGCCGGCCTGCTCGCCGACGGCCTCGTCGTCGCCGGACCGGACGGCTACGAGCTGCCGCGCTGAGCCGGGCTGGACAGGGTCGCACCCGCCGCCGAGACTGGTGGGGTGCCCGAGCTGCCCGAAGTCACCGCCCTCGTGACCGACCTGCGCGGCCGCCTCGTGGGGCGCCGCGTGCAGCGCCTCGAACTGGTCTCGTTCGCGGCCATGAAGACCTTCGACCCTCCAGTGAGCGCGCTCGCGGGGCGGGAGATCACCGACGTGACCCGACACGGCAAGTTCCTCGATGTGGTGTTCGGCGGGGCCGACACGCTGCACCTCGTCATCCACCTCGCCCGCGCGGGATGGCTGCGCTGGCGGGAGGCGCCCCCGAGCGCGCCGACCCGCCCCGGGCGGGGCCCGCTCGCCGCGCGCCTCGTACTCGAGCCGGACGACGGCCGGGTCGCGAGCCTCGGCTCCGGCTTCGACCTCACCGAGGCAGGCACCAAGAAGTCGCTCGCGATCTTCCTCGTGCGCTCCCCGTCCGATGTGCCCGGGGTGGCGCGCCTCGGGCCCGACCCGCTCGACGACCACTTCACCGTCGACGTGCTCGCCGCGATCCTCGGCGCCCAGGGTCGCGCCCAGATCAAGGGCGTGCTGCGAAATCAGTCCCTCATCGCGGGCATCGGCAACGCCTACTCCGACGAGATCCTTCACGTCGCCCGGATGTCGCCCTACAAGCCCGCCTCGATGCCCCGCGCGGATGTCGAGGCGCTGTTCGCCGCGATCCGCGAGACCCTGAATGCGGCGATCGCTCGCGCCGACGGACTGAAGGCGAGCGAGCTCAAGGCCGAGAAGAAGTCGAACCTCCGCGTGCACGGCCGCTACGGCGAGCCGTGCCCCGTGTGCGGCGACACCGTGAAGCAGGTGCGGTTCGCCGACTCGACGTTCGAGTACTGCCCCACGTGCCAGACCGGCGGCAAGCCGCTCGCCGATCGCGTGCTGTCGCGGCTGCTCAAATAGGCTGGCGGAATGCGCCTCGCCATCGTTCGCATCATCGCCCTGATCGGGATGCTCGCCATGCTCGTGGTGATCGGCCTGCAGCTCGCTGCGTTGAACGTCGAGTCCGGTGACCTCGTGCTGTATCTGTCGTACACCAACTTCGGAATCGGGATCCTCACCACCGTCGCTGGGATCCTCTGGGCCGTGTGGTCACCCCGCAAGGTGGGCGGGATCCTCGTCGCCGTGTTCAGCTTCATTCTCAACCCGGCCTGGCTGATCCTTCTCGTCGTTCTGGTCTTCGGGTGAGTCTGGTCTTCGGGTGAGTCTGGTCTTCGGGTGAGTTCGGACGATCCCGAACTGACAGCGCTTCTGTCGAAGACGGTCGCGTCGCTGACGACTGCGGGCGTGCCTGACGAGGCTCTCGCCGAGCTGCGCACCGAGCGCCACGTCGGGCCGCTGCCCCTCCCCCCGAAGTTCGTGCTGCTCGGACGTGTCTGGCGCCTGGGCGAGGTGCTCATCGGTCCGGATGCCACGCTGTGGGCCACCGGGGCCGTGACCCGCGCCGTGGAGCCGCGGGCGTTCGCCGCGAACAAGAGCGACACCGAGGCGGCGCGCCGCGACATCCAGCGCCTCGCCGCGAAGGGTCCGTTCGCCCGGGGGGAATCGGTGAACTACGCCGCGGTGGCGGTGGGCGTGACGAGCGCTGACATCGAGCGCGGCGACGGAAAGCTCGTGCGGCGGGACGGCATCCTGACGATCCGGCTCGCCCACGCCGAGGTGCCGCTTGCGACCTACCTCGCGGATCGGGTCAGGTCGATGTCGACGTCGGACTGGGACTGAGCCGACCGGCGGAGAACGGCATCCACCGACTGGTGGATAGTGCCACTATCCGATTGCGCGCACACTGGTCCCACCCCGACCGAAGGACCCGACCATGACCGAGACCCGCCCCTACGAGCTGTACCGGATCGAGCTGCCCGACGAGCCGACCGCGGTCGTCTTCGTCAACGGCATCCGCGCGCGCACCGCCCGCGGCCAGGGCTGGCTGTGGCGCAACGTGTTCGCGATCCGGCGCGCGACGGCTGCCGCCGAGGGCTGCACGCAGGTCAAGGCCGGCATCGTCGGTCCCCGCGAGGTCATCATGGTGAGCTACTGGCGGGATGCCCGCGACCTGGGCCGATTCGTCGGCGGGGACGCCCACCGCGCTCTCGTCGCCGACCTCGGGCGCCACGCGGACGACCTCTCGCTCTTCAACGAGACCTACCGCCCGCAGCGCCCCGGCAAGTACAGCCGCGAGGCCGAGGGCATGGCGACGATCTACCCGACCGTCGCGCTCTGATCAGCGAGCCTTGTCACCCTCGTCGAGGTCGTCGTCATCCTCGTCGTCCTCTTCGTTGTCGTCGTCGTCGTCGTCATCCGCGATCACGCGCGGCTTGACGTAGGGGTCCTCGTCGCCGGCGTACTGCGCCGTCGCCTTGAGACTCTCGACCTCGGCGTCGCGCTGGGCGGCCTCGGTGAGGAGCGACTCGATCAAGGCGGCGTTCTCCGGGATGCCGTCGGCGATGAACTCCAGGCTCGGGGTGAGGCGCGCGGTGATGTTCTTGCCCACCTCGCTGCGCAGCATCCCCGTCGCCGACTTGAGGGCGGCGGCCGTGTCGGCGCGCTCCTCGTCGGAGCCGTAGACCGTGTAGAAGATCGAGGCGTGCTGGAGGTCTCCCGTCACACGCACGTCCGTGATCGTGACGAAGCCGAGCCGCGGATCCTTGATCCCGCGCTCGAGCGTCTTGGCGATGATGACCTTGATGCGGTCCGCCATCTTGGCGGCCCGTGCGGCGTCAGCCATGTCGACCCTCTTCTTCTACCCACCTGAGCGGGTGTTGTTCGGAGGCGTCGGAGGTCGATGGCCGGCTAAGGAAACTCGGGGTAGGGGCCCCG
>CALRJN020000033.1:0-18893 GCA_943367555.1 Synechococcus sp. UW140 | reverse complement strand
CGCCGCGCATTGCATGCGGCGCCGCAGCCCGACAGACTTGAGCCGGGCCACGAGCTCGGCACTCCCCCACCTCACTTCAGGTCACGCAGGAAGACAGGAATGACGACCGTAGCCCCGCCGCCGCGAGCTAAGGCCCGCCCCGCTGACCGCATCTTCTCCGGCGCGACCATCGTCGCCGGAAGCCTCATCCTCGCGGCGCTCGCCGCCGTCGCGGTCTTCCTCATCGCGGAGAGCCTCCCTGCGTTCTTCGCGGATCCCGCCGACATCAAGGGATCCCCCGAGAGTTTCTGGGCCTACGTCGCCCCGGTCGCGTTCGGCACCGTCTGGTCGGCTCTCCTCGCGCTGATCTTCGCGCTGCCGCTCTCCCTCGGGATCGCCCTCTTCATCTCCCACTTCGCGCCCCGCCGCGTGGCGCAGGGTCTCGGCTACATCATCGACCTGCTCGCCGCGGTGCCCTCGGTGGTCTTCGGCCTCTGGGGCATCAAGATCCTCGCCCCGGCGGTCGTGCCGCTCTACACCTGGCTGGTCGACAACCTCGGCTGGTTCCCGCTCTTCACTCCTCCCGTCTCCGGCACCGGCCGCACCATCCTCACCGTCGCGATTGTGCTCGCGGTCATGATCATCCCGATCATCACCGCCATCTGCCGTGAGGTGTTCCTCCAGACTCCCGTCCTCCACGAGGAGGCGGCCCTCGCCCTCGGCGCGACGCGCTGGGAGATGATCCAGATGGCGGTGCTGCCGTTCGGTCGCCCCGGCATCATCTCCGCGGCGATGCTCGGACTCGGTCGTGCTCTGGGCGAGACGATGGTCGTGGCGATGGTGCTGTCGCCGTCGTTCCTCATCACGTTCGTGCTCACCGGCTCGCAGAACTCGCCGACCATCGCCGGCAACATCGCGCTCAACTTCCCTGAGGCCTTCGGCATCAACGTCAACGCCCTCATTGCGACCGGGCTGATCCTCTTCATCATCACGCTCGTGATCAACTCGATCGCGCGAATCGTCGTCAACCGCCGCAAGGCCTTCTCGGGGGCCAACTGATGACCGCAACGACCACCCCCGCCGGAATCGTCAACTCCCTGACCGCGGGCCGGATGCCCCGCTGGGCTCCGTGGGCCCTGCTCGTGGGCAGCTGGGCCGTCGCCGGCCTCGTGCTCGGGCTCATGGCAGCGGCGACCGGCACCGAATTCAACCTCGTGCTCGCGATCGTGCTCGGCACGGTGCTGTTCAACATCCTGATCTTCGTGATCGCGTACCTCGTGGAGGGCGGTCGACAGGCGCGCAACCGGCTGGTGACCTCCCTCGTGGGCACCGCGTTCATCATCGCCCTGCTGCCGCTCGTGTCGCTGCTCAGCACGGTCGTGATCAACGGTCTTCCTCGGTTCGACCTGCTCTACTTCACCTCCTCGATGCGCAACGTCGTCGGCGAGGGCGGTGGAGCGCTGCACGCGATCACGGGAACCCTGCTCATCACCGGGATGGCAGCCCTGATCTCGATCCCGGTCGGGATCTTGGCCGCGATCTACCTCGTCGAGTACGGTCGGGGTGCGCTCGCTCGCGCGATCACCTTCTTCGTGGATGTCATGACCGGCATCCCGTCGATCGTCGCCGGCCTCTTCGCTTTCGCATTCTTCTCGCTCATCACCAACGACCCCGGCATCCGCTTCGGATTCGGTGGCGCCGTTGCGCTCTCACTGCTGATGATCCCGGTCGTCGTGCGCTCGAGCGAGGAGATGCTCAAGCTCGTGCCTAACGAGCTGCGGGAGGCCTCGTACGCACTCGGGGTGCCGAAGTGGCTCACGATTCTCAAGATCGTCATCCCGACCTCGCTCGCGGGCATCACGACCGGCATCACGCTCGCCATCGCCCGCGTGATCGGCGAGACGGCACCGCTGCTGATCATCGCGGGGTACACGACAAGCATGAACTACGACCTGTTCAACGACCGGATGATGTCGCTCCCGGTGTTCGTGTACAACCAGTTCGCGCAGCCCGGGGTGGACGCTCAGCCCTACCTCGACCGAGCATGGACGGGCGCGCTCACCCTCATCCTCATCGTCATGGCGCTCAACCTGATCGCCCGCCTCATCGCCCGCATCTTCTCCCCCAAGCTCGGCCGCTAGGCCACTCGCACCCGAAAAGGATCCCGTGTCGAAGCGCATCGAAGTCAACGACCTGAACGTCTACTACGGCAAGTTCAAGGCCGTGGAGGACGTGTCCCTCACGATCGAGCCCCGCACCGTGACGGCCTTCATCGGTCCGTCGGGATGCGGCAAGTCGACGTTCCTGCGCACGCTCAACCGCATGCACGAGGTCATCCCGGGCGCCTACGTCGAGGGTGAGGTGCTCATCGACGGCAACAACCTCTACGGTCCCGGCGTCGACCCCGTGCTCGTACGTCGCCAGGTGGGCATGGTGTTCCAGCGCCCCAACCCGTTCCCCACGATGTCGATCCGCGACAACGTGCTCGCAGGCGTCAAGCTCAACAACCGTCGGATGACCAAGAGCGAGGGCGACGACCTCGTGGAGAAGTCGCTGCAGGGCGCCAACCTCTGGAAAGAGGTCAAGGACCGCCTCGCGCTGCCCGGCTCCGGCCTTTCGGGCGGCCAGCAGCAGCGCCTCTGCATCGCGCGCGCCATCGCGGTCTCGCCCGAGGTCATCCTCATGGACGAGCCGTGCTCGGCCCTCGACCCGATCTCGACGCTCGCGATCGAGGACCTCATCGAGGAGCTCAAGCAGGACTACACGATCGTGATCGTGACCCACAACATGCAGCAGGCCTCCCGCGTCTCGGACCGCACCGCGTTCTTCAACATCGCGGGCACCGGCAAGCCCGGCAAGCTCATCGAGTACGACGACACCACGATCATGTTCTCCAAGCCGAGCGTGCAGGCGACCGAGGACTACGTCAGCGGGAAGTTCGGCTGATTCTGCGGATCTGAACGACAACGCCCGGCCTGCTCTGAAGGAGCGGCCGGGCGTCGTCGTTGCGGGGTACGGCGAGCTACTCGCCGCGATCGCGGAGCGCGAGCACCATCGACGGCAGGGCGAGGGCGCACATCTCGAGGAACCAGAAGACGGCCATCCCGGCTTCCCAGGTGAGGGTGAACGTGATCGCGGAGAACTCGTTGCCGGCGACGGCGAGCCAGACGAGACCCACCGACGCGGCCAGGACCACGAGTCCGGCGAACCAGCGGTAGGCCTCGAGGTACACGGCGTTGCGCACCGCGACCTGTCGCTCGTCGAGCACGGAGTCGGGCAGGTCGGCGATCACCCGCACCGAGACGCGCAGGGCACCCCAGACGACGAAGCTCAGGAGCACGACGCCGAGCCCGATGAGGCTGCCGCCGAGCATCCACGCGACAGGGTTGAGCACAATGATCACCGCCATCGCGACGACGAGCGCGATCCGGGCTCCGCGGGAGCGCAGGCGCGAGTACTTCTGATCGGAGAGGATGGCGTCGGCCTGCTTCTCCACGGCGAGTTGGCGGCGCTCCCGGGCGGTGAGCTTCTTGGTTTCGGTCATGACGGGTCCTCCTCGGGGTGGTCGGTCGGTGCGGTGTCGGTGAACGGCGTGAGCGAGAACAGTTCGCCGATCGGCGTCTCGAGCTCGGCGGCGATGCGCAGCGCGAGCGAGAGGCTCGGGCTGTACTCGCCTCGTTCGAGGTAGCCGATCGTCTGGTAGTGCACGCCGACGGCGTCGGCGAGCTCCTGCCTCGTGATGCCGTGGCGTGTTCGGCGAGCCTCGAGCCGGCTGTACACCGGCTCCTCGGCCTTCGGTTTGCGTCCCATACCGATAGCATAATTACTACATAGTAATAATGCAACATGGCGCACAACTCCTAACCATCGGGGGACAACGGCCGAGAGGTTGAGGTGTGCCTCTCGGGGGAGAGGTCGCCGCGAGTCTTCGGGGGAAGAACCGCTGCATGAGGAGGGGCCCGCATCCGGGGGATGGAGGCGGGCCCCTTCCGCGTGTCCGGGACGTGGGGGTGGGGCGGGGGACGGGGACGCGAGGATAGGGCGGGGGACGCGGGGACGGGGTCAGGGATGCCGGGGACGGCCGGTCCGCCGCGGGACGATCGGCCCCTACGGGGGCTCCACCGCGGAGGTACGCTCGCATCATGTCCGACGCGCTCCACCGCCACACCGACTACGGTCAGCAGCCCCTCACCGAGCAGGAGATCCTGCGCGACCCGATCGCCCAGTTCAGCCTGTGGCTGGAGCAGGCCGACGAGTCGAAGGTCTACGAGCCCAACGCGATGGTGCTCTCCACGGTCGAGCCGGACGGCCTCCCGACCAGTCGCACCGTGCTGCTGCGCACCGTCGACGCGGACGGCTTCGAGTTCTTCACGAGCTACACCTCGCAGAAGGGCCGGGCGCTGCTGAACAACCCCGAGGTCGCGATCGTGTTCCCGTGGTATCTCATCCACCGCCAGGTGATCGTGCGCGGCACCGCCGAGCCGAGCGACCCGGCGATCTCGGACGCCTACTTCGCGAGCCGTCCGCGAGGCGCGCAGATCGCCGCCGTCGCGAGCGACCAGTCCCAGCCGATCGCGATCCGTGACCTGCTCGAAGCGCGGGTGGCGGAGCTGGAGGCGCAGTTCGAGGGCGGCGAGGTGCCGCGGCCGGACACGTGGGGCGGGTTCCGCATCCGGCCCCGCTCGATCGAGTTCTGGCAGGGGCGCTCCTCGCGGATGCACGATCGGCTACGGTTCAGCCGGGTCGGCGACGGCGACTGGACGATGGAGCGGCTGCAGCCGTGACTCGCTCGTGAGGTCTCGACGAGCTCGACCCGCGGTCAGTCCGGCACGTCGGCTCGCGGTTGGTGGGCGCCCCCGCGACCCAGGATGCGCTCGTTGAGGAACGAGATCACGATCGCCGAGGCCGTGCCCAGGATGGCGACGCCGCCCACCATGAGCACGACCGCGTAGACCCGTCCGAGCGGCGTGACGGGGTACGTATCGCCGTAGCCGACCGTGGCGATCGTCACGCACGCCCACCAGATCGCATCGCCGAATGTCGTGATCGTGGCGTCCGGGGCGGTGCGCTCGGCGTCCAGGGTGGCAAGCGCGGTGAAGTAGACGAAGAGGATCGCGTACATCGCGGCGTAGGCGATGACCTCGGTGCGCACCGCGGCGCCGGACCGCGTCGCGAAGTACGGCACGCGACGCAAGAGCGCGACCACGCGGAACGCCCGGAACATCGGCAGGGCGATCGAGAGCAGGTCGACCAGGTTCGCGCGGAAGAACTCCCCGCGTCGGCCCCGCGGGGTGAGCGCGACGCGCACGACGTAGTCGATGAGGAACGCGAGCCACGAGACGACGAAGTCGATGAGGATGACCGCCGAGACGATGTCGGGACGGTCGAGCCACAGCACCCACATCGAGTACGTGATGACGAACGTCGCCCCGAGCACCACGAGCGGCACGGTGGTGCGCGCCTCCCAGGCATCGCGTCGCGTGGTGGTCACGCGATCATTCTTCCAGCGCCGCGCGCGCCAGCAGGGGAGGCGGGGCGGGACAGACCCGACGGACTACAGGTTCTTCACCGCGGTCAGCACTTTGGCCAGGGACTCCTTGGCGTCCCCGAACAGGAGCGTCGTCTGCGGCTCGTAGAGCAGCTCGTTCTCGATGCCCGCGAACCCGGGGCGCATCGAGCGCTTGAGGAAGACGATCTGGCGGGCATCCGCGACATCGAGGATCGGCATCCCGTAGATCGGCGACCCGACCGCGTTCTTCGCCGCCGGGTTGACCACGTCGTTGGCGCCGACGACGAGCGCGACATCCGCGGTCTTGAACTGCGGGTTCACCTCGTCCATCTCCTTGAGCAGCTCGTAGGGCACGTCGGCCTCCGCCATGAGCACGTTCATGTGACCGGGCATGCGGCCGGCGACCGGGTGGATGCCGAAGATCACCTCGATGCCCTTCGCCTCGAGCGTCGTCGCGAGTTCCGCCATGGTGTGCTGGGCCTGCGCGACCGCGAGACCGTAGCCGGGCACGACGATGACCTTCTGGGCGTAGCCGAGCAGGATGGCGACATCCTCGGCGCTCGAGGAGCGCACCGGCCGCTCGGACACCGTCGTGGAGCCCGCCGTCGACCCGCCCTTGAAGGCGCCGAAGATGATGCCCGCGACACTGCGCCCCATCGCCGCGGCCATGGCGCGCGTGAGGATCGTGCCGCTCGCGCCGACGAGGGTGCCGGCGACGAGGAGCAGGATGTTGCCGAGCACGAGTCCCGAGGCGGCGACCGTGAGGCCGGTGAACGCGTTGAGCAGCGAGATGACGATCGGCACATCCGCCCCACCGACCGGGAGCACGAGCAGAAGCCCGGCGACGAGGCCGAGCACGAGCAGCACGATCACGGCGAGGAGCGAGTGCGTCGTCACGACGAAGTAGCCGGCGGCAAGCGCACCGAGCAGCACGAGGCCCATGACGATCGGCTGGCCGGGGAAGGTGATCGGTCGGGTGGGCAGCAGCTCCTGCAGCTTGGCGAAGGTGATGCAGGATCCCGAGAACGAGACCGCGCCGACGAGCACCGTGAACGCGACCGCGAGGCCCGACCACGGGTCGCTCGAGTGCGAGAGCTCGAGCAGGGCCACGAGCGCGGCCGCCCCGCCGCCGACTCCGTTGAAGAGCGCGACGAGCTGGGGCATCTGGGTCATCTTGACGCGGCGCGAGACGGGCGCCGCGATAAGCGACCCGACCGCGATCACGGCAAGGATCCACGGGATGTTGTCGAGCTTCATCGACAGGAACACCGTCACGACGGCGATGAGGGCGCCCGCGGCACCGATGAGGTTGCCCCGGCGGGCCGTGCGCGGGTTGCCGAGACCCTGGAGGGCGAGGATGAAGCAGACGGCGGCGACGAGGTAGAGGATCGCGGCCCATTCGGGGCTCAGGAGGTTCACTGGTCGTCGCCCTTCGTGGTCGTCGACGCCGGCGCTTTGCGTCCGCGGAACATCTCGAGCATCCGGTCGGTGACGACGAAGCCGCCGACGAGGTTGACGGTGGCCAGCAGCACGGCGATGAGGGCGATCACGAGCACGAGCACGTTCTCGGCCTGACCGGCGACGATGATCGCTCCGATGAGGATGATGCCGTGAATCGCGTTCGCGCCCGACATCAGCGGGGTGTGCAAGGTGCTCGAGACCTTGGAGACGACTTCGAAGCCGACGAAGACCGCCAGCACGAAGATCGTGAGCAGGGTGATGGCATCCATCAGTTCTTCGCCGTCCTTCCGGTTGCGGGCTTCGACGCCTCGACCGCGAGCGCGGTCGGCTCGTGTCGGATCGCGCCGTCGTGGGTGAGGCAGGCGCCCGCGATGACCTCGTCGTCGAAGTCGGGGGTGACCGCGCCATCCTTGGTCATCAGGGCGATGAGGTTGGCGACGTTCTTGGCGTAGAGGCGCGAAGCGTCGTAGGGCATCGTGGATGCCGCATCCTTCATCCCGACGATCGTCACCGTGCCGCCGGCCACCGGCACCGCGGTATCGACCCCCGCGACGGTGCCCTCGACATTGCCGCCGGTCTCCGCGGCGAGGTCGATGATCACCGAGCCCGGGTTCATCGTCGCGACCATGTCGGCCGTGACGAGGCGAGGAGCGGGCCGCCCCGGGATCGCCGCGGTCGTGATGATCACGTCGGCCGCGGTGATGTAGGGCGTGAGCAGCTCGCGCTGGCGGGCCGCGCGATCCTCGGCGAGCTCCTTGGCGTAGCCGCCGGCCGCTTCGGCCGTCTCGAGCTCGAGGGTGATGAACGTGCCACCCATCGACTTGACCTCGTCGGCGGATGCCGCCCGCACGTCGTATGCGCTCACCTTGGCCCCGAGGCGCTTTGCCGTGGCGATCGCCTGCAGTCCGGCGACGCCCGCGCCCAGCACGAGCACCTTGGCGGGTGGCACCGTTCCGGCCGCGGTCATGAAGAGGGGGAAGAACCGCGGGTAGCGGGTCGCGGCCTCGAGCACGCAGCGGTAGCCGGAGACGAGGGACTGGGAGGTGAGGGCATCCATCGACTGCGCCCGCGAGATGCGGGGCACGAGCTCGAGGGCGAACGCGGTGACCTTGGCCTTCGCCAGGGCCGCGACGGTCGCCAACTCCGATGCCGGTGAGCCGAACCCGACCGTCACCGCGCCGGCGGGCAACGACGCGGCGAACGCGGCACTCAGGGGGCGCACGTGGGCGAGCACCTCGACGCTCTTGGGAGCGATGGTCTTCGTGACAGTGGCTCCGGCCTCGCGGTAGGCGGCATCCGGAAAACCGGCCCGCTCCCCCGCGCCGGCCTCGATCTCGACCTGGAACCCCGCGGCGATGTAGCCGGCGACGGTCTCCGGGGTGGCCGCGACGCGACGCTCCCCGGGCTCGGGTTCCCGCATTACAGCGATCCTCATGCGACTCCTCTGTCAGTCAAAGCATGCCGAAGTTACCGGACAAATGGCCACGACGCTCCGGCCGAAGGTCCCGTGGAGCGGAAACAATCACGCTTCTTGAGGAAATCGACGCCTCAGCGCACGTGCCGCTCGTCGACTCCGTTGTAGAGGCTCAACGGACGGATCAGGGCGTTCGCTTCGAGCTGCTCCATGATGTGCGCCGTCCAGCCGGTTATGCGGCTCGCGACGAACAGCGGCGTGAACATCTCGGTGTCGAAGCCCATGAGGTGGTACGCCGGGCCGCTGGGGTAGTCGAGATTGGGCAGGATGCCCTTGCGCTCGGTCATCGCGGACTCCAGGGCGTCGTAGAGCTCGGCGAGGTCGGGGCGCTCGTAGTGCGCGATGAGGGTGTCGAGGCTCGCCTTCATCGTGGGGACGCGCGAGTCGCCGTTCTTGTAGACGCGGTGCCCGAATCCCATGATCTTGCGCTTCTCGGCCAACGCCGTCTCGAGCCACTGCTCGGCCTGATCGGCGCTGCCGATCTCGTCGAACACGTGCATGACGGCCTCGTTGGCGCCCCCGTGGAGTGGGCCCTTGAGCGCACCGATCGCGCCGGTGACGGCGGAGTGCAGGTCGGAGAGGGTCGAGGTGATGACCCGCGCGGTGAAGGTGCTCGCGTTGAACGAGTGCTCGGCGTAGAGGATCATCGACACGTCGAACGCCGTGACGACGGTGAGGTCAGGCACCTCGCCGAAGGTCATGAAGAGGAAGTTCGCGGAGTAGCCGAGGTCGTCGCGCGGCTCGATGAGGTGCTCCCCGCGGCGGCGGCGCTGGTCGTAGGCGACGATCGAGGGCAGCTGGGCGAACAGGCGCACGGCCTTGTCCTGGTTGGCGCTGCGGCTCGAGTCGGCGGTGTCGGGGTCGGCGGCGCCGAGCACGCTCACGGCGGTGCGCACGACATCCATCGGGTGAGCGGTGAGCGGCAGCTCGTCGATCACGCGCTTGACCCGCTCGTCGAGCTGCCGCTCGGAGCGCTCGAGACGCTCGAACCCCTCGAGCTGCTCGGGGTCGGGCAGCTCGCCGCGCCAGAGCAGGTACGCGACCTCCTCGAAGGTGCAGTTGGCGGCGAGCTCCTGCACCGGGTAGCCGCGGTAGAGCAGCGAGTTGGTCTCGGGGTTCACCTTGGAGATCGCAGTGGTGTCGACGACGACGCCGGCGAGGCCCTTGCGGATGTCGCTACTCAAGGAGGGGGTGTCGGTCATGGTGTGCTCCTAGGGGTGGGGAGGTCTCTCGGCTGGCTCGACCGGCCTGGGTGGTTACAGCGTGAAGGTGAAGACGGAGGTGTCGAAGGCGTTGTACGCCTCGTAGTCGAGCAGTTCGTACAGTCTCGCCCGAGTCTGCATGTCTGCGACAGTGGGCTTGAGGGTTCCCTCGGCGGACAGCGTGTCGAGCGCACGCTCGGCGGCCCCCATCGCGATGCGCAGCAGGCTCACCGGGTAGATCACGATGTTGACGCCGACGCCCGCGAGCTGCTCGGTCGTGAACAGGTCGCTCTTGCCGAACTCGGTCATGTTGGCGAGGATCGGCACGTCCACCGCGGCGCGAATCGCCTCGAACTCGCCGAGGTCGGCCATCGCCTCGGGGAAGATCGCGTCGGCCCCGGCGTCCACGAGCGCCTTGGCCCGGTCGATCGCCGCGGGCAGGCCGTCGATGGCGCGGATGTCGGTGCGCGCCATGATGAGCAGGTTCGGGTCCCGGCGCGCGTCGACGGCCGCGCGGATGCGCTGCAGCGCCGTGCCCGTGTCGACGACCGACTTGCCGTCGAGGTGCCCGCAGCGCTTGGGGTTGACCTGGTCCTCGATGTGCAGGCCGGCGACCCCGGCATCCTCGAGCGTCTGCACCGTGCGGGCCACGTTCATCGCCTCCCCGAAGCCGGTGTCGGCGTCGATGAGGGTGGGCAGGTCGGTCATCCGGCTGATCTGCTGCCCGCGGGTGGCGACCTCGGTGAGCGTCGTGAGCCCGACGTCCGGCAGCCCCAGGTCGGCCGAGATCACGGCGCCGGAGATGTAGACCCCCTCGAAGCCCTTGTCCTGGATGAGCTTGGCGGAGAGCGGGTTGAACGCGCCCGGGAAGCGCAGCAGCTCCCCGGTGGCGAGGCGGGCGCGGAACGCGGCGCGCTTCTCGGCGGCAGTGACGGTGGTGTACAGCATCAGAAGGCTCCTCGTTGGTGAGATCTCGACGGGCTCGATCCGCGGGTGTTCAGAAGATCCCCTTCGGGGTCACGGCGGGGAAGGCCCCGTTGATCGACAGACCGCTCAGCTCGGCGGCGGTGAGCTCGGGCAGGCGCTGGGCCACGTCGAGGAAGCGCTCGATCTCGTCGGCGGCGAGCACGCCGTCGGCGAGCTGGCGGAACTTCGCGACGTACTGCGCCCGGGCGAACGGTCGCGCGCCCAGCGGATGCGCATCCGCGACCGCGATCTCGTCGACGAGGCGGGTGCCGTCGGCGAGGTCGATCTCCACGCGCCCGCCGAACGCCTTCTCGGCCGGGTCGTTGGAATGGTAGCGGCGGGTCCACTCGGCGTCCTCGGCCGTCGTGACGAGGTTCCAGAGGGCGACCGTGTCCGGCCGGTTCGCCCGCGACGGGGCGTAACTGGCCTCGTGATCCCATGTGCCGTCCTGGAGGGCGACGGTGAAGATGTACGGGATCGAGTGGTCGAGCGTCTCGCGGCTCGCGGTGGGGTCGTACTTCTGCGGGTCGTTGGCGCCCGAGCCGATCACGTAGTGGGTGTGGTGGCTCGTGTGCAGCACGATCCGGGTGATGTTCGCGGGGTCGCGCAGCTCGGGGCGCTCGGAGCCGAGGCGGCGGGCGAGATCGATCCACGCCTGGGCCTGGTACTCGGCGGAGTGCTCCTTGGTGTAGCTGTCGAGGATGGCGCGACGGGCCTCGCCCTTCGCGGGCAGCGGCACCTCGTAGCGGGCCTCGGGACCGCCGAGCAGCCAGGCGATGACGCCATCCTCGCCCTCGTAGATCGGGGTAGGGCTCGTCTGGCCGCGCATCGCCCGGTCGACCGCCTCGACGGCCATCTTGCCGGCGAACGCCGGGGCGTGCGCCTTCCACGTGGAGATCTCACCCTTGCGCGACTGGCGCGTGGCGGTGGTCGTGTGCAGGGCCTGGCCGATCGCCTGGAAGATCGTCTCGGTCGACAGCCCGAGCAGGGTTCCGATGCCGGCGGCCGCGGAGGGCCCGAGGTGCGCGACGTGGTCGATCTTGTGCGCGTGGAGGCTGATCGCCTTGACGAGATCGATCTGGATCTCATACCCGGTGACGATGCCGCGCAGCAGCTCGTCGCCCGAGCGCCCGAGGTACTGGGCGACGGCCGTGATCGAGGGGATGTTGTCGCCGGGGTGCGAGTACTCCGCGGCGAGGAAGGTGTCGTGGAAGTCGAGCTCGCGCACCGCGACCCCGTTGGCCCACGCGGCCCACTCGGGACTCGTGGGCAGGGCGCTGCCGAACACCGTGGAGCCGACGCCGTTGCGGGAGACCGGATGCGCTTCCGCCTGGGCTCGCGCCGCGACGACAGGCGCCCGGGTGAGGGATGCCGCGGCGACCGCCGCATTGTCGATCACGCGGTTGATCACCATGTCGGTCACCTCGGCGGTGACATCCACGCGGTCGGAGGCGACCTCGGCGATCTTCCACGCGAGCTGCTCCTGGCGGGGAAGGTTCTCGTCGCTGCGGTACGTGCGTACGGTGTGGAGCTTCATGCTGTCCTGTCGTGTGCGGGGATGAGGTGGCCGGTCTCGGCCGTGGCGATGATGTTGCGCAAAGAGCGGTGGAGGTGCACGAGGGTGGCGCTGCGGGCGAGCTCGGCATCCCCCGCGGCGATCGCCTCGACGATGAGGAGGTGCTCCGCGGCAGCGGCGGCGAGACGCTCGGGGTTGTCGCGCGACAGCCGCCGGATCCGCACGAGATGCGGACGCAGGCTGCGCAGGGCGGTGACGAGCCAGGGGTTGGCGACGGCGTCATCCACCGCCTCGTCGACGCGGCGCACGAGGTCGTAGTAGTCGGCGCGGCGGGGGTCGGCGAGCAGGGGCGCGGAGGCGCGCAGTTCGGCGGCGAGCGCGTCGAACACTTCGGGGTCGCGTCGTTCGGCCGCGAGCGTGGCGGCTTGGGCCTCGAGCGCCTCGCGCACTTCGAAGAGCTCGGTGACGCTCTCGACCGACGCGTCGCTGACCACGAGCCCGCGGCCGGACTGGGTCTCGACGAGCCCCTCGGCGGTGAGCCGCGCGAGCGCTTCGCGCAGCGGCGTGCGCGAGACGCCGAGTCGCGTCGCCTGCTCGACCTCGGCGAGCACGGTGCCGGGAGCGAGCTGCCAGTCGAGGATCTCGTCCCGCAGGATGCGGTAGGCACGGTCGCTGGCTCTCACGCGCACTCCTTCCCGTCGAGGCTCAGTGTATACAGAGTGGGTCGATCTGCGCGAGATCAGACCTGAAATCGCGGTTTCTGTATACATGAGGGATGTTGCGGAACCGTTACCCGAGCCTCGTTGCCGCCCGGGCGTGTCGCGGGCTACGGTGGTCGCACGCCACAAGAATCGAAAGGAGCCGGCCCATGTTGATCAAGAATCCCGCAGGGATTGTCCGTAACGCCGGCTTCGTCGGCGTCCTCACCGCCTGATCCTCGGCTGGCCCTGACGCCACCGGATCCGACGGTGGCGGCGCTCACGAAGCCCGATGCGGCTCGTGCTTCGGTGTCGTCCTGACGCCCGCGCGCGCCGCGTCTCCCGCCCCGCCACGGCGCGTCCGATGCTTTTCGCACGTGTGACGTCGTCACCCCCCTTCGCCGCCAGGAGCGGCATCCCCGGATCGGATTCCGCGCGCGATCCGCGCGTGTCATCCGCCCACCCCTGTGAGGACCCTCGTGAACACCACCCTCTCGACCGTGCGCGGTCGGCAATCCCACCCACCCCACGAGCCCGAGCCGCGGTCGCACCCCGTGCGCCGCGTCGGTCTCGTCGACCGTGTCGCCCTGCGGCTCGGCATCGCGCTCATCACCTGGAGCCGGCGCCCGCTGACCCTGGAGACGCGCGAACGGCGAGCGACTCGTATCGAGCAGCAGCTCGCACGCCTCGCTCGCGAGCAGGCGGCCGAGCGTCGCCTGCGCCTGATCGCCCCGCTGAGATGAGCGACAGCGGGACCCGCGGCGTGGCCGTCGCCGGAGCACCCTCCGGTGGCGGCCTCGTCGGGGCCCTGCTCAGACGGGCCGCGGCATGCCAGAATCGACCAGACCCGGAAGGACCGACATGGCCTGGCGCATGCCCGCGGAGAGCGCTCCGCACGACCGCATCTGGATGGCCTTCCCGCGCGAGGGCGAGGTGATGGGCGACTCCTCCGCCGCCCGCGACGCCACCTACGAGGCGTGGACCGCGGTCGCCCACGCGATCCTCCCCTTCGAGCCGGTCACGATGGTCGTCGACCCGAGCGAGCGCGAGCGCGCCCGCCGCATGCTGAGCTCCGAGATCGAGGTGGTCGAGGCCCCGCTCGACGACTTCTGGATGCGCGACATCGGCCCCACCTTCGTGCTCGACGACGAGACCGGTGCGCTCGGCGGCGTGGACTGGATCTTCAACGCGTGGGGCGACCAGGGCGGCTCGTTCGAGCACGACGCCCGCATCGCCGCGACCGTGCTCGAGGCGGCCGGGGTGACGCGCATCCCATCGCTGCTCGTGAACGAGGGCGGCGCCATCCACGTCGACGGCGAGGGCACGGTGATGGTCACCGAGACCGTGCAGCTCGACCCGGGCCGCAACCGCTACGCCACGAAGGAGCGCGTCGAGGCCGAGCTCGCGCGCACGATCGGCTCGACTCACACGATCTGGCTCCCCCGCGGGCTCACGCGCGACTACGAACCCCTCGGCACCCGCGGGCACGTCGACATGGTCGCCGCGTTCGCCTCCCCCGGCACGGTGCTGCTCCACGAGCAGCGCGACGCGGGGCATCCCGACCACGCGGTGATGCGCGAACTGCGCGCCGTGCTCGAGCAGTCGGTGGATGCCGCCGGCCGCCCGTTCACGATCATCGACCTCCCGGCGCCCGCCGCCCTCACCGACGACGAGGGCTTCGTCGACTGGAACTACGTCAACCACCTCGTCGTCAACGGCGGCGTGATCGCGTGCGGGTACGACGATCCGACCGCGGATGCCCGCGCCCGCGAACTGCTCGCCTCCGCCTACCCGGGCCGCACGGTCGTCACCGTGGATGCCCGGGAGATCCTCGCGCGCGGGGGCGGCATCCACTGCATCACCCAGCAGCAGCCGGCGGCAGGATGACCGTGCCGCTCGTCGAGGCGACGCTCGCCGAGCTCGCCGCGGCCCTCGCCGACGGTCGCGTGACGAGCGCCGAGCTCGTGGCGGGTCACCTCGCGCGCATCGCCGCGTACGACGGCGCTCTCAACTCCTATGTCGTGCTCAACCCGGACGCCGCGGCCGAGGCCCGCGCGAGCGATGAGCGACGTGCGCGCGGTGCGGCCCTCGGGCCGCTCGACGGCATCCCGTACGCCGCCAAGGACTCCTATCAGGTGCGCGGCCTCACGGTCGCCGCGGGCTCCCCCGCCTTCGCCGACCTCGTGGCCCAGCACGACGCGTTCACGATCGAGCGCCTGCGCGCGGCGGGCGCGATCTGCCTGGGACTGACGAACATGCCGCCGATGGCGAACGGCGGGATGCAGCGCGGTCTCTACGGCCGGGCCGAGAGTCCGTACAACCCGGCGTACCTCACGGCGCCGTTCGGGTCGGGATCGTCGAACGGCTCGGGCAGCGCTCTCGCGGCCTCGCTGTGCGCCTTCGCCCTCGCGGAGGAGACCTGGTCGAGCGGCCGCGGTCCCGCCTCGAACAACGGGCTGTGCTGCTACACCCCGAGCCGCGGCGTGATCTCGGTGCGCGGCAACTGGCCGCTCGTGCCGACGATGGATGTCGTGGTCCCCTATGCGCGCACGATGGCCGACCTGCTGCTCGTGCTCGAGACGGTCGTCGCCGACGACGAGCAGACCCGCGGAGACTTCTGGCGCGAGCAGCCCTGGGTGCCGATCCCGCCGACGTCGCTCGTGCGGGCGCAGTCGTATCCGGCGCTCGCATACCCCGCCGCGCTGCGGGGGGCGCGACTCGGGATCCCGCGGATGTATCTCGGTGCCGCCTCCGACGACCCGATCCTCGTGCGCTCGAGCGTGCTCGAGCAGTGGGCGAAGGCGCGGCGCGACCTCGAGGCGGCCGGCGCGGAGGTGATCGAGGTCGACCTGCCCGTCGTCACCGACTACGAGTCGCGCGGCCGCACGCCCGACCGCTCGATGCTCGCCCGGGGGCTCGTGCCGGAGGGGTTCGCCGAGTCCGAGCTGTGGGAGCTCTCGATACGCGGCTGGGACGAGTTCCTCCGCGCCAACGGCGACCCGGCCCTCAACCGCCTCGTCGACGTCGAGCCCGACCTCATCTTCCCCGTGCCGCCCGGCAGCCTGCCCGGCCGGTACGACGACCACCTCAGCCGCTTCGCCCCCGAGGACGTGCCGCTCGAGCAGTACGTGCACCGCGCCCGCCGCGACGGGGTGCCCGCGCTCACCGACATCCCGCACCTCGCCGAGGGACTGCGCGGGCTCGAGGCGGCGCGCGACGAGTTCGAGGCGTGGCTCGACGAGCTCCGGCTCGATGCGATCGTGTTCCCCGCGGTGGCCGATATCGGCCCAGCCGACGCGGACGTCAACCCCGAGTCCGCCGAGATCGCGTGGCGCAACGGCACGTGGGTGGCCAACGGCAACCTCGTGTGGCGGCACCTCGGCATCCCGTGCGTGCAGGTGCCGATGGGTCTGCTCGAGGACATCGGGATGCCGGTGGGCCTCACGATCGCCGGTCGCTCCTACGACGACTCGCGCCTGCTCGCGTTCGGCAGCGCGTTCGAGTCCTCCGCCACGCGCGAGGGATCCGCGCTCGGCGGCACGCGCGCCGCCCCGGTGTCGACCCCCGAGCTGCCCCTGCCGTAGGCCGGCATCCCGTACCCTCGGGGGATGACGATCGCCACCCCGACCGCCCGTCCGCCGCTCTGGGTTCTTCTGCTCGTGGGCGCGATCGGCGGGGTGCTCTCCGGTGCGTTCGGCGTCGGCGGCGGCATCATCATGGTGCCCCTGCTGATCTGGCTCGCGAAGATGAACCAGCGCCAGGCCGCGGCGAGCTCCCTGATCGCGATCGTGCCGACCGCGATCGCCGGCTCGGCCACCTACCTTGTCGCCGGGGAGGTGGACCTGTTCGCGGCACTCTTCCTCGCGATCGGCGGCATCGGCGGGTCGCTCATCGGCACGCGTCTGCTGCGTCGGCTGCCGCTCGGCGTGCTGCGCTGGGGCTTCATCGTGCTGATGATCGGCATCGCCGTGCGCATGGTGCTCGTCATTCCCGAGCGCGGGGGTCACCTCGTCGAGCCGAGCGTCTGGGCCGCCCTCGGTCTCGTCGCGCTCGGACTCTTCATCGGCATCGCGTCCGGACTGTTCGGCATCGGCGGCGGCGTGATCGCCGTGCCCGCGCTCATCGCGGTGTTCGGCCTCGGCGACCTGCTCGCCAAGGGCACGTCGCTGCTGTTCATGATCCCCACCGCGATCAGCGGCTCGGTCAACAACGTGCGCGGCAAGCTCGTGGATGTGCGCGCCGGCGTCGTGCTCGGCATCACCGCCACCCTCACCTCGTTCGGCGGCGCGGCCCTCGCGTTCCTCATGAGCCCGCAGGTCTCGAGCTACCTCTTCGCCGCGCTGCTGCTCGTGGCGATCGTGCAGCTCACGATCCGGGCGATCAGGCTGGGGCGCGCTCCGAAGTAGACGTCGCCACGTAGACCGTGTTCGACGAGGTGCCGCCCGTGAGCGGGTTGGCGAAGTCGACGACGTGAGCGGTGGGATGCGGGAACACCGCTCCGAGCACCGCCATGAACTCGGCGTCGGGCGGGTCATCCGACCACAGGGCGAAAACGCCGCCGTCGGCGAGGTGCCTCTCCGCGGCCCGCAGGCCGTCGACCGTGTAGAGGTCGGCGTGGCTCGGATCGAGCTGGTGGCGCGGGGAGTGGTCCACGTCGAGCAGGATCGCGTCGTAGCGCACGAGCGGCTCGGCCCGCATCACCGCGAAGAAGTCCGCGAGCACCAGTCGCGTGCGCGGGTCACCCGTGAGCGCCGCGGACACCGGGAGCAGTCCGCGGTCATGCCAGTCGATCACGGCGGGCATCGTGTCGATCACGGTCATGCTGGCCACTCGCGGGTCGCGCAACGCCGCGATCGCGGTGTAGCCGAGCCCGAGTCCGCCGACCACGACGTCCAGCGCCTCGCCCGACACCGCCGCGAGCCCGAGCTCGGCGAGCGCCTCCTCCGCCACCGTGAACAGGCTCGACATGAGGTACTCCTCGCCGAGCTTCACCTCGTAGATCTCGACGCCGAGCGCGTCATCCCGTCGACGCCGCAGCGTGAGGTCGCCCATCGGGGTCTTCTGGTAGTCGAGTTCCTCGAGGCGCGCGCTCATGCCTGAAGGATGTCACCGATCCGGCCACCACGGGACCATTGGCGCTGGCGCCGGTCGGCAGGGCACGGCCTATCCTTGGGACAGAGCCGGTTCGGGGCGATGCTGCCCTGCTTCCTGGCGTCGTGGTGCGCGATCCCGCACCGAGAGACCGAGGAGCCCGACATGGCCCGAACCATCCGCACCCCTGACGAGAACATCCGCCGACTCCGGCCCTACAACCTCGTGGCGGGCAGCCTCCACCTCGTGCAGGCGGTCGTGTTCGCCTGGATCCTCACCCAACTGACCACCCAGGTCACGTTCGGCGTGACCGCCGACTACCTCGCGGGTCCTCCCGGCTTCCCGATCCCGCCGGAGCGCGTCGAGCTCTTCTCGGTGAACGTCGGGGCGGGCGTCGTCGCGTTCCTCCTGCTGTCGGCGCTCTTCCACTTCCTCGTCGCAAGCCCACTGTTCTTCGGCCGCTACTCGGCGGGCCTCAAGAAGAATCGCAACTACTTCCGGTGGGTGGAGTACTCCCTGAGCTCGTCGATCATGATCTGGCTCATCGCCCAGACGACGGGCATCACCGACATCACCGCGCTGTTCTCGATCTTCGCCGCCAACGCCGCGATGATCGGCTTCGGCGCCCTGCAGGAGAAGTACGAGTCGCCGGGCAGCGGCGGGTTCCTCCCGTTCATCATGGGTTCGATGGTCGGGGTCGTGCCGTGGGTGGCGATCGTGATCTACTTCCTCTCCCCCGGCTCCACGTCGACGGTCGAGCCGCCGTCGTTCGTCTACGGCATCATCGTGTCGCTGTTCGTGTTCTTCAACACGTTCGCGATCAACCAGGTGCTGCAGTACCGCCAGGTGGGCAAGTGGCGCGACTACCTCTTCGGCGAGCGTGTCTACATCACCCTGAGCCTCGTCGCCAAGACGGCGCTCGCGTGGCAGGTGTTCTCGGGCGCGATCATTCCGGCGTTCACGAGCTGAGGCGCAGGCGAGCTGACGCGTCGGCGGG
>CALRJN020000032.1:0-20697 GCA_943367555.1 Synechococcus sp. UW140 | reverse complement strand
CCCCCCCCCCCCACGACAAGATCGATCAGGTCGACCTCCAGCTGGAGATGCAGCGGTCCTACCTCGACTACGCGATGAGCGTCATCGTCGGGCGCGCCCTGCCCGATGTGCGTGACGGGCTCAAGCCCGTGCATCGCCGCGTGATCTACGCGATGTACGACGGCGGGTACCGCCCCGACAAGGGCTTCTCCAAGTGCACCCGCGTGATCGGCGAGGTCATGGGGCAGTTCCACCCGCACGGCGACTCGTCGGTGTACGACGCGCTCGTGCGTCTGGTGCAGCCGTGGAGCCTGCGCTACCCCCTCGCTCTCGGCCAGGGCAATTTCGGCTCGGCCGGCAACGACGGTGCCGCCGCCCACCGGTACACCGAGACCAAGATGGCGCCGCTGGCGATGGAGATGGTCCGCGACATCGACGAGGAGACCGTCGACTTCCAGGACAACTACGACGGCCGCACGCAGGAGCCCACGGTGCTCCCGTCGCGGTTCCCCAACCTGCTCGTCAACGGGTCCGTCGGCATCGCGGTCGGCATGGCCACGAACATCCCGCCCCACAACCTGCGCGAGGTCGCCGCCGGCGCGCTGTGGGCGCTCGACAACCCGGATGCCCCGCGCGAGGAACTGCTCGAGGCGCTCATCCAGCGGATCAAGGGACCGGACTTCCCGACGGGGGCGCAGATCTTGGGCGTCAAGGGCATCCAGGATGCCTACCGCACCGGCCGCGGATCCATCACGATGCGCGCGGTCGTCAACGTCGAGGAGCTCCAGGGCCGCACGTGCCTCGTCGTCACCGAGCTGCCGTACCAGGTGAACCCCGACAACCTCGCGCTCAAGATCGCGGACCTCGTCAAGGAGGGCAAGATGGCGGGGGTCGCGGACATCCGCGACGAGACCTCGGGCCGCACCGGCCAGCGCCTCGTGATCGTGCTCAAGCGCGACGCCGTCGCGAAGGTCGTGCTCAACAACCTCTACAAGCACACCCAGCTGCAGGACAACTTCGGCGCGAACATGCTCGCGATCGTCGACGGCATCCCGCGCACGCTCCCGCTCGACGGGTTCATCGGCCACTGGATCGACCACCAGATCGACGTGATCGTGCGGCGCACCCAGTTCCGGTTGCGCAAGGCCGAGGAGCGGATGCACATCCTCGTCGCCTACCTCAAGGCGCTCGACGCGCTCGACGAGGTGATCGCCCTCATCCGGCGCAGCGCCGACACCGAGGCCGCGCGCGAAGGGCTCATCCAGCTCCTCGACATCGACGATCTCCAGGCCCGCGCCATCCTCGAGATGCAACTGCGCCGTCTGGCCGCCCTCGAGCGCCAGAAGATCATCGACGAGCACGCCGAGCTCGAGCGGCTCATCGCCACGTACCACCACATCCTTGCGACGCCGTCGGAGCAGCGCTCGATCGTGCGCGACGAGCTCACCGAGATCGTCGACCGCTTCGGCGACGATCGCCGCACCGAGATCATGTTCGGTTTCGACGGCGACATGAGCGTGGAGGACCTCATCCCCGAGGAGGAGATGGTCATCACCGTCACTCGCGGCGGATACATCAAGCGCACGCGCAGCGACAACTACCGCAGCCAGCACCGCGGCGGCAAGGGCGTGCGCGGTGCGCAGCTGCGGGCGGATGACGTGGTCGAGCACTTCTTCGTGACGACCACGCACCACTGGCTCCTGTTCTTCACGAACACCGGGCGGGTCTACCGAGCCAAGGCGTACGAGATCCAGGAGGCCGGTCGGGACGCGAAGGGCCAGCACACCGCGAACCTGCTCGCGATGCAGCCGGGCGAAGAGATCCGCCAGATCCTCGACATCCGCGACTACTCCGCCGCGACCTACCTCGTGCTCGCGACCCGGGGCGGTCTCGTCAAGAAGACCGCGCTGAGCGAGTACGACACCAACCGCACCGGCGGCATCATCGCGATCAACCTCCGCGAGGACGACGAGGTGGTCTCCGCGATGCTCGTCGAGGAGAGCGACGACGTGCTGCTCGTCTCCCGCAAGGGAATGTCGATCCGGTTCACGGCATCCGACTCGGCGATGCGCCCCATGGGGCGGTCCACCTCCGGGGTGATCGGAATGCACTTCCGCGAGGAGGACCAGCTGCTCAGCGCGAGCGTGGTCACCGGAGGCGGTTTCGTGTTCGTCGTGACCGAGGGCGGGTACGCCAAGCGCACCTCCGCCGACGAGTACCGCGTGCAGAATCGCGGCGGTCTCGGCATCAAGGTGGCCAAGCTCAGCGACCACCGCGGCGACCTCGCCGGGGCGCTCATCGTGAGCGACGACGACGAGGTCCTGGTGGTTCTTGCCAGCGGCAAAGTGGTACGCTCGTCTGTCGCCGAGGTGCCGGCCAAGGGCCGTGACACCATGGGCGTGGTCTTCGCCCGATTCGCCGATGATGACAAGATCATTGCGATCGCCCGTAACAGCGAACGCAATTCAGACAACCAGGAACTCGACGATCAGATCGATAACGGTCCGCAGGATGCTGCGCCCGCCGGGAAGGACGAAGCAGTAGATGAGTAGTGTCGCGGAGAAGCTGCAGCGCAAGTCGCAGCGTCAGGTGGCCACCAAGCAGGTGCGCCTCAAGCTCGTCTACATCGACTTCTGGTCGGCGGTGAAGCTGTCGTTCCTCGTGGCGGTCTCGCTGGGGATCATCCTCGTCGTCGCCTCGATCTTCATCTGGATCGTGCTCAACTCGACGGGCATCTTCGGAAGCCTCGACAAGATCTTCGTCGACATCCTCGGCGACCCGACCTTCAGCGTGGCGACGACCTTCTCCCTCGGACAGGTCGCGATCTTCTCGCTCGTGGTCGCGGTGCTGAACATCGTGGTGGGCACCGCTCTGGGCGCGATCGCGAGCATGCTCTACAACTTCAGCGTGCGTCTGACCGGCGGTCTCCTGGTCGGGTTCACCAACAACTAGCGATTACATCAAAGCGAACCGGATGGGGTAAGTTCTTATCTGGTCTCGGGGGTATAGCTCAGGCGGTTAGAGCGCTTCACTGATAATGAAGAGGTCCCAGGTTCAAGTCCTGGTACCCCCACTGGAATCTCCACAAGGGATTCCTTCAACCGTGGCACTGCTTGTCTGGCCCGCCGCCGCTCCTGCGGCGGGCGCCGCTGCGCCGACCGCGCGCGAGCGCCCGGCTCCGCGAGCGGCGTAACCTAGACACGCGTATCCCGGTGAATCGAGCGCTCGCGCGCGGTCGATTCACCGAATGTGCGCCGCAGAGGCGGCGGCGCACCAACCAGTACGGGGCCTTAGCTCAATTGGTAGAGCGCCTGCTTTGCAAGCAGGAGGTCAGGGGTTCGATTCCCCTAGGCTCCACAACGCGAGAGGGCCCCGATGACGTCGGGGCCTTCTCGCGTTTCGGCGCCTCGGTCAGAATCGAAACCCCGGGGTCCCCGCCGCGACACGCCTCGTGTCAACAATACTTGACATGCCCTCGGCCATGGCGTACCGTCATCCATGTCAATAATTCTTTACAGAAGGAGTCCCCGATGACCTCGGAGGAGAAGTCCGCGTGGACGATGCTCGTCGTCACGATCGCGGTGTACGCGACCTATCTCGGGCTGCTGTTCGGCCGCGCCGCCGGCGGCGAGCTGGCCGCGACGTCGTATGTCGACCTGATGATCTGGATGATCGGAATCGCGATCGTCGCCAACATCATCATCGCGATCGTCTGGGGCATCGCTCGGGGCATCGTGGGCGGACGCAACGCGGATCGCGTGGATGCCCGGGATCGCGAGATCCATCGCTTCGGCGAGTACGTGGGCAACGGCTTCCTGATCGCGGGGGCGCTCGGAGCGCTGATCCTGGCGTGGCTGCAGGCGGACTGGTTCTGGATCGCCAACGTGATCTATCTCGGGTTTGTGCTGTCGGCCATCCTCGCCTCGATCACCAAGGTGATCTCCTACCGCCGGGGGCTGCCCACGTGGTGAAGCCGACCCTCGTCACCAACTCGATTCGCGCGTTGCGCTTCGCCCACGGGGAGATGACCCAGGCCGATCTCGCGGATCGCGTGGGACTCACCCGCCAGACCATCATCGCGATCGAGCAGGGCAAGTACTCCCCGTCGCTCGAGGTGGCGTTCCAGATCGCCCGCGTCTTCGGTGTGCCGCTCGACGACGTCTTCCACTACCCCACTGATCCCGCAGGAGAGACCGCATGAAGGCCATCACGCAGAAGGAGTACGGCGACGTCGAGGTTCTCGCGCTCGAGGAGCTCCCGGTTCCGACGCCCGCCGCCGACGAAGTGCTGATCCGCGTCCACGCGGCCGGCCTTGACCGCGGTGTCTGGCATCTGATGACCGGTCGTCCGCTCGTCGCCCGGCTCGTGCTCGGGCTGCGGCGCCCGAAGGATCAGCGGGTGGGATCCGACGTCGGGGGCGTGATCGAGGCCGTCGGGGCCGACGTCACCGAATTCGCTCCCGGGGATGCCGTCTACGGCGGCGCCCAGGGGAGCTTCGCCGAGTTCGCGATCGCGAAGCCGCGCTGGCTCGCGCCGATGCCGGCGGGGGTCGACTTCCCGGCCGCGGCCGCGGTGCCGGTGTCCGGGCTCACCGCGCTCCAAGCCCTCCGTCTCGGGGCGCCGGTAGCCGGTCGCCGCGTGCTCATCATCGGGGCCGGAAGCGGGGTCGGCACCTTCGCGGTGCAGCTCGCCAAGGCGCAGAGGGCGATCGTCACGGGAGTGTGCAGCACGTCCAAGCTCGAGCTCGTGCGCAGGCTGGGTGCGGATGCCGTGGTCGATTACACGACAGATGACCTGGGTGACGGCATCCATGACTTCGTTCTCGACATCGCCGGCAATCGACGCATCTCCACGCTGCGTCGCGTGCTCGCCCCGAAAGGCACGGTCGTCTTCATCGGCGGCGAGAACGGCGGACCGCTCATGGGCGGACTCGAGCGTCAGCTCGGCGCCGGGATCGTCGGCGCGTTCACGGGCCAGAAGTTCGTGGGATTCCTCGGTCGCACGAAGGGCGCGGACCTGGTCGAGCTCAGCACCTACCTCACCGCGGGCACGGTGGTCCCCGTGATCGAGGCGACCTATCCCCTCGAGCGCGCCGCCGACGCCGTGGAGCACATCGGGCTCGGCCACGCCGCCGGCAAGACCGTGATCACGGTGCGCTGACGCCCTCGGCTTGCGCGCTCGCGACGGTCGCCCCGAGGAACCGGATGAACGTCGCGATCCATCCGAAGATGATGATGAACACGACAAGCTCGAAGAACGTGAGATTGAAGTACCCGGTCACGGCGAACAGGACGATCGACAGGATCATGCCGGCGAGAAAGCCGACCGTGACGGCGAAGAAGGTCCACGGCATCCCGCGCAGGATGAAGGGGGTGCCGATGAGCAGCCCGAGGAACGCGACGGCCATGCCCGCCGCCGAGATGTTGTGCAGCAGCATGCTGACGGTCAGGGGGAACACCCCGACGCACGCGAGCATGACCCCCATGACGATGAAGAGGGTCGAGATCACGCGCGCGCTCGACGGGTTCTTCAGCACCCCGAGGTCGACGAGGGTGCGGATGTCGCGCTGAAGATAGAGCGAGAAGGTGGTCACGAGCAGGCCCGCGATGATGAGCGAGTAGTTGAAGAACGCCGAGGACTTGTCGCCGAAGGTGCCGAGCTGGCTGAAGTGGTAGATCCACCATTCGGGGTCGGATGCCGTGGCCATGCTCGTGAGCGTCATGATCGAGATGAAGATCACCAGGAGCATCGACAGCTTGCCGGTGTCGATCTTGGAGACCGAGAGGTAGATCCAGTACGACGACATTCCCGCGGCGGCGGCAATGCTCACCGCAGAGACCCAGCCGTCGAGAGTGACCCCGCGAAAGCTCATCGAGAGCAGGAGGAAGACCGCGACCGTGCCGATGCCGGCGATGAGCGCGTGCACGACCGCGACATTGGTGGCGTCGAGAATGAACTTCCACGGTGGCAGCGGCAGACGCCACTCCTGGCCGGGCAGATGCCGCGCACGCCAGTAGCCCACGTAGCTTGAGACGAGACCGAGCGCGATGACGACGATCGCGGCGAGGAGGCCGATCGACCATCCTCCCCAGATCGGCGGCTCCTGGCCCGCGAAGACGAGGCCGCCGACGAGCGCACCGATGCCCGCGGCGACGGACCCGACGATGACGGCTTCGGACTCGATCCCCACGGTGGTGCGGGATTCTGAGCGGACGTGCAGCACGGTATCAGCCATGCGGCCAGCCTAGGGTCGTGCGGAGTGGAACGGGGATCGATACGCCGACGTTCGGTTGCTCAACCAGCGATCTCGGGCTCGTCCTCGATCCACAGGTCGTCGTCGGCGCGCAGGGTCTGCCACGCGGCGTAGGCGACCACGCCCGCAGCGACGACACCGAGGCCGATGAGCACGTACTTGCCGACACCCGATGACTTGGGCTGGATGATGCCCGCCTTCGTGCCGAGGTCGGTGCCGATCTTCGTGGCGCGGCTGATCGCCTCGCGCACCTGCTGGTTCTTGGCGACCTCGATCGCCGCGAGGGCGGTGCCGAGCGCGGAGGTCAGGCCCGGCAGCACCTCGCCCACGAGCTTCTCGCGGGTCGTGTTCGCGGCGGAGCGGGCGCCGGCGATCCCGGATGCCACGGCCGGACGCACGCGGTCCTCGTACGTGTCGCGAACCCGCGGCACGACATCCTCGCGAGCGTAGAGTGCGGCCTGGCGGCTAGCATCCCGAACCACACGGGACGCGTGCTCGAGCAGCTCCTTCTGGTCGTCCCAGAGGTTCTCCGCCTGATTCTTCAACCGGGCGAGTTCCTTGCGCCGCTTGCGTGAGAGTGCCATGAGGAGACCTCCATCGGGGAATCGAGCCGTACTCCCATCCTGCCACCCTCGACCGTCCCGTGGTACCGGGTTGCGTCAGAGGGGAGGGGGGGGATTCGCGACCTAGAATCGTACTCATGTCACTGCACACTGCTGTCGCCGAGATGAAGACCAACCTCGGAACGATCACCCTGAACCTCTACGGCAATCACGCCCCCAAGACCGTGGCCAACTTCGTCGGCCTCGCCACCGGCACCAAGGAGTGGACCCACCCGGCCACCGGCAAGGTGTCGACCGACCCGCTCTACAACGGCGTCATCTTCCACCGCATCATCACGCAGTTCATGCTTCAGGGCGGGGACCCGCTCGGCCAGGGCACCGGCGGTCCGGGCTACGAGTTCGACGACGAGATCCACCCCGAGCTCACGTTCGCGGAGCCGTACATCCTCGCGATGGCCAACGCCGGCACGCGCGGGGGCAAGGGCACCAACGGCTCGCAGTTCTTCATCACGACGGTTCCCACCGGCTGGCTTCAGGGAAAGCACACGATCTTCGGCGCGGTCGCCGACGAGGAGTCGAAGCGCGTCGTCGACGCCATCGAGGCGGTGGCCACGGATGGTCGCGACAAGCCGCTCGACGACGTCGTCATCGAGAGCATCACCGTCACCGAGGTCTGATCTTCGGTGACCACGGAACCCGGGACCGCCCGGAGCGTCTGCTACCGGCATCCCGATCGCAAATCGTACGTACGCTGCCAGCGCTGCGGCCGAACGATCTGCCCGCAGTGCCAGACCCCGGCGGCGGTCGGAGTGCAGTGCCCCGAGTGCGTGCGCGAGGGCGGGGCATCCGTGCGGCGTCCGCGCCCCGCGGTGATCTCGGCGTTCCGTCCCGGCAGCAATGCGCCCGTGGTCACCTACTCGCTCATCGCGCTGTGCCTCGTGGTGTTCGGGCTCCAGATAATTCCGGGGAGCCCGGTCACCACCCTGCTGCTCTACTACCCGCCGTTCACGGCGACCGAGCCGTGGCGGATGCTGACGGCGCTGTTCGTGCACTCGCAGGGATCGCTGTTCCACATCCTGTTCAACATGGTGTCGCTCTTCGTGATCGGCCGCATCCTCGAGCGCGCGATCGGTCGCATCCGGTTCCTCGCGCTCTACCTGCTCAGCGGTCTCGGCGGATCGGTCGCGGTGCTCCTGCTGGCGCCGGCGACGCCGGTGGTCGGGGCGTCGGGCGCGATCTTCGGACTGCTCGGGGCGATCTTCATCATCCAGCGCCGGCTGGGCGGCAACACGACCCAGCTGCTCGTCGTGATCGCCCTCAACCTCGTCATCGGATTCCTCCCGGGAACGAACATCGCCTGGCAGGCGCACGTCGGCGGCCTGGTCGTCGGGGCGATCGTCGCGCTGATCTACTTCCGCACGCGGAGGAATGACCAGCGACGCCTGCAGGTGCTTCTGACCGTCGGCGTGCTCGTGGCGCTCGTGGTGATCACCATCATCGGCGTGGCCGTCGTGCTGTGACGACGACCCCAGTTATCCACAGGGTCTCCACAGGGGGATAACTACACGCGTGTAGTTTCGCGAAAGGTGCCGGTCAGCGCCAGCGCGTGGTCATGAGGAAGCCGACGAACATGATCCCGAAGCCGATCAGGATGTTCCAGCTGCCCAGATCCGGGATCGGGAGGGTGCTCTGGCTCACGTAGAAGACGATGATCCAGACGAGTCCCAGGAGCATGAAGCCGAACATGACCGGCTTGAACCACACCGGGTTCGGAGCGGGCTCGCCGGAGCGCTGCTCAACGGGGCGGGCGGGCTTGCTGTTCGATCGGGCCATGCGCCGATTCTAGCCGAATGCCATTCCGTGGCGCTGGAAAGCCGGCCGCCGCTGCGCTCGGGGGACGCTCAGCAACCGCCTCCGCGCGAGACCCTAGAATCGAGCCTATGGTTCTCGAGGATGGCCGAGTCGCGCGCCGACGCCAGCGCGCGCGCCCCCGTCCCCGCGTGACGGTCGTCGGCGTTCTCGGCGAACTCTTCATCACCGCGGGCGTGGTGGTGCTGCTCTTCCTCGGCTGGCAGGTCTGGCTCAACGACATCATCGAGGGCGGCAGTCAGCAGTCCGAGGCCGTGCAGCTCAGCAACGGGTGGGACAAGGGCGAGTCCACCGTTCCTGCGCCGGTGGATCGCCCCAACCCCGGGGAGCCGGTCGTCGACATCGCGCCCGCCAACGCGCAGACCTTCGCCACCCTGCTCATCCCCCGCTTCGGGGCGGACTACACGCGTCCGATCACCGAGGGCGTGGGCATGTACGACTCGCTGAACAAGGGCATCGGCCACTACATCGGAACGCAGATGCCCGGCGAGGTGGGCAACTTCGCTCTGGCCGCCCACCGCACGGGATGGGGTGCGCCGTTCGGCGATATCGCCAACCTGCGCGTCGGCGACAGCATCTACATCGAGACCGAGGCCGGCTGGTACCGCTACGTGTTCCGCTCCCTCAGCTACGTGATGCCGACCGGCGTCGATGTGCTCAATCCCGTACCGCAGGTCGACGGGGCGACTCCGCTCGATCGCATCATCACTCTGACGAGCTGCAACCCCAAGCTCACCGCCGCGGAGCGTTTCATCGCGTACGGCGTGTTCGACACCTGGTACCCCCGGGCCGGCGGTCCGCCAGCCGAGATCGCCTCCCTCGTTCAGGCCGGAGCGTGAACTGACATGTACGCAGCTCTCTGGCGAGTGCTTCCCGGACCGCTCTGGGTGAGGATCCTCACCGCGGCCGTGCTGATCGCGGGTGTGCTCGCCCTCCTTCTGTTCGTGATCTTCCCCGTCGTGCAGACCTTCACCGTTGCGCCCGACGTGACCGTGGAGAGCCCGTGACCCGCATCCTCGTCGTCGACAACTACGACAGCTTCGTCTACACCCTCAACGGCTACCTGCTTCAGCTCGGTGCCGAGACGGTGGTGGTGCGCAACGACGACTTCTCTGCGGATGCCGCGGCCGACGTGATCCGCGAGTACGACGCCGTGCTGCTCTCGCCCGGTCCGGGCACGCCCGCGCAGGCGGGGGTGAGCGTCCCGATCGTGACGGCGGTGCTCGAATCGGGCCAGCCCCTGCTGGGGGTGTGTCTCGGCCACCAGGCGATCGCGGAGGCGATGGGCGCCACGGTCACCCACGCCGAGGAGCTCATGCACGGCAAGACCTCGCTCATCACTCACGACGGCAGCTCGTTCTATGACGGGGTTCCGCAGCCGTTCGTCGCGACGCGGTACCACTCCCTCGCCGTCGTCGACTCGACGGTCCCGGAGGATCTCATCGTCACATCGCGTACCGAGGGCGGCGTGATCATGGGGCTGCGGCACGCGACGCTGCCGATCCTGGGCGTGCAGTTCCACCCGGAGTCGGTGCTCACCGAGGGCGGCTACCGGATGCTCGGAAACTGGCTCGCGCTTGCCGGCCTGCCCGAGGCGGCCGAGACCGCACGCGGGCTCACGCCACTGGTCAAGCTGTAGCGAGCTGATGGCCGACGGGGCCGTCGCGGCGAAGCCCAGAAATGGGCTTCGCCCTTAGCTGCAGCGCGGGGTCAGCCGCCGCAGTAGCGCAGCGAGATCTCGGACTTCTGCGGCTGGTCGCCGACGATCGACTGGCTCGCGACCGTGCCGCCGGTGCATCCGGTGTCCACGACGACCTTGATGTTCAGCTGCAGCGCGGAGAGCGTGCCGCTCGCCTGCGCGATCGCCTGGCCCGTGACATCCGGCACCTGCACGAGGCCGTTCGAGGTGAACAGGTTCACGGTGTCGCCCGCGCGGATGACCGAGCCATCCGGGCGGCGCTCGGCCCCGGCCTCGGGGTCGGTCCGCGTGACCACGCCCGAAGGCACATCGGCGGAGTACTCCTGCGTGGTCGTGCCGTAGACCAGGCCCTTGGCCTCGATCGCCGCGATCGCATCCGCCTCGGACATGTTCGTGACGTCCGGGACGGGCACCGGGGTGGTGCCGAGGGAGACGTAGACCTTGATCTGGAACCCGGGGTTCACGGTGGTGCCGGACGACGGATCGGTGCGGATGATCGCCCCCTCGGGAACGGTGTCGCTCGCCTCGGTGAGCTTCTGGGGCTCGAGGCCCAAGTCGAGCAGGGTCGCGGAACCGTCGGTGTAGGACTGGCCCACGACATCCGGAATCTCGATCGCGACGTTCGTCGCCAGCTGGGGGACGCCCAGGCTGAAGGTCCAGAAGATCACGGCGACGATGATCACGACCATGCTCGCGATGCCGGCCCAGATCCACGCGACGGGCGGTCGGCTCTGCGTGCGCACGAGCCGGTCGTCGCTGTCGACGGTGAGCTGGCGCATCGTGGCCTCGGAACCGGCGACCGAACTCGGGTTCACCCCGAAGAGGGTGGCGTTGAAGTCGTTGGTGGCGACCTGCTTGCGGGCGGGGACCTCGCCCGCGGCGGCGGTCTCGACGTCCTGGCGGAAGTCGCTCGCGCTCTGGTAGCGGTCGAAACGATCCTTAGCGAGCGAACGGAGCACGACGGCGTCGAGCGCCGGGCTCACCCGCGGCGTGAACGAGCTGGGCGGCGGCGCATCCTGGTTGACGTGCTGGTACGCGACCGCGACCGGGTTGTCACCGCGGAACGGTGCGCGCCCGGTGAGCAGCTCGAAGAACACGACACCGGTCGAGTAGAGGTCGCTGCGGGCGTCGACGCTTTCGCCGCGCGCCTGCTCCGGGGAGAAGTACTGCGCGGTGCCGACGATCGCGCTCGTCTCGGCGATCGTCGCCGCCGAGTCGGAGATCGCGCGGGCGATCCCGAAGTCCATGACCTTCACCTGTCCGGCGGAGGTGACCATGATGTTGCCCGGCTTGATGTCGCGGTGCACGACCCCGGCGCGGTGCGAGTACTCGAGAGCGGTGAGAACCTGGCTCACGATTCGCGCGGCCTCGGCGGGCTCCACGGGACCCTCGGCGATGATGTCCTTGAGCAGGCGACCGTCGACGTACTCCATGACGATGAACGGGATGAGCGTCTCGGCACCGTTCGGCTCGCGCACCGACTCCTCGCCCGCATCGAAGATGCGCACGATCGTGGGGTGGGCCATCTTGGCGGCATCCTGCGCCTCGCGACGGAAGCGCGTGCGGAACGCCGGGTCCTCGGCGAGGGCGGGCTTGAGGAGCTTGATCGCGACGCGGCGACCCAGCCGGGTGTCCATGCCGACGTGCACATCCGCCATCCCGCCGCGGCCGACGAGCTCGCCGAGCTGGTAGCGGCCTGCCAGTTGCCGCACTCCCTGAGCCACGCCTTCAGCCACGAACACTCTCCCGATCGGAACCCGACACCATCCGGGACAGTGTACCCGGTGCCTCCTGAGCGTCGATCAGTTGACGGGGATGCTCACGACGTCCGAGGCCGGCGACTCGAAGTCGGTGCACACCGCGGTGTAGCTCACGGTCGCAGTTCCGGCGGGACCGAGAGTGATGTCCATGCCGGTCGCTCCGCTGGGCACCACGTTGCCGATGCTGCCACTGGTGCCCGAGGAGAACTGGAAGTTGAAGCCGCTGTGCGGATGACCGGCCGGGCAGCCCGAGTACGTGGGCCACGTGATCCCCACGACGTCGCCCGCGAGCCAGGGACCCGGGGCGTAGCTGATCGCCGTCGGCTTCGTGGCGACGGGGGGCGGGATCGGCGCGTAGAAGTTGACGATGATCGTTTCGCCCTTGCGCACGTTGCCCTTGGGGTTCACCGAATATGCGAGACCGACCTGCTCTGCGCTGGGAGCGACGATCCCCTGGCGTGCGTCGAGAACGAGTCCGAGGCTCGTGAGGAAGGTTCCCACGGCCTCCTCGGTGCGCCCGAGCACGTCAGCGTCATCCAACTTCACGCGGTCGTTCGTCGGGGTGGGCGAGGGCGAGCTCGGCTTGGTCGTCGCGGTCTCCGAGCCGGTCGGGTCGTCACCCCCGGTGCCGGGGTTGGCTACGAGAGCGATGATCGTGCCGATGAGCACGACGGCGAGCAGCGAGACGAGCGCGACGAGCGGCCACGTCCACGGATTGCGACGCCGGGGCTCGGTGTCGAGCTCGGCAGTGTCCCCGCTCACGGCCGGGAGCACGCGCGTCACCTGGGTGTTCTGGCCGTAGTTCGGTCCGACGGTGGCCGCGTGCGACCCGTCGCCGAGGATGCCGGGGACGGCGGCGGCGGCGGCCGCGACATCCCCCCGGCGCAGCGACTGCGCGGCGCGAGCGAGGTGCGCGGCCGACGCGGGGCGGTCGGCCGGGTTCTTGGCGATGCACGAGTAGACCAGGTTGCGCACGGGCTCGGCGATCGTGATCGGCAGCTCGGGCGGGGTCTCGTTGATCTGGGCCATCGCGATGGCGACCTGCGACTCGCCCGTGAACGGCCGGCGGCCGGCGAGGGCCTCGTACGCGACGATGCCGAGCGAGTAGAGGTCGGTGGTGGGGGATGCCGGATGCCCGCTCGCCTGCTCGGGCGACAGGTACTGCACCGTGCCCATCACCTGGCCGGTGGCGGTGAGCGGCACCTGGTCCGCGATGCGCGCGATGCCGAAGTCGGTGATCTTGACCCGGCCCTCGGGCGTGATCAGGAGGTTGCCGGGCTTGATGTCCCGGTGCACGAGGCCCGCGGCATGGGCGGCCTGCAGGGCGGACGCGGTCTGCGCGACGATGTCGAGCACCTTGTCGGTGGGCAGAACCCGCTCCCGTTCGAGGATCGCGCTGAGCGCCTCGCCGGGCACGAGCTCCATCACGAGGTAGGCGCTGCCGTCCTCCTCGCCGTAGTCGAAGACGTTGGCGATGCCTTCGTGGTTGACGAGGGCGGCGTGACGGGCCTCGGCCCGGAAGCGCTCGAGGAAGCCGGGGTCGCCGAGGTACTCGTCCTTGAGGATCTTGATGGCGACGGTGCGCCCGATGACGAGGTCGGTGGCCTGCCACACCTCGCCCATCCCGCCGATCGCGACCCGGCTGGAAAGCTGATACCGGCCACCGAAGGTGAGCCCGCTGCTGGGTCTCATCTGAATAGCACCGCCTCTAGTACTCTCTTCGCGATTGGAGCTGCGATCTGGTTGCCGGTGCCGGATTGCCCGAGACCGCCGCCGTTCTCGATCACGACCGCGACGGCGACCTGCGGGTCGTTCGCCGGAGCGAAGCCGGTGAACCAGAGGGTGTAGGGATCACCCTCGCCGTTCTCCGCTGTGCCGGTTTTGCCCGCCACGTCGACCCCGTCCATTCTGGCATTAGTGCCCGCTCCGTTGCTCACCGAGGCGACCATCATCTGGGTGAGCGCAGCGGCCGTCGTCGAGCTGATCGACTGGCGGAAGACGCTGGGTTCGAACGAGTCGATCACGGTGAGGTCGGCGGCGACGACGCTCTCGATGAGGTTCGGGCGCATCAACGTGCCGCCGTTCGCGATCGCCGAACTCACCATCGCCATCTGCAGCGGCGAGGCGCGGACGCTCGACTGCCCGAACGCCGAGAGCATGGTCTGCGGTTCGTCGAGCACCCGGGGGTAGACGCTCGGCGTGGAATCCAGAGGCACGGAGATGCTCTCGTTGAATCCGAACCGGTTCGCCTGGTCGAGGATCGTGCGGTAGCCGAGGGCCTGGCCGAGCTGGGCGAACGGGATGTTGCAGGAGAGGCGCAGCGCGTTGGCGATCGAGACCGTCGCCGTGCCGCCGCAGCTGTCGCCGCCCGAGTTCGTGATCACGGAGTCGCTCTGCGGGAGGGTGAGCTGGCCTGGATTCGGGAACTCGCTGTCGGCGGTGTACTGCCCGCTCTCGAGCGCGGCCGCAGCGACGACGAGCTTGAAGGTAGATCCGGGCGGGTTGAGGTTTCCGGCGAGGGTGCGGTTGAAGAGCGGGCCGGTGGGGTCGGCGAGCAGCTGATCGTAGGTGGCGATTACGGCATCCGTGTCGTGCACCGCGAGAGCGTTCGGGTCGAAGGTCGGCTTGGACACCATCGCGATGATCGCCCCGGTCTTGGGGTTGATCGCGATGACGGCGCCCTGCAGGTCGCCGAGCGCATCCCAGGCCGCCTGCTGCACGACCGGGTCGATCGTGAGCTCGACCGCGGCGCCCTTGGGGTTCTGGCCGGTGAGGATCGCGTTGACCTGGTCGAGGAATTGCGAGTTGGCGGTGCCGCTGAGCACGTCGTTGAGCGCACCCTCGATCCCGGTGTTGCCCTGATTGAGTGTGAAGTAGCCGGTGACGGGCGCGTAGAGCGGCCCGCTCGGGTAGGTGCGCAGGAACTTGTAGACGTCATCCACCGGCTGCGAGTAGGCGATCGGTTGGCCGTCGACGAGGATCGGCCCGCGCTCGGCCGAGTAGCTCTCGAAGAGCGTGCGCGAGTTGCGTCCGTCGGCGCGCAGCGCATCGACGGCGACGACCTGGATGACGGACGTCGACAGGAACAGCGCGAGGAACATCAGCAGCACCACGGCACTGACGCGCTTGAGCTCCTTGTTCACTGGCCCACCACCAGTCGGTTGGCCAGTTCGTCGCGCGGATCGATCACCAGACGCGGCTGGTTGCGCACCGTGTCCGAGAGCCGCAGCAGGAGCGCCGCGATGATCCAGTTGGCGACGAGAGAGGATCCGCCGGCCGCGAGGAACGGCGTCGTCAGTCCCGTGAGCGGGATGACGCGGGTGACCCCGCCGATGACGACGAACACCTGGAGGGCGATGACGAAGGAGAGGCCGACGCCGAGCAGACGGCCGAAGTCATCCTGCCCCGCGAAGCCGATGCGGAACCCGCGGCTGACGAACAGCAGGTAGAGGCCGAGGATGGCGAACAGTCCGATGAGGCCGAGCTCCTCGCCGAGCGCGGCGATGATGTAGTCGCTCTCGGCAAGCGGGGTGATGTCGGGGCGACCCTGCCCGAGCCCGGTGCCGATCAGTCCGCCGTTGGCCATGCCGAACAGGCCCTGCACGAGCTGGTAGCTGCCGCCCTCGGCATCGTAGATCTCGGGATTGAACGCGTCGAGCCATGCGACCACCCGGCCGTTGACATAGCTGAGAGTCTGGCTGGCGATCAGGGCGCCCGCGAAGAACAGGCCGAGTCCCAGCACGATCCAGCTCGACCGGCCAGTCGCCACGTAGAGCATCACGAGGAACAGCCCGAAGTAGAGCAGGGCGGTGCCGAGGTCGCGCTGGAAGACGAGCACGAGCATGGATGCCGCGAAGACCACGAGGATCGGGCCCAGATCGCGGGCGCGCGGGAACGTCATCCCGAGCACCTTGCGACCGACCATCGACAGGGAGTCGCGAGCCGACACGAGGTAGCCGGCGAAGAAGATCGCGAGCGCGACCTTGGCCAGCTCGCCCGGCTGGAACGAGAACGGACCGACCTCGACCCAGAGCCGCGCGCCGTTCTTGACCACGCCGATCACGGGCAGCATCGGCAGCAGGAGCAGCACGATGCCGCTGAACATTGCGATATAGCGATAGCGCTGGAGAACGCGGTGATTGCGCACGATGAGCAGCACCGCGATCGCGATGAGGATGGCGAGCGCGGTCCAGACGATCTGGCGCACGCCCGCGGCATCCCAGCCGGTCAGCTCGTCGGCGAGGTCGAGCCGGTAGATCATCGCGATCCCGAGCCCGTTGAGGGTGGTGATGATGGGGACGATGAGGGGGTCGGCCTCGCGGGCGACGAGCCGGAGAACGACGTGCATGACGAGAACGAGCACGCCCAGTCCCGCCGTGAGCGCGAGCACGCCGAGGTCGAGCGCGCCGAGTGCCCCGAGCTGCACGAGGGCCACCGCCCCGATGGTGATTCCGATGGCGAAGATCAGCAGCACGAGCTCGAGGTTGCGCAAGCGAGCCGGGATGCGCAGCCGCAGCCGGATCGACGAAGTGAAGGTCGACCGCGCCGCGGCCGCCTCCACCGTGCCCGTCAGGTCATCGATTGAGTCGGTCATTCGACAGCTGGTCCACGATGCGGTGGGCGTCGGTCAGGTCGTCGGCGTTGATGGTGGCCTCGACCTGCTGTCGTTGGAACAGCGGGAGGTCCGTCAGCTCGATCGTCGTCTCCTCGAACACGTGCGAGAGCGGGATCGGGCCGATGTCCTGCTGCACGCCCTGGAAGATCGCGACCCGACCATCCTGAGCCCCGACGAAGAAGTGGCGCTGGGTGAAGTTGTAGCCGAGGATCGCGACGGCGATGACGGTCGCCACGACGACGCCGACGAAGACGAGCCACGTGATGCGGCGGCGGCGGGCCCGGCGGCGGTCCTCGACGATGAGGGCGTTGAGGAAGTCGTCGGACTCGGGCTCGAAGTGACTGTCGTCGGGTTGCGTCGCCTTGAGCGGATGCAGCAGCAGGCTGGGCAGGCGCAGAGCCCGCCGAGCGCTGTCGCCGTCGAACGAGAGCGGCGACGCGGCGGACCCCACGGTGATCGGGGGCACGTGCGCCGATGATCCCGACTCATCGATGTCGACGAGCACGACGGTGACATTGTCGGGAGCGCCCTGATCGAGGCTTTCCTTGACGAGGCGGTCAGCGGTATCCCCGGTGCGCCCGCCCGACGCGAGCACGGCAGCGATCCGCTCCTCGGGAACGTAGCTGGAGAGGCCGTCGGAGCAGAGCAACCAGCGATCGCCGATCTGCGTGTCGAGCACGGCGGTGTCGATCTCCGGCGACGCATCGACATCGCCGAGCACCCGCATGAGCACCGAGCGACGCGGGTGAACCGCGGCCTCCTCGGGGGTGATGCGTCCGCTGTCGACGAGGCGCTGCACGAAGGTGTGGTCGGCGGTGATCTGCTCGAGAACGCCGCTCCGGAAGCGGTAGATGCGCGAGTCGCCGATATGCGCGAGCGCGACCTGGTTGCCGACCCGCAGGATGCCGCTGACGGTCGTCCCCATGCCGGTGAGTTCGCCGTGCTCGAAGACGGTCTCGGCCAGGAGCGCGTTCGCCGCGAGCAGCGCGGCCTGGAGGGCGAACTCGGCGTCGTTCGGTGAGGTGTACTCGCGGTCCGTCTCGGCGATGCGCGTGACGGCGATCGCGGACGCGACGTCGCCGCCGGCGTGACCGCCCATCCCGTCGGCGACGAGGAAGAGGTGACTGCCGGCGTAGCCGCTGTCCTGGTTGTTGGAGCGGACCTTGCCGACGTGGGAGACGGCCGCGCTGGTGCCCGTGGTCGTCACCCCCTACCGCCGAAGCTCGAAGCTCGTCGTACCGATCTTCACCGGTGTGTTGAGCGGCACCTGAGTCGGGACGATGACCCGAGTCCCGTCCAGATAGGTGCCGTTGGTCGAGTCTAGGTCCTGCACCACCCAGCCCTCGGGCCAGCGCAGCAGTCGGGCGTGGTGAGTCGAGGTGTAGTCATCGCGGATGACGAGGCCGGAGTCCTGCGAGCGGCCGATCGTGAGCTGCTCCTCGGGCAGGTCGATCTCGAGCCCCTCCTTCGCCCCCGACGTGATGACGAGGCGGCGGGCATCCAGCGAACCGGCGGGCATGCGCGCGACGGCGGGCTTGGGGGCGAGCGCCGGGGCGGCGACCGCGGGGGAGGCGCTGGCGCCGGCCGGCACGGGCATCCGTCGCGCCTTCTGCCCGAACAGGTCGGACCGCAGGGCGTAGACGATGGCGAACACGAAGCCCCACATGATCGCGAGGAAGAGCAGGCGCAGCAGGAGAAGGGTCAACTCGCTCATGCGAAGCCCCCCTGTCGGTGTGTGGTCGGCTCGTCCGCCGATTGAGCGAGCACGCGGAACACGATACGGGTGCGACCGATGTCGATGACGGAATCGGGCGGGAGTGGCGCGCTCGTCACCGGTCGCCCGTCGAGCAGGGAGCCGTTGGTCGAACCCAGATCGCGCACTTCGGCGCGGGTGCCGTCCCAGAGGATCTCGACGTGCTTGCGCGAGATCCCGGTGTCGTCGACGGTGATGTCGGCGTCGCTGCCGCGGCCGATCACGGTGCGGGAGTGGAGGATCGGATGACGCGTGCCGCCGATGTCGAGCACGGGGGTCCACGCGACAGTTCCCTTGACGTTGACGGAGGCGATCTCGATCATCCCCTGGCTCAACGACGGCTCCTCCTGGAGCGCGATCGAGATGCCCCCGGCGAACGAGTAGCCCTGGGCGGCGGCGTGACGCTGCACGAGGTCGACGAGCTCATCGAGGAGAGTGGGCCCGAGGGCGGTCATCCGCTCGTAGTCGACGGAGCCGAGCCTCACGCTGAACTTGTTGGGAACGAGGATGCGGTCGCGCGACACGACGGCCGCCTTGGTGTCGAGCTCGCGCCGCAGGGCGCTCGTGATCTCGACGGGCTGGAGACCACTCTTGAAGGTCTTCGCGAAGGCGCCGTTGACGGCGCGCTCGAGACCCTTCTCGAAGTTGTCCAGTAGACCCACGACTCTCCCGTGATCGTCAGTGCTGATGATCACGATGTTAGCCCGTGGGTCTGGGAGGGGAGGTGTCGCCACGGGTGGGGGTCGGCCGGTGCCCCCGCGCACGGATTCTCGCCAACACGCCGCGGTGGGACGAGGACGCGCCGGTCGACCCGAAGAATCCGTGCGCCGAGGCACCCGCACGCGGCCGCCGCCGCCCGGACTGCGGATGCTCGCCGCGAGGCCCTGTGATAATCTCGCTCAGTCGGCTTTCGGGCCGGCAGCGCGCGCGAGTGGCGAAATTGGCAGACGCGCACGGTTCAGGTCCGTGTGCCCGTGAGGGCATGGGGGTTCAAGTCCCCCCTCGCGCACGAAACGAGAATGGCGTCACCTTCGGGTGGCGCCATTCTCGTTTGGGCACGAAGGGTCGGCTTGAAGGCCCGGGGGTCCCCGCCGCGCCGGTTCCGGCGCATCGCCTCGCGTCACTTTGCCGGTTGAGTAGCCGCGCAGCGGCGTATCGAAACCGGAGTGACTCGCGATGTGCCGGCCGTGCCGGTGGGGCGTCAAGTCCCCCCTCGCGCACGAAACGAAGAAGGCGTCGCCCAACGGGGTGGCGCCTTCTTCCATGTCTACGCTGGAGCATGATCTCGCTCCCGCCCGGCCACGGCATCCGCGTCCCCGTCGAGACCGACCATCCCCGGATCATCGACGCCATCGGGCGGTGGTGGGACACCCCGAACCGCGCGACCCTCGGACTGCTGCTCCCGCGCCTGTTCCTGCAGTTCTTCACCGGGACGAGCCGCGTCGTCGAGGCGGATGACGGGGCGCTCGCCGCGTTCCTCATCGGGTTCCGATCGGAGGATGACCCGGCGGTCGCGTACATCAACTTCGTGGGAGTGGACCCGAGTCTCCGAGAGCATGGCGTGGGCCGCGCCCTCTACGAGGACTTCTTCGACCGGATGACCGAGCTCGGCTGCACCGAGGTGCGCGCCATCACGGGGCCGGCGAACCGGCGCTCGCAGGCGTTCCACGCGGCGCTCGGGTTCACGGCCCACGGCGACACCGACATCGACGGCGTGCTCGCCTACCCGGACTACGACGGGCCGGGCGAACACCGCGTCGCCTTCACCCGGGCCCTCACCCCTCACTAGACTCGCGCCCATGAAGATGCTTCGCGTTCTCGCGGCCGCGGCCGCCGTCTCGCTCGCGCTCGGCCTCTCGGCGTGCGCCCCGACCACCCCGGTGGTCGCTCCCGTCACCGTGAATGTCAACGACCTCCAGGGTGCGACCGTGGAGGTGGCGCTCAACCAGGTGATCAACATCAATACGGGCGACCTCGCCGTCGACAGCTACACGGCCGAGATCGCCGACGGCTCCGTCGTCGAGTTCGTGCAGGGCAAGGAGGATGGTGGCGCCACCTTCAACCCCGGCCTCAAGCCGCTCAAGGTGGGCGAGACCGCGGTGACGATGACGAACGAGCAGGGCGGCATCCAGCCCCTCGAGTTCACGGTCAAGGTCACCGAGTAACTCTCCGTCGGTCAGGCCAGCGTGGGGTCGCTGGCCTGACC
>CALRJN020000031.1:0-21562 GCA_943367555.1 Synechococcus sp. UW140 | reverse complement strand
CCGACGCTCCACGTCGTCGCCGACGAGCGCGACCACCCGGATGCCACTCGCATCCGCGGTCGCGAGGGTGCGGCTCGACAGGTACCTCGGGCTCGCGGCGGCGATGACCGCCTCGGGTCGCTCGTCGGCGATCAGGGCATCGAGCTCGGGCGACGATGCCGCCCTCCCGACGAGCTCATGCCCGTACCGCCGGGCCTCGGCGGCGAGCCGCCCATCGAGCGGCACCCCGACGGCGAGCACGAGGCGCATCAGCCGACCGGGGTCGGCACGATCGAGAGGGCGTCCTCGTTGGCGAGGGCGGCCAGCACGCGTGGCACTCGGGAGCGCGGCACGAGCACCTCGACCGCGCTCACGTCACCCGGCATGACGATCGAGCCGTCCTCGGTGAGCGCCACGACCGTGGCACCTTCCACGAGCACCTCGGGTTCGGAGAATCGGCCGGTCTCGTCCTCGGAGGCCGCCCATACATCGACGAGCGCCCCGGCCTCGACCCGCGCCGAGACCGACCCGCCGACGGAGATCACGACCGACGTGAATCCCGCGAGCTCCTCGTCCGCGACGGCGGCGACGGGAACCAGCTCCCCCGCGCCGATCGTGCGCGTGATCACGACGCCGTCGTCGGGCATGGCTCCCGGGACGAGATAGCGCGGGGATGCCGCATCCAGCCGCACGACGCTCACCTCCAGGTCGCCCGGCCGCACCCGCTCCCCCGGGGTGAGCACGTCGCGGGCGGAGTACACCTCGATCGTGTCGTCGAGGGCGAGCACGAGGGCGACGACGCCGACCACGGAGGCGACGACGAGAGCGAGGCCGACGAGCAGCCGGGGGTCCGGCGCGAGCCTGCGGCGAGGCTTCGTGGGGTTGGTCATCGGCCCATGGTCGCCGTCGCGCGCACGGCACCCGACGAGTTATCCACACGACAGCACGGCCTCCGCGAGCGCGCGGATAATCAACCCATGACCGACACCCCGCCCGCCGCCCTCGGCCGATTCCTCACCGTCGCGGATGCCGCGGAGGTGCTCAGCGTCACCATCGCCGACGTGCTCGACCTCGTGCGTTCGGGCGAGCTGCCGGCGATCGCGATCGGCACCGCGCGCCAGTGGCGCATCGAGCGCGAGGTGCTCGAAACCTACATCGAGGCGATGTACGAGCAGGCCCGCCGCATGAGCCTGTGGCACCAGGGGGACCTGGCCGACCTGATCGAGTTCAGCCCACCGCCCCTCACCGAGACAGACCCCCGCCGGCGCTGACCAGTTGCGGGACGCTCACGAGCTCGATCGCGGACAGCGCGACCACCCGCACCTCCGTCACCGCGGATGCCCGCCGCGGGGTCCCCGGCTCGTGCAGGGCCAGATCGAGGTGATCTCGGGCGACCCGATCGATCGTGCCCTGGAACGGCGTCCCGTGCGCGGTCACCTCCACCGCGCAGCGCCGGCGGCAGAGGTCGCGCAGCACGAACGCGAGCCCGAGGCGCTCGCTGAGCCCCCCGACGGGGCGTGACGCGGTGACGCTCGCCGCGGCATCCACCGGGGTGAGGGCGATGCCGGCGATCGCGGGAATCGGTACGACGGCCGATCGACGATCCGCCCCGTCGGCGATGACCGTACCGAGCAGCCAGTCCCGACCGATGTCGCTGATGCGCAGTTCCAGCCGCGTCCCGGTGCGGAGGGTGAGTCGGCGCGGACGCTCGGGATCGGCGGCGCGGAGGGCGACGAGGCGGTCCCGCATCCCGAGCCGAGCGAGCCTGACCCGCTCCTCCTCGGCGGCGAGGTCGACCTCCTCCGCACTGAGCTCGCGCTCGAGCTGAGACTCGATGTCGTCGAACAGTCGATCCCAGCGCATGGCGGGACCGTATCCGCCACCCTCCCGGCCACGACCCGGTTATCCACACCTTGCGCCGAGTAAGGATTCGCTCGACCGGCGGTCTGGTTGGGTATGGGAACCCCGCCGCAGGGTGCTCGAGTTCCGACTTCTCCCTGTCGAGGTGGCTGATGAGTACTGCGCTTCCTGTCCCGCTCGCGGCCCCGCGGGGTCCGCTGCCGTCGAAGGTCATCCGGCCCCGATTCGTGCCCGACGAGTTCTTCGGGCAGCAACCGACGCCGACGGCGGCGCTCCCGGACCCGCGACCGCTGATCGAGAACCTCACGCGGTGCGTGGTCGAGGTGCTCGCCGGCGCGCGCGACCTCGAGCAGGTGTCGCGGTGGGTCACGGATGACGTCTACCGACATCTGCTCAAGCGCGTGGTGCTCTCCTCCCGCGCCCGGCAGGCGAAGGGGCAGAAGGCGAGCCGCCCGGTGTTCACCCTGGGCTCGACCACGGTGTGCGAGCCCGCCGACGGGATCGTCGAGGCCGTCGTGATCGTGCGCGGTCGGGCCCGCACGCGAGCCGTGGCGATCCGCCTGGAGGGTCTCGACCGCCGCTGGCGGGCCTCCGCGATCAACGTGCTGTGAGCGACTTACTGCGACTACCATGTAAGCCATGGGAGTGTTCGTGACGTTGAGCAGCAAGGGCCAACTCGTGATCCCTGCCGAGTACCGCCAGAAGCTCGGGCTCGAGGCGGGCCAGCGACTGGAGCTGAGTATCGTCGACGGGCGCATCGTGCTCGACCGGGTGCCGAGCCTCGACGAGCTCAGCGCGATGGCGACCGCATGGGCCGCGGAGTCCGGCGCCGCCCCGTTGCTCGACGCAGCCCGGTTCTACCGCGAACACCCTGAACGACGCGGATGACCGGGTCGGTCGACACCAACGTGATCCTCCGGCGCCTGATCGGTGATGTCCCCGAGCATCACGATCGGGCCGCCCGTTTGTTCGCGAGTGACCAACTGCGGGTGAGCGACGTCGCGATCATCGAAGCCAGCTTCGTGCTCGGTCGTCACTACGGGTTCGACCGGCAGCGTCAGGCGTCCCTCTTGCTGGGCCTACTCGCCTCCCCCGGGATCGAGGGCGACGTGCCCCTGTTCTCGGTGGTGTTCGCCAACTACCTCGAACACCCCGCCCTCTCCTTCGAGGACTGCTACCTCGTCGCCCTCAGCGAGCGCGACGAACGAGGTCCGCTCTGGACCTTCGATCGCACACTCGCCACCCAGCTGGATGGCGCCGAGCTGGTGCCCTAGCCCCCGTTGCGCTCCCGCGCGCGGCGCTCGGCGCGGTTCTGCGGCGGGGCCTCCGCGGACGTCGGCTGACCGAATGCTCCACGCGCGGCCGGCTGTTGCGGCTGCGGGGCGGCGGGGCGCTGCTGCTGGGCGGCGGCCTGCTGGGCGCGCGCCGTGGCGGCTCGCTCCACCTGTCCGCGCTGGTTGCGCACCTCCACCGCGCCCGAGGCATCCTCGCTCGGAGCGGAGTAGCTCAGCTGGTTCACGGGCGCCGCAGGCTGTCCCAGTCCGCGAGCCTCGACCCCGGCACCGCCGGTGACCTCGACCTCGAGGTTGAACAGGAAGCCGACGGCCTCCTCGCGGATCGAGCCCATCATGGACTGGTAGAGCGCGAAACCCTCGCGCTGGTACTCGACGAGCGGGTCGCGCTGGGCCATCGCCCGCAAGCCGATGCCGTCCTTGAGGTAGTCCATCTCGTAGAGGTGATCGCGCCAGCGACGGTCGATCACGCTGAGCACCACGCGGCGCTCGAGCTCGCGCATCGCGGGGCTGCCGAGCTTCTGCTCGCGACGCTGGTAGGCGAGCCGGGCATCCGAGAGGATCTCCTTCGAGAGGAAGTTGCTCGTCACGCGGCCGCGCGTTCCCGCCTCGGTGAGCACCTCATCCACGGTGATCGAGATCGGGTAGAGCGTCTTGAGCTCCGTCCACATCGCGTCGAAGTCCCAGTCATCGGAGTGGCCCTCGGCGGTGTGCACGTCGACGACCTCGGTCACGACGTCTTCGAGGAACTGCTGCACGCGCTCGTGCAGGTCGTCACCCTCGAGGATGTGGCGGCGGTCGCTGTAGATCGCCTCGCGCTGCCGGTTGAGCACATCGTCGTACTTGAGCACGTTCTTGCGGATCTCCGCGTTGCGCGCCTCGACCTGGGCCTGGGCGCTGCGGATGGCGCGGCTCACGATCTTGGAGTCGATGGCCAGATCGTCCGGAACGTTGCTGCGGCCCATGAGGGCCTCGGCCGCGCCCGAGTTGAACAGGCGCATGAGGTCATCCTGCAGGGACAGGTAGAAGCGGCTCTCGCCCGGGTCGCCCTGGCGGCCGGAGCGACCGCGCAGCTGGTTGTCGATGCGGCGCGACTCGTGGCGCTCGGTGCCGAGCACGTACAGGCCGCCGACCTCGACGACCTTGTCGGCCTCGACCTGCACCTCGCGCTTGACCGAGTCGTACACGGCATCCCACGCGGCCTCGTACTCGTCCGGAGTGTCGACGGGGCTGAGGCCCCGCGCGTTCATCTGCGCGACCGCGAGGAACTCGGCGTTGCCGCCGAGCATGACGTCGGTGCCACGACCGGCCATGTTGGTGGCGACGGTCACGGCGCCGAGGCGTCCGGCCTGCGCGACGATCGCCGCCTCACGGGCGTGGTTCTTCGCGTTGAGCACCTCGTGCTTGACGCCGCGCTTGGCGAGCATCTTGGAGAGCAGCTCGCTCTTCTCCACCGAGGTGGTGCCCACGAGCACCGGCTGGCCGGTGGCGTGGCGGCCGACGATGTCCTCGACGACCTGCTGGAACTTCGACTGCTCGTTCTTGTAGACGAGGTCGGACTGGTCCTTGCGCAGCATCGGGCGGTTGGTGGGGATGGGCACCACGCCGAGCTTGTAGGTGGACATGAACTCGGCCGCCTCGGTCTCGGCCGTACCGGTCATGCCCGAGAGCTTGCCGTAGAGGCGGAAGTAGTTCTGCAGGGTGACGGTGGCGAGAGTCTGGTTCTCGGCCTTGACCGCCACGCCCTCCTTCGCCTCGATCGCCTGGTGGATGCCCTCGTTGTAGCGGCGCCCGGCGAGGATGCGGCCGGTGTGCTCGTCGACGATGAGCACCTCGCCGTTCATCACGACGTAGTCCTTGTCCTTCTTGAACAGGGCACGGGCCTTGATCGAGTTGTTGAGGAACGAGATGAGCGGGGTGTTCGCCGACTCGTAGAGGTTGTCGATGCCGAGGTAGTCCTCGACCTTCTCGATGCCGGGCTCGAGCACGCCCACGGTGCGCTTCTTCTCGTCGACCTCGAAGTCGACCTCAGGAGTCAGCGTCTTGGCGATCTGCGCGAACTCGGTGAACCAGCGGTTCGCCTCGCCCGACGCGGGGCCGGAGATGATGAGCGGGGTGCGGGCCTCGTCGATGAGGATCGAGTCGACCTCGTCGACGATCGCGTAGTGGTGGCCGCGCTGGACCATGTCCACCGCCTGCCACGCCATGTTGTCGCGGAGGTAGTCGAAGCCGAACTCGTTGTTCGTGCCGTAGGTGATATCGGCGGCGTACTGCTCCCGACGCTCGGCCGGGGTCTGGCCGGAGAGGATGCATCCGGTCGTCATCCCGAGGGCGCGGAAGATGCGGCCCATGAGCTCGGACTGGTAGCTGGCGAGGTAGTCGTTGACCGTGATCACGTGAACGCCGCGCGAGGCGATCGCGTTGAGGTAGGCCGCGAGCGTGGCGACGAGCGTCTTGCCCTCACCCGTCTTCATCTCGGCGATATTGCCGAGGTGGAGGGCCGCGCCGCCCATGAGCTGCACGTCGAAGTGGCGCATGCCGAGGGTGCGCTTGGAGGCTTCGCGCACGGCGGCGAAGGCCTCGGGCAGCAGGTCGTCGAGGGACTCGCCCTTGGCGTAGCGCTCGCGCAGCGCGACCGTCTCGTGCCGCAGCTCGTCATCGGTCAGTGTCGCGAAGTCATCTTCGAGGTGGTTCACCGCGTCCGCGTAGTTCTTGAGCCGACGCAGCAGTCGGCCCTCTCCCATGCGAAGCGCGCGCTCGAGAACGTTGGCCACGGGTCACTCCTTCTTGTCGGGCTCTCCCGACTCGATGGCACGCCAAGCGTGAAGGCGTTACCGAAACGTCATCGTAGCAAGTCGAGGATGCCGGAGCCTGACAGAAGCGCGACTCTGGCGCGGGCATCCGCGTTAGGTATGATCTAAGCCATGTCAATGGCGACGTCATCTCCTTCCCTCGTCCTCCACGACCGCGCGGACGAGGCCTTCGTGGCCCAGTACGCCCGCGACGGGTTCGCGATCCTCCGTGGCGCACTCACTCCCGCCGAAGTCGACGCGGTCAACGCCGAGGCGCTGCGCATCTGCCGGGCCGGGCTCAACCCGGTCGACTCCGGCATCGACGCGCACGAGGGCGAGAGCGACGCCGAGGTGCTGCGGCAGTACCTCTGCATCCACCACCCCCACAAGATCTCCTCGGCCGCGAGCGAGGTCATGCACCACCCGAGGGTCGTGGATGCCCTGACCCGCGTCATCGGCCCGGACGTCAAGTCGATGCAGACGATGCTCTTCATCAAGTCGGAGGGCAAGCCGGGCCAGGCGTGGCACCAGGACGAGCACTTCATCCCCACCCGCGACCGCTCCCTGGCGGGCGTGTGGATCGCCCTCGATGACGCGACGATCGAGAACGGATGCCTGTGGGTGCTGCCGGGCTCCCACCGGCCGGGCGTGCTCTACCCCGACCGTGAGCTCGATGACGATCGCTTCGACTGCACCGACGAGGCCTACGGATTCCCCTACCGCGACGAGGATGCCGTGCCCGTGGAGGTGCCGGCCGGCACTGCGCTGTTCTTCGACGGCTACCTCCTGCACCGCTCCTTGGAGAACTCGGGACGCCACGGCTACCGCCGCGCCTTCGTGACGCACTACATGAGCGCGTCATCCCTGCTGCCGTGGGGCGGGGCCGAGGGCCGGCACGCAGCCGAACTCGACTTCCGCGACATCGTGATGGTCGCCGGCACCGACCCCTACGCCTACAAGGGCACGATGGACATCTCGGAGGCGGGCTCGCGCGCCGACCGCTCGGGTGGGTGCGACCGGTAGGAATCGACCGAGTTCAGCGGCGACCGCCCCGCCCGACGGCGGGGACCTTCTGCTCCTCGAGGCCGATCACGCCGTAGTCCCAGCCCTTGCGGCGGTAGACCACGCTCGGGCGGTCGGACTCGGCGTCGATGAAGAGGAAGAAGTCGTGGCCGACGAGCTCCATATGGTCGACCGCCTCCTCCACGGTCATGTGCGTCGTCGGGAAGACCTTGCGCCGGATGACGACGGGCGAGTAGTCCTCCTCGGTCGGCTCACCCGACTGCACCGGGATCTCCCCCGTGCGCACGGCCGCAAGCACATCCGGACTCACCGGGGTGATGTCCACGACGCTGAATCCGTCGGCGGACGCCTCGCGCAGCGAGACAGGGCGGTGCTGACCGCGGTGCACCTTGCGGCGGTCCTTGGACTGACGGATGCGCTCGATGAGCTTGGCGATCGCGAGATCGAACGCGACGTACTTGTCGCTGCCGTCCGACTCGGCGCGCACGAGCGGGCCCGGTCCGATGAGGGTGAGTTCGACGCGATCGTCGCCGCTCGACCCCTTGGTCTCATGGTGCCTCGACACCTTCACTTCGAACGCGATCGCCTTGTCCGCGAGATGGGCGATCTTCTCCGCCTTCTCGGTGGCGTACTCACGGAAGCGATCCGTGACCCCCAGGTTCCGTCCGGTGATGGTGATTTCCATGACGACCTCCCAGCCTTGTGGAAGCGCTGCCGCCCGAACTGCTGAGGCGGTCATGCGCCCTTTTCCATACCGTAGTCCTTAGGTCACGAAAAAGTCACGGACCGGGACCGCTTTCTCGGTGAACGCCAATGTTGCGGCTCCGACGACCTCCCCGCCGGCGGCCCGGATCGCCCGCGCGGCCTCCTCGAGGGTCGCCCCCGTGGTCATGACGTCGTCCACGAGCAGCACCCGGATGCCGCCCAGCGGTCGCACCGCGACGAACGCGCCGCGCACGTTCTCGGCCCGATCGGCAACGCCGAGTCGCTTCTGGGCGCCCGTGCGCCGAGCCGGCAGCAGGAGACGATGAGACCGGATGCCGGCCCGCCGGCACACGAGCCGCACCGGGTCGTAGCCGCGGCGGCCGAGGGCGACGCGGCTCGAGGGCACCGGCACCACGACGGCGTCGGACGCCCCGAGCGGAGCCGCGCGGCGGGCGGCGACGACGGCCGCGGCGAGCAGCGGCGCGAGGCCGGTCGCGGCATCCGTGCGCCCCTGCTCCTTGAGGGCGAGGATGACGCGGCGCACCACCCCCGCGTAGGCGCCCGAGCACCACACCCTCACGCCGCCCGCCCGCCGCTCGACGACGACGGGAGCCAGCCCCGCGCGGCACGCGGCGCACACCGCACGGTCGGGCTCCCCGCATCCCGCGCAGTCCACCGGCCACAGCACCGCGAGCGCGTCGAGCGCCGCCTCTCGGAGAAGCGCGGTGAGGCTCATCCCCCGAGCGTGGCCCGGCCGGCGGCCGTCGCTGCTCCCGCCCGTGACGTCGGTGCAGAACTACTGCTTGGTCCCCAGGTAGGACGCGAGGATGCCCGTGCCCGCCCAGCCGCCGCCCTGGGGTCGCCAGATCTCGCCGTCGGAGGAGAGCACCCGCAGACCGTCGGCGGCGTTGTTGCCACCGGCGATCGTCGTGGCCGCGGCCACCGTGCCGAACGCCTCGCTCGGGCCGCCGATCTCCACGAGGGTGATCGGGGAGGTCTCCCCCACGCGGGTGAGGGTCGCGACGGTGCGGTCATCCACCCAGGTGGCATCCACCGGGGTGTCGTCGGGGGCGGGCAGGGTGAACGGGTCGCCGAGCCCGATCGGAACGTTGTCGACCTGCTGGCGCACGATCCCGGCGATGACCAGCTCCGGGCCGGTCGGGGTCTCGAGGTACAGCAGGAGGCGCGTGCCGTCGCGGGACACGTCGAGCGACACGACCCGAGCATCCGCAGGGAGGGTGGTCTGGATGGGGTGCTCGATGCCGTCGACCCCGAACGTTGTGAGCGTGGTGGCGCTGTCGCTCTGCGCCGACCACACGAATCGGAACGGGTCGATCGACGGGCTCGTGAGCCCCGGCCGAGCGTCGACGATCTCGGCCGCGTCCACCCCGGACCGCGCGACTGCGGCACCGGAGGCGGTGAGGGAGACGACCGTGGTGCGGTCGGAGGAGAGAACGGCGGTGACCGCACCCGCGGCGATGACCTGGTCGCTGAGCCCCTCGATCGGCACGACGTCGCCGCCGTTCTCGAAGCCGAAGGAGGTCGGGCCGCCGATGAGGGCCGCCGACTCGACGGCCGGGTTCTTGATGGCGCCGGATGTCGCATCCGGAGTGGTGAGCTCGATGCCCCCGACCGTCATGACGACGTTGGCCACATCGAGGGTCGCCGCGAGCTGCTGTCGCATCCGATCGCGATCCTCCGGAGTCGCGGCCCGCGCCTCGGCGCTGAGCTCCACGGTCGCGGTGCCCGACGAGATGTCGATCGTCGACAGCGTGGTCGCCGTGGGGAACGCGCTGAGCACGACTCCCTGGCGCAGCCAGGTCACCGGACCCGCCAGCAGCGCGCGCACGACCCTCGTGGAGATGGTCGACCGCGACGGGAACCAGCGCACGTCGGGCACGAGGAACTGGAAGCTCGGGTCGAAGAAGTACAGCGACTGCTGGGCGAACACGATGTTGAAGCTCGACTCGGAGAGCACGATGCCATCGGGAGCCGAGGCGATCCGCCACTCGCCCCCTTCCTGAGCGAAGGTGAAGTCGAGGGTCCGCTGGGCCGGTGGTGTCTCGAAGTAGCGGAAGTCGGCATCCACGTAGGCGGAGGAGGTCACCGTGTAGCGCAGGGAGTTCTCGGTGAGTCCGGGGCTGATGAGCGGGATCCCCGTGCGAACGGTCGCCGACGCATCCGGGTTCCAGGCCACGCCCGCATCCTCCGTGAAGAACTGCCGCGCGATCGCATAGCCGGCCTGAGGCCCGCGCAGCGCGAGCATGAAGTCGTTGAGCAGTTCTTCCGGGCTCACCCCGGGGCGCGGACCCGACGGGTTGATGACGAAGTCCGGGTCGGTCTGCTGGTCGATCAGGGGTCCCGTGTTGACCCCGCCGGACGTGGGGATGCCGACGCAGCCGCTCACGAGTGCGAGGAGGACGAGCATGACGGCGCCGAGCGCGAACGGCCTACGCATTCAGTCCCTCCCCGGCATCCTCGGGGGGGAGTTCGAGCGGCGACGAGGTGAGCACGACGCCGCGCACGCGCGGGAGGGTGAGGCGGAAGCACGAGCCCTCCCCGGGCGACGACCACACCTCGAGCCAGCCGCCGTGCAGCGCCGCGTCCTCGAGTGAGATCGCGAGGCCGAGACCCGTGCCGCCCGTCGTGCGCTGGCGGGACGGGTCGGCACGCCAGAAGCGGTCGAACACGCGCCCCATCGCCTCGGGCGTCATCCCGACGCCGTAGTCGCGCACGGCGATGGCGACGGCATCCCGGTTGCTGTCCACCCAGAGCACGATGGGCTTGCCTTCGCCGTGGTCGATCGCGTTGCCGAGCAGGTTGCCGAGGATGCGGCGGATGCGGCGGGCATCCACCTCGGCCTCGAAGTAGCCGCCGGGTGCGATGAGTCGCAGCTCGGAGCCCTTGGACTCGGCGAGCGTGGCGACCGACTCGATCGCTTCCTCGACGAGACGCACGAGGTTGGTCGGCTCGGTCTCCATGTCGACGGCGCCGGCGTCGTAGCGGCTCATCTCGAGCAGGTCGGCGAGCAGCAGCTCGAAGCGCTCCACCTGCGTGTGCAGCAGCTCGGCCGTGCGCGCGGTGGCCGGTGGGAAGGTGTCCCGCTGGTCGTAGAGCACGTCGCCGGCGAGGCGGATGGTCGTGAGCGGAGTGCGCAGTTCATGCGACACATCGGAGACGAAGCGCTGCTGCACCTGGCTGAGCGCGGCCAGACGGGTGATCTGGTTCTGGAGGCTCGCCGCCATTCCGTTGAACGAGCGGGCGAGCGTCGCGATCACGTCATCGCCCTTGACGGGGATCCGCACCTCGAGTTGGCCCGCCGCGAGCTTCTCGCTCGTCTCGGCCGCGAGCTGCACCGGCCCCACGACGAGCCGCACGACGGTGAAGGTCACGGCGCCGATGAGCGCGATGAGCGCGAGGCCGCCGATCACCAGAGTCTGCTGCACGAAGCCGAGCGTCTCGGCGGCGTCGGCGATGTCGTAGACGAGGTAGAGCTCGTACTGGCTGCCGCGAATATCGAGAATCGATCCGACGACGATCCCGGGATGCACGGTCCCCTCCTCCTTGTCGTCGATCGCGACGGACTGCGAGTAGGTTCGCCGCTCGCTCGCCCCCACGACGGCGTCGCGCAGCTCCGGGGAGATCAGCGTGTCGGCGAGGCCGGGCGACTGGATGTCCGTCGGCGTCGGCGTTCCGTCCTGCCCGGGCGTGCGGAGGATCGCGAACTGGGTCTCCCCGGGGGTGGATGCGGCGGAGAGGATGACCGAGGCCGCATCCGTCATCGTCACGTCCAGGTCCTCGGTGCCGAGTTGCTCGGCCGCCTGGTCGAAGAAGTCCTGTCCGGCGAGCGTCGCGTTCGCGCTCGTCGACTCGAGCAGGCTGCGCCGGGAGTCGACGAGGTTCGCCCCGATGCTGAACGACATGTAGCCACCGATCACGAACACCGCGATCGCCGAGAGCACGACCGTGATGGCGACCGTGCGCACCTGCAGCGAGGAGCGCCACAGGGTGGCGAGCCTCGCGAGCCAGGCGCGCCAGTCGAGTTCACGCATCGTTCTAGGCGGTGCTGCCCGCGCGATAGCCGACGCCGCGCACCGTCATGACGATGCGCGGGTTGTCGGGGTCCTCCTCGACCTTCGCCCGGAGGCGCTGCACGTGCACGTTCACCAGTCGGGTGTCGGCCTTGTAGTGGTAGCCCCACACCTGCTCGAGCAGCATCTCGCGCGTGAACACTTGCTGCGGCTTCAGCGCGAGCGCGAGCAGCAGCTCGAACTCGAGCGGGGTCAGGTTGATGCGGGTGGTGCCGCGACGCACCTCGTGGCCGGCGACATCCACCAGCAGGTCGCCGATCGTCAACGATTCGGTCGAGGTCTCCGGCGTGGGGCGCAGCCGGGTGCGGATGCGCGCGACCAGTTCCTTGGGATTGAACGGCTTGACGACGTAGTCGTCGGCGCCGCTCTCCAGACCCTTGACGACATCGGCGGTGTCGCTCTTGGCCGTGAGCATGATGATCGGGGTGCCCGACTCCTCGCGGATCTTCGCGCACACCTGGATGCCATCCATGCCCGGCAGCATGAGGTCGAGAAGAACGAGATCGGGTTTCGCGGCATGGAACGCCGTCAGGGCGCCGTTGCCGTCCTCGCAGAAATGGGGCTCGAAGCCCTCCGTGCGCAGAACGATTCCGATCATCTCCGCGAGCGCGGTGTCATCGTCGACCACAAGAATTCGCGCGTTCACTGGCCCTCGCAACTTTCTCGAAACCCCGCCCCCGCAGGGCTGAAGGAGCTTTCGCACAAGAGTAGTCGAGTTGTGAAACGATGAGAGCGACCGATCCTCACGACGCCCGGGCTCCGCTCGCGCACAGGAAGGCCTCCGTGACCGACAGCAACCCCTGGCAGCCGCCCTCGGACCCGGGCACCACCAGCAACGCCCCGACCCCGTTCACGCCTCCCGCGCCCGAGGTGCCGTCCCCCGCACCCGGCCCCTTCGCCTCGCCCACGGCACCGGCCGGTGCGGCGCCCGCGACCCCGTTCGGCGGGCCGGCCGGCGGGCCGACCTATCCCGGCCAGGCGCCCGGCTGGGTTCCGCCGCCCAAGCCGGGCCTCATTCCCCTGCGGCCGCTCACCCTCGGGGCGATGCTCGGGGCCTCGTTCCAGGTGCTGCGCCGGAACCCGCGCCCGATGTTCGGGTTCGCGCTCCTGCTCACGGGCGTCGTGTCCCTCAGCACCCTCGTGATCGTCGGGCTCGTCACCGTCGGCGCGATCAACCGGATCGACAGTGCCACGGGTGCGGATGCCGACATCGTCGCCGCGGGATCGGTCGCGACAATCCTCCTGTCGGCCCTCATCCCCATCGTGCTGTCGCTCGTGATCGGGGCGATCCTCCAGGGCATCGTCTCGCTCGAGGTCGCCCGGGGCACCCTCGGGGAGAAGCTGCGGCTCGGCGGACTCTGGCGCGCCGCGCGCGGCCGCCTCGGCGCGCTGATCGGCTGGACCTTGCTCGTCACGGCGATCGTGGCGGTGGTGCTGCTCATCGTCATCCTCCTGGTGATCGCCCTCGGCGCGTTCGGCGGGGTCGGCGGGGCGATCGCGGCCGTGCTGCTCGGCATCCTCGTGTTCCTCGGGCTGATCGTCGTCTCGGTCTGGCTCAGCACGAAGCTTGCGCTCGTGCCGAGCGCGCTCATGATCGAGCGTCTGACCCTGCGGGCCGCGATCGCACGATCGTGGTCGTTGACGAACGGATTCTTCTGGCGCTCCTTCGGAATCCTGATCCTTGTCGCGTTCATCATCAACACCGCGACGAGCATCATCACGACGCCGCTGCAACTGATCGCCGGCCTCGGCACCGGGCTGCTCAACCCGAACGGCGACGTGGGTGCCGCGGCCGTCAGCGGGATCGTGATCTCCCTGCTCGTCGTGCTCGTGAGCGTGGTGTTCGGCGCGATCGCCGCGGTTGTGCAGTCCGCGACGGCCGCGCTGATCTACATCGACCTTCGGATGCGCAAGGAGGGCCTCGACCTCGAGCTCGCGCGCTTCGTCGAGGCCCGCCAGTCCGGGGCCACCGAGGTGCCCGACCCGTACCTTCCCCGGTTCGCCCCGGCCGCTGCCTGACGTGGGCGGAGTGCTCGGGATGGTCGGCGTCCACGCCGGGGCTCTGCTCGGCGTGCGCCCCCTCGAGGTGCCCGTCGACCCCACCCCGCCCGAGGCTCAGGAATGGATCGTGAACGAGCTGAGCAAGCCCGCCTATCAAGCGGCGCAGCCCACGCTGTTCGACCGGATCTCCAAGGCGATCGGCGACTGGCTCGCCTCGCTCACCACCGGGGACGTGCAGGGACCCCCTGGACTCGGCCTCGGGCTGATCGTTCTGCTCATCGCCGCCGCGATCGTCGTCGCCATCCTGATCTTCGGGCTTCCGCGCCTCAACCGCCGTAGCGCCGTCAGCGGGTCGTTGTTCGGTGAGGATGACGCCCGCGATGCTGCCACGATGCGGGCGGATGCCGCGGCCGCCGCCGCGCGCGGGGACCACACCACCGCGGTCGCCGAGCAGTTCCGCGCCATCGCTCGGGGGCTCGCCGAGCGCCTCCTCGTGACGGTCACCCCCGGCACCACGGCGAGCGGGTTCGCCTCCCGCGCCGGCGACGCGTTCCCCGCCGAGCGCGGCCGCCTCACCACCGCCGCGGTGGTGTTCGATGGGGTTCGCTACCTGGGACGCGAGGGGACCGCGGACGAGTACCGCGACCTCGTGGCCCTCGACGAATCGTTGCGCGCGGCGAAGCCCCGACTCGAGGTGGCGCCCGCGTGAGCACGCTCACCCCCGCCCAGGAGATCCTCACCCCGCGCGTCGGCACGGTGCTGCGCCGCGCGCTGTTCTGGGCCCTGGCGGCACTCTTCGCCATCGTCGTCGCGGTCATCGCGATCGGCAGCGCGGGCTCCGGTGCGCTCGGGGAGCCGCTCGCGAGCGACAACGCGTCACCGGCGGGAGCACAGGCCCTCGCCGAGGTGCTGCGACAGCAGGGCGTGACGGTCGTTGCGGCATCCACGCTGGAGGAGGCCGCGGACGCGATCGACTCGCCCGCCGACACGACCCTGCTGGTCTACGACGCCGGGCTCTACCTCGGCGACGACCGGCTGCGGGAGGCGCTCGATCTCGCGGACACCGTGGTGTTCGTGGATCCGTCGTTCACCGCCCTCGACGAGGTCGCCCCGGCCGTGGCCCAGGCCGGATTCGTGGATGGCGTGCTCGAGGCCGACTGCGACGTGCGCGCCGTGGACCGCGCCGAGACGGTCTCGGGCGGCGGCAGCGGATTCCGCGTGATCGACGAGAGCGCCGACGCGACCGTGTGCCTTGGCAGCGGGGATGACGTCTACTCGCTCGTGCAGCTCGACCGCGGGGAGGGAACGCTCACCCTCCTCGGCACGACCGACGCCCTGAGCAACGGGTTCATCGCCCAGGACGGCAACGCCGCATTCGCGCTCACTCTTCTTGGCGCTCACGACACGCTCGTCTGGTACCTGCCCTCGTTCGGCGACGTGCCCGGCGACGGCGCCGCGACGATCGGCGACCTCAGCCCCACATGGGTGCTGCCGGTGGTGTGGCTGGTCGCCGTCACGGCGCTCATCGCGGCCTTCTGGCAGGGTCGCCGGTTCGGTCCCCTCGTGATCGAAAACCTCCCGGTCACCGTCCGCTCGAGCGAGACGATGCTGGGTCGCGCGCGACTCTACGAGAAGTCGAACTCCCGTCTGCGAGCCCTCGACTCGTTGCGCATCGGCACGGTGCAGCGGCTCGCGGCGCTGTGCGGCCTGCCCCGGGTCGCGACCGTCGACGAAGTCGTCGCCGCGGTCGCCGCCCGAACCGGGGGCCAGCTCGCCGACGTGCGCGCCCTGCTCGTCGAGCGCGAGCCCGCCACCGATCGCGAACTCGTGGCGCTCTCCGACGCCCTGCTGACCCTGGAAGCGGACGTCGCCCGACGCCTGCGTGCCTGAACCCCCCTCCCCCCGCCCCTCGATACGGAAGAATCGCCCCATGACTGACCCTGAACGGCGCGAGTCCTTCGCGGCCCTGCGCACCGAGGTGGGCAAGGCCGTCGTCGGCCAGGAGGCCGCCGTCACCGGGCTCACCATCGCCCTCCTCGCGGGCGGACACGTGCTGCTCGAGGGCGTGCCCGGCGTCGCGAAGACCCTGCTCGTGCGCACCCTGAGCACCGCCCTCAAGCTCGACACCAAGCGGGTGCAGTTCACCCCCGACCTCATGCCGGGCGACGTGACCGGGTCGCTCGTCTACGACGCGAAGGCGGGCGAGTTCGAGTTCCGCGCCGGGCCGGTATTCACGAACATCCTGCTCGCCGACGAGATCAACCGCACCCCGCCCAAGACCCAATCCGCGCTGCTCGAGGCGATGGAGGAACGTCAGGTCTCCGTCGACGGCGTCAGCCGCCCGCTGCCCGTGCCGTTCATGGTGGCCGCGACGATGAACCCGATCGAGTACGAGGGCACCTACACGCTGCCCGAGGCGCAGCTCGACCGCTTCCTGCTCAAGCTCGTGCTCGAGCTGCCCGAGCGCGAGAACGAGGTCGAGGTGCTCACCCGCCACGCGGCCGGCTTCAACCCCCGCGACCTCAAGGCCGCCGGCGTCACCCCGGTGCTCGACGCCAAGAAGCTCGCCGCCGCGCAGGCCGCCGTCGCGAAGGTGGGGGCGAGCGCCGACGTGCTCGGCTACGCCGTGGACCTCGCGCGCGCGACCCGCCAGTCCCCCAGCGTGAAGCTGGGCGTGAGCCCCCGCGGGTCGACGGCGCTGCTCGCCGCGTCCAAGGCGTGGGCGTGGCTCAACGGCTTCGACGCGATCACGCCCGACCACGTGCAGGCGATGGCGCTGCCGGTGATGCGGCACCGCATCCAGCTGCGTCCCGAGGCCGAGCTCGAGGGCGTCTCGGCCGACACGATCCTGCGGTCGATCCTGCAGCAGGTGCAGGTGCCGATCTAACCCATGGCCGTCTCGGGATGGTTCGTCGCGCTGGTGGCGCTCGGCATGGTGCCGATCGTCCTCACCGGCGACCCCGTGTGGTTCCTCTGGTGGCTCGCCGGATGCCTCGTGCTCGGCATCGTGGACCTCGCGATCGCCGGCTCCCCGCGCCGCATCGCGCTCGGGCGCGAGCTGCCCGGACGGGTGCGGCTCGGCGAGACCACGCGCGCGACCCTGACCCTCACCAACCTCGGCTCACGTCCCGTGCGGGGGATCGTGAGGGATGGCTGGCAGCCGTCCGCCGCGGCCCTCCCCCGCCGCCAGCCGATCTCCCTCCCTCCGGGCGAACGGCGGGCGATCACGACGTCACTCACGCCGTTCCGGCGCGGGGAGCGTCGGGCCGCCCACGTGACCATCCGGTCGACCGGGCCGCTGCGGTTGTGGTCGCGACAGGCGACGATCGCGCTGCCGGGCTCCGTGCTCGTGCTGCCCCCGTTCAACTCGCGCAAGCACCTGCCCTCCCGACTCGCCCGGCTTCGCGAGCTCGATGGCGCGACGAGCGTCATGGTGCGCGGCCAGGGCACGGAGTTCGACAGCCTGCGCGACTACGTGCGCGGCGATGATGTGCGCTCGCTCGACTGGCGGGCGACGGCGCGACGCACCACGGCATCCGGACCGGGTCTCGTCGTGCGCACGTGGCGACCCGAGCGGGATCGCCGGGTCGTGATCATCGTCGACTCCGGGCGCACCTCGGCGGCCCGCATCGACAACGAGCCCCGGATCGACACGGCCTTCGAGTCGGCGCTGCTGCTCGCGGCGCTCGCGTCGAGCGCGGGCGACCGGGTCGACCTGGTCGTTTTCGATCGCCGCGTGCGAGCGCGCGTGCAAGGGGCGACGGGCTCTGAGCTGCTGTCGAAGATGGTGACTGCGATGGCGCCCGTGGAGCCGGAACTCATCGAACTCGACTGGGCCGCGATCCCCGGGATCGTGCGCTCCGTGACGACGCATCGCGCCCTCGTGGTGCTCGCGACGACGATCGATGCCCCGGGCGCCTCGCGCGGCCTGCTGTCGGTGCTGCCGCAGCTGACCCGCAAGCACTCGGTCGTGGTCTCGTCCGTCACCGACCCCGATGTTCTCGCGGCGACGCGCGAGCGCTCCACCCGCGAGGACGTCTACCGCGCCGCCGCCGCCGAGCGCGCGCTGCTCGACCAGGCCCGCGTCGCGGCGGCCGTGCGTCAGCTGGGGGCGGATGTCGTCACCGGCGCTCCCCAGGACCTGCCCCCCGCCCTCGCGGATCGCTACATCGCCCTCAAAGCGGCGGGACAGCTGTAGCGCCGGAGCGCATCCGTGGCACCGCGTAGCACGCCGACGCATCTCCCACCGCGGAAGCCCGGGCGGCTCTAGGCTCGGGGTGCTCCACCCCCACACAGAAAGGTCCCACCCGTGGCCAAGACCGTCACCAACGCCGATGTCGACCTCGACACGACGTCATCCCTCGCCCAGCGCATCACCGCCGAGCTCTTCGGCACCTTCGTTCTCGTCTCCGCCGTCGTCGGCACCGCGATCTTCACGTCGCCGAAGGCCGGCATCCTGCCGATCGCTCTCGCGGTCGGCCTCGCGGTGCTCGTCTCGGCGTACGCCGTCGGCCACATCTCCGGTGGGCACTTCAACCCGGCCGTGACCCTCGGCGCCGCTGCCGCCGGTCGCTTCGCCTGGAAGGAGACCCCGTTCTACATCCTCGCGCAGATCGTGGGCGGGGCCCTCGGCGCCACGTTCATCTACGTTCTGCTCGTGACCGGCCCGGCCGGCTCCCTCGACGCCGCCGTCGCGGGACGCTTCGCCGCGAACGGCTATGACGCGGGCTCGCTCGACGGCTACGGCCTCATCCCCGTGATCGTGACCGAGGTCGTGCTCACCGCCGTGTTCCTCTACGTGATCCTCGGGGTCACCGACCGTCGTGCGGCGAGCGGCTTCGCTCCCCTCGCGATCGGCCTCACCCTCGTCGTCATCCACCTCATCGCGATCCCGGTGAGCGGTGCCTCGGTGAACCCGGCCCGCTCGATCGCGTCGGCCATCTTCGGTGGACCCGACGCCCTCGGCCAGGTCTGGGTCTTCATCGTCGCCCCGATCGTGGGTGCCGTGATCGCCGGCTTCACCTACGGTGCGCTGTTCGACCGCAAGAAGGCGTAAGCGCTCAGTTCGAGGGATGCCCGGGGCCGCGCGCCTCGGGCATCCGTCGTTTCCGGGGCCCCGGGTTCCGTGAGCGGACGAGGATCGCAGCTACGCCGCGACGAGCTTGCGCGCCCCGGCCTCGAACTCGTCGAGGTCGCCGGTCTCGCCTGCCCGCGCGGCGCGCCCGCCGACGACCCACTGGTAGACGAGGAACGCCGCGAGCGCGACCGTGCCGATGCCGATCTTGATCGGCCACGGCCAGTCCTGCCTCGTGACGAATCCCTCGATGATGCCGGAGACGAAGAGGGCGAGGATGAGACCGATCACGATCGCGAAGGTCGCCCGGCCCTGCTCCGCGAGCGACTGGCCCCGCGTGCGGGCCCCGGGGGCGATCCACGACCAGAAGATCTTCAGGCCCGCAGCCCCCGCGACGAAGATCGAGTACAGCTCGAGCTGGCCGTGCGGGGCGATGTAGAGGAAGAACACGTCGAGCTTGTCGAACTCCGCCATGATCGCCCCGGTGAGGCCGAGGCTCTGCGCGTTGGAGAAGAGAACGTACGGCGTGAACACCCCGAGGATGCCGCCGGCGATCGCCTGAGCGGCAAGCCACGCGTTGTTGGTCCAGACGAGGGTCGTGAACGAGCTGCCCGAGTACTCCGAGTAGTACGACACGAAGTCCTCCTCGGCGAGGCGCCGGCGGTCTTCGTCGGAGACGAGCGTCGCGAGCACGGCCGGGTTGCTCGTGCCCCACCAGCCGTAGAGGAAGGCGATGACGAACGTCGCGAGGGCCACGATGAGCGTGAGCCAGCGGATGCTGTGGAGCGCCGCCGGCAACTGGAGCACGAAGAAGCGGGGCACCTGGCTGAGCACGTTGGCGGACGCCCCGGTGAACCGCAGGCGCGCGCGGCTGAGCCAGAGCGAGAGTCGATCGCCCTCGGGCGTGGCCCCCGCGGTCGTCGCGATCATCGACAGGTTGGTCGCGCCGGCCTGGTAGCGATCGATCAGCTCGTCGGCCTCGGACCCGGTGAACGAGCGCTGCGAGCCGAGCCGGGCAAGGCGTTCCCACTCATCGCGGTGAGCGGCGGAGTAGGCGTCGAGGTCCATCTGCTTAAATGATCGCATGTCAGCACCCACGCGCGTCGATTCCGACCTCCACACCGAGGATCCGCTCGAACTGATCACCGGTGAAGCCGTCGCCCTCGACTTGCGTCCGACGAGTTTCGTGCTCCGCGCTGCCGGATCGATCATCGACTACGTCGTGTACTTCGGCGGGTACATCCTGATCTTCGTGCTGCTCGTGACGTTCGCCGAGCAGCTGGGCCTCGACCAGGCGCTGCTCACGTCGATCGGCGTCGCCGTGCTCGTGCTGTGCATCGTCGTCATCCCCACCGCCGTCGAGGTGCTGACCCAGGGCAAGTCGCTCGGTCGCCTCGCGGTCGGCGCCCGGATTGTGCGCGACGACGGCGGCTCGATCGGGTTCCGGCACGCGTTCATCCGCGCCCTGCTCGGGGTGTTCGAGATCTTCATGACGGTCGGCGGAATCGCCGCGATCACGGCCCTGCTCAACGGGCGGGCCAAGCGCCTCGGTGACCTCGTCGCCGGCACCTACAGCCAGCACGAACGCGTCTCGAAGGCCGTCGCCCCCGTCTTCGGCGTGCCCGTGGTGCTGGTCGAGTGGTCCCGCACCGCCGATGTGGCCCGGATGCCGGACGCCCTCGCGCGACGCGTCGCTCAGTTCCTGGCCAGTGCGAGCGGGTTCACGCCCGCGTCGCGCGGTCGGCTCGCGGCATCCCTCGCCAATGAGGTGTCGGTGTATGTCTCACCGGTGCCCGCGACGGATCCCGAGCTGTTCCTCGCGGGGGTCTCGGCGCTGCGGCGCGAGCGCGAGGCCGCGGCGCTTCGCCTCGAGCGCGCGGGACTCGACCGGTTGGAGCCGGTGCTCGGCGGGATGCCGCGGGGATTCCCCGACCGCGGCTGACCCTCAGCGGGCCGCTCAGTACCGGTAGTGGTCCACCTTGTACGGCCCCTGCGGGTCGACGCCGATGTAGGCCGCCTGCGCCGGGGTGAGCTCGGTGAGCACGACGCCGAGGGCGTCGAGGTGCAGCCGCGCCACCTTCTCGTCGAGGTGCTTGGGCAGCACATGCACGTCGGTCGCATACTCGTCGCCGCGAACCCACAGCTCGAGCTGGGCGAGCACCTGGTTGGCGAACGAGTTGCTCATGACGAACGAGGGATGCCCGGTGGCGTTGCCGAGGTTCATCAGGCGCCCCTCGGAGAGCACGAGCACACTGCGACCCGACGGCATCCGCCACTCGTGCACCTGCGGCTTGATCTCCACCTTCTCGGCGCCGGCAAGGCGCTCGAGGCCGGCCATGTCGATCTCGTTGTCGAAGTGGCCGACGTTGGCGACGATGGCGAGGTGCTTCATCCCGAGCAGGTGGTGGACGGTGATGACGTTCTCGTTGCCGGTGCCGGTGACGAAGATGTCGACCTGGTCGAGCACGTTCTCGATCGTCGTCACCTGGTAGCCGTCCATCGCGGCCTGGAGCGCGCAGATCGGATCGATCTCGCTCACGATCACGCGGGCACCCTGGCCGCGCAGGGCCTCAGCCGCGCCCTTGCCGACATCCCCGTAGCCGGCGACGAAGGCGACTTTGCCGCCGATGAGCACGTCGGTGGCGCGGTTCAGCCCGTCCGGCAGCGAGTGGCGGATGCCGTACTTGTTGTCGAACTTGCTCTTGGTCACCGAGTCGTTGACGTTGATGGCGGGGAACAGCAGCT
>CALRJN020000030.1:0-24386 GCA_943367555.1 Synechococcus sp. UW140 | reverse complement strand
GGGGTTGGGGTGGGGCCCGGCCCGATGGACCGGCCCCCGGTACTACCGACTAGAACGAGATGTAGTCGTACTGGTCGATGTTCTCGGCGTTGAACTCGAGGAGCGAGCCCACGACCACGAGGCCGTCCTTGCCGACGGTGTACTCACCGAGCTTGCCGCCGTCGAACTTGTCGCCTTCCTTGCCGGTGATGGTGCCGTCGAGCAGCGCCTTCGCCGCGTAGGTGGTGAGGTAGCCGATGTCAGACGGGTCCCAGAGCGCGAAGCCGATGACGGTGCCGTCCTTGACGTACTCCTTCATCTGAGGCGGCAGGCCGAGGCCGACGAGCGCGACCTTGCCCTTGTACTCCGAGGTGGAGAGGTAGCGCGCCGTCGCCGCGATGCCGACCGTCGTGGGCGAGATGATGCCCTTGAGGTTGGGGTACGACTGCAGCAGGCCCTGGGCCTCCTGGAACGACTTGGTGTCGTCGTCGTCACCGTAGACCGTGGCCACGAGGTTCCACTCGTAGTCGGGGTTGTCGGCGATCTCCTGCACCATGGCGTCGATCCAGGCGTTCTGGTTCGTCGCCGTGGCGGTCGCGGAGAGGATCGCGATGTCACCGGTGCCACCGATCTGGTCGAACAGCTGACGCAGCTGACCGAGAGCGACCTCCTTGGAGTCGACCTGGTTGATGAAGAGGTCGCGGCAGCTGGGTGCGTCGGAGTCGAAGGCGATGACCTTCGCGCCGCCGTCACGGGCCTCGTTCAGCGCGGCGCAGACCGCGTTCGGGTCATTGGCCGCGATCGCGATGACGTTCGTGCCGTTCTGGACCTCGGTCTGGATGAAGGGCACCTGGCTGTCGGCACCCGCGTCGAGCGGGGCGACTGCCGCATAGGTGAACCCGAGCTCGGCCGTGGCCTCCTCGCCACCCTTGAGCTCGACGCCCGTGTACGGGTTGTCGAGGTTCTTGGGGATGAACGTGATGCTGGCGCCCTCGCTCGAGCCTCCGTCACCACCGTCGGTCGTGGCGGCCTGGCAGCCGGTCAGGGCGAGGGCGAGAGCGGCTCCCGCCGCCGCGACCGCGAGAACGCGGCGCGAACCCTTCCCGTGATTGCGAAACAACTCCATTGTCTTTCCTTCCTTAGTGGATCCGGCACCTGGTGCTAGGGCCGGCGGTCCCCGAGGTCACGCTCGGGGAAGTGTGCGCTGCACGCGTCGCGAGAACTGTCGCTGGCGGAGTGCGGCGAAAACGCTCGGGCCGATGACCGAGACGATGAGCAGGGAGCCCGTGATGATGATGAGGATCTCGTTGGGCACCCGGGGCAGCCGCAGAGCGTAGGTGATGCTGCTGATGATGAGCACACCCGTAAGGGCACCGAGGATCGTGCCCCGGCCGCCGAAGATCGACACGCCACCGAGAAGGACGGCCGCGATCACCGTGAGCTCGAGGCCCGCGCCTTTGTCGCTTGACGCGCTCGTGTTGACGAGAACCAGGTAGATCGCGACGAGCCCGCAGACCACACCGCTCCCAACGTAGAGCCAGAACTTGGCCAGGGCGACCTTCACGCCGACGAAGGTCGCGGCCTCCTTGCTGTAGCCCAAGGCGTAGAGGGCGCGGCCGAACGGCGTGAGGTGAAGCACGATCGCGAAGATCGCGATGATCACCACGACGAAGATCATGACGGTCGGGATTCCGGTGCTCCCGATCTTCGACCGCACGAACTCCGAGAGCGCCGGCGGGAATCCGGCCACCTGGTTGTCTCCGATGAAGACGAGGGCCAGTCCGCGGAAGAGCGCGAGCGTGCCGATCGTCACGGCAAGCGACGGGAGTCCCACGAAGGCGACGAGCACGCCGTTGAGCGCGCCGGCCAGGACCCCGGCGAGCATCGCCAGCGCCGCGGCCGTGCCGAACTCGACGCCGTTCATGGTGAGCGTGCCGATCACGGCGACGCTGAGGCCCACGATGCTCGCGACCGAGAGGTCGATCTCGCCGGTGATGATGATGAGGGTCATGGGGAGGGCGAGCAGCAGGATCGGGATCGCCTCGAGCAGCAGGTACCCCACCGTGACGGTGGAGGCGAAGCGCGGGAGGAGGATGCTCGCGACGATGATCACGAGCAGCAGCACGCCGACGAGGATCGCGTCCCGGTTGCCGAGGATGCGGCCCAGAGCGCCGCGGTTCTTCTCCGCGGTCATGGTCTCAGACATCTCGGGCCTCGCTCACTCGCAACTTCCTGGCTGTTCGAAGGCTCGCCACGCGGTCGATGATGATGGCGGAGAGGATGAGAATGCCGACGACGGCCTGTTGCCAGAACTTGTCGACGCGCACGGCGGCGAGCGCGCTCGTGATCGTCGTCAGCAGGAGAGCGCCGATGGCCGCGCCGACGACCGTGCCGGATCCGCCGAAGATCGCCACGCCTCCGACGACCGCCGCCGCGACCACCGAGAGCTCGAGTCCGTCACCGGTGGACGCTCCCACGGAGCTGAACCGCGAGGCGTAGAGCACCCCGCCGAGCCCGGCGAGCGCGCCGTTGATGACGAAGGCGATGAAGACGCGCTGACCGATGGGCACGCCGAACAGTCGTGCCGCATCCGGGTCGGAGCCGATCGCGTAGAAGTCGCGGCCACTGCGGGTGCCCGCGAGCACGACCGCGAGCACCACGAGCACCACGAGAGCGATGAGCGTGATGATCGGGAAACCGAGCACGGTGTTGACCGAGAGGTTGCCGAACTCCAGAGGCCGGTCACCGGAGAAGTACTCCTTGCCTCCGGCCCACGCGTTGTTGATGCCCCGGAAGATGTAGAGCGTGCCGAGGGTGATGACCAGGGACGGAACCCCGGCGATCGTCACGAGCAGGCCGTTGACCGCGCCGAGTAGAGTCCCCATCGCGATGCCGGCGATGAAGACGACCGGGATCGGGATGCCCGGGAACGCCGCGAAAAGGGTGCCGGTGAGGAAGCCCGACAGTCCGAGCATCGAGCCCACCGACAGGTCGACGTTGCGCGTGATGATCACGACCGCCTGGCCCGTGGCGAGAATGATGACGATCGTCGCGTTCAGCAGCAGATCCTTGACGCTCTGACCCGAGAGGAATCGGGGGTTGATCAGAGCCGTGATCGTCACGAGCGCAATGAGGGCGGCAGTGACCGGAACCTCGCGCACGCGCAGCAGGTGGCCGATCCTCGACCCGAGCGTTCGGCGGTGCGCAGTGGCCGCGCTCATCGGGCCACCTCCCGTGCGGCGGTCGCCGCTTCCATCACGGACTCGGGGGTGGCACCGGCTCGATCGAGTTGGGCGGTGATCCGGCCCTCGCGCACCACGACGATGCGGTCCGACATCCCGAGGATCTCGGGAAGCTCGGAGGAGATCATGAGGATGGCGATCCCGCGCCCCGCGAGCTCCGACAGAAGGCGGTGCACTTCGGCCTTGGTCCCCACGTCGATGCCGCGGGTGGGCTCGTCGACGATGAGCAGCCGGGGCTGGGTCGCGAGCCACTTGGCCAGCACGACCTTCTGCTGGTTGCCGCCGGACAGAGTGTCGACGCTCGCGTCGAGCGAGCCCTTGACCTGAAGAAGCGTGGTCCAGGTGGATGCCTCGCGCCGCTCTCGCGCCCCGCTGATGAGACCGAACCGAGCGAGACTGTGTCGCAGGGTGAGAGCGGCATTGCGTGCGACGGAAAGGTCCATGACGAGCCCCTGCTTGCGCCGATCCTCCGGCACGAAGCCGATGCCGGCCTTGATCGCGGCCATCGGGTCGTGGGGCTTGAGCGGGGCACCGAGCAAGGTCACCGTGCCGGTGTCGTAGGCGTCGATTCCGAAGATCGCGCGGGCGATCTCCGTGCGCCCGGCGCCGACGAGTCCGGAGAGTCCGACGATCTCGCCGGAGCGCACTGTGAAGCTCACGTCGCTGAACACCCCAGCGCGGCCGAGGTCTCGCACATCGAGCACGACGTCCCCGATCTCGGCCTCGATCTTGGGGAAGAGAGCCTCGATGCTGCGCCCGACCATCTCACGCACGATCTCGCCGGAGGTCACGTCCGCGACCTGGTGGGTGCCGATGTAGCGACCGTCGCGCATCACCGTGATGCGGTCGCAGAGGTCGAAGACCTCGTCGAAGCGGTGGGAGATGAAGAGGATGCCCGCTCCCTTGTCGCGCAGCGTGCGGGCGACGGCGAAGAGCCGCTCGACCTCCGTGCCCGAGAGTGCCGCGGTCGGTTCATCCATGATGAGCACGCGCGCGTCGAGCGAGATGGCCTTGGCGATCTCGATGATCTGCTGGTCGGCGATCGAGAGGCCTTCGGCGACGCGGTCGGGGTCGATCGGCACCCCGAGCTGTGCGAAGAGCCGGCGGGCCTCATCGCGCATCGTCGCGCGACTGATGAGCCCGAGGCGCCCTCGGGGCTGGCGACCCACGAAGATGTTCTCGGCCACCGTGAGGTCGGGAAACAACGTGGGCTCCTGGTAGATCACGGAGATCCCGGCCGCTTTGGAGTCGGCGACGGTGCGGAAGCTGACCGGGGCGCCGTCGACGAGGAAGTCACCGGCATCCGGACGGTACAGGCCGGCGAGAATCTTGACGAGCGTGGACTTTCCGGCGCCGTTCTCCCCGACGAGGGCATGGATTTCGCCCGCGCGCAGTTCGATGGTTCCGTCGGCAAGCGCGATGACAGGCCCGAACGACTTGGCGGCGTTGCGGAGCTCGAGCGCAATTCGGCCCGGCGCGGCTGTCGGCTGTGACATCAGTTCCTGTCCTCGACCCTGAGGGGATTGAATCGATTTAATGTAGGTGCTGCTGGAACGATACGGCCCTCGGTCGGGTGCCGTCAAGCAGCAGATTTAATGGATTGAATTTTCCGGCCCTGTGCTGCCCTGATGACGATACAGTGAGGCGCGACCATCGTCGGAGCCCCCGCGATGCGCCGCTCGCGAGAGGGGAGGGCGGCCGTGACAGAGAACAAGACCTACGGTCTCGCGGCGATCGCCGAGCTCGCCGGAGTCTCGACCGCGACCGTGTCGAACGTGCTGAACAAGCCCTCCAAGGTCAAGGAGTCGACGCGCCAGCGGGTGCTCGACGCCATCGAGGCCACCCAGTTCGTGCCCAACCGTGCCGCGGCCACCCTGCGCCAAGGAAACAATCGCATGCTCGGGCTCGTCATCCCTGAGATCGTCAACCAGTTCTACTCGGAGATCGCGCGTGGTGCCGCGGACGCCGCGGATCGGCTCGGCTACGGCATCGTGCTGTGCGTGAGCAACGACGATCCGCAGCGGGAACTGCGCCAGTTCGAGATGCTCGCCCGACATCGCACCTCCGGCGCGATGGTGGTCCCGGTGCACGCCGACCCGGGGCGCCTGGCGACGCTGCGGCTCGTGGGGTCGCGCCTGCTGCTGATCGACCGCGTCGCCTCCGTGGCCGAAGGATGCTCGGTCGCGTTCGACGACGTCGCCGGGGGGCGCCTCGCCGTCGATCATCTCCTGACGACTCGAGGACCGCGGATCGCTCTGGTGAACGGGCAGCGAACCATTCCGCAGTGCGCCGATCGACGGGAGGGCGCGCTGCTCGCGCTCGGCCAGCACGGACTGCCCGCAAGCAACCTGCGCGAGTACGAGGCCGACGAGATGACGATCGCGGCAGGCCGCGCGATCGGACTGAGCCTGCCCGACGATCTGCCCGACGGCATCTTCTGCACGAACGACCAGCTCGCGCTCGGGGTGATCCGTGGCCTCGCGGAGCGCGGCATCGCCGTACCCGATGCGGTGTCGGTCGTCGGCTACGGCGATCTCCCCCTCGCCGCGGAGACCCTGCTCACGCTCACCTCGGTGGAGCAGCCGAAGTTCGAGATGGGCGTCGTCGCCGTCGAGACGCTCGTCGACGAGATCGAGCACTTGAGCACTCACGAGCACCGCGTGACCCAGTTCCAGCCGACGCTCGTGATCCGGGAGTCGGCGCCGGCCTAGCCCTGGTTCAGTCCCGCTGCGCCTGCACGAGCCGGGCGTAGCGGCCGTCGCGCGCGAGCAGCTCGTCGTGCGTGCCCTGCTCCACGATCCGACCGCGGTCGAGGAACACGATGCGGTCGGCCGAGCGAATCGTCGAGAGACGGTGGGCGACCACGAGAGTGGTGCGTCCGCGCATGAGGTGGGCGAGGGCATCCTGCACCTTCTGCTCGCTCTCGACGTCGAGCGCGCTCGTCGCCTCGTCGAGCAGCAGGATGCGGGGGTCGCGGATGAGCGCCCGCGCGATCGCGAGACGCTGGCGCTGCCCGCCGGAGATGCGCGCGCCGCGTTCGCCGACCACGGTGTTCCAGCCGTCGGGCATCGCCCCGACGATCTCGAGCGCGTTGGCGTCGTGCAGGGCACGCTGCACCCGCTCGTCGCTGACACCGGTCATCCCGTAGGTCACGTTGTCGCGGATGGTGCCCTCGAAGAGCACCGACTCCTGCGGCACGACCGAGACGAACCGGCGGAACGTCCGCAGGTCCTGCGTCGCCATGTCGACACCGTCGAGCAGGATCCGCCCGCTGGTGGGGCGGATGAAGCCGAGCACGAGGTTGAGCAGGGTGGACTTGCCCGACCCCGACGGCCCGACGAAGGCGACCGTCTCCCCGGCGGCGATGTCGAGGTCGATGCCGGACAGGGCCGGCCCGTCGGCATCCGCAAAGGCGAAACTCACCGACTCGAGCGAGATCGCCCCCGTGACCGCCTCGACGACGGACTTGCCGCTGTTGCGCTCGAGATCCGGCTCGTGGAGGATCTCGTCGATCGACCGCACGGACTCTGCCGCGCGCGCGAAGATCGGCGTGAGCCCGAGCAGCCCGCTGATCCCGCCGGTGAGCATCGTGAAGTAGGTGCTCAGCAGAACCACCTGACCCGCGGTCACCGGGATCAGGCCCGTAATCGAGAGCACCGCCGCGAGCACGAGAGTGGCGATCGCGAGCATCTGCATCGACAGCCAGGCGAGCGCCCCGAACCGACCGTTCAGCCGGTCGAGAGTGAACCCGGCGCTGCGCACGCCCTCTGCGCCGTCGGCCACCCGGCTCTCCGCGACCCGCTCCAGACCGTGGGCGCGGGTGATCGGCATGAGCGTGGCCATCTCCCCCACCCGTGAGGAGAACCGCTCGACCTCCCGACGGAACTCCTCGTTGCGTTGCGTCATCCGCCGGCGCACCAGGCTGACGAGCACGACGGCCACGGGCACCGTCAGGGCGTAGACGAGCACGAAGGCTGGCACCTGGATCGCCGTCACCGTGATCGCTCCGATGAGGATGAAGACCGTGGAGAGCGCGGGCGGCACGGCCTGCTGGTACATCAGCTCGATGTTCTCGACGTCGCGCACGACCTTGCTCTGGATGACAGAGGCGCTCGCACGCGAATGGAAGCCGATCGAGAGGTACTGAAGCCGCGCGGTGAGCTGGTTGCGCAGGTCCGCGGCGATGCGACGGATCGCGCCCGAGAACAGGCGCACGAAGAGGAGGTGCGCCGGATAGTTGAGCAGCAGAGCCCCGATCGCGATCGCGGCGTAGGTGAAGAGCTCGGGCAGCGTGCCTCCGCGCACGACGACGTCGATGATGCGCGCCGTGATGATCGGGAGCACCCAGAGCGGGCTGTCCTTGATCGCGAAGAACAGCACGCTGAGGATGACCCGGCCGCGGTGCGGGTAAAGCAGCCCGATGAGGGCGGCGGCGGGACGTGCGCGGGTCACACGTACCAGCGTCGCAGAACCTCCGAAGCCTGTTTGCCGTATGGGCAATAGTCCGTGTTCGTCGCGGCCTCCTCGAGCGGGTAGAGCCGGGCCGGCCAGTCCCACATCATGAAGCCCTGCACCCACTCGCGGCGCGCGCACGCGGAGAACATCTCCTCGTAGTACGCGGCCTGCTCGGCCTCGGAGGGCCCACCGGGCAGCGTCCAGTCGTTGGGTAGGGATGCCGAACCCACGCGGCTGGGGCATCCCACCTCCATGAAGAAGAAGGGCCGGTCGAACTGCGCGAGCACGAGTTCGATGCGGTCGAGCTGCTCCTCCCACTGCCCGGTGGGGTAGTACCCGCTCGACGAGATGATGTCGACGGCGTCCCACCAGGTGACGCGGTCCTCCTGGTACTTGTCGCAGTTGTAGGTGACGAGTCCTGCATAGACCTCGCGCACCCGCCGCACCAGCTCGCGCCACTCGTCGGCACGCTTGTCGGACTGCACCATCTCGCAGCCGACGCAGAACATCTCGGCGCCCTCCTCGGCGGCGATGCGCGCGTAGTGCACGATGAACGCCGTGTAGGAGGCGAACCACTGGGTCCACGACGGCTCGCCGGGAACGTCCCAGTCGAAGAAGGCGATGTGCCCGCGCCACGCGTCGAGCACGTTGACGACGGGCTTGAGCACGACCTTCAGGCCCTGCCCCTTCGCCTCGCGGATCGCCCAGCGCACGTCGTCGTCGCTCACGGTGTTCTCGTCAGCGAATCGGATCTCGGTGGAGAAGGTGCGTTCCTGCCACGCGGTGAACGCGATCCCGGCCCACGTGACGCCGACGTCGAGCATCTTCGCCATCGAGTCGGCGGCCTCGGGGGTCGACCACGTGCCAGGCTCGCCGACCCAGCCCCACGTCATCCCGTTGACTCGCTCGCCGGCGAATCCGCTCACGCGAGAACCTCGAGCAGCTGGTTGGCGTTGCGCAGCACGCGGCGCTGCGCGACGTCGTCGGTCGAGAGCGCGACGCGCGACCGCACCACGAAGGTGGCGCTCTCCCCCGGCAGCAGCGTGATGAGCCCGTCGTTCACGGTCGCCTCCGGGTCGAGCTTGTCGACGAGCAGGGCAAGATCGCGCACGAGGTCGAGGCTCGTGACGGTGACCTCATAGCCGCCCTCGACCGCGGCCGTCTCGACGGTCAGCCGGGGGGCCGTCGTCAGTCGCGAGTCGCGACACTCGGTGAAGAACCACAGGCCGCGCGGGCCGCCGAGGGTGGCGCTGACGAATTCGGCGGCGGCATCCACCGCCGTCGAGATCGAGTCGGGAAGCGGCACGGTGACCGACTGGCGCGAGGGCACCGTGGTCGGTACGGTGGCCGTGCCGAGCAGGGCGCCGTCGAAGGCGCGGCGCTCGAGCACGAGATCTCCCGACCAGTCGTCGGCCGAGTCGTTGTGGAGCACCACCGAGAGCCCGCCCTCGCGGGGCTGGATCGTGACGAGCCGCTCGGCGTTGCCGTGCTTGATCGCGAACAGCAACGGCTTGGCGCGCCCGTCGCCATCCACCGCGGCCCACGACGTGACCGGCCAGCAGTCGTTGAGCTGCCAGACGATCGCCCCGCGGTTGCGTGGACTCCATGAGCGCAGGTGCTCGAGGTTGTACTGCACGGCGTTGGCCTGGTTGAGCGACATCGCCCAGTGCCAGTCATCCATGTCGTTCTGGAACGGCAGGTGCGGCACGAGACCGTCGGTGAGCTTGTCGTTGCCCTCGAGCGCCTTCTGGTGCCCGATCATGCCGGGGCTCTCGGGGGTCAGCGGGTCGTCCGAGAGCGCCCGGGTGAGGGTCGACCACGTGGGCGGGCCCTGCCAGCCGAACTCCGCGACGAACCGGGGGAGGTGATTGCGGTAGTCCGGGTAGTCGACGCGGTTCCAGTGCTCCCACTGGTGGGATGACCCATTGTCGGTGTCGTTCGGGTGGATCGTCGCCCCGCTCGGGTCCGATGGGGAGAACGGGCTGCCCGGGGTGTACGGCCGGTGCGGGTCGAGTTCGGCGAGGAGCTGCGGGATGACCTCGAGGTAGTAGCCGAGCCCCCACGTCTTGCCCTCGAGACGCTTCTCCCAGCCCCAGTCGTAGTAGCCCCAGATGTTCTCGTTGTTGCCGTTCCAGAGCACGAGGCTCGGATGCGGCAGCAGCCGCACGACGTTGTCGCGCACCTCCGCGATCACCTCCGACCGCATCGGCTCCTCTTCCGGATACGAGGCGCACGCGAAGAGGAAGTCCTGCCACACCATGATCCCGCGCTCATCGCACTCGGCGTAGAAGTCGGCGCTCTCGAAGATGCCGCCGCCCCAGATGCGCAGGAGGTTGAGGTTGGCCTGCTCGGCCTGGTCGAGGCGGGCCGCATAGCGCTGGCGGTCGACGCGGTGGGGGAACGCGTCATCCGGGATCCAGTTGGCGCCCTTCACGTAGACGGGCTGACCGTTGACGATGAAGCTGAACGGGGCGCCGATCTCGTCGGGGGCGGTGTCGATCACGACATCGCGGAAGCCGAGGCGGGTGTCGAACCGGTCGAGGTCGCGGCCCTCGGTGCCGAGCGTCAGCGTGAAGTCGTAGAGCGGCTGCTCGCCGTAGCCGCGCGGCCACCACCGCTCGGCGTCGGCGACGTCGAGCTCGAGCACGGCGGTGGTGGAGCCGGGGTCGACGGTGACGGTTGCGGTCGCCCCGCCGACCGAGGCGGCGAGGTCGAGGGCGGCATCGTCGGCGCGCTCGACCTCGACGTGAACCGTGACGTGCCCGTCACCGGTGGCGAGGGGACGCACCGACGCGAGCCGGGCGGTGCTCCACTGGTGGAGGGTGACCGGCCGCCAGATGCCGACGGTCGCGGTGTCGAGCCCCCAGTCCCAGCCGAAGCTGCACGCCATCTTGCGGATCGCGTTGTAGGGATGGAAGTTCACGTGCGGCCGGTAGCCCAGCTCCAGACTCATCCGGTCCGCGTACTTCACCGGCGAGGAGAACCGCACCGTGAGCTCGTTCTCGCCCTCGACGAGCAGCTCGCGCACGCCGAACCGGTAGGTGCGGTGCATGTTCGCGGTGTCGCCCAGCACAGTGCCGTTGAGCTCGACCCTCGCGACCGTGTCGAGGCCCTCGAACACGAGATCGGCCCGATCGAGGCCCTCGTCCGACCACGCGAACGTGGTGCGGTAGACCCAGTCGGATGCCCCGATCCACGCGAGGTGGCGCTCGTTGTCGTCGAGGTACGGGTCCACGATGAGGCCGGCCGCGAGCAGGTCGGTGTGCACGCTGCCGGGGACGGTGGCATCCACGCGTCGGCCGACCAGCGCATCCGGGATCGGGCCCGACGCCGCCTCGACGACCCAGCCTTCGGTGAGAGCCCGGACCACCGGAAGCGAAGTCGTGGTGGTCTCGAACGTCATTTGGTTGCTCCTGAGGTGATGCCGTTGTAGATGTAGCGCTGAAGGAAGAGGAACAGGATGATCGTGGGGATGATCACGAGCATCGTCCCGGCCGCGATGACCTCCCACTGCGCCCCGAACGGCCCCTTGAACCGGAAGAGCGAAGTGGAGATCACGCCGAGCTCGCGCCCGGGCATGTAGAGGAACGGGATGTAGAACTCGTTGTAGATGGCGATGCCGCGGATGATGATCACCGTCGCGATCGCCGGCTTGAGCAGGGGCAGGATGACGCGCCAGTAGATCGTGAACCGGTTCGCCCCGTCGAGCATCGCCGCCTCGTCGAGCGAGCGCGGGATCGACTGCATGAACTGCACGAAGATGTAGATCGAGATGATGTCGGTGCCGAGGAAGAGCACGATCGGCGCCCAGATCGTGTTGTAGAGCTCGAGGCTGTTGACGATCTGGAACGTCGCGACCTGGGTCGTGACCCCGGGCACGAGGGTGGCGACGAGGAAGGCCCCGATCACGAGCTTCTTGAAGCGGAAATGGAACCGGTCGATCGCGTAGGCCGTCATTGTGCCGATCAGGATCGTGCCCGTGAGCGAGACGATGAGGATGAACCCCGTGTTGAGCAGGCCCTGAGCCATATCCCCCTTGACGAACGCGGTGACGAAGTTGTCGATGTTCAGCCAGTTCTGCGGCAGCTCGAACGGTCCGGTCTGCGCGTACTCGGTCTGTGTCTTGAGCGACGCGATGAGCACGACGCCGAGGGGCAGCAGGGTCACCACCGCCGCGACCACGAGGGACAGGTACTTGAGGGCCGCGAAGATCACGCGCGTGGTCATGCCAGGTCAACTTTCTCGTCGGGAACGATGCGGCGCTGGATCCAGGTCACGAGCAGCACGATGATGAGCAGCAGCACCGCCATCGCCGAGGCCAGCCCGACCTTGTGGAACACCCCGAACCCGAGTTCGACGGTCTTGATCACGAAGGTGGAGGAGCCGTTCGCGCCGCCGGTCATGATGAAGGGGATCTCGAACACGGCGAGACTGCCGGAGATCGCGAGGATGAACGACAGGCTGATGATGCGCTTGATGCCCGGCGCGATGATGTAGCGGAACTGGTGCCACCGGTTCGCCCCGTCGATCTCGGCGGCCTCGTACTGCTCTCGCGGGATCGACTGGATGGCGCCGAGGAAGAGCACGAAGTTCAGGCCCGTGTAGCGCCACACCGAGGTGGCGGCGAGCGAGTAGTTGACGACCCCGGGGTCACCCAGCCAGTACCGGCTGAGGTCGCTCAGCCCGAAGGCGGCGAGGGTCGAGTCGAGGGTGCCGCCGGGCTGGAAGAGGTAGAGGAAGACGAATCCGATCGCGACCCCGTTGATGAGGTAGGGGAAGAACAGGATGCCCTTGAACAGGTTTCTGAACCAGGTGCTGAAGCTGAGGATGGTCGCGAAGTACAGCGCGATCGCCATCTGGAAGAACGACGCGACGATGTAGTAGAGGCTCACGGCGAAGACCGGGAAGATGTCGTCGCGGGTGAAGATCGCCTGGTAGTTGTCCAGCCCCACCCAGTTCTTCTCGCTGGCGCCGAAGCCGTCCCAGTCGGTGAAGCTGTAGTACAGCATGTTGCCGGCGGGCAGGTAGGTGAAGGTCACCAGCAGGATGAGGGGCACGATCAGGAAGAGCCACGGGGTGATCTTCCAGTCGCGACGGGCGCGGGGGCCCCGGGAGCGCCGGCGGGGGCCGGCGATCACCGGAACGGAACGTGTCGTATCTGTCAGGTTCGTCATTGATACTCCAGAGGTTCCGTTCCGGCGATCGTGGTGCTTGTCGAGGCTACTTGGTGGCAGCAGCCCGGGCAGCAGCCCAACGGTCGTTCAGGTCAGCGAAGTAGCTGTCCTTGTCACCCTCGGCGGCACCGCGAGCGATGTCAACGAGCTTCTGGCGGTAGACGTTGCCCCAGATGTCGATCTCGGCGCCGTTGTAGATGTCGGCCTCGAGAGCCTCCTCGCCCGCGGCGGGGGGCACGGTGTTCACGAACACGACGCCGAGGTCGCCGAAGCCCGAGAGGGTCTCCGGCAGCTCACCGTCGACGAGCGGCGAGACGCCGCCCTGGCTCGAGGCGTAGCCCGACTTCTCCGCGAACCAGTCGATCCACGCACGAGCCGTGGCCTTGTTCTCGGAGTTGACGTTGATCGCGTTCTTGTAGTCGCCACCGATCGGGGAGTGGAATGCTCCGTCGAACTGGTACGGGAACGGGTAGTAGCCGATGTCGTCGGCCGATCCGCCCGCCGCGACCGCGGCATCCTGCATCTGGGTGATCGCCCACGAACCGAGCACCATCGTCGCGACCTGGCCGCTGCCGATGAGGGTCTTGGAGTTCTCCCAGTTGGTGGTGGCGGGGTCTTCCTCGGTCAGGCCCTTCGACACCGCGTCGTAGAGGATCGAGTCGATGATGTAGTACTCCTCGCCCTCGGTCCACGGCGCGTCGATCGTCGTCGTGTAGTTGCCGATGTCGCCTCCGATCTCGCTGAAGCCGCGCTGACCGGTCCACTGGCTCAGCGGCCAGCCGTCGGCGTAGTTCGTGTAGAGCGGGATCGCGTCGGTGTCGGCCTTGATCGCCTCGAGCGCCGCGATGAAGTCCTCGGGCGTGGTCGGCGCCTCGGTGATGCCGGCCGCCTCCCAGACCTTCTTGTTGAAGACGTAGCCCTGGGCGTTGCCGGTGATGGCGATGCCGTAGCCGTTGCCGTCGAAGGACTTCTCGGTGATGAAGTTGTACTTCGCGCTGAGCTCGTCGACCGTGCCGAGCGGCTCGAAGTAGTTCGAGAGCTGGTCGCTCGAGATCGAGTTCGGGATGAGGAGCACGTCGCCGTAGTCCTTGGTGTTCATCCGGATCGCCACCTCACCCTCGTAGTCGGTGATCGCCTCGAAGTTGACTTCGGTGCCGGGGTAGGCCTTCTCGAACTCCGCCTTGTAGTCCTGGAAGACGGTGTCGACCAGGTCGGTGCGGTTGGTCAGCACGGTGATCGCACCGGTGACCTCTCCGCCTGAACTGCCGCCGCCGCCGGCGCAGCCGGCGAGCAGGAGCGCAGCGGTGCTAGCCAGCGCCGCGGCTCCGAGGATGTGCTTGGTTGCCATCGTGATCTCCTTGGTTGGTATCGCCATTGACACTCCCAGCCCGAGCCATGGGGGGCACGGGGGTGCCTGGGGGTTGGTGTCGTCATGCTAGATCGGGCCCGGGACGTTCGTCAACCAACAATGTCAGCGTTGACCATTTCTGTCCAGTAGGACATTTCCGCCCCGAAATCGCCGGGATATCAATGAAAACGCGGTCATCAGGCCGCATTCCGCGCCCCGGGTACCTCTAAAAATGTCCTACGTTGTCATTTTCGATCTGGACCGGATCACTGCTAGTGTTCTCGCTGTGACCGACGCCGGAGGACGCCCCAGGAGCAGTCCCGCGACCCCGCGGGCCACCCTCGCCGACGTCGCGCGACTGGCGGACGTGAGCGCCAAGACGGTCTCGCGCGTCATGTCCGGCGACAGCAACGTGGCCGCCGCGACCCGCGATCGGGTGCTCCAGGCCGCGAAGCGGCTGCGGTTCCGTCCGAACAGCCTGGCCCGCAGCCTGCGCCACGGCGGCGTGAGCAACACGGTCGCCTTCGTCATCGGTGACGTCAAGAACCCGTTCTACTTCGCCGCGGCGGCCGGCATCGAGCGGGAGCTCGCCGAGCACGGTCTCACCATGATCGTCGCGACCACGGACGACGCCCCCGGGAGCGAATCGGTGGTCGTGGATGCCCTGCTCGCGCAGCGCGTGCGCGCCCTCATCATCGTGCCCATCGCCCTCGACCAGTCCTACCTCGAGGGCGAGCGGCAACTCGGCACGCCGATCGTGTGCCTGGACCGCCCCCCGCACCACCTCGTGGCCGACAGCGTCGTGCTCGAGAACCGGCAGGGCACGGCCGAGGCAGTGCGGGCCCTCATCGCGCAGGGGCACCGCAAGATCGGCTTCGTGTGCAGCCCCGCCCAGCTCTACACCCACCAGGAGCGCGTCACGGGCTTCCGGCAGGCCCTGCTCGAGGCGGGCATCACCGATGGCGCCCGCTACGAGCGGCTCGAGGAGGTTCCCGGACCGAGCGCCCAGGAGTCGGTGCGCGACCTTCTGGCGATGGATGACCCGCCCACCGCGATCATCACCGGCAACAACCGCGCGAGCGCCGGCGCGATGCGCGAACTCCTCACCACCCGACAGGACATCGCGTTCATCGGCTTCGATGACTTCGAACTGGCGGATGCCCTCGGCATCAGCGTCGTGGCCTACGACACGATGGAGCTCGGGCGGCAGGCCGCGCGTCTGGCGATCTCCCGCCTCGACGATCCCGAGGCCCCGCCGCGCCACGTCGAGATCCCGACCCATCTCATCCAACGGGGAAGCGGGGAGCGCTCCCCGACCGCGGCCGCATGACCCGGTACGCCCTGGCCGTCGACCTCGGCGGCACCAAGGTGGAGGCCGCGCTCGTGGATGACGCCGGCACGCTGCTCGCGGGGAGCCGGTTCCGCGCGCCGACGGGCCGGGGCGCGTCCTCGGCCGAACTCGCCGCGAGTGTGACCAAGGTCGTGACGCAGGCGCTCGCGGGGGTTCCCGATGACTCGGAGCTCATCGGGGTCGGCATCGGCAGTGCCGGTCCGGTGGCCGTGGATGTCGGCGAGGTCTCGCCGCTCAACCTCCCGTCGTGGCGGAGATTTCCCCTCCAGGGGCACGTGGAACAGCTGGTCGACGGCATCCCCGTGGTGCTCCGGATGGACGGCGAATGCATCACGCTCGCCGAGCACTGGGTGGGCGCCGGTCAACACCAGAGCAACCTCATGGGGATGGTCGTGTCGACGGGCGTCGGTGGCGGCCTCATCCTCGACGGTCGGGCGATCGCCGGGCCCACCGGGAACGCGGGCCACATCGGGCACATCGAGGTCGGAGGATTCGACGACCCGTGCGACTGCGGGGGCACCGGATGCCTCGAGGCCGTCGCGAGCGGCCCGAAGACCACCGCGTGGGCCCGGAGCCAGGGCTGGGCGGGAACCACCGGCGAGGACCTCGCGGCGTCCTATGCCGCCGGTGATGCGATCGCCCGCGCCGCGGTGCACCGCAGCGGCCGCGCGATCGGACAGGCGATCGCCTCGGCCACGGCGCTCGTCGACCTGGAACTGGTGACGATCGGCGGTGGGTTCTCCGCCGTCACCCCCGACCTCCTCGGGATCGTGCGCGAGGCGATCGCCCGCCGCGCTCCGTTCCCGTTCGTCGCGAAGGTGCGCGTCATCCCGTCGGGCCTCTCCGGCGACGGACCGTTGATCGGTGCCGCCGCCCTCATCCACCGCGCCGAGTTCGTGTCGCCGCTGGACTGACGGGCCCTTCGCCCTGTCGACCGTCGGCCCGGCCGGGTTAGCGTCGGCCCATGGACTGGAAGACCGTCAACGACATCATCGGGTGGGCCGGCTCGGCGCTGCTCATCGTCTCGCTGCTGCAGCACGACATGATGCGGCTGCGGGTGCTCAACCTCGTGGCCTCGGTCGTTCTCGTGGGCTACAACGCGTGGGCCGCGGTCTGGCCGATGGTCGGGATGAACGCCGCCGTCGTGCTGATCAACATCTGGTTCATCGTGACACTGCGGCGCGACGCGCGCCGCGCCGCAGCATCCGTGTCCTGAATCGTCACTCCGTCGGCTGCGGCCGCCAGATCGCCCAGAGCCCGTCGGCGATCGGGAAGCGATTCGACAGGTGCCCGTTGCAGGCCACGGCGATCGTCGTCATCCGATCAGCGGCCACGGTGAAGTCGCTGACGTAGCCGCCCCACCGGCCCGTGTGGTTGAGGTCGCCGTCCACCTCGATGTCGATGCCCGCCGCGTAGAGCTCGCCGGCGCCCTCGGGTACCGCCCCCACGGCGTAGTCGCTCGTGACGAGTTCGCTCGTGCGGTACTGGTCGCCCCAGCGGGCGAGTTCCGACGGGGTCGTGATGATGCCGGTGTGCCCGTACGACGTCCAGCCGCCCACCTGCAACGAGAGGTCGTCGTCGTAGCTCCTGGCGATGTCATCGCCCTGCAGGGTGGGCGCGACGACCATGTCCAGCCCGAGCGGCGTGAAGAACCGCTCGGCGAGGAAGTCGGGCAGGGTCTGCCCGGTCACCGCGGCGACGACCTCGGCAAGCAGCACGTAGTGAGAGTTCGAGTAGAGGTAGCCCTCCCCCGGCTCGAGCTCGGTCTCCCTCGCGATCGCGGCGAGCGTCGTGGCCTGATCGGCGGCATCCGAGAAGCCGATCCCGATGTCGTCGAGCTCCACCCAGAAGTCGGGGATGCGCGCCGTGTGGTGGATGAGCTGGTCGAGCGTCACGGTGCTCCCCCAGCTCGGCAGTCCCGGCACGTAGGTGTCGATCGTGTCGGAGACCGAGAGCTTGCCCTCGCGCTGCAGCAGCAGGATCGCGGTCGCGGTGAACTGCTTGGAGACCGAGGCGATGTCGAAACGCGTGCTCGTGGTGACCGGGATGCCGGCGGCGAGATCGGCGAGCCCGGCCGCGCCGGCCCAGATCACCTCGCCCTCGACCGCGACAGCGGCCGAGCATCCGGGGGCATCGGCGGGGACCAGACTCGTCATCACCGCGTCGCTCAGGCGGGACTGCTCCTGGATGCGACGATCCTCCGCCGAGACCTGCGGGAGCGGGTCGACCGACGCGCGCCCGGGAGCGGCGCAGCCCGCGAGCAGCGCGACCGCCGCCACGACCCCGAGCGCGCGCGTCGACCTCACTCGGTCAGGCCTTGCGGATGAGCTTCTTGTTGACGAACTCGTCGGCACCGAGCAGCCCCAGCTCGCGGCCGATGCCGCTGCGCTTGACGCCGCCGAAGGGCAGCTCCGGGCTGTCCGCGAGCACGAGGTTGACGTAGACCATGCCCGCCTCGATGCGGTCGGCGACGCGCTCGGCCTGGGCGGCATCCGTCGTGAAGAGGTAGGAGCCGAGGCCGAAGTCGGTGCCGTTGGCGATCGCCACGGCGTCGTCCTCGTCCTTCGCGCGGTAGACCACGGCGACCGGGCCGAAGAACTCCTCGCGGTAGGCGTCCATGTCCGCGGTCACGCCCGTGATCACGGTCGGCTCGAAGAGCGCGCCGTCGCGGCCGCCACCGGTGACGACGGTGGCCCCCTGAGCGACGGCCTTGGCGACCTGCGCCTCGAGCTGCTCGGCGGCGGACGCCGACGAGAGCGGGCCGAGCACGGCATCCGGGTCGGTGGGGTCGACCGCGGAGACGGCGCTCATGCTCTCCACGAACTTGGCGAGGAACGCGTCGTGCAGGTCGTCGGCGATGATGAAGCGCTTGGCGCCGTTGCAGGACTGTCCGCTGTTGTCGAGCCGGGCATCCACCGCCGCCTGCACCGTGGCGTCGAGGTCGTCGGTCGAGAGCACGATGAACGGGTCGGAGCCGCCGAGCTCGAGCACGACCTTCTTGAGGTTGCGGCCGGCCACCTCGGCGACCGCGGCGCCCGCGGCCTCGGAGCCGGTGAGGGAGACGCCGCGCACGCGCGGGTCGGCGATGATCTGCGCGGCCTGGTCGCTCGAGATGTAGAGGTTGACGTAGGCGCCCACCGGGAATCCGGCGTCGAGGAAGATCTTCTCGAGCGCGGCGGCCGAGGCCGGGCACTGGCTCGCGTGCTTGAGCAGCACGGTGTTGCCGAGCACGAGGTTGGGGCCGGCGAAGCGGGCCACCTGGTAGTACGGGAAGTTCCACGGCATGATGCCCAGCAGCGGGCCCACCGAGGTGCGGCGGATGACGGCCGTGCCGTCGCCGAGGATGCTCAGCGGCTGGTCGCTCGTGATGGCCTCGGCCTGGTCGGCGTAGTACTCGAGGATGTCGGCGGCGAAGTCGACCTCGCCCAGCGCGCCCTCGCGGATCTTGCCCATCTCCTCGACGATGAGGTCGGCGAGCTCCTCGCGGCGCTCGCGGTGGAGCTCTGCGGCGCGACGCACGAGGGCGGCCCGCTCGGCGGGGGTCGTGCTCGCCGACCACTCGCGGTGGGCCTTGTCGGCGGCGGCGACCGCGGTCTCCACCTGCGCTGCCGTGAACGTCGGCTCGGTGCGGCCGGTCTGTCCGGTCAGGGGGTTGGTGACGGCGTAGGCCATGGGGGACTCCTCAGGGTGGGGCGGGTTCTGCATTCATCCTTGCCGACGCGGGGAGGAATGTCACGACGCGCAGGCGTCAGGCCGCCAGGTGGAACGTCTCGGCGAACCGACCGAGCAGCTCGCCACGCCCACGCAGCACCTCGACCACGCCGGTCGCGATCGCCCGGTCGGGGGCGAGAGCCCCCGAGATCAGGCGGTGGATGCCGGGGCCGGCCGCGAACGCGAGGTCCACCGCGCCGGCCTCCCGGGTCACGTCGAGCGACCCGCCCTCGACTCGGATGAGCAGCTCGGCCTCCCCCACCCGCGCCGCGTAGGCGGTGGACGGGAGCCGCGCCGCAACGTTCTCGCGGAATGCGGTGCGCAAAGTCATCGTGAGGGCATCCGGGGTGAGCAGCTGCTCGTCGCGCGGCTCGCCGAGGGCCTTGAAGCCCCACGCGCCGAGCCCGAGCACGACCGGCTCGAGCTCGCGACCGTAGGCGGTGAGCTCGTAGACGACCACGCGGGAGTGCGGCACCCGCCGCAGCAGCCCCGCCTCCTGCAACTCCTTGAGGCGGGCGGCGAGGATGTTGCTCGGGATGCGCGGCAGCCCCGCCGCGAGCTCGCTGTAGCGCCGCGGACCCACCAGTAGGTCGCGCACGATCAGCAGCGCCCAGCGCTCGCCGATCAGCTCGAGGGCGCGGCTGATGCCGTCGAGCTGTCCGTAGTCGCGCGCCGCCACCTCAGGCCTGCGCGGCCTCGGCGGTCGGGTCGTACCAGCCGAACTCGAGGTGGTTGCCGTCGGGGTCGGTGATCGGGCGCTGGTACATGAACCCGAGGTCCGTCGCGGGCCCGGGCTCGGCTCCGCCGGCGGCGAGACCCGCGGCGATGGTCGAATCGACGGCCTCACGGGTGTCGAGGAACACCGTCGTCGCCGTCACCGGGTTCACCTTCGGATCGCCGATCGGCAGGTCGGTCAGCGTCTGGAAGAACTCGCGGGTGATGACCATGATGTAGCTGTGGTCCTCCTCGACGACGAAGCAGGCCCCGTTGTGATCCGACATCGCCGGGTTGAACGTGAACCCGACCGCGGCGTAGAACGCCTTCGCGCGATCCAGGTCGGTGACCGGCAGGCTGATGAAGACGGAGGTCATGGGCTTTCCTCTCAGAAGTGGATGCCGCTTACACTTGCAAAAAACAAGTGACTAGTCAAGAGTGTTCTGGCACGCGTTACCGTGGAGCCACCACCCATCGAAGGGACCCCCATGAGCTATGTCGTGGACTTCGTCGACGTCTCCCCCGTCGGCCTCGAAACCTCGCCGGTGGCGGATGCCCTGGCCGGCCTTCGCGCGAACGAGGCCCGCTACTTCCGCACCAAGTACGACCACGTGTTCACCACCGAGCCCGCCGCGGAGGCCGGGGACACGATCGCGTGGGTGCACGGCATCCTGAAGCAGGAGCGCGACCTCGTGATCGCGTCCCGCCCGCTCGAGGCGACCGAGTTCGTCGTCGCCGGCGTTCACTGGGCCTATGTGTTCTACGAGAGCGGACTGTCGATCAACGTGCTCTACACGCTCGAGGATGCCGGCAAGCGCGCCGTGGGCTTCAAGCTCTCCGACGGGATGGACGTGCCCGAGGAGCTCGCGGACCGCTTCAAGTTCGCGCGCCAGAAGTCCAAGCTCGCCGGCACGATCCGCGGGTCGTTCTTCGTGATCAAGGGGAAGTACTAGAGTCGGCGGTTCCCCATCACGCGGCGCCGCGCCCGGAACGACATCACCGCGACGAACGACACCGCCGACAGCACGCCGAACACGCTGAGGAACGAGCCGATCGAGAGCACTGAGAACGCCGACCCGATCGATCCGACCGAAGCGACCGATCCGACGCTGCCGATGGACAGCACCGAGCCGGTGCTGCCGATCGACAGGTACGAGTTGCGGGAGCGGACGCTGAGCGCGGAGGAGCTCGAACCGATGCGAGAGGTCATGGGCTCACTTTAAGGGCACGGTGCGCCGCACGGAACGGACTCGTCACCCGTCGCGTCGGTCCCCCCGGGTGCGGACGGCGACCAGCTCGACGAGGTCTTCGACCACGCGATCGAATGCGTCGATGTCGCCACTGGACTGGGCCACCAGGAGGGCGCCCTCGGTCGTCGCGATCACGGTCTGGGCCGTTCGGTCGGCGAGAGCGTCCGTCATCCCTGCCATGGTCAACTGGGCGGCGAGCTCCTTCGCCCACGCGGCGAAGATCCGTGCGGCGGCCTCGCGCTCGCTGCGGACTACCGCCGCGACAGCGCATCCGGCCCGGAACTGCGAGTTGATGAGGAGGTCGCGCCACGGTTTCGTGAACGAGGTCACGAACTCTTCGGGGGTGGCGGCATCCATCGCCCGGATTCGATCAAGCACCCCGTTGCCGACCGCGCCGACGGCCTCGAGCACCAGCTGGTCCTTGCCCTCGGGGAAGTGGTAGTAGATCGATCCCCGGGGGGCCCCGCTCTGGGCGAGGACCGTGGCGAAGCTCGTGCCTTCCAGTCCGTCACACGACAGGAGGGAGGCGGTCGCCGCGATCATCGTCTCGCGTGCCGAGCTCATCGCGGCGAGTCCACCTTCGCCTGGGTGCGAGTCCATCGACGCAGGAGCACCCACGTGACGAACAGGAGCCCGGCGATCGCCAGGTGAACGGCCACTCGACCGATCGGCGCTCCGGACACCGCGGTGAGGAGCGCGTCGCCGAGCGGCATCAAAACGGCAACCAGCGTGAAGGTCGTCAGCGCCGGGATGTTCTTCTGGAGGATGAGAACGGCGGCGAAGACCGCGAGAAACAGCGTGCGAATCGCGTACACCCAGACGAATGCCGTGTTGTCGGCCGACACCGGCTGACCGAAGAAGAAGTCGGCGAACCCGCGCGGGTCGATTGCCGCGCGCACCACGTTGGAGAACGTGTAGAGCACGACGGCGACAGCGAGCCAGACACCGACCGAGCGCCACGGCGAGCGACCAGGCGCGGACGTGACGAGTGGTGGGGATGAGATTGATGACATTCGGATGGACCTTTCAGGAGAGGAGCACGGGCTCCGCTGCGACTATGACGATCATCATAGCAGAGGGTATGACAATTGTCATAATCCCGCTCTGACCACGCCTTGGTAGGGTTTAGGTCTCGGAGAACCCGAGATGTGAATCCCCCCTCCGCCCGACAGGACCGTACCTGAGGATGACCCAGCGCCCCTTGCACGACCGGGACCCCGCCAACGCCCCAGTGACGGTTGCCGCGATCCTTCCCCTCTACAACGGGGAGCTATGGGTCGAGCAGGCAGTGCGGTCGATCCTTGCCCAGACCGTGCCCCCGGACGAGTTCATCGTCGTCGACGACGGCTCGACCGACGGCGGAATCGACATCGTGCGGGCCCTGGCCGGCGAGCATCCGATCAAGATCATCAGCCAGCTCAATGCGGGGCAGTCGGCGGCTCGAAACCTCGCGATCTCGCTCACCAGCTGCGAGTACATCGCGCTGATCGACCAGGACGACCTGTGGTACCCGAATCATCTCGAAGTGCTGATCGAGGCGGTGCAGCAGCATCGAGGTCTGCGGCTCGGGTGGGCCTACAGCGACTTCGACGATATCGATCTCGACGGTCGCATGGTGTCACGCGACTTCGTCGAGCGCTCACGCACCGACAATCCGAAGCGCGACCTGATCAAGGTGCTGGCGCAGGGGGTCGTGATTCAGCCCTCTGCGACGCTGATCAGTCGAGCAGCGATTCTCGAGGTGGGTGGCTTCGACCCGCGGCTCTCGGGCTACGAAGACGACGACCTCTTCCTCCGGATCTTCCTCGCGAACTACGACAACGTCTTCGTGCCGGAGCCGACGTCCCAGTGGCGCATCCACGCCACCTCGTCGGGCGGGTCCGACCGCATGATCAACTCGCTGAAGATCTACGGCGACAAACTGATCGAGATGTTCCCGAACGACCAGTGGCGCGGCTTCTACTACCGCAGCGACGTGATCGCCCCGCGAATCATCAGCACGTGGCTGCAGATGTACGTGCGGGCCGCGCGGTACAAGGATCGCGCCCGGATGCGCGTCTATGCGCGTGAGGCGCGCGCGATGCTCAAGTACCTGCGGCCTCGGGCGCGCTCCAACTACTCGGCGCTGCTGTTCATGCTCGGCCAGCCCCTCTTCATCCGCTTCTGGAGCGCCACGATCGACAACAAGTCGCTCCCGCTCGAGCCGTTCATCGCCGTTGCCCGCAGGATGGTGCAGCGATGAGCACTCCCGACCGCAAGCACTACGTGGCCGAGTACGAGCAGTACGTCGCGTGGCTCAACACCCAGTTCGACCACGACGAGGCCATGGCGTACGCCGTCGGGGGCGGCGACTTCACGCAGATCGGGGAGTGGGCGCTCAACCTGCTCAAGAACTTCGGACTCTCGGAAGGTCAGACCCTGGTCGACGTCGGCTGCGGCTCGGGCCGCCTCGCCGCCGCCGTGAGCCGATCGTTCGGCGACCGCATCACCTACCTCGGTCTCGACGTCGTTGAGGAACTGCTCGACCACGCGCGCACGGTTTCCGACCCGTCGTACACGTTCTCGCTCAACACCGAGCTGACCATCCCCGTCGCCGACGACACGGCCGACTTCGTCGTCTTCTTCTCGGTCGTCACCCACCTGCTTCACGAGGAGTCGTACCGCTACCTCCGAGACGCGGCTCGCGCGCTCAAGCCCGGCGGCAAGCTCGTGGTCACCTTCCTCGAGTCGGAGCGGCACTGGAGCATCTTCGAGAGAGTCGTCGACATCTACGAGCTGCCGCACGTCACCGAGCCGCTCGTGATGTTCATCGAACGCCCGATGCTTCAGACGTGGGTGCAGAAGCTGGGTCTCGAGCTCGAGCAGGTGCTGACCTTCGATCCGCCGATGCAGTCGATCGCGGTGCTCCGGACGCCGGTCGCGTAACGGCTCCCGAGGGGCTTCGCGTTCGGCCGCCTCCCGCAACGAAAAATGACCACCCCAGGGGCGGTCATTTTTCATTGGCGGAACCGGTGGTGTCTGGTTTCAGGACATCGTGAACGGCTGTCTCGGGACATCGTGAACGATCCGGCGGTGACGGCCGTGATGTCTCAGGACATCGTGAACGGTGAGCAAATTTGAGCTGCTGATCAAGGCCGTCACGATCCAGGGTCTCTCCTATGG
>CALRJN020000029.1:0-24526 GCA_943367555.1 Synechococcus sp. UW140 | reverse complement strand
TGGCCGGGCATGACCACCGGTGGGCCCGCCAGCGCCGTGGCCACCGGGCCCACCCGCGCACCCTGGAGCGCCGGGGGAGCGGCGGTGAGGGTGGCGGTGGTCATGGCATCCATTCTAGCAGACATTCGAATGTATGTTCGAGTGAGTTTTGTGGTGGGGAGAACTCGTGCGAGGCAGGGCGGACGGCGGGGGTGTTGGGGACGGGAGGTCGCGGAGGGGAGGTCTCGACTGGCTCGACCCGCCTGGGTGAGGGAGGTCTCGACGAGCTCGACCCGCCGGCCGGAGGGAGGGGAGGTCTCGACGAGCTCGACCCTCCGGCCGGAGGAGAGGTCGCGGAGGTGAGGCCTCGACGAGCCCGACCCGCCCGGGCCCGATGGCGGCCGGTCAGCCCGGCGCCACCGCATCCCACGCGACGGTCAACTCGCCGAGCCGCCAGCGCGAGCGCGTCCCGAGGATCGGCCACCCGGCATCCCGCATCGACGCGGCGACCGCGACCCAGCGCTGGGCCGGCGAGTAGACCCCGAGGCCGGCGTGCACCGCCCACCACCGATCGAGGTCGGCGATGAACGCGTGCACCCCCTCGCCCGGAACGTTGCGGTGGATGAGCGCCTTCGGCAGCCGCTCCGCCACGACGGACGGCTTCTCGAGCGAGGCCAACCGCAGCGACACGGTGAGGGACTGCGGGCCGGCCGCAACCACATCCACCCAGCTGGCGACGCGGCCGACCTCGTTGCAGGTTCCCTCGACGAGCACGCCGCCGGGCTGGAGGCGGGAGACCATGAGGGCCCAGGCGTCCGCGACCTCGCCCTCGGAGTACTGCCGCAGCACATTGAGCGCCCGGATGATCACCGGCGACGACCCGGGCACCTCGAACCCGCCGACCTCGAACGAGACCCCGGGGCGGGCGAACGGCCGCGCCGCAGCCACCCGCGATGGCTCGATCTCGAGGCCGAGCACGCGCACGTCCGGTCGCACGCGCGAGAGCCGCTGGTGCAGTTCGAGCGTCGTGGTCGCGGATGCCCCGTAGCCGAGATCCACGACGAGCGGGTCGGCCGCGCGGCGCAGCGCGGGCAGCTGCGCGATCCACCGGTCGATGCGGCGCAGGCGGTTGGTGCCGGTGGTTCCGCGCGTGACCTGGCCGATGGGCATGGGTCCATTGTGCCGGTGGATGCCGCGGCGGGGCGCCCGCGAAGACCGCCGCCGAGCATCCACCGACCGGTGGATACCCGCACTATCCAATAACGGATAGCCTGACTATCCAACAGCACCTCAATCGAAAGGACTCATCATGCTCGTCATCGGAGCAACCGGCGGCACCGGCCGCGAAGTCGTGCGGCAGGCGATCGCCCGCGGCATCCCCGTCACCGCCCTCGTGCGCGGCGACGCCGAACCGCCCGCCGGCGCGACCATCGTGCGCGGCGAGATCTCGGCCGACCTGCTGCGCGGACACGACCAGGTGATCTCCGCCCTAGGCGTTCCGGTCGGCCAGAAGGCCGGCACGCGCCGCTCCGACGCGACCCGCGCCCTCGTCACCGCGATGGAGCGAGCGGGCTCCCGCCGCCTCGTCTCGGTCTCCTCCGTCGGGGTGGGCGAGAGCGTCCCCGCCATGACCCGCCCGGCCCGGATGCTGTGGCCGCGTCTCGCGGGCCGTGATCGCCTCGCCGAGGTGGAGCGCTCGGATCGCGTCATCCGGGACTCGGACCTGCACTGGACTCTCGTGCAGCCGCCCCGCCTCGTGGATGCCCTGCCCGGCACCCCGGTGGTCGGCGGCCGCGTGCGCCTCAGCTCGCAACTCTCGCGCGAGCAGCTCGCGGCCGTGCTGCTCGACGCGCTCGCCGACGCCGGCACGATCCGACGCACGCTGTGGGCGACGGGCAACTGAGCCCGGTCGGCGGCCCGAGCCCCAGGCGGGTCGAGCCTGTCGAGACCTCCCTCACGCGTCGGTGAGGTCTCGACAAGCTCGACCCGCAGGGTCGCTACGCTGGAGGCATGACGCACACCCTGATCCTGCTCCGCCACGGCAACTCCGACTGGAACCAGAAGAACCTCTTCACCGGATGGGTTGATGTGCGGCTGAGCGATCAGGGCGTGACCGAGGCCAAGCGCGCGGGGGAGCTGCTCGCGGCATCCGGACTGAAGCCGGACATCCTCTACACGAGCGTGCTGACCCGCGCGATCCAGACCGCCAACCTCGCCCTCGAGGTCGCGGACCGCCTGTGGATTCCGGTCAAGCGCACCTGGCGCCTCAACGAGCGCCACTACGGTTCGCTGCAGGGCCTCGACAAGGCGGAGACGCTGGAGAAGTACGGCCCCGAGAAGTTCATGGAGTGGCGCCGCAGCTTCGATGTGCCGCCGCCCCCGCTCGATGACGACGCCGAGTACAGCCAGGTGCACGACGAGCGCTACGTCGGCATCGACGGCGACATCCCGCGCACCGAGAGCCTGGCGCTCGTGATCGACCGGATGCTCCCCTACTGGTTCAGCGACATCACCGTCGATCTCGCCGCCGGCAAGACGGTGCTCGTCACCGCGCATGGCAACTCCCTGCGCGCGCTCGTGAAGCACCTGGACGACATCAGCGACGCGGACATCTCCGAGCTCAACATCCCGACCGGCATCCCGCTCGTCTACGAGCTCGACGAGGGCTTCCAGCCGGTTGGGCCCGGCCGCTACCTCGACCCCGAGGCCGCGGCGGCGGGGGCGGCGGCGGTGGCGGCGCAGGGCGCGAAGAAGTAGCCCGCTCGCGGGTCGCGCACTCCGAGACCTAAACGGGTGCGCCCGTCCGCGCCCAACACCCGGACCATCCCGAGGCGGTCAGACCTGAGCGCGACACCTTCCGTAGTCGCACTTCGTCATAGGCGGCTCGGCGACCGCGGCGGTCGTCGGTCAGTCGCGGCTTCATTGTCCGCGCTCTGTGGGACGATATGAACCTCATTTCGAGGAGCAGCCATGGAGACAATTCCGCAGACCACTGCGCGCCAAGAATTCCGGTTCGTTGATCTCTTTGCTGGTCTCGGGGGGTTCCACGTCGCTCTGGAAAGCCTCGGGGGCGACGCCGTCTTTGCGGCGGAGTGGGTACCCGTTCTGCAAGACCTGTACGAGTTGAACCATGGTCTTCGGCCAGTCGGCGATATCAATTCGGTTGCACCGGAGGACGTGCCTGACCATGACGTCCTAACTGCCGGATTTCCCTGCCAACCCTTTTCGAAGGCAGGAGAGCAGTTGGGGTTCGAGCACACCGAACAGGGGCAGCTTTTCTTCAGCGTCCAGAAGATCCTCGACAAGAAGCGACCGCGCTTCTTTATCCTCGAGAATGTCCCGAATCTCTTGCGTCACAAGAACGGGGCCACTATCGCCCGAATTCAGGAAGAGCTTGACGCTCTAGGTTACGAAGTCCAGCACCACCGGCTGTCGCCGCACGACTTTGGTGTGCCTCAGATTCGAGACCGGGTCTACATTGTCGGTGCGCTCCGGAGCGCAGGAGGACTAACCGAGTTCTCCTGGCCCACTCCCGACAGGCAACCCACATCCATCCTGGACGTTCTGGACAACGTCGGAACTCCAGAGAGACCTCTGTCGGCGGAAGTATTGCGCTGTCTCGAAGTATGGGACCAGTTTCTCGCAGCCAGCCCCTCGGACGTGCAACTTCCCTCATTTCCCATCTGGACTATGGAGTTCGGCGCCACATACCCATATGAGGACGAAACTCCATTTGCGTTGACTTCCGAACTCGGTGCGAGGGGATTGGCGGAAGCGCGAGGGTCTTTCGGGAGACCCCTAGCAGGATTGTCGGTCGCCGAGCAGATGAATGCTCTGCCTAGCCACGCGCGTCGTCCGGTATACGAGTTCCCAAAGTGGAAGGTCGACTTCATCCGGCAGAACCGGCAGTTCTATGCCGAGAACAAGTCATGGATTGATCCGTGGTTGCCTAGGATTCAACGCTTCTCGTCCAGTCTCCAGAAGTTCGAGTGGAATGCGAAGGGCGAAGAGAGGTCGATCTGGAACTTCGTTATTCAACTGAGGGCGTCTGGCGTGCGGGTGAAGCGCCCTACGACTGCCCCGTCCTTGGTGGCCATGACCGACACCCAGGTCCCAATCATCGGTTGGGAACGCCGGTACATGACCCCAAAGGAGTGCGCTCGCCTCCAAAGCCTTGGCCACCTTGAACTGCCAGCGCGTCGCTCCGATGCTTACAAGGCACTCGGGAACGCGGTCAACTCAAGAGTTGTTGCACTAATCGCCGAAGCTTTGGTAAGAGTTCCTCATCAATTACGCTTGGCTAGCTAGAGTCCTCGGAACCGCTGCCCAACGTGGAACCGATCCCTGAGACTCAAGTTGGAGTCGTCAAATCAACCAGGAGGCAAGACTTGATCGACGCGGACGATGTTGACGACGAGAGTATCGACGACCCTCTCAACCAAATAAGGGATGACGTTGCGGAGCTACTAGCGGCTCTTTCCAATGAGACAGACACGCCCACTGAGTTTTCTCAGGCTTCAGTACCATTCCGTGCAGATGAAGTCGACTTTGAGTCGGACAGTTGGCTAGCTTGCATCGTTGCGGTTCAGGGGTGGCTGAGGCTTGACTTCGCGCAGGCCTCCGACGATCGCGAACAAGTCCTCTCTGCGCTAGCGACCGCCCTCGGTTTTGACGATCGAGCTGCAGCAATAGACACATCCGGTGCTGTTCCGTCGTTGACCCCGGTCGCACTTGACCGTGTGCGTGAGCGCGCAGAGCGAGCAATGCGGCTGGTCCGGTCCTTTACAGACGAGTACCTCAGCGAGGGTGGCACCCGCGAGTCTGCGACGCGCGTTTGGGTGGCGGGCTGGGATGAAGACGACGAGAGCGAGGATGCCTCCTCTCCCAAGCCGGTTTCAGCGAAGGCCGACACCTGGCGCATTACAGAATTCGTTGCGCAAGCGAAGGCGGGAAAGCTCAATCTGACGCCGTCCTATCAGCGCGGCGACGTCTGGGGTACCGGTTCTCGACAATTGCTTATCGAGTCGGTCCTTAGGGGGATACCTCTACCGTCGGTGATCCTTCTAAAGCCAGCCGATGGCCAAAGTCAACTGTTCGAAGTCGTCGATGGCAAGCAGCGCCTCACATCGCTGCTTAGGTTCGTGGGTCAGCATCCGTTGGCCATAGCCCGAGTGAGGGCCGCTGAGCAAGAAAAGCCTGGAAACCAACTCCTGGAACTGTTCAATTCTGACTATCCCAAGTTCCGACGTGCATGGCGGGGAGTGTTCAACGAGCCGCTCACGTCAGTTCTTGAGGAGCAGTACTACTTCCCCTTCAAACTCCGGACGGATGACCGAGGCCTCGCCGGGGAAGACCTGGCGCCCCTCCGAGGCAAGTACTACACGCAGATAAAGGACCGAACCATTCAGGTCGCAGACTTTATAGTCTCAATCGAGGACGTGTTCGAGGGCTACAGCGAGTACAACGTACCGGTCATCATTTATAGCCGGGCAGACCAGCGCCAGATTCACGAAGTCTTCAATCTCTACAACAAACAGGGCACGCATCTCAATGCGGAAGAGATCAGGAACGCGATCTTCCACGAGCTGCAGATTACGCGCGCCATTTTGGTCGCCGCGGGAGATTCAGACCCGAGGACTGCGGTGGGAGAAATCGCTCCGGCTCTTGAGAAGAGTTGGTCAGTTGTGGAACCACTGCAGGGGACCCTAAGGGGCTATGGATTCGGTGAATCTCGATATCGGCGGACAAAGGTCCTGTCGTGGATCCTTGCAACGCTCTTGGTCGAGAGCTCAGTCGACCGTTTGCCGTCTACCGCAAAGTACATAGACACGCTTCTGCAGAGGGTTCAGAGGGACAGACAGGATCCACTTCGAAGTGACGCTACGTTGAGAGCGCTTTTCGAGTGGGTGGCCGCGGCAGCGGAAGCACATGCCAGTTTCGGCGAAGCTTGGGCGCCCGAGTTCAGAGATAGCGGCACTGGGGCGAAGTGGCAGGAACTTCAGTTGGTTGGAAGTGTCGTGGGTGTCGCCATTGCAGCCACAGCACTCGGGGATGGGCTGGAGGACCGGTTGGCCTCTGCTGCGCCCGACATCTACGAAGCGACGAAGTCTTGGAAGCGCCCGGAAAAGACACAGACCAAGAGCCAGTGGGAGTACATTTCCCGAATTGCGAGAGGGGTTGTGGAGGCGCTTGGGGTGGATGCCGTCGATGCTTCGACGCATATGAAAGAGCGTTTTGGGTCGTCCGGAGTCGAGTCCCTATGGGCAGTTACCGAGCATGACGACGACAAGTGACGCGAACTCCATAGGCCTATCGGAGACCCTTACTCTGCGCCAAAATGAAGGCGCTGGTGGGGTGGAGTCCTGGTGGTCCAATTACCGCGACGAACTCGCGGGACTCTCTTCAACCTCGCTCGAAGTCCTCCAAGCGGATTGCACTTACATTCTCGAGAAGGGAATTCTCGGGCGAAGCGAGAAACCGGCGTCGGTGCGGCGAGGTCTGGTCATGGGTTCAGTTCAGTCTGGAAAGACCGCCTCAATGTTCGGCGTCGTCGCTCTTGCGCTTGATAAGCAGCTCGACTTGACGGTAATTCTCGCCGGAACTCGACTTTCTTTGTGGCGGCAAACCTTCTCCCGGATGCAGAGTCAGCTTGACTCTGGGCCGGCTGGCGCATTGAGAGAACGCAGACGCATCCTGGTGCCTAGGCCCGGTGAGGTGGCCGGTCCTGAGGGCCGCATCCCACTGTCGATGCTCTACCGACTTGAGCCGGCGCAAGTTCGACGAGCAATTCGAGATCGTAGGCCAATCATCGTCATCGCGATGAAGCATGCGGACCACCTTCGTGCACTCGGAAAGAGCTTGCGAGAGACGGTGTTCCCGGCGGCCACAACTGCCGATCGTCCATTTCGTATGCTCGTCCTGGACGACGAGGCAGACGATGGTTCGATCCTCGACGCGGTAGTTGAGCAGGCAGAGGACCCGATCTACGGCAGTCTGAAACAAATCCCTCGCGCCATTGCTGAGTTGTGGGACCCGCCCGTAGGTGATCCTGCACCCCCGAACTTGGATGCCACTTACGTCGCATACACCGCGACGCCTCAGGCGAACTTCCTCCAGCAAGACCACAACCCACTCGCCCCGACCGACTTCGTTGTCGCACTGCGAACGGCCTACGATGTCGGAACGATCTCGCCTAGGGAGTCTACTTTTCTGGAGCCGAAGGGTTTCAACTCGTACTACACAGGCGGGGAGACCTTCTATCGGAGAGGTGTAAGGGCTCGACTGTGTGTACCGACGGGCGAAGACCTTGCGGTCGATCGAGAGAACGGCGTGCGGGCTTACTTGGTCGCGACTGCGATTAAGCATTTACGATCAAGACGGCTGGGCGCGCGGTCGGCCCGAGACCGGGTTTTCGAGTCCCGGGACGAGGCGCTGTCGCTCTGTCCTGCTCCGAGTTCCATGCTGATCCACCCGTCAGCATTGGTAAGTGATCACTTTGAGACGGCGCGCGGCATTCTGGCGTGGGCTGGGACACCTGGAGTCGAGCCTGATGGACCCTTCGCCACGTCGGGCGCGTTCTTGTCGACTTCTTTGGGGGCAACCTTGATGTCCGATGAGGCATCGTGGAAGAAGTGGTTTGACTCGTATCGAGAATCCGCGACGCAGATAAGGCTCGCATTTGATCTTCCTGAAGCTGCGCAATTTCCCACTTGGCCAGAGGTGAGCGGGGCTCTTCGAGACGAGGTGATTCCGGGAACTCGCGTGTCGGTGGTAAACAGCGATCCGGCTGCTGATGATCGTCCGGAGTATGAGCCGTGGGAGGACGGCGAAGGATGGCACGCACCGAGGGACCTGTCGACTATCTTCATTTCCGGAAACGTAATGTCACGCGGCCTCACCCTCGAAGGACTGACCACCACGCTTTTTCTTAGGCACACGAGTCAGCCGTTCGCTGACACGCAGATGCAGATGCAGCGATGGTTCGGATATCGAAACGCTTACCTCGAGCTATGTCGCCTGATCGCGCCGCAACAGCAACTCGACTTCTTTGCCTCGTACCACGACAGCGATGAGGCGCTTCGTCAAGCAGTTGTTCGTGCAATGAATGACGACAACGCGGCCGCTCCCACACCTATCGTTCTGCAGGGCAAGGGCTACTTGGCAACTGGGAAGATTGCCAATCTTGGGAATCAACCGCTCTGCCCCGGTTCGAAGCCATTCATCGGTTTGGTTAACGATGGTCGCCAGGAGGACCCCAACATCGACCTTCTGGCTAGCAGATTTCAAACCAACCAGTCGGAAGAAGTTAGCGCTGGTGGCCGGGTGAGAGGTCGGATGCTGACACAGCCCCTTTCCTTAGACGAGGCTGCGGATTTGCTAGACCGACTTCGGTTTGCCGGATATGCCCCTGGTGCCGACACTTGGCAGGCGCAACTCTGGACAGAGGTTCAAGAGCGCGTTGAGAGCCAAGGCGGGCTACCAGAGAACTACTCCCTGTATCGGCCGCGCGTCCCCGGCAGCGGGGAGGCCCAATCCCCGGTCCGTCAGGACTGTCCCTACTCCATAAGTGCATACATGAGGCTTTGGTCAGCCGCGCTCTCTCGACACGTTCGTGGGCTCTTTCCGACTGAGAGTCCGCTAGTTCGATGGTCGGGTCTAGACCTTGAGGCGCGCAGGCAGCAGCAGCCTCGCTTTTGGGTCGGGATTCGATACGGAGGGGGACCATTGGTCAGTAGTGGCCCTCTGAGTTCTCTCCCCTTTACTATTCGGGCGATGGAGCGCACGGTCTCTGATGGACAACTCGTGGCTACCTGGGGGAGTAGGGATCCGGGGGCCGGGCCCGATGGGTACCGAGGTGACGAGTTCCTCGACTACTACTTTCGTCAGCAAGTACCTCCTAGACCAGCTCCGGATGAGAGCGCCTGGCGTCCAGTCGGATCGGACGGCTTGATTCTGTTTCACGTGAACATGCCTGAGGGCCAGAACTACCCCACGGTCGCCGTCGGCGTGTGTATTCCCCTAGGCGGACCGGACCAGTTCTCGGCCACCGTCCCTTCACTTACTGCTGCGAGCAACAAATGAGCACCCCGAGCTACGAAGACATACTTGCCAAACTCTTGGAGCTCGAACCCGCGCCTAGTCACCTTGCCCGCAATGTTGAATGGCTTACATCGGCAGAAGTCGTGGGAATCTCGCGCACACTTGGCGGTCGGATAGAGGTGTTTCTGGCGGGCGACCAACTAGTGCCGCGGCGACGAGTCGTCCGCCGAGCAGTGGATTTTCAGTCGTGGGACCGTTCCACGGCAAATGCCTCTATTTTTGCGAACAGAATCTTGCTGCCGGCGGCCGGGCACTTCGACCAAGTCGCTGCATTTCTTTGCGCGGAACTCCTAAGGAACGGAGTCGACCAAGATCTCGCACTTGGCTTTATGAAGACTGAGCCGCTGATCGAAATTGCCGTCACGAAGCTCCGCCTCACGGACCAGGCACTTCTAGGCCTCATCGGTGAACTTATACTCCTCGACGCTCTCCTCCGGAGTTCTCCGGGCGACAACGTCCGAGACGTTCTTGGTTCTTGGCGGGGCTGGCGCGAGTCTGCTCGTGACTTCTCATGGAACTCGCTGGGCATAGAGGTCAAGACCACTAGTCGCAAAGTCTCTTCTCACCAGGTTGAGGGGGTTCACCAGGTAGAACGAATCGACCACGCAGAAGGGGGTGGCGAAGAGGGTGCCCTGTTCCTGGTGAGCATTGGGGTGCAATGGCTCACCGACGTGAACGATGGCGACCTCTCGTACTCCCTTCCTGAGATCGTGGAGTCGATTGTTGAAAGAGTTCGAGAAGCACTGAGCCATCTAGAGCAGACCGAAGCGCTGGCTGATGTGTTCTTGGATCATGTTGCCCAATATGGCAATGACCTAGACGTCGGATACGATCACCGCACAATGGCTGACAGCTCGGTGTTCGCCCGAAGGTTCACCGTTCTTTTTTCGCGGTGTTACGACATGTCCGACCCGGCCATAGAGGTGCTGCGTTCCGAGGACCTGATTCCGTTCAGCCACGTCGACGCCGAGTCTGTTCGATTTAGGGTTGTTCTTCCGCCTCGGGTTCGTGGCGACGTCAACCCGATTGTTGGGCTGCATGCGTCGGCCGACCGGCTCATCGCGATCGCTCAGGAACTCTAGTCGGCCGACCCCTTCATGTGCGCCGGCGCGGCGATACCCAATGGGTAGGTGATCTTCAGCCACGGCTCTATCGAGGGATGTATTTTCATGTCCGACCGTCGCAGAACGTCGACAATGTCTCGCCCAGAGATCACGATGATGGGATGGCCGTCCTCGACGATCTCGGTGTAAGCCTGGCTGTGGACAAAGCTTGTCGTGACGAGCACTCCGAATTGGCGATTGCGAAGTCGTGAAATGAGTCGGGAGACCTCGCGGACACCGACAGAATTGCCCGGCGCATAGCACTTCGCCTCAAGGGCGAAGTCGATCAAGATCGAGCCAGGCCCGGACCCTACCCGATACTTGCCAACGGCATCTCGACCACCATCGCGACTCGGGCGAGTCACCTCAATACTCGCCATGGAAGGCAGGAAGAGTTTCGCGATATCGGCCGCGAAGTATTCGAATCTGGTCGGATCGGGTGAGAAGTGGGAGTGGATCTCCGCGAGGATTCGGGCGTCGTCGATCGACAAGGGTTCCTGGTCCGCGCGAGTTCGAATCTGGAGTGACCGGGGCGCGAGCAAAGCAGCCGGCGGGCCCCCTCGAAGCCATTTGCGCCAGGCGGCCGGGGCGTTCTCGGAATCGGAGACTCCGGCAACAAGGTCGTCGATCCAAGCCCGGTTGATCTGGGGCACGTCGAGGATAGTGAACGTCGCCCGGTAGTTCTGGAACCTCAAGCCATTGCGGGTGCGCCACACCGCAACCAAGTCATCGAAGTACTCGGTGTCTGCTGACCCGGGCACGGCAAGGCCCAAGAATCGATACGTCCTCCCGATCCCGTCTCGCCGGAAGACGAATGTGGGCGGTACCTGCGATCTGCCTGTCGGCCCGCCTTGCGATGCGTCGAAGATGTTCCGGAGCACGACGTTGCCGCCTCGTGGGGTGTCGTGGAGTTCTTTTCCCTCGGTCTTGTTGTCACCGAAGTAGGTGTACTGGCCCGTCTCCGGGTCGAGATGGTCGGGCCAATCGATGTCAACGCCGCTCGAGATCAAGGACAGGATGCTTGGCATCGTTCGAGAGCCCTTGAATCTAATGCCGCCAGAGTTCCCCACAGGGAGAAGCTGTGCGATCGGGTCATCTGAGACGTTGTTGGACTGTCCGCCTGTGTAGACCGCATCCACAATCAACGGGGCTGATGCAAGCTCCGAAGCAGAATAGACGATTCCTCGCTCAAGGGTCATGGCCTAAGCATGGCGGAGAACACGACCTGTCGCGATCGGACGACGGACAGACACCCGCCCGCCACGCCGAAGCGCAGCGGGCGGGCATCCGCTAGTCCCCCTTCACATTCACGAGCTGCCGCAACGTGTGCTTGATCGACACGAGCGAAGCGGCATCCGCCATCACCTGGTCGATCGGCTTGTAGGCCGCGGGGATCTCGTCGATGAAGGCGTCGGTGTCGCGGTACTCGATACCGACCATGGCCGTGCGCAGGTCGTCCGCGGTGAACGTCCTGCGCGCCGCCGAGCGAGAGAACTCGCGTCCGGCGCCGTGCGGCGACGACTCAAGGGCGACCACGTTGCCGAGGCCCTCGACCACGTACGACGCGGTGCCCATCGAGCCGGGGATGAGCCCGAGCTCGCCGGCGCGCGCCGAGATGGCTCCCTTGCGGGAGAGCCACACGTCCTTGCCGAAGTGCCGCTCCTTCTGGGTGAAGTTGTTGTGGCAACGCAGCGACAGTCGCGGTTGTCTCCCGCTCGCGTCACACTATCGACATGACCAGGAACTCGAGCTGCCCACGGTGCGGGAGCGCCAGCATCCCGATCGTGTACGGGCTGCCGAGCGGTGAGTTGTTCGAGGCGGCCGATCGCGTCGAGGTCGCGCTGGGTGGCTGCGAGATTCAGGAGGCAACGCGTCGGTGCGTCGGTGTCGACTGTGGACTCGAGTTCACACCGGTCGGTCGAGTTCGTTCGGTGAACGACCTTGCCGGCATCATTCCTTACGACGGTCCACCACTCAGCCTCGAAGAAATCGACGAGGCGATTGCAGAGGCCGCTGCGAAACGCTACGAGAATCTCTGACGGGTCTCGACGAGCTCGACCCGCAAAGTCGTGAGGTTTCGATACGCGCGCTTTGCGCGCTACTCAACCGGCAGGGGCGGGGCTCAGTGCCCTGACGGCTCCTCGGTCTTCGCGGGCTCCTCCACTGGAGGTGTGTCGCCCGCGACCGTCGTCACCTGGTACGTGACGCTCTCGCCGTAGGTGGGGTCGTCGAGCACGAAGACGCGCACGAGGTAGTCGGGGCCGGTGAAGTCGCCGTAGGCCGCCTCGGCGACGGTCTGCGTGAAGCCCGCGCCGAGCAGCAGCTCGACCGCGTGCGCGAGGTCCGCTGTGAGGTCGTGCGAGGAGAGGATGACGGTCCAGATGCCGCCCGCGATGCTGCCGTGCAGCAGGTCGCCCTCGAGAAGGGGCACGTAGTCGGTCGGGAAGTCCTCGGGCATCGTCGCGGGCTCGGCCGCCTCGCCGTGGCCGCCCTCGGCCGGCGCGGCCTCGCCGTGGCCCTCGGATGCCGCGGCGGCATCCGTCGAGCCCTCGGCTGACCCGCCTGCGCAGCCGGTGAGGGCGAGGGCGATAAGGAGGGCGACGGGCAGGAGCTTGGGCATCCTCGCACGGTAGCTGCGGCGTGCCATCAGGCGCGAGCCCGAGTACTGGGGGAGGGGCGGCGCTTACGCGGGGGGAACCGTGACCGAGGGTAGGGGGGTTTCGATCCGCGGCTTCCGACGCCCGAGACGGGCGTCGGCGCTGGCGTCGCGGCGAAGGCCAGAAATGGCCGTCGCTCCAAGCTCCAGCGCCCTACCCCTGCACCGACCCCGCGAGCAGGCCGCGCACGAAGTAGCGCTGCAGGGCGAAGAACACCGCCACGGGCACGAGGATCGACACGAAGCCGGCGGCCGTGAGCACCTCCCAGTCGCCGCCCCACGTGCCGGTCAGCTCAGTGAGGCGCACCATGAGCGGCGCGATCTCGCGCGTGCCCGCCCCGAACACCAGGCCCACGAGCAGGTCGTTCCACACCCAGAGGAACTGGAAGATCGCGAACGAGGCGATCGCCGGGATGCTCAGCGGCAGCACGATGTAGCGGAAGGTCGCGAAGGCGCTCGCGCCATCCACGCGGGAGGCCTCGATCAGTTCGCGCGGGAGCGCCGCGAGGAAGTTGTGCAGCAGGAAGATCGCGATCGGCAGGGAGAACATGGTGTGCGCGATCCAGATCGGGATGTACGTTCCCATGATCCCGAGGGGAGGGAGGAGCGTCACCCCGCCGATCGAGAGTCCGCTCGCGAACAGCTGGAGGAGGGGGATGAGCGCGAGCTCGAGGGGGATGGCCTGCATCAGCAGGATCGCCACGAACAGCGTGTTGCGCCCCCGGAAGTCGAACCACGCGAGCGCGTACGCGGCGAAGGTCGCGATCACCACGGGGAAGACCACCGCGGGGATCGTGATCGCGAACGAGTTGACGAAGTAGACGATCAGCGGCGGGTTGAGCGAGGAGCCCTCGAACAGCACCGTGGCGTAGTTGTCGAGGGTCACGCTGGGCGAGGCGAAGAACGTCCACCAGCCGGTGTTGTTGATCTGCTCGGGCGTGCGGAAGCTCGAGATGAAGAGGCCGAACGTGGGGATCGTCCAGACCACCGCGATGACGACCGCAACGAACGAGGCGACCGGGGAGGTGAAGAAGCTCTTCTTCATCCTGGATCCCGATCGCCTCGTTGTGAGTTAAGCCGTTACCCCTTCACGGAGCCCGCGAGCAGGCCGCGCACGAAGTAGCGCTGCAGGGCGAAGAACACCGCGACGGGCACGATGATCGACACGAAGGCGCCGGCCGTGAGCAGCTCCCAGTCGCCGCCTCGGGTTCCGGTCAGCTCGGCGAGGCGCACCATGAGCGGTGCGATCTCGCGCTTGCCGCCACCGAAGGTGAGACCGACGAGCAGGTCGTTCCAGACCCAGAGGAACTGGAAGATCGCGAACGAGGCGATCGCCGGGATGCTCAGTGGGAGCACCACCATGCGGAACGTCTTGAACGCATCGGCCCCGTCCACGCGCGCCGCTTCCATCAGTTCCCGGGGGATCTGAGAGAGGAAGTTGTGCAGCAGGAAGATCGCGATCGGCATCGCGAACATCGTGTGCGCGATCCAGATCGGGATATAGGTGCCGGTGATGCCCAGGGCCGGGATGAGCGTGGTGTCCCCGATCTTCAGACCGTTGGCGAACAGCTGCAGCAGCGGGATGAGCGCGAGCTGCAGCGGGATCACCTGCATGGCGAAGATCGTGTAGAAGAGGAAGTCACGACCCTTGAAGTCGAACCACGCCAACGCGTACGCCGCGAACGTCGCGATCACGACGGGGAAGACCGTGGCCGGGATCGTGATGGCGAACGAGTTGAGGAAGTAGAGACTCAGTGGCGGGGTGACCGAGCTGCCCTCGAAGAGCACCGTCTGATAGTTCTCGAGGGTGAAGCTCGGGTTGACGAAGAACGTCCACCATCCCGTGTTGTTGATGTCGGCCGGCGTGCGGATGCTCGAGATGAACAGACCGAACGTGGGGATCGTCCACAGCAGCGCGATGAGGATCGCGAAGAACGACGCGAACGGCGAGCTGAAGATGTTGTTCTGCTTGCGCGTCGTGAGGCGAGCGGCCTTGCGGGAGGCCTTGGTGGTGACGGCGGGGTTGGAGATGGCAACCATCAGTGAACCTCCCTTTCCTTGCGAACCTGTCTCACGTTGAAGATGATCAGCGGCAGCACACCCAGGAACAGGATCATCGCGAGTGCCGAACCCGTGCCGTAGTTGAGTGCCCGGAAACTCTGCTGATACATCTCGTTGGCGATCACCGAGGTCTGGAAGTTTCCGCCGGTCATCGTGCGGATGATGTCGAAGACCTTGAGGGACGTGACCGTGATCGTCGTGAGCACCACGATCACGGATCCCCAGATCATCGGGATGGTGATGCGAGTGAAGCGCGACCACCCCTTGGCGCCATCGAGCATGGAGGCCTCGATGATGTCATCCGGAACCGCCTTCATCGCCGCGGAGAGCACGACCATGGCGAATCCGGTCTGGATCCACACCATGACCGCGATGAGCAGGAAGGTGTTGAGCGGCGCCTCGAGCAGCCAGTTCGGCGGCGTGAGGCCGATGGCCTTGAAGATCGCGCTGAGCAACCCGATGTCTTCCTTGTTCGGGTTGGGCTGGTAGGTGTAGACGAACTTCCAGATGATGGATGCGCCGACGAACGAGATCGCCATCGGCATGAAGATCAGCGACTTGACCAGGCCGGCGTACTTCATCCGGTCGGTGAGGTACGCGATGGCCAGCCCGATGGTGGTCGAGGCGATGGGGACCACGATGGTCCAGATCAGGGTGTTGCGCAGAACGATCAGGATCTCGGGTTGAGTGAACGCCCAGATGTAGTTGTCGAACCCGATGAAGTTCTCACTGCGTGCGTCGAAGAACGACAGGTAGAGGGTGCGGATCGCGGGATAGATCAACCCGATGACCAGCAGCAGCAGGGCGGGTCCGAGGAAGACGAAGTACTTGAGGCGGTTCTGCGTTTTCTCCTTCGTGCGCTCGGAGAGCACGAAGATGAGCACGATGAGGCCGACGAAGACCGCCAGGCCCACCAACAGCAGGACGATGTTGGGCAGAACGGTCGCGAACGGCGACCGGGCTGTGACAATCCACATTGATTGACTCATTCCTGTGAGGGGCAGTAGTGAGAGAAGTGCGGGGCCCGCTTGCGCGAGCCCCGCACCGTTTCAGTTAGTGCTTAGTAGAAGAACCTACTACTGCGGCCAGCTCGCCTCGATCGCGTCGAGAACGGCCTGGTCGGCCTTGTCCTCGGCGACCCACGCGGTCATCTCCTTCCAGAACGAACCAGCACCCACCGCGGCGGGCATGAGGTCCGAACCGTCGAAGCGGAACGTGGTGGCGTTCTGGAGGATCTCAACCGCGTTGGCGTTCACCGGGTCGGCGACGTTCGCGGTGTCGAGGCCCAGGTTGGCCGAGAACCAGCCACCGAGGGCGGCCTTCTTGTTGTTCCAGTCCGGCGTGGTGAGGTAGTGCTGCACAGCGGCCACCTCGGGACGGTCAGCGAAGGCGCCGACGAACTCGCCACCACCGAGAGCGGGCTTGTTGTCCGCGCTCACGCCGGGGAAGTAGAACGTCGTGATGCCGCCCTCAACCGTGGTGTCCTCCGGGGTCACGATGGTCGCGCCCTGGTCGGCCACGAGGATGCCACCGATGAAGGAGGCCTGGCGGTGCATGGCGCACGTGCCATCGACGATGCCGGCGCCACCAGTCTGGAAGGACGTGGTCGCGATCGACGGGACGTCACCGACGTACGTCGGGTTCTTGAGGATCTTGCCGGCCTCGCCGATCACCTCGAGCACCTTCGGGTCGTTGAACGGGATGTCGTGGTTGACCCACGCGTCGTAGGTGTCAGCGCTCTGGAAGCGGAGCATGAGGTCTTCCATCCAGTCGGTGCCGACCCAACCGGTCGCGTCACCGGACTCGAAGCCGGCGCACCAGGGCTGAACGCCCGTGCCGCTGGCCGCGATCTCGTCGGACAGAGCGAGGAGCTCGTCCCACGTGGTGGGGATGGCCCAGCCGTTGTCCGCGAACGTCTTCGGCGAGTACCAGACGAACGACTTCACGTTGGCGCCCAGGGGAGCCGCGTAGAAGGTGCCGTCGACCGTGCCGTAGTTCTTCCAGTCGGGGGTGTAGTTCTCGTCAACGCTGGAGCTGACGGCCTCGGGCGCGGCGATCATCTTGCCGGTGTCGACCATGGCCTTGAGCAGACCGGGCTGCGGGAAGACGGCGAGGTCGGGGGCGGTTCCACCCTCGACACGCACGGGCAGCTGGGCCTCGAACTCCTTGGAGCCGTTCCAGTTGATCGTGATGCCGGTGCAGTCCTCGAACTCGGTGAAGGACTCCTGGAAGAGCTCCGCCTCGGGGCTGATGATGGTCGTGTAGATCTCGACCTCCGTGCCCTCGTTTCCGAGGTAGTCCGCGTAGGCCTCACAGCCGGCAGCCGGCGTACCCGAATCCGCGGCCGGCGTGCAGCCCGCGAGGATCAGAGCGAAAGCGGTTGCAGTGGTGGTTGCGAGGACCAGTGAGCGGCGACGTGATGCGCTCATGTGTAATCTCCTTTGATTTGGTTGAGGGTGGATTCCGACCCGCACGCGGCGGAAGTATCCGGAATTCCAGACCCAGACTATGCGTGAGTGGGCCGCCCGAGAACGCGGTTTTATCTCGTTTGAATAACGGTAAGCGCTTGCGATGGGCCAATCCGGGCCATTTCCGCCGATCCCGTGAGAGCGCTCTCATTTGGCAATCATGCAAACGCTTGCACGAGTTTGCGCGGAAAACGAGGGCCAAAGGTCCCGTGCAGGCCCCCACGGGGGGCGTGGTGAGGCCCTATTCGGAGATGTGGTGAGGCCCTAGTCGGAGATGCTGAGCAGCACGTGCCCGGAGGAGACGGTCGCCCCGACGGTCGCGTTGACGCCCGTGACGGTGCCGTCCTTGTGCGCCGCGATCGGCTGCTCCATCTTCATCGCCTCGAGCACGAGGATGAGGTCGCCCTTGACGACCTTGTCGCCCTCGGCGACCGCGAGCTTGACGATCGTGGCCTGCATCGGCGCCTTCACCGAGTCGCCGGTGACGGTCGAGACGGAGGTCGCGTTGCGGCGCCGCGGGGCGGCCGCCAGGGCCGTACCGCCGCCGGCGGTGGGGACGAGCTTGGTGGGCAGCGACACCTCGACGCGCTTGCCGTCCACCTCGACGACCACGTTGTGCCGTGCCACGGGGGCGCTGCCGTCGGCGAGCGATCCGCTCCACGGCTCGATGTCGTTCTCGAACTCGGTCTCGATCCAGCGGGTGTAGACGCGGAACGGAGCGTCGGTGAAGGCGGGATCGCGCACGATCTTGCGGTGGAACGGGAGCACGGTCGGCAGGCCCGCGATCTCGAACTCGTCGAGGGCGCGTCGTGAACGCTCGAGGGCATCCTCGCGGCTGGAGCCGGTGACGATGAGCTTGGCCAGGAGCGAGTCGAACGAGCCCGAGATCACGTCGCCGGTGGTGACGCCGGAGTCGACGCGCACGCCGGGGCCGCCCGGGAAGCGCAGGGCGTTCACCGGACCGGGCGTCGGCATGAAGTTGATGCCCGGGTCCTCGCCGTTGATGCGGAACTCGAACGAGTGGCCCTGGGGCTCGGGGTCCGGGTAGTCGAGCACGCCGCCCTCGGCGAGCCGGAACTGCTCGCGCACGAGGTCGATGCCCGTGACCTCCTCCGAGACCGGGTGCTCCACCTGGAGACGCGTGTTGACCTCGAGGAACGAGATCGTGCCGTCCTGAGCGACGAGGAACTCGCACGTGCCGGCCCCGAGGTAGCCGACCTCCTTGAGAATCGCCTTCGAGGCGGCATAGAGCGCGGCGTTCTGCTCATCGGTGAGGAAGGGCGCGGGCGCCTCCTCCACGAGCTTCTGGTGCCGACGCTGGAGCGAGCAGTCACGGGTGCTGATCACGACGACGTTGCCGTGGGCATCCGCGAGGCACTGGGTCTCCACGTGGCGGGGCTTGTCGAGGTACTTCTCCACGAAGCACTCGCCGCGACCGAAGGCGGCGACCGCTTCGCGCGTGGCGGACTCGAAGAGTTCCGGGATCTCCTCGCGCGTGCGGGCGACCTTGAGGCCGCGGCCTCCGCCGCCGAAGGCCGCCTTGATGGCGACCGGGAGTCCGTGGAGGTCGACGAACTCGAGCACCTCCTCAGCGCCCGAGACGGGGTTGAGGGTGCCGGGCGCCAGCGGCGCGCCGACCTTCTCGGCGATGTGGCGCGCGCTGACCTTGTCGCCGAGCTGCTCGATCGCCTCGGGCGACGGGCCGATCCAGGTGAGACCGGCGGCGATCACGGCGCGAGCGAACTCGGCGTTCTCAGCGAGGAACCCGTAACCGGGGTGCACCGCATCCGCGCCGGAGCGGCGGGCCACGCTAAGGATCTTGTCGATCACGAGGTAGGTCTCGGCGCTCGTAGTGCCCCCGAGGGCGTAGGCCTCGTCGGCGAGCTTCACGTGCCGAGCATCCCGGTCCTGGTCGGCGTAGACGGCGACGGACGCGATCCCGCTGTCCTTCGCGGCTCGGATGACGCGAACCGCGATCTCGCCACGGTTGGCAATGAGGACCTTCGTGATTCGAGCCATAGTTCCATAGCCTATTGGGGATGGGCACAGCCGATTTGGGTGGTGCCGACAAGAAACGCGCCGAGAGACTGTGAGCGCCTACAGTTCAGTTCGGTTCGCGTCAGGTCCGATTCCACAGATCAGGCCAGTGGATGCCGAGCTCCCGCACGAGCGACCGGGTGAGCGACACCGACAGACCCACGACCGCGTGCGGATCCCCCTCCACCCCGGTGATGAACGCCGAGCCGAGGCTGTCGATCGTGAACGCGCCCGCGACCTTGAGCGGCTCCCCGGTGGCGACGTAGGCGGCGAGCTCCTCGTCGGTGATGTCGTCGGCGAATGTGACCCGGGCCGTGGACACCCCGCCGCGTGCCTCGCCGACCCGTGCGTCGCGGTGGTCGATCACCCAGTGACCCGAGTGCAGCGCGCCCGTGCGGCCGCGCATCCCCTGCCACCGCTCGAGGGCGATCGCGGGATCGTGGGGCTTGCCGTAGACCACGCCGTCGAGTTCGAAGAGCGAGTCGCCGCCGACAATGAGGCCGTCGAGATGCTCGGCGCGCACCGCCTCCGCCTTGGCCCGCGCGAGCAGCAGCACCGTCTCGGCCGGCGTCAGGGGGCCGGCGGCGGCGACCACGGCATCCTCGTCGACCTCGCTCGGAACGACGACGGGCTCGATCCCCGCGGCGCGCAGCGTCGCCAGCCGGGCCGGCGACGTGGAGGCGAGGTAGAGGCGCACGCGGCTCCTATGCTTTAGGGATGGGGTGCTTCAGGAATGGGTGACCAGCTGGGCACGATCGTCGAGCTCGACGTTACCAATATCGCGCACGGGGGAGTCTCGGTCGCCCGCCTCGACGGTCGGGTGATCTTCGTCGCCGACGCGATCCCCGGCGAGCGGGTGCGCGCGCGGATCTCGGCCGACAGCAAGAAGAGCTTCTGGCGCGCCGAGACCGTGGAGGTGCTCGAGCCGAGCCCGCACCGCCAGCCGCACGTGTGGGCCGCCGCCGCCCTCGACCGCGACCCCGCCGATCGCGCGGGCGGCGCCGAGTTCGGCCACATCGCCCTCGCCCACCAGCGCGAGCTCAAGCGCCAGGTGATCGTCGACTCGCTCGCGCGCATGGCGAAGCTCGACACCGACGTCACCGTCGAGTCCCTCCCCGGCGACGATGAGCGCGGCGGCACCGGCTGGCGCACCCGCGTGCGCCTGCATGTGGATGACGACGGTCGCGTCGGCCCGTACGCCGCACGCTCCCATCGGGTCATCCCCGTCACCGACCTCCCGCTCGCGGTGGACGAGCTCGCGGCGGTCGCGCCGCTCGGCGACCGCTTCCCCGGACAGGAGAACGTCGACGTGCTCGCCCCGTCGACCGGCGGCGTGCGGCTCGTGATCGGGGCGCAGAAACCGTCCGTCATCACCGAGATCGTCGGGGAGCGCGAGTTCCGGCTGCACGACACGGGGTTCTGGCAAGTGCATCGCGGCGCGGCATCCACCCTCTCGGCGGCCGTCGGCGGGGCGATCGACGCCGACCTCTTCGACCCGCTCGCCCATAACCTCGACCTCTACGGCGGAGTCGGCCTGCTCGCCGCCGCCGTCGGAGACCGCTTCGGCCCGACGACCCGCATCACGAGCGTCGAGTCGGATGCCGCCGCCACCGACTTCGCCGCCGACAACCTCAGCGACTGGCTCGGCGCCCGGGCCGAGACCGCGCGAGTGGAGCGCTGGGTCACCGCGCTCGCCGCCGACGCGACGGCCGCCGACCGGGACCGGCTCGCCCGGGCCACGATCGTGCTTGACCCGCCGCGTGCGGGCGCCGGCCGGGAGGTGGTCGACGCGCTCGCGCGCCTCGCGCCCGCCCAGCTCGTCTACGTGGCGTGCGATCCGGTGGCCTTCGCTCGGGATGTCGCGTTCTTCGCCGAGCGCGGATACCGGCTCGCCGCGCTGCGGGCCTTCGACCTCTTCCCGCACACCCACCACGTCGAGGCGGTCGGCACTCTCGTCCCCCATTAGGTCCCCCATCAAACCCACACGTTTGCTACCGCGTCAGACCGCAGTGCCGACAGTACGATGGGGGACAACACCCGGCAGAACGGATATCCATGGCCTACGCAACTGCGACGGAATCGGGGAGCGACACCGCGTCGACCCAGGTGCGCGTCGCCGTCGTCGACGACCACGAGTCGGTACGACTCGGCCTCAAGGCGGCCTTCATCCAGGAGGGCTACGACTTCGTGCTCGCCGCGGCGACCGTCGATGACTTCGTCTCGGGTCTCGCGGGCCGCGAGGTGGACGTCACGGTGCTCGACCTCTCGCTCGGCGACGGGTCGACCGTCACCGACAACGTCAAGCGCGTGCAGGCCACCGGATCCGCGGTGCTCGTGCACTCGATCGCCGACCGGGTCGCCCTCGTGCGGGAGGCGCTCGCCGCGGGCGCCGCCGGCGTCATCCCCAAGTCCTCCGCCACCAAGACCGTTCTCGCCGCTGCGGCGACCGTCGCCCGGGGCGAGGTGCTCAACAACCTCGAGTGGGCGACGGCGATCGACGCCGACCGCGACTTCGCCAAGGCCCAGCTCGGCCGGCGCGAACGTGAGATCCTGCACCTCTACGCCTCCGGCCTGCCACTCAAGCTCGCGGCCCAGCAGCTCGGGATCGGCTACTCCACCGCGCGGGAGTATCTGGACCGCATCCGCGTCAAGTACGTCGAGGTGGGGCGCCCGGCACCGACCAAGGTGGACCTTCTCCGTCGCGCCGTCGAAGACGGCATCCTGCCCGGGCTCGACGCGGACGGCGATGACCGCTAGCGCCCTGCGGGTTCCCCCGCCGGTTCCGCAGTCGAAGCAACCGCGCAACCCGATCAGCCGCAAGCAGGTCGACCGCGTCGTCTCGCGGTCGGTGGGCGTGTTCGGACTCGTCTTCGGCGGAGTGCAGAGCCTCCCGGCGATGCTCGGCCAGACCGACGAGGCGTACCCGCTCTGGCTGTGGATCGTCGTGCCGGCCCTCTACGGCACCCTCGTCGTGATCTTCGTGCTGTCGTTCGTCGGCCGCGGGGTACGCGAGTCGACGGGCCTCTTCGCCGTGATCTACCTCCTCGCGCTCGTCACGTGGCCGCTCGCGATCATGCCGGGAGTGGAGATCTACACGGGCATCCACTGGCTCAACTACCTCATCACCGTGGCCGCGGCGATGGCGACCGTCGCGTTCACGACCCCGGTCGCCACGGTCTACATCATCGCGACGCCCGTGTTCTACACGCTCATCCGCGCCACCCCGCTCGGCGGCGGCGCTCCTCCCCTGCTCGCAGTGCTGGAGGGCGTGTTCGCGCTCTTCCTCAACGGCATCATCATCATCATCGTGACCCTGATCCGCCAGGCCGCCAGCTCGGTGGATGCCGCCCAGGCCACCGCTCTCGACCGGTACAGTCACGCGGTGCGCCAGCACGCCACCGAGGTCGAGCGCGTGCAGGTGGACTCCATCGTGCACGACAGCGTGCTCACGACCTTCATCTCAGCCTCCCGCGCGTACACGCCCGAAGCGAAGGCGCTCGCGGGCACCATGGCAGGCAACGCGATCGGCTACCTGCGGGATGCCGCGGCGACGAGCCCCGACGACGGCACCATGGTGCGCTACACGACGCTCGTCGACCGCGTCACCGAGGCGGCCGGGCAGCTCGCGATCCCGTTCGAGTTGCGGTTGCGGTCCGTCGGCACCCGATCCATGCCGGCGTCGGCGGCGGAGACGATGTTCTCGGCGGCGATGCAGGCGATGGTCAACAGCATCAATCACGCCGGCGACGGCGAGGTGACGCGCTGGGTCTCGGCGCGGTCGATCCCGAACGGCGGGGTGCGGATCGAGGTCGGCGACACCGGCAAGGGCTTCGAGCTGGAGAAGATCGCGAGCGAGCGCCTCGGCGTGCGCGTCTCGATCATCGAGCGACTGGCCAACGCCGGGGGGCGCGCGACGATCGTCTCGGCCCCGGGCGAGGGCACGATCGTGAAGCTGCGCTGGCCCGCGCGGGAGCCGGTCCCCGCTCCGGAGTTCGAGCTGGCCGACGGGAGCGCACGATGAACATCGGAGTTCCCCGCTTCCTCATCATCGGCCTCGCCGCCGCGTTCTCGGGCTACCAGCTCGTGCTCGCGCTCTACACGCTCGATGTGCCGCGCAACCCGGTGCCGACCATCGTCGCAATGGTGCTCTATGCCGTCGCCACGATCGTGAGCCTGGTGCCGTGGGGCCCGCGCCGGATGCCGATCTGGATGGCCGCGTTCAACTTCGCGATCGTGATCGCCATCACCCTCCTCGTCGCCAGCCAGCTCGACTTCACGATGGAGGGCGGGCCCGGGTACGCGAGCTGGTACGTCGCCGCGAGCGGCGCACTCCTGACGATCACCTGCACGCGCGGGCGCCCCCTCTGGGCGTGGCTCGGCATCGGCTTCCTCTTCATCCACTCGATCGGGGTCGTGGGAATCGGGGGCCTCCTCAGCGTCGGGATCGTGGGCAGCATCCTCTGGGTCGCGGTCTCCCACGTGCTCAGCACCGCCCTCGCGAAGGCCTCGAAGGACGCCCAGCGCTTCGCCCTCGCCGAGCGTGAGGCGACCGATTGGCAGGCGGCCCAGGAGGCTCACGTCTACGAGCGTCAGTTCCGCCTCGGGCAGACGAGCGCGATGGCGCTCGCGATGCTGCGCACCATCCAGGACGCCGGCGGCGACCTCTCCGACGAGCAGCGCCAGGAGTGCCTCTACCTCGAGGGGGCGATCCGCGACGAGATCCGCGGACGCAAGCTGCTCAACGACGCCGTTCGTGAAGAGGTCATGGCGGCCCGTCGCCGCGGGGCCACCGTCACGCTGCTCGACGAGGGCGGCCTCGACGACCTGAGCGAGCACGACCTGGACCGCATCCTCAACCGCCTGGCCCTCGCCCTCCATGAGACGGATGCCGACAAGGTCATCGCCCGCACCGTGCAGGAGGGCAGCGAGATCGCGGTCACGGTGGTGGGCCTGCGCACCGCGGACAACGAGGAGGCCGTGGCGCTCGGCCAGGAATCACTCGAGGACGACGAGGTCGATCTCTGGCTCGAGATCCCGCGCTCGCCGGTGACGCAGTAACGCGGTTGCTCCGGGGGATCGGCCACTTGGCACGAAAAGCGGAAGGGCCGGGAGCGATGCTCCCG
>CALRJN020000028.1:0-27143 GCA_943367555.1 Synechococcus sp. UW140 | reverse complement strand
CTACCGCCGGCGACTCGTCGGACTGGCCGTGCTCGGCATCCTTCACGCCGTCTTCTTCTTCATCGGGGACATCCTGCTGAGCTACGCGGTGCTGGGCCTGGCGCTGCTGTGGTTCGTCACGCGCAGCACACGGGTGGCGCTCATCGGCTCGGCCATCGCCTACGGGCTCGGCGTGATTCTGCTCGGCCTCATCGTGCTGGCGTCGGTCGGGACGAGCTCGCCGACCGGCGGCTTCATCGACGATCCGGCCGTCCTCGACGCCGCACTGAAGGGGACCTTCCTCGAGGCCGCCCTCGCGCGCCTCACCGTGCTGCCCGAGGCCCTCATCTTCCTCGGCGTCGTCAACTGGATGTCGGCCCTCGCGATGTTCCTCCTCGGCCTCGCCGCGGGCCGCGTCGGAGTCCTCGCCCGACCGCACGAGTTCCGGCGCCTCTGGTTCTGGCTGATCGGGCTCGCCGTGGTGATCGGCCTGCCCGCCGGCATCCTGTCGGCCTGGCTGGGAACTGTGGTGGATGACCCCACCGGCTTCGCCACCGTGCTGAGCGTGGCCCTCGGATTCGCCCTTGCCCCGGCCCTCACCGGCGGATACGTCGCCGTGGCGGCGCTCGCGACCGACACCAGAGTCATGTCGTTGTTCTCCCCCGCGGGCCGGATGTCGCTCACCGGCTACCTCGGCGAATCGATCCTGATGTGCGCCATCTTCTGCGGCTGGGGTCTCGGCCTCTTCGGCCAGCTGAGCATCGCGCAGGCCGCGCTCGTCGCCCTGCTCGTGTGGCTCGCTCTCGACCTCTTCGCGCACCTCTGGCTGCGGCGCTTCGCCTACGGCCCCTTCGAGTGGATGCTGCGCAGCTGGACGCTGGCGCGCCCGGTTGCACTGCGCCGCGCCGCACCCGAGCCGACGGCACCGCAATGACGCCGACCGCGCCGCCTTGCCACCCGGATGCCGCCCACCTAGCCTCGACCCATGGGTGATTTCGCGACGATGTCGGTCGGCCGGGTGTACCCGCTCTATGTCGCCAAGCTCGAGCGCAAGGGTCGCACCCGCGCCGAGCTCGACGAGGTGACCGAGTGGCTCACCGGCTTCGACGCCGCGACGGTTGAGCGCCTCATCGCCGATGGCGCGACCTTCGAGCAGTTCTTCGCGCAGGCCCACCTGAATCCGGATGCCGGGCTCATCACCGGCGTGATCTGCGGCGTGCGCGTGGAGGAGATCGAGGATCCCCTCGTGCAGAAGGTGCGGTACCTCGACAAGCTCGTCGACGAGGTCGCGAAGGGGAAGGCGATGGGGAAGGTGCTACGGGTGGGGAGTGCGGTATCGACCCGAGTGACCTAAGCGTCACCAGCAGGTGCACGTCCTCAGACCCTTGCTGCACGGCCGACTGCAATAATGAGGCGCTATGCGATGCGACGTAGTTGTGATCGGTGCCGGCCTTGCTGGACTCGTTGCGGCGCGAGATCTGCGAGCGGCCGGCACGAACGTCGTTGTGCTGGAGGCGCGCACCCGCTCGGGCGGGCGGGTGCGACAACAGACCCTGTCGGATGGCCGACGTGTGCAGCTCGGCGGCGAAGTGGTTGGCCCTCACCACGTGTCGTACTCCACGTTGGTCGACGAACTCGGCCTCACCCTTGAGCCCTCGTTCACTCAAGTCCCCGGGCAAGACACTCACGTTCTCCTTGACGGAAAGTTCGTCACCGACGACTTCGGCTGGCTCACCAGCGCTGAGCACGACTCGTATCGACGAATCGACGACGCGTTCGGGCAGCTGGCACGCACGGTCGACCCGGAGGACCCGTGGGCACATCCGGACGCGACGGCGCTCGACAGGATCTCGGTCGGCGACTGGATGCGCAGCCAAGGAGCGACGGTGAATGTCATGCGCGCTCGCAGCCTCGCGATGCTCGCCCTTGCCGCCGAGTCTCCTGACCGCACGTCGTTGCTGGCAGACCTGCGAAAGGAGGCGACCGCGCCGCATCCGCGCTTCTACGACTATGACACCTGGGAAAGTCTGCGCGTCAAGGAAGGCTCGGCAACGGTCGTGGAACGCCTCACCGACCAGATCGCGCCACACATTCGGTACGAATCGCCGGTTACGCACGTCACCGTGGCTGCCAGCGGCTGCACCGTAGTGACTCGTGACGGCACCATGACCCAGAGCGAGGCCGTGATCGTTGCCGTTCCCGCTGGACCCTTGCGCGACATCCACATCGAAGGGGTTTCGGATGCCCGGCTTGCGTCACTGCACGCACAACGACACGCGCGGGTCAGCAAAGTTGTCTATGTGTTCCCCGACTCATTCTGGGAGCGCAACGGCCAGAACGGGTCGTCCTACTTCGAGGATGGACTCATCGGCGGCACCTGGTCGCAGCGCGATGGGATCCTCTCGGCACTCGTGCCGCCCGAACGTCACGCGGGATTCGAGTCCACCCCAACGGGGTTGCTTCAGGCTGAGCTTCTCGACGAACTCGGGCGGGCATTCGGCGAAGACCGGCCTCCCGCCGACGAGGTGTTCATCAATCGATGGGGCTCCGACCCATGGACGCAGGGCTACATCACGGCCTGGCGACCGGGGGATGTCATGAAAGTCGGCCCGCTGCACGCGACCCACGAGCCACCCTTCTACGTCTGCGGCTCCGACCAGTGGGTCTGTGGCTACATGGAGGGGGCCGTTCGCACCGGTCGCGCGGCCGCACGCGCCGTGCTCGGCACGAGTGGTTCGACCCGACAGGAGCCCCATGGATCGCCTCGCTGACAAAGACCTGACCACTGCGACGTTCGTTGCGGCGGGATCGGGGTCGAAGCTTCCCGCGCGAACCCGCACCGTGGTGATCGGGGCGGGGATCATCGGTGCCAGCGCCGCCCTGCACCTGGCCGAACACGGGGACGACGACGTCGTGGTCATCGAACGAGGAACCGTGGGTAACGGCACCACGTGGCACGCGGCCGGTCTCGTGTCCAGCCTGCGGAGCACTCCGGCCATGACCGGCCTCGCGCAGTACGGAATCGAAACGTACCGCGCGTTGCAGGAACGCTCCGGGGTCGACGTCTCATTCACTCCAAGCGGGTCGCTGATGCTCGCCCGCACGGCCGGCCGAATGGATGAGCTTCGCTACTTTGCGGGCGTGGCGAAGGTAGCGGGCGTTGAGGCGCAGCTGGTTGACCCGGAGACCGTGCGTTCGCTGTGGCCGCTCGCGTCAAGCGAGTCCCTTCTCGCCGCCCTGCACCTTCCAGAAGACGGCTATCTGAATCCGGGCCACGCTGCCGTCGCGTTCCTCAAGCTGGCGTACGAACGCGGCGTCGTCGTTCGAGAGGGCGTCGCAGCGTCATCCGTGCTCACCGAGGCTGGCCGGGTCGTCGGGGTCGCCACCGATCACGGAACAATCGCCTGCGATCGCGTGCTGCTCGCGTGCGGCCTGTGGACCCGCGACCTCGCGGCGCTCGCGGGCGCCAGTGTTCCGCTGTTCGCCGCAGAGCACGTTCACGCCCGCACCGAGCCATTGGCCGGTGCGGGGGCCGAACTCCCGGTGCTTCGGGATCTCGACGGTCACTTCTACATCAGGCCTGAGAGCGGGCGTCTGCTTATTGGCGCGTTCGAACCGGATGGCATTCCACGTCGGGTTGACGAGATCGGAGATGCGGGGTTTGCGGAATTCCCGGCCAACTGGGAACACTTCGCCGGGGTCAGGGCGAAGGCGAACGAGCGCGTACCGGTGCTCAGAGAAGCGCACTACGACCGCTTTGTGAATGCCCCGGAATCATTTACTCCCGACGGCAACTTCGTGATCGGCGAAACCGGAGAGGTTGCGGGCCTCTTCGTGGCGGCCGGGTTCAACTCCCAGGGCATCATCTTTGCGCCGGGAGCCGGGCGGGCCATAGCCCGCTGGATGATCGATGGTGCGCCGTCGTTCGACGCGTCGTCGGTAGACGTGCGGCGCTTCGCGCGTCAGCAGGGAAACCGACACTACCTGCATGACAGAACCCGCGAGGCGCTGGGGCGTCTGTATGCGATGCACTGGCCACACCTGCAGCCGGTGACGGCACGTGGCATCCGCCGCACCCCATTGCATGCACGTTTGGTGGCCGCCAATGCGTGCTTTGGCGAGATGACTGGATGGGAGCGCGCGAATTGGTTCGCCCCTCCCGGCACGCGCGCGGAGTACGTGTACAGCTACGGCCGGCAGAACTGGTTCGAAGCAGTGAGGGAGGAGCATCGCGCAGCGCGGGAACGCGTCGCGCTGTTCGACCTCAGTTCGTTCACGAAGATTGAGGTCGCAGGCCCAGACGCCCTTCACGTGCTGCAGCTGTTCTGCACAGCCGATGTGGACCTCGCGGTCGGCCGCGTGCGTTACACGCTGATGCTCAACGTTGCGGGAGGGATCGAGCTCGACGGAACCGTGGTGCGCCTCGACCATGACCGGTTCTGGGTGATAACCCCGGCGGCGACACAGCACAAGACGCTCGAGCTGTTGCGCAGGCTCGCGCGAGGATCGACAGCCTCGGTTTTCGACGCGACCGCTGGCTTCGCGACCCTTGCCGTCATGGGCCCGGACAGCCGGGAGCTCATGACCCGGATTTCGCCGAACGATTGGAGCGACACGGCTCACCCCTACACCCACGTTCGCGATGTCGAGGTAGCCGACGTTCACGCCACCGCGCTCCGGGTCAGTTTCGTCGGCGAGCTCGGCTATGAGTTGTACGTGCCCGCCGATCAAGCGATCAATGCCTTCGACGCCGTGCTGGAGGCCGGGCAGGATCTCGGCATCCGGCTTGCTGGGTACCACGCACTCGACTCGCTTCGCAGCGAGAAGGGATACCGGCACCTGGGACATGACATCGGGCCAGCAGACGATCCCTATGAGGCGGGGCTCGGATTCACCGTCTCAAAGAAGAAGCAGCAGAGCTTTGTCGGCCGGCCAGCCCTCGAGGCGCGGGCGCAGCGCGCACCCCGGTTGCGTACCGTCTTCGTTGCCATGCAGAACCCCGAACTCGTGTTCGTGCACGACGAACCCGTGCTGCACAACGGCACGATCGTGGGAAGGATGACGAGCGGATCGTACGGTTACACTCTCGGTCGTGCCTGCGGGATCGCAATGATCACCGCGGATACGCCAGACACCGGCCGCTTCACGATCGAGTGCGGCTCCATCGAGTACGACGCCGACGTCTCGAGCACACCCTTCTACGACCCCGACAATGCGCGCTTGCGCGGCTAGAAGACTCGCTATCTCCTGCCAGACCCAGCGGGGTTCGACTTGGGCGATAGCTCCTGGTTGAGTTTGTCGCCTTCGATATCGAGGTTGGGGAGGATTCGGTCGAGCCAACGGGGTATCCACCAAGTCCGTTCGCCAAAGAGGGCAAGCAGTGCTGGCGTGAGGGCCATCCTGATGAGAAACGCGTCGAGGAGGATTCCGACTGAGAGCGCGACTCCGATTTGTTTGACCATGATGTCTTCGTTGAAAGCGAAGGCCCCGAAGACGGCGACCATGATGATCGCGGCGGCCACGACGACTTTGGAGGCCTGCTCGAATCCTCGCTTGATCGCTTCTTGGCCGACGTAGCCGTGGACATGAGACTCGCGCATGGAAGAAACCAGGAATACCTGATAGTCCATCGCGAGGCCGTACAGGATTCCAGTGACGAGGATGGGCAGGAAGCTGACGACCGGGCCGGGCGTGTCGAACCCGAGAACGCTGGAGAACCACCCTTCCTGGAACACCAGTGTCAGTACTCCGAGGGTTGCTAGGAGGCTGAAGAGGAATCCGGCGGTCGCTTGAATAGGTATGAGAATGGACCTGAAGACGAGCAGCATGATGAGGAGCGACAGAATCACGATCACGCCCAGGTAGAGCGGGAGCGCATTCGCCATGGCGGCCGAGATGTCAAGGGTGACGGCGGTCTGACCCGTCACGCCCACCTCGAGGCCGTACTGATCGGAGAATTCATTCTCCATACTGCGGATTTGGTAAACCAGATCCGCAGTGTCTGTCGACGCCGGACCCGAATCCGGTACGACAGAGAGGATCGCCGTCGTGCGGGCATCGTTGATCCCGCCGGGGAGGACCATGTCCACGTTGCTCAGCGCGCGGAGCTCGGCCGACAGCTCGGCGATCGTCTCATCACCGATTTCCAGTCCACTTTCTGAGGTTGCGGCAAGCACGAGTTGCCCGCTGAACCCTTCTCCAAAGCCCGCGGCCGTGAGATCGTAGCTCTCCCTCGCCGCAGTCCCCTCGTTGGCGGTGGCCGATGATGGCAGCCCCAGTGTCAGCGAGGTGGCAGGTACCGCCATGGCACCCAAGATGGCGATCACGATCAACACCGTGGGCAACCGGAATCGAACGATCGTTGAGACGAAGGGGTGGGCCACCGGGTGGTTCTCGTCTGCTCCCTCGGAGGCCTTGGCACGTGCGCGCGCGCTGACAATCCTTTCGCCGACCAAGCCCAGAAGTGCCGGGACGAGCGTGAGTGCAATCGCGATCGCTACAGCGACTGTTGCGGCGGCAACCAAAGCCATTGTGGTGAGCAACTGAATGCCCACGACCGACAGCCCGCAGAGCGCGACCAGAACGGTAAGCCCAGCGAAGAAGACCGCGCTGCCAGCAGTTCCGGTGGCGCGGGCGGCGGCGTCGCCGGCATTCAGTTTGGAGTCGAGGATGAGCCGACGTTGCCGGTTGACGATGAACAGCGAGTAGTCAATGCCGACGGCGAGCCCGACCATCAGCGCAAGGACCGGTGTGACCGCGGAAAGATCGATGACAGAGGACAACGTGAAGGCGCCGCCGACTCCGACGCCCACCCCGACAAGCGCAGTGATCAATGGAAGTCCCGCCGCGAGCAGGGACCCAAGCGTCAGAGTGAGGACAAGTCCCGCGACGAGAATGCCGACGAGCTCGGCGGGCCCGGCGAGGTTCGGGATGAGAGGCACCAGAGTGGAACTCGGATAGCCTCGGAGGGTCGCTCCGGGCGCATCCGCAGCGCCTTCACCGCTTTGCCGAATCGCCTCCAGATCGGCATCGGGGACCGAGTCAACCTGTTCGGTGAGTTGGAACGCAAACAAGGCGACTTCGCGGTTGTCTGAAACCAACACATTGGGAAGGATCGCTCCCTCGGCGACCAGCGGCGTCAACCCCCCGAGCTGCTCCGAGACGATTGCGACGGCCTGCTCTGGCGGCAGCTGCGCCAGTGCGTCCATGCCTTCCAGTTCGCGTTGAGCGACGTACTCGTTCTCGCTGATCTCTTTCACAATGTTCGCGATGGCCGAAGCGTTTGCAGGGTCATCGACGTAGTCACCATCACGAGCCGCAAAAGTGATGAAGGCCTGAGATCCGGCGGCGTCCGGGAAGTTCTCACTCAACGTGTCCAGCACGTCCTGCGAGGGAGTCCCATCGATGCGGAACTCGCTGGATACTTTCGGGGGCACCGCAATCAAGACGCCCACGATCACGGTGAGAATCAGTGCCCACGCTCCGATCACCGTCCAGCGATGTGAGAAAGCGAAGCGACCAAGACGGTAGAGGATTGATGACACGCGGATTTCTCCTGAGACCCTATGAGGGAAGGTGGAAGCCATGGCGAAGGTAATCCGCGATGGTCGAGATGAACCCGTCGAGGCTCACCTCGTTGAAGGGGTCTGTAATGCTGCCGGCGTCGCGCAGAACGAGACGACCGTCGAGCAGTGCCGACATCGCCCCGTACGCGGCCCCGACGACCAGGTATGCGTACATGGGCGGGTAGTCAGGCCCGAGATGCGCGCGCAGAAACTGCGCCGCCTCGGCCACGCCCCGCTGCTCTACGTCGTGCACGTACGGCTGGAGGCTGGGGCTCTCGGAAGCAAGCTCAACCAATCGACGGTGCGTGGTGATCACGTACTCCGAGAACTGCGTCCGGAGAAGGTTGTCGATCTGGTCGGGGAGCGGAACATCGGACTCCACGGATAGGTCACCGAGAGCCTCTCGCATGGTCAGCAAAGTGACAAACGCGACCGCCTGTTCCTTCGAGTCGAAGTAGTTGGAAACCGTTCGACGCGAGACATCGGCCTCCTCCGCAAGTTCGTTGAGCGAGAACCCCGCGAGCCCCCGCTCGCAAGCCAAGTTGAACGCTGTCTCCGCAAGAAGACGTCGCGTCGCCGCCTTCTTGCGTTCGCGACGATCCGGCACGTGACGAGCTTATCCTCAAAACCTGCCGAGACGGCAATCATGCGCAAATCGCATGTTCTACCCAAGTGCAGTCAAAGTGCCGGCAAGACGGCTCCCGCGAAGTGATGGTAGCGTTTCAGAGTATTTACACTTATTCTCCTAAGTGTAAATAAGCGCGCTCGGTGATTGCGCTTAAGGGGCGAGGAGCGGCATGGCCAACTCGACGTCGACGGCGTCCGAATCGCTGGGCTGGCCAGCGCTCAGGAGCGAACAGCACCCCTGGTTCTCGCGCCTCAACAGCGACCATCTCACCCGCGCCCAACGCGAGCGCATTAGCCAGCCCTACTCGTCGGCAGTCGTCCCGCCGATCGCCAACCTCTCGATCGACATCCCCGGTGACCTCGCGACAGAGATCGACGAGGCCACCCAGCTGCTCACTCGATTCGACGCCGAGGTCGGACCAGCCGGACTCCCGTTCGCCTCGATCCTCCTGCGCACCGAATCGGCCTCCTCCTCCGAGATCGAGAACCTGACCAGTGGTGCCCGCGCTATCGCGGAGGCGGAGCTCGGCGAACGCGAGACCGGCAACGCTGCCCTGATCGTCCGCAACGTTCGAACGATGGAAGCGGCCCTGAGCCTGGCCGACGAGATCAACGGCGAGAGCATCATCGCGATGCAGACCGCCCTGCTCGGCTCCTCTGCGCCCGACCTGACGGGAGGCTGGCGAAACGAGCAGGTGTGGATCGGCGGTGACTCCCTCAGCCCTCATCTGGCCGACTTCGTTCCTCCTCACCACGACCGCGTGCCCGCGGCGATCAGTGACCTGATCGAGTTCATGGGTCGAGTCGACATCCCCGCTCTGGCCCAGGTCGCGATCGCCCACGCCCAGTTCGAGACCATCCACCCGTTCCCAGACGGCAACGGCAGAACCGGCCGCGCGCTCGTGCAGGCGATGCTCCGTCACGCTCGGGTAACCACCAACATCACCGTGCCCGTCTCGGCCGGCCTCCTTCACGACGTGAAGGACTACTACGCCGCGCTCACGGCGTATCGGCGGGGCGAGCTTCGACCCATCATCACGGCGTTCACCCGCGCGGCAGGGTACGCGGTCGTCAATGGCCGTCAGCTCGTTCGCGACATCGGGGCCATCGAGGCCGAGTGGGAGGTCCTGATGCGAGGCCTCCGCTCCGACGCGGCCGCGCGTCGAGTCAGTGCTCTGGCGATCGCTCACCCAGTGCTCAACTCAGACATCGTCATTCGCGAACTCGGCGTTGCACCGCCGACCGCCTTTCGAGCCCTCGACGTACTGGTCGAGCGAGGAGTAGTGACGCCTGCGAACTCTCAGCGTCGCAATCGCATCTGGCTCGCCGAGTCCATACTGAACGCGTTGGATGACTTCGCAGCACGCGCTGGCCGGCGGCGAAGAGGGTAAGGGCCGCGTCGACACCGGACACTCGAACGGTGCCCCTGGAGGGACTCGACGCCCCACCGGCGCGGCCGCCACATCGCGGTCACTTGCGGGTGCAGCATCCACGAAGGCGATGCGCCGGAACCGGCGCGGCGGGTACCCCCGGGGCTCGAGGGGCCACCCACGAGAACGAACGAGTGATGGCCCCGCTTGTCGGCGGGGCCATCACTCGTTTCGTGCCCCTGGAGGGACTCGAACCCCCAACCCTTTCCTTAGGACGGAACTGCTCTTCCATTGAGCTACAGAGGCTTGGCCGCCCTAGTTTACCGGGGGCGACGCGCCGCTCGGTGTGATGGGATCGACTCATGACCTACGCCTCCTACATCGCCATCGGCGACAGCTTCAGCGAGGGCTACGGCGACGAGGGGCCCGACGGGGTGCCACGAGGGTGGGCCGACCTCGTCGCGATCGGGCTGGCGGCCGCGTCATCCACCCCCGTCAGCTACGCCAATCTCGCGATCCGGGGGCGCAAGCTGGCCCCCATCGTCGGCGAGCAGTTGGATGCCGCGCTCGCCCAGCATCCGGAACTGCTCAGCCTCAACGGCGGCGGCAACGACCTCATGCGTCCGCGGGTTTCGGTCGCCTCGATCGCGGACCGGCTGGAGCACGCCGCGCGGCGGGCCACCGCGGCGGGCACCCACGTGGTGCTCGCGAGCGGCGCGAACCCGAGCCGGCATATCCCTGGCGGGCGACTGCTGCAGCGCCGCGGCGACCAACTCGCCGACGCCGTGCGCGAGCGGCTGCCGATCGAGGGCGTCACGTGGGTCGACAACTGGAATGACCCCGAGCTGCCCGAGTTGCGCTTCTGGTCGATCGACCAGCTGCACCTCAACGCGCTCGGGCACGCCCGGGTCGCCGGCAACGTGCTGCGCGCGCTCGGGATGCCCGTGCCCGACTTCGAGACGCCCGAGCTCGACGGCCCGCGGCCGAGCACCTCCACCTACTGGCGGGAGTACGTGCTCCCCTGGATCGGACGGCGGCTCACGGGCCGCTCCTCCGGCGACAACCGGGAGCCGAAGATCGCGAGCCTGACACCGGTCAAGCGCCGGTAGAGCTCAGGCCGCGAGCCGCAGCCGCGCCGCGCGCCGTCGCCGCACGATCGCCGCGGGGGCGAGCGCGATCGCGGCCAGCACGATTCCGAGCACCGCGCCGATCGAGTTGGCGACGAGGTCGCGCGGGTCGCTGATGCGCGCCGTCGGAATCTGCGCGATCTCGATCGTCAGGGTGAGTGCCACGCCGAGCGCCATCGCGAGCCACCAGCGGGGCAGGCCGAGCACCACGAGCGCGAGCGCTCCCCACGGCACGAACAGCAGCAGGTTGAGCGCGAACTCGTAGAGGCGGCCGCCGGTCCACGTGTCGGGGTCGAGCCACGCGCTCAGCGAGAACACCCCGTTGGGCGCCTCCGAGCCGACGAGCCGCTGCCGCACCGGCCCGAGCGTGACCGTGACGATCGCCGCGGTGGCGACGATCCACAGCACGAGGGCGACGATGCGACGGGACGACATCCCCCCAGCCTGCCGGGTCGATCGGAGAAGATGCTGAGAGCACGCCGAGCGGGTACCCGCAGAAAACTAGCGGCGCCGGTGGACCTCGAACACCGGATAGTCGGCCGCGATCGCCTCGAACGACGCGAGCGGGGCATCCTGATCCACCGGGATGTGCGGGCGCGCGCCGGGAGCACGACCGAGGTAGTTCTTGAGGATCGGCGCGCGCAACTCCACCGGCACTTCCACCAGATGCACCGGATGCCGCCAGCCCACCACGATCACGGCATCCCCTCCGGCGGCGCGCACGTTGCGCACCCACCGCGCTCCCTGCCCCAGCATCGACACGAGGTAGCGGCGTCCGTCGAGTTTCGCGGTGACGAGCGGCAGCGTCAGCGGCGTGCGCGACTTCGGGTTCACCGTGTCGAGGCGCACGCACAACCAGCCCATGAGGCCGGCGGCGCACAGCGCGGCGGTGACGCGGTTCGCGCGACGCGCAGTGGCATCCGGTCGACCGCCTCGGTACATCTCTCGGCGACGTTCGGCAACACCCATGGCCTCAGTCTGCGCCGCGACCCGGTCGCGGCGGGAGCCAAAGGTCCCGCGGGACTCACTCAGGCGGCGGATACAGGAACGCCACGACCGACGAGGCGGGGAGCGTTCGCTGGCCGTACATGCCGGGGATGTAGTTGTACTCCTCGAGCAGCACCGTGCCGTCGGAATTGACCGCCTTGACGTACGCGATGTGGTTGCCGCCCGTGTAGGCAACGGCGCCGACGACCGGTGTCTTGCTCACGGGCCATCCCTTGGCCTGCCAGTTGTACATCCACTGTCCGCCGTTGCCGCCGAGGGGGGTGAGGTTCGACCACACCCACTTGTACGGCGCCGCGTAGTAGCCGGCGTCACGGTTGAGGCGCCACGCCACGAAGTCGACGCACTCGCGGTAGTAGTAGTTGAGCGGGCTCAGGCCACCGCCCTGGTCGTCCGTCAGCTCATACGGCCACGGGTAGTCGTCACCCATTTCGCGCGCGCCCGACGCCAGGTAGGCCGCGTTGGCGGCGGCGCGCAGGGCGTCCTTGTTCTGCTGGGCGAGCTGGTCCGGGGTCGTGGCGCGGTAGCCGTCGCGCACGGTGACCGTCGCGGCCACTTCGGCGCTGACGGCGATCGACTGGGCCCCGGCATCCGAGACGGCGGCCGTCGTCTCGTCGGGTCCGCTGATCGCGTAGGCCGGGAGCCCGGCAACCGCGAAGAGACCCCCGACCACACCCATGGTCGCGAGCACGCTGAACGGGTTCTTGCGGGCGGGACGGGGGCGGGATGCTCGGGCGATCGCCTTCTCGACGCGGGCGGCCGAGCGCGGCGGCCGCGTGACCGGCGCGGCGGCGCGGGGACGGCGAGGCTGCTCGACTGACACCGGGGAGACCGGCGACACCGGGGAGACCGCGGGCGCGGCGGCAGGCACGAAGGGGGCCGAGCGGATGTGACCCAAGGAGATGGTCTCCTGGGGAGCCGCCGGAACCACAGCAGGAGGGGCAGCCGGAACGACGAGCGGCGCGGCAACCGCCGGCGTCTGCGGCGCTACCGCACCACCACGCGCGCGGGCCTCGGCCTCGCGCAGCTCGCGGCGGGAGAGGAACTGGGGAGCCGGTGCCTGCGCAGCGGAAGCGGGTTCGCCGAAGCCGAACAGGTCATCCATGTCACTGGATGTCTGATGATCGACCACTGGACGTACTTCCCCTCGGGATCTCGGGACCTCGTCAAGGTTACCGGCACCTGTACAGGGTGTCGAATTGTCACAGGAACATCACACCTAGGCCGCCGGGGCGAGAAACTCCTCCCAGACCGGCAGCGCGCGCTCGACCCCGCGAACGAGCCAGGTGGTGCCGTGCGGGGCCCGCGGGGTCGTGCGCAACGACCACCGCATCTCGTCGGGGGTGCGATCGCCCTTGATGTTGTTGCACTTGAGGCAGCAGGCCACGAGGTTCTCCCAGCTGTCCTTGCCCCCGCGCGAGCGCGGCATCACGTGATCGATCGTGCTCGCGGTGGTGCCGCAGTAGGCGCAGCGGTGGTTGTCGCGGCGCAGCACCCCGCGACGGGAGACGGGCACGCTGCGTCCGCTCGGGATGCGCACGTAATTGCGCAGGATGATCACCGACGGGCGATCCCACGCGCCGGTCGAGCCCCAGACCGGATTGTCGGCATCCGCGGCGATGACCGTCGCCTTCTGGTTCATCACGAGCACGAGGGCTCGCTTGAAGCTCACGACGGCGAGGGGCTCATACCCCGCGTTCAAGACCAAGGTGCGCACTGTCATCCTCTCGAAAGAGCCTGCACGGCTTGCAGGCGTTCGACACCTCGGGGAGACACGAATGAGGAGTGCGGTCGGACGAAAAAAGGCACCGTCATGATGACGATGCCTTTACTCGACTCCCGCGCGCGCGAACGCGCCCGGCCGACTGCTGTGCCGTATGTAGAACTGGGCGCGCGCATCCACGGTTTGGATGGTGCGTCCGGTCGACATTCAGCTCTCCTCAGGTCGAGAAACTCCGAGGACTACAGGCTAACCCACCGCGGGCGCGCCAAAATCCCGCGGCACGCCGCGTTCATCTGCCGGTCACCGAGCGCGTGCGCCGCATCAGCGGGCGCTCACGTGACCACCCGTGCGCCGCAGGAGCGGCGGCGCACCAACAAGGTCAGATGCCGATGCGAACGATGTAGTAGTTGTCGTCGTAGATCGGACGCACGGTGATGACCTCGCCGTAGTCGCCGGCGTCGATGAACGTGCCGCCGCCCATGTAGATGCCGCTGTGGCCCGGCATGATCACGATGTCGCCGGGCACGGCCGCGTCACGGGCGATCGGGGTGCCCATCGCCGCACTGCCGGAGACGGAGTGCGGAAGGGCCACGCCGAACTGGGCGTAGACGTACATCACGAACCCGGAGCAGTCGAACCCGGCCGGGTTCGCGCCGCCGTAACGGTAGGGCACGCCCTGATACTGCAGCGCGACGTTCGCCACCTGGGCGAGGTCGAAGTTCGGGTACGGCGGGTTGGCGAGCAGGTCCGCGGCGCTGGGCCCCGTGAACGCGGCGTACGTCACCGCGATCGCCGCACGCTGCATCTCGGCCGCCGAGGTGGCGCTGAACGCGTCACGCGTGACGGTGGTGACCGCGGCGCTCGAGTCGACCACGATGTTCTGCGCGCCCTGCTCCTTGATGTCCTGGAGCGCGAGGGCCGCCTCGCTCCCGGCGGTGTCGGGGGCCGGGGTGAACGCGTAGGCCGGAAGGGCGACCGTCGCGAAAAGACCGGGAACCACGAGCGCCATGACGGCGAGGCTGAGGAAGCTGGACTTGTTGTTCGGCAGAGGAACCCTCGCGCGGAAAGCCGGTGGAATCGGGGATTCCGGGGCCGCTTCGAGAGCCTGCGGGATGTTCAGTTCTGGGTTGTTCGGGGTGGAACGGTTCTTGCGATTTCCTACGTGTGTCAAGAGTTTTTACCTCCTGCGCCTCGGCAACTCTAGGTCGTTGCCCCATCCGTTTCGTATGTCGATTCACGTACCTGGCTCGAGACGGGTTAACGAGACGCTCGGGTCAGGGTCCTTGACCGGCATTTCTGGTCGTGAGGACTCAGCGAGTGTACGCGACCAGCATCGCGATGTCACATTCCGTTGGGGGGTAGTTCAGAACTCCCGGGGAGTACTCAGGAAGCGACGTAGATGTGAGCGGCAAGTTCGATCGGCAGCTCGAGGGTGCGCGCCGAACCCTCCGCGCGCACGACGATGTACGAGCCGGCGGTCGAGAAGGTGGCGGTCGCTCCGGGAACGACCCCGGCATCCTGCAGCTGGCTCAGCAGCTCCGGCTCGAACTGCACCGGCTCCCCGAGACGCCGGATGACGCCCGTCGCGGGCTCCGTCGCGGCGAACCGCACGACGTTGATGACGCCGTGCATGAAGGCCGGGGCGGCGGCATCCCCGAGCTCCTCCAGCCCCGGGATCGGGTTGCCGTAGGGCGACTCGGTGGGGTGACCGAGCATCTCGAGCAGGCGGCGCTCCACCTGCTCGCTCATCACATGCTCCCAGCGGCATGCCTCGTCGTGCACGAGGGCCCAGTCGAGTCCGATCACGTCGGCGAGCAGTCGCTCGGCGAGGCGGTGCTTGCGCATCACCTGCACGGCGCGCCCGCGCCCGGCGGTGGTGAGGGCGAGGTGACGGTCGCCCTCGACGACCACGAGACCGTCGCGCTCCATGCGCGCGATCGTCTGCGACACGGTGGGGCCGGAGTGCCCGAGACGCTCGCTGATGCGTGCGCGCAGGGGCACGATCTGCTCCTCCTCGAGGTCGAGGATGGTGCGCAGATACATCTCCGTGGTGTCGACGAGGTCCGTCATGAAGGCAAGCCTAACCGGGGCCGTCGGTAGGATTGCCCCATGCCCAGCCTCACCATTCCTTCGTCCTTGCTGCCCGCCGACGGACGATTCGGATGCGGCCCCTCCAAGGTTCGTCCGGAGCAGCTGGCCCACCTCGAGGCGCACCGAGGCCTCCTCGGAACCTCCCACCGCCAGGCCCCCGTGAAGGACCTCGTCGGGCGCGTGCGCTCGGGGCTCGGCGACCTGTTCCGCCTCCCCGACGGCTACGAGGTCGTGCTCGGCAACGGCGGGTCGACGGCGTTCTGGGATGCCGCCGCCTACTCTCTCATCGAGACCCGCGCCGAGAACCTCACCTTCGGCGAGTTCGGCTCCAAGTTCGCCAGCGCCGCCGCCGCGCCCCATCTCGAGTCGCCGCACGTGATCAATTCGGCGGCGGGCACCCGCTCGCACGTGGAGATCCTGCCCGGGATCGACGTCTACGCCTGGCCGCAGAACGAGACCTCCACGGGTGTTATGGCGCCCGTCACCCGAGTGGATGCGCCGGGCGCCCTCACCGTGATCGACGCCACGAGCGCGGCCGGCGGCATCGACTTCGACGCGTCGCAGGCCGACGTCTACTACTTCGCACCCCAGAAGAACTTCGCCTCCGACGGCGGCCTGTGGTTCGCGCTGTTCTCCCCCGCCGCGATCGAGCGGGTCGCCCGCGTCGCGCACTCAGGTCGCGACATCCCGGAGTTCCTGTCCCTGCAGAACGCGATCGACAACTCGCGGCTCAACCAGACGCTCAACACGCCGGCGCTCACCACGCTGCTGCTGCTCGAAGCCCAGCTCGAGTGGATGAATGGCAACGGTGGCCTCGCCTGGGCGCACGCGCGCACGCTCGAGTCGTCCTCCGCGCTGTACGAGTGGGCGGATGCCTCGGCCTACGCCACCCCGTTCGTCGCCAACCCCGCGGACCGCTCGCAGGTCGTCGTCACCATCGACTTCGATGAGTCGGTGGATGCCGCGGCCGTCGCCACGACCCTGCGGGCCAACGGCATCGTCGACACCGACCCCTACCGCAAGCTCGGCCGCAACCAGTTGCGCGTCGCCACCTTCGTGGCCGTGGAGCCGTCGGACGTGCGCGCCCTCATCTCGTCGATCGAGTACGTGGTCGAGAACCTGTAGGGGGGGGCTTGGCCTGGCCCTCCGCCTCGCCGCCCGGCAGCCGCAGCCCGCCCGCGCCGTTGAGTTGACCCAAATGGCTGCCTACACGGCCACCCAGGCAACCATTTGCGTCAACTCAGTGGATGTGGTGCCGTCTTCAGCGCCGAGCGGAGAGCAGGTGCGGTCATCCCGCGCCGGTTACCGCAACAACTCTCAACTCGGGTGGGGTGGTGACGGCTGCACGCCCGCCGAAACGCGACGCAGTTTCGTGAGGTCGGAGACGATGCGCTTGATGCGGAATCCGGGGAGCCGGACGCCCATGTGCCCGTCGCAGACTTCCACGGTGCGCCAGGCGCCTGCCGCTCGAATGGACAAGGAGCTGCCGACGAGATGCGTCACCTCACCCACGCTCGACCAGTCGACGTCAAGGAGGTTCCGTGGTCCCATGGTGATCGTCACCCCGGTCGGCGATGCGACGAACACGGCGAAGGTGGACCTCACCAATCGACGCCGAGGCCCGAGATCGATCCACTGATCATCTACCTCGACGATGAAGGCGACATGACCCGCCGCCCGCTCGGCAAGGACCTGGTTCCGGTACGGGCCCGCCGCAATCCACACACCCACGATCGCGGCAGCGACGAACGCCCCGAGAGCTAACGTCGTGATCCCGGTGTACGCGGGGCCAGCGAACCCCGCAGCTCTGGCCAACATGGGCACGACCCAGATCACGAGCACTGCGCCGGCCACGACGAGGATCAATGGCGCACGGTCTCGAATCCAGCGCACTCGAGTCTGACTCACGAGCGAATCATAGATGGATGCGATTGCCTGAGCATGAACCAGTAGTTGGGTCGCTGCGCGGCCCCACCCACCGCGCTACCCTGAGACCATGCGACTCTGGCTGAAGGACTCCGAGCGCAAGCCCGACCCGCAGCCCGTGAAGACGGATGACCGCAAGGCCATGCTCGTGGGCATCACGCTGTGGCTCGTCGCGCTTGCCGCGTGCCTCGTGTTCCTGGCGCCGATCTCGGCCGCCGGGATGACGTGGCTGCTGTGGACCTGCGTCGCCGGCATCGCGCTCGGCCTGGCCGGCATCCTGTACACGCACTACCGGCAGAAGTAGGCGCGGCTCAGTAGGAGCGGTCGTCGCCCTCGTCGTCGTCGAGGTCGAACACGTCGTCATCCGCGTCGGGCTCGTCATCGGACTCGTCGTCGACGTGCTCGTCGATGTCGACACCGTCGAGGTCGCCGCCGTGGAGCACGTCGCTGCCGAGCACGTCGTCGTCGTCCATCCCGTGGTCGTCGAGATCATCGTCCTCGTCGTCGTCATCATCGTCGTCGTCATCGTCGAGGTCGTCATCCTCGTCATCCGAATCCTCGTCGTCGACATCGTCGTCGTCATCCGGGTCGTCATCGTCGCCCTCAGCGGCCTCGGCCCCGAGGGCCTCCTGTGACGCCTTGTACTCGGCGAGACGGTCCGCCCACGGCACCCAGTCCGGCGAGAGGAGGGCGCCCTCGGCGGGCATGAGCTCGGCTTCGAGAACGGTCGGCTCCGCGTCATCCACCTGGGCGATGGAGACGGTCCACTTCCACCCGGGGTAACCCGGCATCGTGGGCGCGAAGAGCACGGAGACGACCCCGTCGCCCTCGTCGACCTCCCCGAGGTACTCCCCCACCTCGGTCGCGGGGGTGATCTCGGCGAGCGCGCCGCGGGCGAGGTCTTCGAATCGAGCCGACTCAGGCATCCAGTTCGTCCGCGACCTTGCGCAGCATGGCGGCGATCTTGGCGCCGTGCGTCTTGTCGGGATAGCGGCCGCGCTTGAGGCCGGCGCCGATGCCGTCCATGAGCTTGACGAGATCCTCGATGATGACGGCCATGTCGTCGGCCGGCTTGCGGCTCATCTTCTGCAGCGAGACGGGCGCATCGAGCACGCGCACGGAGAGCGCCTGGGCGCCCTTCTTGCCGTCGGCGACCCCGAATTCGAGGCGCGTTCCGGCCTTGATCCCGGTCGTGCCGGCGGGCAGAGCCGACGCGTGAAGGAAGACCTCCTGGCCGTCATCCGCCTGGATGAAGCCGAAGCCTTTCTCGTCGTCGTAGAACTTGACCTTGCCGGTGGGCATCGCGGTACTCCTTATTGCTGGAACTCCCAGCCTAGATGACTCGCGTATCCTTGAGAACGTGAGCACCCAGACCCCGATCACCCAGCACCGTGCGGAGCGCATCCTCGCCTTCATGGTGGCCTCCGCGATCGGCCTGTCGATCATCTGCTTCCTCGCCACGATCATCGGCACCGCGGCCGGCGTGACGGATTTCGGCACGGGAGTCTGGCCCGTGGTGATCGTGCTTCCCGCGATCGGGCTGCCTTTGGGGCTCGCGCTCATGATCACGCTGCTCATCGTCAGTGGCGTTCGTCGGGGTCGTGAAGCGAAGGATGCCCGCAACTGACGAGTCCGCCCTCGTGCTGGCAGGCCAGCTGCGATCGCTGACGGATGACGCCCTGACCGGGCTCCTCGCTGCCCGCGAGTTGCGCACCACCGGCGTGCGCGACTTCTTCGATCTCGCCGACGCCCTCCTCGATCCGCTGTCGATCGAGCACGCGCTCGGACGGCTCGACCGCACCACGCTCGCGACCCTCGCCGTGCTCAGCGAGGTCGGTCCGACGAGTCGGGCGGATGCCGCCGCGCACCTGGCCGCGCGCGTGCCCGATCCGAGCGCCCTCGAGTCCCATCTCGCCACGGCCCTGCGCCTCGCGCTGCTCACCGACGCCGCCGACGTGATCGCCGTGCCCGAGTCGGTCACCGCTCAGTTGCGCGAGTGGCCGGCCCGCGGCCTGCCGAGCATCAGCGAACTCGTTTCCGCCCCGGCGCCCGCCGCCTTGGCTCCGGTCAGCGACGTGGATGCCCGCGTCACCGACGCCGTCGCCTCCGAGCACGCCTTCGCCACCACCACGGCGATCGCTGAGCTCATCGCGGAGTTCGCCCACGAGTCGGGACGCGAACTGGCCCGTGGCGGCCTGGCGCTGCCCGACAGCAAGCGCGTCGCCGCCGCGATGGGGGTCGACCTGGACCGCGTTCCCGGTCTCGTGGAGATCGCCGCGCGCGCCGGCCTCGTGGCCCTCGACAGCAGCCGCTGGATGCCGACCGAGTTCTCCTCCGAATGGCTGCTCGACCCGTCCGTGACCCGGTGGTCGTTGCTGGCCGGGGCCTGGCTCGACCGTCTGCCCGTCGACATCCGCGCCGTGCTCGCCGAGCGCGTGCACGCCACGTGGGGCGACCACCTCCAGGAGTACGTCGACTGGCTCTTCCCCGCCGGCGGCGAGTGGATGCACGAACGCGTGCACGCCTACACCCGCGACGCCGAGCTGCTCGGCATCACCGCCGCGCAGGTGCCGAGCACGCCGGGCACCGCATTGCTGACCGGGGGCGCGGATGCCGCGGCCGCCGCCATGGCGTCCCTCTTCCCCACCGAGGTCGACCAGGTGTACCTCCAGCACGACCTGTCGGTCGTCTCTCCGGGACCGTTGGCGCCGAGGATCGACGGTCGGCTGCGAGCGATGGCCGACGTCGAGGGGCGCGCCCTGGCATCCCGCTACCGCATCTCCACGCCAAGCCTGTCGCGCGCGATGGCGCTCGGTGAGACCGAGGAGTCGATCCGGGAGTTCCTCGGCGCGATCGCGCTCACGGGCATCCCGCAGCCCCTCGACTACCTCATCACGGAGGCGACCACCCGCTACGGCCTCGTGCGCGTCGCGATCGGCGAGGCGGGCCGCACGGTCGTCACGTCGACGGATGCCACGCTGCTGCGCACCCTGCTCGTCGACCACGCGGTCGCCGCGCTCGGGCTCATCCGCTCCGGCGAGGGGCTGATCAGCCGGTTCGACCGCGAGCTCGTGTTCTGGACGCTGTCGGACGCGCGCTACCCGGTCGCCGCCGAGGACGCCGCGGGCCGCATCATCCTTCTGCAGCGCGCTCGGGCCGCTCGCCCGGCCGCCGCGATCGCCGCCGACACCACCTCGGAGCTCATCGCGCGGCTGCGCGTGGGCAGCTCGCCCGACCCGGAGATCACCGGTCAGGCGTGGCTCTCGCGCCAGCTCGACCTCGCCGTCAAGGGCAAGCTCGGCCTGACGGTGACGGTGCGGATGCCCGACGGCAGTCACGTGGACTACCAGCTCGAGCCCGCCTCCGTGGCCAGTGGCCGCGTGCGCGCCCGCGACCGCAAGAGCGACATCGAGCGCACCTTGCCGCTGTCGAGCATCGTGGCGGTGGGTCCGCCGCTCTAGCGGCTTTCGCGGGTCGAGCTTGTCGAGACCTCACTCGCGGGTCGAGCTCGTCGAGACCTCACTCGCGGGTCGAGCTTGTCGAGACCTCACCGGCGAGTCACCCGGCGGGGAGGTCTCGACGGGCTCGACCCGCCTGGTCGGCGCATAAGCTGATCTGATGACCTCTGCGCCCGACGGACCGCTCATCGTGCAGAGCGATCGCACCGTGCTGCTCGAGGTCGCTCACCCGCGGGCCGAGGATGCCCGGCACGATCTCGCCGTCTTCGCCGAGCTCGAGCGGGCGCCCGAGCACATCCACAGCTACCGCATCACCCGGCTCGGCCTCTGGAATGCCCGAGCCGCGGGCCACGACGCGGCCGACATGATCGCGACCCTCGAGCGCTACAGCAAGTTCGCCATCCCCCAGTCCGTGATCGTCGACATGACCGAGACGGTGGGCCGCTACGGCCGCCTCGTGATCGAGCGGGCCGACGACGGCGCCCTCACCCTCACCGCGACGGATGCGGCGGTGCTCGCCGAGATCACCCGCGCCCGCAAGGTGGCGGCCTTGCTCTTCGAGAAGCGCGGGGACCACTCCTTCGTCGTGCAGGCGTGGGCGCGCGGCCAGCTCAAGCAGGAGCTGCTCAAGCTCGGCTGGCCCGCCGAGGACCTCGCGGGCTACACCCCCGGCACCCCGCACGAGATCGACCTCGACGAGACCGCGTGGCATTTGCGGCCCTACCAGCACCAGGCGATCGACAACTTCACGGCCCACGGCTCGGGCGTGGTCGTGCTCCCGTGCGGTGCGGGCAAGACCCTCGTCGGGCTCGGCGCCATGGCCGCGGGCAACACGACCACGCTCATCCTCGTCACCAACACCGTCTCCGCGCGGCAGTGGAAGGCGGAGATCCTCAAGCGCACCACCCTCACGGAGGAGGAGGTCGGCGAGTACTCCGGCCAGGTGAAGCAGGTGCGCCCGGTCACGATCGCGACCTACCAGATCCTCACCGCCAAGCGGCAAGGCGAGTACGCCCACCTCGCGCTCCTCGACGCGCTCGACTGGGGCCTCGTGATCTACGACGAGGTGCACCTGCTCCCCGCGCCCGTGTTCAAGCTCACCGCGGAGCTGCAGGCCCGCCGCCGCCTCGGGCTCACGGCCACGCTCGTGCGCGAGGACGGCCGCGAGGGCGACGTGTTCTCCCTCATCGGCCCGAAGCGCTTCGACGCCCCGTGGAAGGAGATCGAGGCGCAGGGCTTCATCTCCCCCGCGTCCTGCTTCGAGGTGCGCATCGACCTGCCCGAGCACGAACGCCTCGAGTACGCCGCCTCCGCCGACGACGAGCGGTACCGCCTCGCCGCGACGGCACCCGCCAAACTCGGCGTCGTGAAGCAGCTCGTGGCCAAGCACGCCGGCGAGCGCATCCTCGTGATCGGCCAGTACCTCGACCAGATCGACGAACTGGCGGATGCCCTGAACGCCCCCAAGCTCACCGGCTCCACGCCGATCGATGAGCGCGAGCGTCTCTACCAGGAGTTCCGCGAGGGAACGACCCTCGTGCTCGTGGTCTCGAAGGTCGCAAACTTCTCGGTGGATCTGCCCGAGGCGACCGTCGCCATCCAGGTCAGCGGATCGTTCGGCTCACGCCAGGAGGAGGCCCAGCGCCTCGGTCGGCTGCTGCGCCCGAAGGAGAGCGGCCTGCCCGCGAACTTCTACACCCTCGTCGCCCGCGACACCGTGGACCAGGACTTCGCGCAGAACCGTCAGCGGTTCCTCGCCGAGCAGGGCTACAGCTACACGATCCTGGACGCGAGCTCGCTCGCGGCCTAGGCGCGCTCCACGTGGCTGCGCGCATGCTCCACCGCCGCGGGCAGGTCGTCGAACAGGTGGTTCTCGTGGCGCAGCGCCGCGATCACCCCGACGCGCGTCGCCAGGCGCAGATGCTCCGGCTGGATGCCCTTGACGAGCACGGTGATGCCGCGCCGTTCGAGGGCCTGGATCATCTCCGTGATCACCCGGGCGCCGGTGGCATCCAGCAGCTGCAACTGTGACAGGCGCAGGATGACGACGTCGACGTCGGCGATCTCGTTGACGGCGTCGAGCATCCGCTCGGCCGCACCGAAGAAGAGCGCCCCATCGAGGCGGAACAGCGCGATGTGCTCGTCTCCCGGCCGCGCGGCGCCGGGGATCGGCTCGCGGTTCACGCCACCGGATTGCGCGAGTGCTCGGATCGCGGCGATCATCGCGACGGCGATCCCGATCGCGACCGCGATGATGAGGTCGAACGAGACCGTGATCACCGCCGTGACGAAGAACACGATCGTGTCCGAGCGGGTCGAGCCGACGACGCTGCGCACGACCGGCAGCGAGACCATGCGCACCGCGGTCACCATGAGCACCCCGGAGAGCGCGGCGAGCGGGATCTGCGCCACGACGGTGCTCGCGAGGTACACGACCGCGAGCAGCACGACCGCGTGCACGATCGCGGCGAGGCGGGTGCGCCCTCCCGAGCGCACATTCACCGCGGTGCGCGCGATGGCCCCGGTGGCGGGCATCCCGCCGAAGAATCCCGCGGCGACGGATGCCAGGCCCTGACCCACGAGCTCGCGGTCGGGGTCGTACGGCCCCGTGTCGGCGAGGGATGCGCCCACCCGCGCCGAGAGCAGGGACTCGATGGCGGCGAGCGCCGCGACGGCGAGCACCGGCCCGATGAGGGCGGATGCCGTGCCCCAGTCGATCGTGGGGACCGCGGGCGCGGGCAACCCCGCCGGCAGCGCTCCGATGGTCACGAGCGGCAGGCCCGCGATCCACGCGGCGACGGTGACGACGACAATCGCGATAAGGGATCCGGGGAGCTTCGGGTGGATGCGCGGCGCCACCACCATGATCGCCGCGACCACGACCACGGCCCCAATCGCCCAGCCGACGGTGGCGGCATCCGCACCCGCGAAGGACTGCACCGCGGCGACCAGCGCGTTGGTGCTTGTGCCGGCGTGCGATCCGATCGCGGCGGGAACCTGCTGGAGGAAGATGATGATCGCGATCCCGAGGGTGAAGCCCTCGATGACCGGCCACGGGATGAAGGCGACGACGCGCCCGATGCGCAGGATGCCCGCCATTAGCACGACGATTCCCGCCGCGACGCTCACCACCGCGACGACCCCCACCCCGTGCGAGAGCACGATCGGGGCGAGCACGACGACCATCGCCCCGGTCGGACCGGAGACCTGGATGTTCGAGCCGCCGAACACCGCCGCCACGAGCCCTGCGACGATCGCGGTGATGAGTCCGGCCTCGGCGCCCGCACCGGAGGTGACTCCGAAGGCGAGGGCGAGCGGGAGCGCCACGATGCCGACGGTGATGCCGGCGAGCAGGTCGCCGCGCCAGGTGCGGCGCATCGGCCGGTAGTCCGCGGCGCTCGGGAGGAGGGCCCGGGCTGCCCTCCCTGCCGCGCTCACAGGGTGGGCAGAAGCGTCGTGGAGGCGAGCTGGGCGCGGTTCTGCTCCAGCATCCCGAGCAGGAGGGTGCGGGCGACGCGCAGCAGTTCGGCGACCTCGGGCTGCGCGAGCCGGTAGTAGACGGCGCTCGCGCGGCGGTCGGAGGCGACGAGACCGTGACGCCTCAGCACGGCGAGGTGCTGCGACAGGTGGGATGCTTCCAGGCCCGTGTCGGAGAGCAGCTCCCCCACGGGCACCTCCGCGGCCCCCGAGAGCACCTCGAGGATGCGCACCCGCACGGGATGCGCGAGCCCCTTGAACAGATTCGCCTTGATCTCGTAGAGCGGGCGTCCTTCGACGAAGGTCCCTTCTTGTTTCACATTTTCATCATACCATCATGTCGCGCGCGAGAGCGCGATGAGCTTCTCGACGGTGCGGAGGTTGCGCGCGGTGCCGGCGACACCGAGACGGCGGTGCAGGGCGTCCGCGTTCAGCTGGGGCCGACCCGCGCCGTTCTCGTAGCGCAGGTGCAGCTCCTGGCCGATCACCCGCCACAGGTCGTCGCCCGTGGCGAGCTCCTCGGCCGACGCGATCGCGGCCGCCGTGGGCGCCGCGACCAGGAATGAGACGTAGGAGAACTTCGGGTCGATCACCTCGAAGGGATGCCCGGCGAGCGCCACCTCGAGCTCCTCCGGCGTGCGCGACATCACGTCCCGCGACCACCCGTAGCGCGCCGTCAGCGCCGCCTCGACGGCCCGCTCGAACGCGACCGGGTCACCCGGCACCTCGAGCACCGCGTTGCCCGACGCGATGTACGTCGTGGTGCTCTCCGCGCCGAGGCCCTCGAGCAGCGCCCGGAACTCCGCCATCGGCAGCGCGGCGGTGCCGCCCACGTTGATCGCCCGCACGAACAGCACCCGTCGTTCCATGGGCCCAGTCTGCCCCCGTGGGGCGTCCCAGCGCGCATTCATCCGGCATCCACATCACTTTCAGGAAAGACACAGACAACTGCCAGAGAATGGTCCCATGGCTGATGGACCCAAGATTCTGATCGTCGATGACGAGCCCAATATCCGTGACCTGCTCACCACGAGCCTCCGCTTCGCCGGCTTCGCCGTGCGCGCGGTCGGCAACGGGGCGCAGGCGATCTCCGCGGTGCTGGAGGAGGAGCCCGACCTCATCATTCTCGACGTCATGCTCCCCGACATGAACGGCTTCGGGGTGACGAAGCGCCTGCGGGCCTCCGGCTACACCGCGCCCATCCTCTTCCTCACGGCGAAGGACGACACCGAGGACAAGATCACCGGCCTCACCGTCGGCGGCGACGACTACGTCACGAAGCCGTTCTCCCTCGACGAGATCGTCGCCCGCATCAAGGCCATCCTGCGCCGCACGATGCAGGATGACGAGGAGGCGATCATCCGCGCCGGCGAACTCACCATGGACCAGGACACCCACGAAGTCACGATCGGCTCGACCCAGGTGGAGCTCAGCCCCACCGAGTTCAAGCTGCTGCGCTACCTCATGCTCAACCCGAACCGCGTGCTCTCGAAGGCGCAGATCCTCGACCACGTGTGGGAGTACGACTTCAACGGCGACGCCGGCATCGTGGAGAGCTACATCTCCTACCTGCGGCGCAAGCTCGACCAGTTCACGCCCGAGCCCGTCATCCAGACCAAGCGCGGCTTCGGGTACATGCTCAAAGCATCCAAGGCTTAGCCTGTCGTGATGCACGAGATCGCCGAGTGGTGGAACAGGATCTCGCTGCGCACCAAGGTCACCGGCGTCACCGTGCTCCTGCTCACGGCGGGGCTGGTCGTCGCCGGCGTCGGCACGATGGCGGTGCTGCGCAGCTACCTCCAGGATGAGGTGGATGCCAAGATCAGCGCCGCCAGCCTGAAGCTGGAGATCCAGCCGACGGGAACGGTCGACGACCCGCGCTGCGAGGTGTCGAACCTGCCCAACGACTACTACCTCGCGGTGCTCGACTACCGGGGCGAGATCGTGTGCAGCAACCGCGAGTCGGATGCCGCCCGGCCGGTCGTCGACATGCTCAACCTCCAGACCGTCACGGCGCTCGAGGACGAGATCACCGTCCCCTCGAGCGAGCCGGGCGGCCAGTGGCGTGTCGGCGCGTATCTGGCGACCAACCGGTCGGGCAGCGACTACTTCACGGTCGTCATCGCGCTCGACCTGCGCGACACCACGGGGATCGTCTCGCGCTACGCCGCGATCTTCCTGTTCTTCGGCCTCACGGTCGTGATCGTCGGTGGTGCCCTGACGCGCCTGCTGGTGACGTCCACGTTCGCGCCGTTGCGCGAAGTGGAGGCGACTGCGGCCCGGTTCGCGGGCGGCGACTTCAGCCAGCGTCTGGCGGGCGCCACCCCGAACACCGAGGTCGGGCGCCTCAACCGCTCGCTCAACTCGATGCTCTCCCGCATCGACCGCGCCTTCGCCGACCGCGCGCGGACCATCGACCAGATGCGGCGCTTCGTCGGCGACGCCAGCCACGAGCTGCGCACGCCCCTCGTGTCGGTGCGCGGCTACGCCGAGCTGTACCGGATGGGGGCTCTCACCAAGCCCGAGGATGTCGCCCAGGCGATGGAACGCATCGAGAAGGAGGCGATCCGCATGGGCGGGCTCGTCGAGGACCTTCTCGAGCTCGCGCGGATCGACGAGGCGAAGCCCCTGCAACTCACCGAGGTCGACCTCGTGCCGCTCGCCACCGACGCGGCCCTCGACGCGATGGCCTCCTCCCCGGGGCGGGTCGTGACCGTCGTGGCCACGGATGCCCCGGCCGACGTCACGCTCGACACCGTGCCGCTCGAGCTTGCGCCGCCCGAGGCGCCCCCCGC
>CALRJN020000027.1:0-29216 GCA_943367555.1 Synechococcus sp. UW140 | reverse complement strand
GGATCGCGTCGTCGCCCGCGGCTGGGGCCCGGATGCCTTGCTCGCCCTCGCGAACTCCCGCGGCGCCGCCACCCGCCTGCGCGACGAGATCGCCCTGCGCCTCGCCCTGCCGACCACCGGACCGCTGGCCCGCACCGCCAACTCGCTCGCGTTCGAGATCGTGCGCGACGCTGCCCGCGCCTCCGGCTCGCCGCCGCCCCGGCTCGTCAGCGGCGCCGAACAGGATGCCGAGCTCGCCTCCCTGCTGGAGGGTCACCTCGAGGAGGGCACGGGCCCGCACTGGCCCGAGAACCTGGGTCCCGAGGTGCGCGGGCTCCGCACGTTCCGCACCGAGCTGCGGGAGCTGATGACCCGGGCCACGGAGCACGACATCGACGCGGCGGCGCTGCGGCGCCTGGGCGCCGCGCACGGGCATCCGGAGTGGATCGCGGCCGCGCAGCTCATCGAGGAGTACGAGCAGGTGCTCGCCTACCGCTACGAGACGCGGTTCGATCAGGCCGAGCTCGCCCGGTACGCCGTCGCCGCCCTCGAGCGCGGCGACGCGGGGGAACGGGTCGAAGCACTGCGCCTGGTCGTGGTCGACGACCTGCAGGAGGCCACCGAGTCCACCCTCGCGCTGCTGCGGGCGCTCGCTGCCCGGGGCATCGCCGTGATCGCCTTCGGGGACCCGGATGTCGCGGCCAACGCGTTCCGTGGCGGCGAGCCCGACGCCCTGGGCCGCCTCTCCACCGTGCTCGATCTGCCGCACCTGGTCACCCTCACGCTCTCCACGAGCCACCGTCAGGGCCCCGCGCTGCGCGCCTTCACCACGGGGATTACGGGCCGCATCGGCGCGGCCGCCGCCGGCACCCAGCGTGCCGCCGAGGCGGGTGGGGTGGATGACGCGGTGCCCCTCGCCCGCGTCGAGGCCCCGAGCCCGGCGCGCGAGTGGTCGACGGTCGCGCGGGAGCTGCGCGAGATCCACCTGCGCCGCGGCATCCCGTGGCACCAGATGGCGGTGATCGTGCGCAGCGGCGCCCAGCTCGCCCCGGCGATGCGAGCGCTCGCGCTTGCCGAGGTGCCGACGCGCTCCACCGTGGGCGCGACGGCCCTGCGCGACGACCATGCGGCCCGCGGCCTCATGCGCGTCGTCTCTGCCGCTCTCGGGCACACGGCGCTCGACGCGGAGCTGGCCACCGAACTGCTGCTCGGCCCGTTCGGCGGACTCGACCGCCTCGCCCTGCGCCGCCTGCGAATCGCCCTGCGCGCCGAGGAGGTCGCCGGCGGCGGCCACCGCGCGGGCGACGAGCTGCTCGTGGAGGCGCTCTCCGCCCCCGCCCGCCTCGTGACGATCGACCACCGGGTCGCCCGCGCCGCCGAGCGTCTCGCCGAGACCCTCGCCCTCGTCGCCGCGAGCGACGGGAGTATCGAGGAGCTGCTGTGGATCGCGTGGGACCGCAGCGGCCTCGCCCGCACCTGGCACGATCAGGCGCTCGGTGCCGGCATCACCGCGGCCGAAGCCAACCGCAACCTCGACGGGATCGTCGCGCTCTTCACCTCCGCCAAGCGATTCGTGGAGCTGCGCCCGGATGCCCCGCCCACGACCTACCTCGACGACGTGCTGCTCGCGGAGGTCCCCGAGGACACGCTCTCCCCGCGCTCCGACGACGAGACCGTGCTCGTCACCACCCCCTCGGGCGCGGTCGGGCTCGAGTTCGACACCGTCGTGGTCGGCGGCCTCCAGGACGGCGCGTGGCCGAACCTGCGGCTGCGCGGCTCCCTGCTCGCGCCGCAGGAGCTCGTGCGCGTCGTGACGGGGGTCGAGTCGACCGCGGTCGACGAACGACGGCAGGTGCTCGGCGACGAGCTGCGGATGTTCGCCCTCGCGGTCTCGCGGGCGCGCCGCCGCGTCATCCTCGCCGCCGTCGCCAACGACGACGAGGCCGCGAGCGTGTTCCTCGGGCTGCTGCCGCCCGATGCCCCGGCCCTCGATCCGACGGCGGTGCCGCTGTCGCTGCGGGCGCAGGTGGGGCGGCTGCGGCGGAGTCTCGTGGGCAACCCGCGCGCGGCGGACGCCGCGGCGTCCCTCGCCGCCCTCGCTGTGGAGGGGGTGCCCGGCGCCGACCCCGACGAGTGGCACGGCCTGCTCGCGCCGAGCACGGTCGGCCCGCTGTTCGAGGGCGAGCAGGTGCCCGTCTCCCCGTCGATGATCGAGAAGCTCATCGACAGCCCGCTCGACTGGTTCCTCGAGCGGGTCGCCGGGAGCGAGTCCGGCGTGATCGCCGGCGTCGGCACGATCGTGCACTGGGCGATGGAGACGGCCGCGGAACCGACCCGCGAGGCGCTGTGGGCCGCGGTGGAGCAGCGCTGGTCCGAGCTGCTGTTCGAGGCGCCGTGGCTTGCCGAGCGGCAGCGGCGGCTTGCGATCGGCTTCACGGAGGCCCTGGCCGAGTACCTCGGCGACTTCGCCCGTGACGGCAAGACCCTCGTCGGCGCGGAGAGCCGGTTCGAGCTCGAGGTGGACCGCGCGAAGCTCAGCGGCTCGATCGACCGGGTCGAGCGCGGGCCCGACGGCGAGGTCGTCATCGTCGACCTCAAGACCGGCACGCCGATCACCTCGCAGAGCGCGATCGACGAGCATCCGCAGCTCGCGGCCTACCAGCTCGCCTACGCGTCGGGCATCTTGGACGAGGCCCTCGCCGAGCACGGCGACCACCGGCCGGGCGGTGCCACGCTGCTGTTCGTCAAGCAGGGTCTGGGGTCCAAGCTCTACCGCGAGGGGCGCCAGGCCACCCTCACGCCCGAGCAGCTCGAAGCCTTCCGCGACCGCGTGCGGTCGGCCGCCGCGCTCATCGCCGCGGCCGAGTTCGCGGGCGAGCTCGAGCTGCCCGTGTTCGGGCGCGGCGACCAGTCGGGGCTTCGCATCAACCGGGTGCGGGAGGTGTCCGGTGACTGAGCTTGAGACAGGCCCGCTGCGCAACGACATCGACGCCAACCAGATCGCCGACGCCCTCGGCCGCCCCCGTCCGACCCCCGAGCAGCGTGCCGTGATCGAGTCGCCGCTCGCCCCCGCCCTCGTCGTCGCGGGCGCGGGCAGTGGCAAGACGGAGACGATGGCCGGCCGCGTGCTCTGGCTGCTCGCCAACGGTCACGTCGCGCCGAGCGGCATCCTCGGCCTCACGTTCACGCGCAAGGCCGCGGGCGAACTCGCGGCCCGTATCCGGGAGCGCATCGCCGACCTCGCCCGGGTCGGGATGCTCGGCTCCGCGGTCGATCCGTTCGAGGCCCCGACGGTGGCGACCTACAACTCCTACGCCAACACGCTCTACCGCGACAACGCCGCCGCCCTCGGAAGGGAGAGCGACGGCGCCGTGCTCGGCGAGGCGGCCGCGTGGCAGCTCGCCCGCACGACCGTGATCCGGTCGACGGATGCCCGGCTCCCCGACCTCGGCAAGAACCTCGACCCCGTCACGCGCGCCACGCTCGGGATCTCCCGCGCCCTCGCCGAGAACGTCGCCGACCGTGAGCAGGTGCGCGAGTACGCGCGCCGCTTCGCGGGGGTCGTCGACCTGCCGTCGGGCAGCAAGGCCACCTATGCCGCCGTCGAGGGCTGGGCCGAATCGGTCGGCGCGCTCGACGTGCTCGTCGACCTCGCCGCCGAGTACGCCGCCGCCAAGCGCCGCCGCGGGCTCGTCGAGTACTCCGACCAGGTCGCCCTCGCGCTCGAGATCCTCCGCCGTCAGCCGCGCGTGGCCGAGGTGGAGCGGGACCGGTTCCGTGTCGTGCTGCTCGACGAGTACCAGGACACCTCGGTCGTGCAGACCTGGCTGCTCGCGGAGCTCTTCGGCGGGCATCCGGTCATGGCGGTCGGCGACCCCAACCAGTCGATCTACGGATGGCGCGGCGCAAGCGCCTCGAACCTCGACGAGTTCTCGGCGGCCTTCGGGGCCACGGGGCCGCGGTTCGCGCTGTCGACGAGTTGGCGCAACGGCCACCACATCCTCGCCGCCGCCAATGAGCTCGTGCTGCCGTTCGCGGTGCCGGGCAAGGTGGCCGTCGAGCGGCTCGAACCCAGCCCCGTGGCGAGCGACCTGCCCGTGGAGGTGGCGTTCCCGGAGTCCGTCGCGGAGGAGGCCGAGGCCGCCGCCGCGTGGCTCAAAGAGAAGCTCGACGTCACCCCCAAGCCCTCGGCCGCGATCCTGTTCCGCATGCGCAAGACCCAGGGCTTCTTCCTCGAGGCGCTGCGGCAGCAGGGCATCCCGTTCCACGTGCTCGGCGTCGGCGGGCTGCTCGCCGAGCCGGAGATCGCGGACCTCGTGAGCGCCCTGAGCGTGATGCACGACCCCACCGCGGGGCTCGAGCTCGTGCGCCTGCTCGCCGGCTCGCGCTGGCGTCTGGGCGTGCAGGACCTCTGGGCGCTCCGCGGCCTCGCCTCGTGGCTGCGCGAGCGCGACTACGCACAGCAGCGCTACGACGTCGACCTCGCCGCGGCCCTGCGCGCCTCGGTGGCCTCCGGGGAGGGCGGCTCGATCGTCGACGCCCTCGACTTCGTCGTCACGGCCAAGGACGGCCACATCGCGCTCGCCGGCTTCAGCGCTGACGGCCTCGATCGGCTGCGGGATGCCGGGCGCACGATGGCGCGCCTGCGCTCGCGAGCCGGCCTCGACCTGCCCGATCTCGTCGCGTTCGTGATGCAGGAGCTGCAGCTCGACATCGAGGTCGCCGCCAACGAGCGCCGCCCGCTCGGCAGCGCGACCTTCGAGGCGTTCTTCGACGCCGTGAGCAACTACCTCGGGCTCGAGGAGGTCGCCACGCTCGGCGGCTTCCTCGCGTGGCTGCGCGAGGCCGAGCAGCGGGAGGACCTCAGCCCGCGCCCCGAGGACCCGGAGCCCGGCACGGTGCAGGTGCTCACGATCCACGGCGCCAAGGGCCTCGAATGGGACCACGTGGTCGTGCCGCGCCTGGTCACCGACGAGCTGCCCGGCAAGCCGATCGAGGGCGGCTACCTCGGCTGGCTCGCGTTCGGCCAGCTGCCGTGGGAGTTCCGCGGGGATGCCGCCGAGCTGCCCGTGTTCGGCTGGCAGTCCGCGACCACCCGCAAGGAGCTCGTCGACGAGCAGAAGGCGTTCAGCGGTCGCGTGCGCGAGCATCTGCTCGCCGAGGAGCGCCGCCTCGCCTACGTCGCGGTGACCCGCGCCCGGCACGGGCTCCTGCTCACCGGCTCGTTCTGGGCGACCCAGTCGAAGAGCCGCGAGCCGAGCGTGTTCCTCACCGAGCTCGCCGCGTCCGGAATCGTGCCGCCCGTTCCCGCGGCCACCGCGCTCGACGAGAACCCGCTCGGCGACGACCTCGAGCGCCTGATCTGGCCGCGCGACCCGCTCGGCGCGCGCCGCCCCGCCGTCGAGGCTGCGGCCGCCGCCGTGCGCGCCGCCGACCCCGAGCTGCGGGGCTTCTGGGCCGACGACCTCCACCTGCTCGTGGCCGAGCGGCGCGCCCGCCTCGGCGGGCCGGCGCCCATCGCCGTGCCGACGCGCGTTCCGGCATCCCGGTTCAAGGAGTACGTCACCGATCCGGCCGCCGTCGCGTCAGCGCTGCGCCGACCCATGCCCGAGCGCCCGTACCGCGCCACCCAGCTCGGCACCCTCTTCCACGCGTGGGTGGAGAACCGGTCCCTCACCGGCGGCGACGCCGAGGAGCTCGACGCCGCGCTGACCGAACTCGATGTCGAGCTCGAGGATGCCGTGACCGGCGAGGCCCTTGCGCGGCTCCAGGCGATCTTCGAGGCGAGCCCGTGGGCCTCCCGTCGGCCCGTGGAGGTGGAACGCGAGATCCACCTCCCCTTCGACGGGCGCATCGTCATCTGCAAGATCGACGCTGTCTACGCCGGCGACGACGGCCGGTTCGAGATCGTCGACTGGAAGACCGGCAAAGCACCCAAGGATGCCGACGACCTGGACGAGAAGCAGCTCCAGCTCGCGCTCTACCGCCTCGCCTACGCGCGCTGGCGGGGGATCGACCCTGAGCTCATCGACGCGGTGTTCTACTTCGTGGCCGACGACCGCGTCATCCGGCCGGACCGGCTGTGGGACGAGCACGAGCTGCTCGCTCGCTGGCGCGCCGCCACGTCCTGAGGTATTTTCGGTCCCGGCGAGACGGAGGATCATGGACGCCCTGTTCTACGAGTGGCCGGTGTGGATCTCGATGCCGACGTTCGTGCTCGCCTACCTCGCGGCGTCGTGGGGGGTGCTGCTCGCAGTTCGCCCGTTCGTGCGACGGGCGGCCTCCGCCAACGAGGAGTGGGACCGCGTACTCGGCTACGCGATGGCCTCCTACGGGGTGTTCTACGGCATCCTCCTCGCCCTCATCGCGGTGAGCGTCTACGAGAACTTCCAGCGCGTTCACGGGATCGTGCTCGACGAGGCCTCGGCGTTGAGCACGCTCTACCGGGCGGTCTCCGCCTACCCGGACCCGACCGGTACCGAGCTCAAGGACCTCCTTGCGGTGTACACCCAGAACGTCATCGCCGTGGACTGGCCGCAGCAGCAGGCGGGAGCGATCCCGATCGAGGGCAACGCCGACGTCTCCGCGATCCAGTCGATCCTCCTCGCATTCGAGCCGACCACGGGCGGCCAGGAGGCGCTGCACAACCAGACCATCGCCCAGTTCTTCGACTTCGTCGAACTGCGGCGCGACCGGCTCGACGAGACCGATCTCGCCCTGCCGGTGCTGCTGTGGGTGCTGCTCGGCGTCGGCGCGGTTCTCAACGCGCTCATGCTCGCGCTGGTCGAGGCGCGCAATCTGCGCATCCACCTCATCATGTCGGGGATCATCGCGATCTTCGTCGGCCTCCTGATCTTCATCACCGCGGCGATGGATCACCCGTACTCCGGGGTGATCGCCGTGACCCCCGACGCGTTCTCCGAGGTCTACGAGCAGTTGATGGGCGGCCGCGTGCCGTAGCGGGCGTACCGTAGAGAGCGTGTCGTCACCGGAGGAGAGCAGCCCGGCGACGATGCCGTTGCACCTCGCGCTCCAGCGGCCGGCGTGGCGCGACACGTTCAGTTCGCTCCGTTTGCACAACTACCGGCTCTACGTCACCGCCCAGTTCGTCACCAACACGGCCGGGTGGATGCAGCGCATCGCGGTCGACTGGCTCGTGCTCGAGATCACCGGCAGCGTCGCCCTCGTCGGCGTGACGGTGGCGCTGCAGTTCCTTCCCACGCTGCTGTTCGGCGCTCACGCCGGCGTGATCGCGGATCGCCTCCCGAAGCGGCCGCTCATCCTCGTCATGCAGGCGGCGATCGTCGTGCTCAATGCCGTGCTCGCCCTCATCGCGATCCTCGGGGTTCCTCCTCTGCTCGCCGTCTACGCGCTCGTGTTCGCGATCGGTACCCTCCAGGCGATCGACGGTCCGGCGCGCACCGTGTTCGTGAGCGAGCTCGTCGGACCGCGCCATCTGCGCAACGCCATCAGCCTCAACGCGTCGATCTTCCACCTGGGCGCGCTGCTCGGCCCGGCGCTGAGCGGAGTGCTCATCGTCGCCGTCGGCTCGGGCTGGGCCATCGGCACCAACGTCGTGGCGGGGCTCATCGGCATCGTGCTCGTCGCCGCGATCCGTCAGCGCGAGCTGCTCATCGCGCCCCGGGCGCCGAGCGCCAAGGGGCAGGTGCGCGAGGCCGTGCGCTACGTGCTGCGCAAGCCCGCCCTGTTCTGGACGCTTACCATGGCGTGCTTCGTCGCCGTGTTCGGGATGCCGATGCCGACGCTCCTCGCGGGCCTTGCCGACTCCGTCTACCTCACCGGCGCGACCGGGTACGGCCTCTACAACTCGCTCGCCGCCGTCGGAGCGTTCGCCGCCGCTCTCGTCTCGGCCCGGCGGTCGTCGCTGCGGCTGCGCACGATCATCTTCGGGGCGATGCTCTACGGCGCACTGTTCGCCCTCGCGGGTCTCTCGCCGATCTACGGGCTCTTCCTTGCGCTGCTCGTCGGGGTCGGCTTCTCCCGCATTCTGCTCAACGTCGCGAGCGAGACGATGCTCCAGTTCTCGTCGAACCTCGCGATCCGCGGGCGCATCATGGCGTTCTGGGCGCTCGTGCTCGTCGGCGGCCAGGCGATCGGCGGACCCGTCGTGGGGTTCATGGCCGAGCTCGTCGGCCCCGCCCACGCGATGGCGATCTGCGGTGGCGTGATCGTCGCGGCGGCCGCCGGGATCGCACTCACGCTCGCGCGCTCCGGGCGCTTGCGCGTGGCCGTCACCCCGCGGCGGCGGGGGCGGTGGGTCGCGATCGTGCCGCGGCGCAAGCCCGTCAGCCCGGCGGAACCTGACGCGGCCTGAGCGTCAGACCGCGCGCTGGCTGCGGGCCAGGAACTCCTCGACCTCGTCGACGCTCATCGAGGGCATGGTGCTAGCCCCGATCGGGTTCATGACGTCGGTGCGCACGGCATCCACGAGCGCGGTGAGCATCTCCACCGCGTCATCCACGATCTCGGTGCTGCGCGTCTCGGTGCCGTGGAGCAGCCAGCGGGCCACCTCGAGTTCGGCGTAGAGGGTCGCGCGCTGCCGCAGCTGACGGTCCCGCCCCCCTGTGACCTGCGAGTAGGCGTCGAGTGCGCTGTCGATGACGGCATCGCTGCGCGAGCCGAGAATCCACTGCACGTCGCGTGCCGGGTCGCCGACGCGCAGGTCCTGCCAGCCGAGGATGCCGGTGACGGCCCCGTCGACGCAGAGCATCGAGTCGGAGGTGAGCGCGCCGTTGATCACGGTGGGCTGGAACTGCCAGAGTCCCGCATCCTCGCTCGCCCGCTCCCAGCGACCGAGCAGGGATGCGGGCACGAGGCCGGTGGCCGCAGCGCGGTCCATGACGGTGACGCACGAGCGCAGGCACTCGCTCGCCGTGAGCACCGGCAGGCCGACGTCGGCGACGACGCTCGTGGGGAGGGCATGGATCGCGGCGATCGCGCGACCGACTGACGCGGCGAGCGAGTCGGGGCCGGCGGTGTAGGCGGAGAGCGGCACCTTGGCGCCGTAGACGAACTCGGTGACGACCGCGCGGGTGCCGTCGAGCGGCACCTGGCCGGCGAACGTCGCGACGGCGAACGGCAGGCGCGCGCGAACTCCGGCACTCAGGGCACGGAGGGCCACGAGGTCGGCGGACTGCTGGCTCTCCGCCCGCTGGTGGCGCGGGACGCGGATGAGCCAGTGCCGACCGTCGCGCCCGGTGATGAGTGCGGCGTCGAAATCGTTGGTGGCACCCGATCCGAAGGTCTGTGCCGCGGCCACGTCGAGGCCCGCGACGGCCGACGTCGCGAGCGCGGCTAGAGTGAGATGGGATCGAGCCATATCCACAGGGTAGGTCGGGCCGTCCCGGTATCCGCCTTACGCCACGCGTTTCCGATGGGGTCCCATGCCGCAGTCGTTCCTCGCAAAACTGCCCCTCTCGAGGTACGAGATCGACCGCGATCACCTGGGCCGCGAGCGCGAGAACCTGTTCGACGAGCTGTGGGCCGACCCCGCGACCCGCGTGCTCGTCGTGCACCAGGGCTCCGCTCTGCTGTCCGGACCCGCCGCGCTCGCGCTCCTGCCGGTGGAAGCGGTGCCGGATGCTGCGCTCAAGGTCTACCTCGGGCGCTCCCTCTCCACGACGAGCCCCGAGCCCGTCGGCACGCCCATCGTCGTCGTCGACGTGCAGGATGCCGGGGCGCTCGCCGAGGGGGAGTGGGGCAACCTGCGCCAGCTGGGCACGACTCTCAGTGATCGGGATGCCGGGATGCTCACGGAGGCCCTCGCCATCCTCAACTGGCACCACTCGCACGGCTTCTCGCCCCGCACGGGCAACCCGACCGTGCCGGAGAAGGGCGGCTGGGTGCGCCGCGACCCGATGAGCGACACCGAGGTGTTCCCGCGCACCGACCCCGCCGTGATCGTCGGGATCGTCGACGCGCAGGATCGCATGCTGCTCGGCTCGAACGCGCTGTGGGAGTCGCAGCGCTACTCCCTGCTCGCCGGCTTCGTGGAGCCGGGGGAGTCGCTCGAGGCGGCGGTGATCCGCGAGGTGTTCGAGGAGTCCGGCGTGCGCGTTGTCGACCCGGTGTACCTCGGCAGCCAGCCGTGGCCGTTCCCGGCTTCCCTCATGCTCGGGTTCACCGCCCGGGTGGCCGACGACTTCACGGGCGATCTCGCTCCCGATGGCACCGAGATCCTCGACCTGCGCTGGTTCAGCCGCGAGGAGCTCATCGCCAGCCTCGACCACGTCATCCTCCCCGGTCGCACCTCGATCGCCCGCGCCATCATCGAGGAGTGGTACGGCGGTCTCATCGACGACGACCGATGGTGAGCTCCGCCACCGCCCTGCTCGACGCCCTCGACGACCAGCAGCGTGTCGCGGCCGAGACCCTGCTCGGTCCGGTCTGCCTCCTCGCGGGGGCCGGCACGGGCAAGACCCGCGCGATCACCCACCGCATCGCCTACGGCGTGGCGTCGGGCGTCTACCCGCCCGGGCGGGTCATGGCGCTCACCTTCACGGCCCGCGCCGCCGGGGAGCTGCGCGGACGCCTGCGCGCGCTCGGGGCGGGCGGCGTCTCGGCCCGCACGTTCCACGCGTCGGCGCTGGCCCAGCTCAACTTCTTCTGGCCCCAGGTGGTCGGCGGCTCGATGCCGCGCCTGCTCGACTCCAAGGCCCGCGTGCTCGCGCACGCCGCCGACACCGTGCACCTCAAGCTCGACACCGCGACGCTGCGGGATGCCGCGGCGGAGATCGAGTGGCGCAAGACCTCCCGCCTCTCGATCGAGCAGTACGCCGCCCGAGCCCGCGCGCTGCCGCAGACGCTGCCGATGGAGCGGATGGTCGACCTTCAGCGCGCCTACGAGACGCTCAAGGACGAGCGCCGCCAGCTCGACTTCGAGGACGTGCTGCTGGCGGCCGCGGGGATGATCGAGTCCGAGCCGCGCGTCGCCCAGCAGGTGCGCGAGCAGTACCGGTTCTTCGTCGTCGACGAGTACCAGGACGTCTCGCCGTTGCAGCACGACCTCCTCGGCCTCTGGCTCGGCGAGCGGGACGACGTGTGCGTCGTCGGCGACGCGAGCCAGACGATCTACTCCTTCGCCGGGGCGAGCCCGGACTACCTGCTCGGCTTCGGCGGCGAGCACGAGAACGCCGTGGTGCTGCGGCTCGAGCACAACTACCGCTCCACGCCCGCCATCGTCGCGACGGCGAACCGTCTCATGCGCGGGCGTCCGGGCGCGCTCGAACTGAGCCCGGCATCCGGAACTCTGGGGCCGGCGCCGATCATCACGTCCCACGACAGCGACGCCGCCGAGGCGCGCGCGGTGGCCAACCGCGTCGTCGACGAGATCGCCGCGGGCACGCCGCCGGAGTCGATCGCCGTGCTGTTCCGCATCAACGTGCAGGCCCAGCTGATCGAGACCGCGCTCGGGGATGCCGGCGTGCCCTACGTCATCCGGGGCGCGACCCGCTTCTTCGACCAGCGCGAGGTGAAGGAGGCGCTCATGCTTTTGCGCGGCGCCACCGTCAACACCGGGGTCGAGCCGCTTTTCAAGACCGTGAGCGACGTGCTGCGCTCGATCGGCTGGTCGCAGGACCCGCCCGAGACCCGCGGCGCGGTGCGCGACCGGTGGGACTCGCTCAACGCGCTCATGCGCCTGGCCGAGGAGGCCCCGGCCAGCACGACCCTGCGCGGGTTCGTCGACGAGCTCTTCGAGCGTCAGGCCGGACAGCACGAGCCGACGATGCAGGCGGTGACCCTCGCGACCCTGCACTCGGCGAAGGGCCTCGAGTGGGACTCCGTGCACCTCGTGGGCCTGAGCGAGGGGCTCGTGCCGATCAGCTACGCGCGCGACCCCGCCGCGATCGAGGAGGAGCGCCGCCTGCTCTATGTCGGCGTCACGCGGGCGCGTCGTCGCCTGGCGCTGAGCTGGTCGGGCGGTGCCGGGTCGGGCCGTGGCGGGCCGCGTCAGCCCAGCCGTTTCCTGGCCGAGCTGGGCTGACCGCCGCGAGCGTCGGCAGGGGCGGGATGCCGCGGCATCCGCACTCCGGATGCGGGTGCCACGTGCTCGTCGTGCGCTCGCCCGTCGCCGCGTCGAGGCGCACGGACTCGGCGCTCGCCGCCGGACCGTCGACGAGCCGCCGCAGCACGATCCGCGCGGCGACCGCGGCCGACTCCGCGGCGGTGAGCCGGCTCTCCGCGCTGCCGGACCGGCCGAGCAGCTGAGTGGCGATCGCCGGCCAGGCCGGGTCGGCATCCCGTCGGTGCAGTTCGAGGCAGAGCAGGCACGGCCCGGTGCCCGGCTCGACGACGGGGCCGACGGTGACGCCGCCGTCGCTGAACACGATCGGCAGGTGCGGCACATCGCGGCGCAGCCAGAGCGCGTGGAGTGCGGGCGGCAGTACGAGGTGACCGATCGCGACGGCGAGGGAGGGTTCCTCGTCGGCGAGGTCGGCCGGGTCGGGGGAGAGCAGCACGCGCAGGCCGCTCGCGCGCAGCACCGCATCGAGCTCGATCGAGAGCGGGCCGAGTCCGCTGACCGCGACGAGGGGCGGCTCGGCGGCGGGGTCGGCGCCCTCGAGCACGGGTTCCAGTCGGGCGAGCAGAGCATCCCGAACCGCGGTCTGGCCGCGCGCGATCATCGTGAGCCCCGACTCTCCGACGCCCACGGCGAGTGCGGCGAGCACCCGTTCCTCGAGCTCGGTCACGGGGTCGAGTACCACGAGGGGCGGGTCGATGCCGAGTTGAACGCTCGTGGGAGTGCGCCACACCATGGGAAAGCGCGGGTCGAGCCGGAGGATCATCCGGTCATGGTGCCGTGTCGACCGTGCCGGGCGCGCCGACGGTCCACAGCGGGGTGTCTGCGACAGACCGGTTCAGGCCTCCCGCGGGCGCTCCGTCGTGTCGTCACCGAGGAGGTCCTCGAGGGCGCGGTCGATGTCGTCCGGCTCGGGAGCCCCCGCGGTCATGCGGGCGATCAGGGCGGCCGGGTCGTCGATGTCGGCGCCAGTGGGCACGAGGTCCGGATGCGACCACAGCGAGTCGCGCTGTTCGGGGCCCACGGCATCCGAGACCGCCTGCCACATCGCGGCCGCTTCGCGCAGGCGCCGCGGGCGCAGCTCGAGACCCACGAGGGTCGAGAACGCCGACTCCGCCGGCCCGCCCGAGGCGCGACGTCGCCGCACGGTCTCCGCGATCGCGCCGCTCGAGGGCAGCCGCGTGGTCGCCTGCGCGGTCACGACATCCACCCAGCCCTCGATCAGGGCGAGCATCGTCTCCAGCCGCTCGAGCGCGGCGAGCTGCTCGGGCGACTTCGGCGGGATCAGGGCACCGCTCGTCATCGCCTCGCGCAGCTCCTCGGGGTTGCTTGGGTCGAAGCCCGAGGCGAGCTCCTCCAGCCGGGCCGTGTCGATCCGGATGCCGCGGGCGAACTCGGTGATCGACGAGAGCAGTTGCAACCGCAGCCACTTCGCGTGCCGGAACAGCCGGGCGTGGGCGAGCTCGCGCACCCCGAGATAGAGCTGCACCTGATCGACCGGGATGTCGAGCCCGGCCCCGAACGCGATCGCGTTCTGCGGGAGAAGGGCGGCCTGGTTGTCCTCCATGAGCGGGATGCCGATGTCGCCGCCCGAGACCACCTCGCTCGAGAGCTGTCCCACCACCTGGCCGAGCTGCATCGCGAAGAGGGTGCCGCCGACGTTGCGCATCATCCGGCTGGCGCCCTGAAGCATGTCGCCGAGCTCCTCCGGCGCGCTCTCGCCGAGCACGCGGGTGAGCGAGTCCGCAATCGAGGTGGCCACGGGCTCCGCGAGCTGGGTCCACACCGGCATCGTCGCCGTCACCCACTCCTGCCGGCTCATGAGCCGCGGCTCCACGGGCAGCGTCGGGATGTCGGTGACCTCATCGAGCCACAGGCTCGCCACATGCAGGGCCTGCTCCACCTGGGAGCGCTCGGCGGGCAACGAGACGACGGTCGTGCGAGCGGCGATCCCCTTCGCCTGTTCGAGCGCGAGGCCCCAGTTGATGCCGTCGCCCGAGTTCTGCAGGGCGTTCTGCAACTGGCTGATCAGCTGGGCGACGAGGGCGGGATCGTCCGGCAGTCCAGCGGCACCCGCGAGCTTCGCCGGATCAAGATCGGTGTTGCCCGCGAGGAAGTCGCGAAGCATGTCACGGAACTCCTCCTCGGCGTCGTCGGGACCGCCCTGCGAATCTTCAGCCATGCCAACTACGCTAGCCCGTGACCCTCCGAGCACTCCCGGTTTTCGCCTAGGCTGAACCATTCGCCCGTGCGCTGGTGGCGAACACCCCGACCCGTTCCTCGCTGAAGGATCCCGCTGGCCCTCTTCCCTGACTTCGACCCCGAACCTCCCGCGCGCCGTCGCGCCGGCGGGTGGATCGGGTGGTCCCTGCTGGGGGTCGCGTTCATGGGCGTCGCGATCGTGGCGTGGATCCCCGCCCCGTACGTGATCGAGCAGCCGGGCCCCGTCTACGACGTGCTCGGCGACGTGCAGATCGCCGGCGAGATGCGCCCGATGATCCAGGTGCCCACGCAGGAGACATTCCCCACCGAGGGCGCGCTCGACATGCTCACCGTGAGCGTGCGCGGCAACCCCGATGATCTCCCCAACTGGTTCGAGATCGCCGCCGCGTCGCTCGACCCCAGCCGCGCGATCGTGCCCGTCGAGGAGATCTATCCGCCCGGGGTCACCGTCGAGGACTCGACCAATCAGGGCAAGGTCGACATGGCCAACTCCCAGAAGGAGGCCATCGCCGCCGCCCTGATCCACCTCGGCTACGAGTTCGACAGCACGCTGTCGGTCGACGAGGTGATGGTCGACGGCCCGTCGGACGGGGTGCTGCTGCCGGGCGACGTCATCCTAACCGTCAATGGCGAGACCTTTCCGGATGTCTCGGGGCTGCGCGCCGCGATCGCCGCGAACGGGGTCAGCGCGCCCGCCGAGGTCGCCATCAGTAGGGATGGAGTCGAGCAGATGCTCCGCATCAACCCGGAGCTGTCCGACAACACCGACCCCACGCCGATCATCGGCATCATCGTGGCGAGCGAGTACGACTTCCCGTTCGATGTGACCATTCAGCTCGAGAACGTCGGTGGTCCGAGCGCGGGCATGATGTTCGCGCTCGGCATCATCGACAAGCTCACGCCCGGCCCGCTCAACGGCGGCGAGCAGGTCGCGGGCACCGGCACGATCAGCGCCACCGGCGAGGTCGGCCCGATCGGCGGCATCCAGCAGAAGATGTGGGGAGCGCAGCGCGCGGGAGCCGACTACTTCCTCGCCCCCGTGTCGAACTGCGACGAGGTCACCGGCCACGTTCCCCCGGGGCTGACCGTGTTCTCGGTCGAGACCCTCGACGACGCGATCGTCGCCCTCGCCGCCATCCGTTCCGACGGCACCGGCGCGGGCCTGCCCACCTGTCCCGCGAGCTGACTATCGGCGCTCTCGCAGTCATGCGCCCTTAAGATGGGCGCAATCGCCTCACCATAGGAGAACCCCCGTGTCTACGACGTCCGCATCCGCGCCCGCCTCACCCTCGACCAACCGAACGCGGGTGACCCTCACCATCACGGCGGTCATCATCGCGGTGCTGGTGATCGGGTTCTTCATCATCGCGAACCTCTACACCGACGTGCTCTGGTACGACCAGGTCGGCTACCTCCCGGTGCTCACGACCCAGTGGATCGCCGCCGGGGTGATGTTCCTCATCGGGTTCTTCGCGATGGCGGTGCCGGTGTGGCTGAGCATCGAGATCGCGTTCCGGTCGCGGCCCGTCTACGCCAAGCTCAACGCGCAACTCGACCGGTACCAGCAGGTGATCGAGCCGCTGCGTCGCCTCGCGATGTTCGGCATCCCGATCGTGCTCGGCGTCTTCATGGGCGTCTCCACGGCGACCCGCTGGCCCGCGGTGGTGCAGTGGCTCAACAAGACCGACTTCGGCCAGACCGACCCGCAGTTCGGGTTCGACATCTCCTTCTACTTCTACGACCTGCCGGTCTATCACGGCATCGTCGGCTACGCCTCCGCGGTCGTGCTCATCTCCGGCATCGCGGCGCTCGCCACGAGCTACCTGTACGGGGCCATCCGGTTCAGCGGCCGCGAGGTGCGCATCTCGCGCTCGGCGCGCATCCAGCTCGCGATCACCGCCGCGATCTACCTCGCGCTTCAGGCCGTGAGCATCTGGCTCGACCAGTACACGACGCTCTCGCAGGCCAGCGGCGGCTTCCTCAACACCGGCGCCGGCTACACCGAGGCGAACGCGACGATCCCCGGTCGCGCCATCCTCGCCGGCATCGCCGCGATCGTCGCCGTGCTCTTCATCGTCACCGCGATCATCGGCCGCTGGCGCCTGCCCGTCATCGGCACGGCCCTGCTCCTGGTGAGCGGGCTCGTCGTCGGCAGCATCTACCCGTGGATCGTGCAGCGCTTCCAGGTGGAGCCGAGCGCGCGCACCCTCGAAGCGCCCTACATCGACCGAAACATCGCCGCCACCCGGGATGCCTACGGGGTCGCCGACGTGAAAGAGGTTCCGTACTCCGCGACGACGGATGCCGAGCCGGGCGCCCTGCGCGCCGATGCGGAGACGACGGCCAACATCCGCATCATCGACCCCGCGCTCGTGACCAAGTCGTTCGCCCAGCTGCAGCAGTTCAAGCAGTACTACCAGTTCGGCACCCACCTCGACGTGGACCGCTACGACATCAACGGCACCATCCAGGACACCGTGATCGCCGTGCGTGAACTCAACCAGTCCGGCCTCGGCGACTCGCAGAGCTGGTACAACAACACCGTCGTCTACACCCACGGCTACGGCGTGGTCGCGGCCTTCGGCAACCAGCGCGCGAGCGACGGCCAGCCGGTGTTCCTCGAGTCGGGCATCCCGAGCACGGGCGACCTGGGCGACTTCGAGCCGCGCGTCTATTTCGGCGAGAGCTCCCCGGAGTACTCGATCGTCGGCGCCCCCGCGGGCACCGAGAGCATCGAGCTCGACTACCCCTCCGGCGGTGGCGAGAGCGAGCAGAACGCGACGACGACCTTCGATGGCGATGGCGGGCCGAAGCTCGACAACGTGCTCACCAAGCTCATCTACGCGATCAAGTTCCAGTCCGAGCAGATCTTCCTGTCGGATGCCGTGAACAACTCGTCGCAGATCCTCTACGACCGCAACCCGCAGGACCGCGTCGCCAAGGTGGCGCCGTACCTCACGCTCGACAACGACACCTACCCGGCGATCGTCGACGGGCGCATCGTGTGGATCGTCGACGGCTACACGACGGGAACCAACTACCCGTACTCCAAGACCGAGCAGCTCTCGAGCGCGATCGCGGACACCTACACCCCGGCACCCGCGTTCGCGGTGGATGACATCAACTACATCCGCAACTCGGTGAAGGCGACGGTCGATGCCTACGACGGCTCCGTGACGCTGTACGCGTGGGACGAGAAGGACCCGGTGCTCGCGACGTGGGCGAAGGTCTTCCCGACGACGCTCAAGAACGCGAGCGAGATGAGCCCCGAGCTGCTCGACCACGTGCGCTACCCGTCCGACCTGTTCAAGGTGCAGCGCGCGATCCTCGGGTCGTACCACGTGACCGACGCCTCGTCGTTCTACTCGAGCGACGACCAGTGGGTCACCCCGAACGACCCGGTGTCGGCCACGGGCAACCCCACGCTCCAGCCGCCGTACTACCTGACGATGCAGGTGCCCGGCACCGACGAGCCGGCCTTCACGCTGTACTCCACCTTCATCCCGAAGGCGAGCGGGGAGTCGAGCCGCAACGTGCTCACCGGCTACCTCGCGGTCGACTCGGATGCGGGACCCAACTACGGCAAGCTGACGCTGCTCACGCTGCCCAAGCAGGTCACCGTGCCCGGCCCCGGCCAGGTGCAGGCCCAGTTCGACTCGGATGCGCAGGTCGGCCAGGCGCTCAACCTGCTGCGTCAGGGCCAGACGGATGTCATCAGCGGCAACCTGCTCACCCTGCCCGTGGGTGGCGGTCTGCTCTACGTGCAGCCGGTCTACGTGCAGTCGACGGGTGACACGAGCTACCCGCTGCTGCGCAAGGTGCTCGTCTCGTTCGGTGACCAGATCGCCTTCGAGGACACCCTCGACCAGGCGCTCGACACCCTGTTCGGCGGCGACTCGGGTGCTCAGGCGGGCGACGGCGGCGTGCCGACCGACCCGGGGACCGACCCGACGACGGATCCGACCACGGACCCGACGACGGATCCCACGACCGACCCGACGACCGACCCGAGCCAGGACCCGGCGACGAACGCGGTGCTGAAGCAGGCCCTCGCGGACTACCAGAAGGCCCTCGCCGACCGGCAGGCCGCCTACGCCGCGAACGACCTCGTCAAGGCGGCGGAGGCGGACCAGCGGATGCGCGACGCGATCGAGCGCGCGATCGCGGCCACCTCCTAGCCCGGGAAGCCCCTCCCCGCGGCTGTGTTAGTCTGATAACACGCCGCGGGGTGGAGCAGTTCGGTAGCTCGCTGGGCTCATAACCCAGAGGTCGCAGGTTCAAATCCTGTCCCCGCAACGAAACAAAAAGGCTCGGTCTTCGGACCGGGCCTTTTTGGTTTCCGTGAGGAGTCAGCAGGGCCCCACCCGGCGAGGGGCCCCGGGCGCCACGTCCAGCGGCGTCTGGGGGAGCCAGGGTGGGACGCCCCGCAACAGAGCGGGATCGGCGCGATGACGCAACCCGCCGTGACCTCGCGGAGACGGTCGGTTTTCAGCGCGGCGCTTCGTCCTTGACTATTCTGCTGAGTAGCCGGGTAACTCATGGCGGTCAAGGAGAACAAAGTGAGACGACGCCACACGAAGATCGGCCGCACGAACGTCCGCCCGCGCATGTGGCAGCATCCTGAAAGCTCAGGGGCCCGACCATGAACGACAGTATGGTCACGGTCAACGGGCAGCGCCGCCCCCTGAGCGGCACAAGAACTCACACCACCGCGCTTGAATGGCTGCGCGAGATCGGGCTTCGCGGCAGCAAAGAGGGCTGTGCTGAGGGCGAGTGCGGCGCTTGCGCCGTCTTGGTCGCGACCCCGTCAGAGCAGGGCGGCACAGATTGGACGCCCGTCAACGCGTGCCTCGTGCCGGTCGCGGCGCTGGACGGGAAGGAGCTTGTCACCGTCGAAGGGCTCGGGACGCCGGGAGACCTCCACCCTGTGCAGGCGCAGCTCGCGGAGGCAGGAGGGTCACAATGCGGCTATTGCACGCCTGGATTCGCGTGCAGCATGGCCGGGGAGTACTACCGCGCCGACCGCACTCCGCTCGAGCCCGACGAAACCGGCCCAGAGCGCGGAGCGAACGGCTTTGACCTGCACGCGATGAGCGGCAACCTCTGCCGATGCACGGGATACCGCCCGATCCGGGATGCCGCATTCGCCCTCGGCGCACCGGAGCCTGACGACCCGCTGGCTGCCCGACGTGCTTTGCCACCGCCGACCCCTCGCGAAACCGATATTCAGACAGACGGCGCACGATTCATTCGCCCAAAGAGTCTGGCGTATGCCCTACAACTGCTCAACGATGAGCCAGGGGCGATGCTCGTGGCCGGCTCCACCGATTGGGGAGTGGACGTCAACATCCGTGGCAGTCGCGCAGCGTTCGTCGTGGCGATCGAGGAGCTCACCGAGCTCCGCACGCTCACGATGGGCGACCACGCGATCGAGATCGGTGCCGCGCTCACGCTTTCGGAGGTCGAGCGTCGGCTTGCGGGCCGGGTGCCGCTGCTTGCTCAGCTCATTCCGCAGTTCGCATCTCCGCTGATAAGGAATAGGGGCACGATCGGCGGAAACCTTGGGACCGGTTCGCCCATCGGCGATATTGCGCCAGCGCTTCTCGCTCTTGGTGCGCGCATCGTCATGACCTCCGTGGACGGGGAGCGCGAAGTCGACATCTCCGAGTATTTCACTGGCTACCGGCAGACCGTGCGCCACCCGAATGAACTCATTCGCGCGATTCGCATCCCGTTACCCCTGGCCAGCGTGACCGCGTTCCACAAAATCTCTAAGCGCCGATTCGATGACATTTCAAGCGTTGCGCTTGCGTTTGCGCTCGACATCGAAGACGCAGTGGTCACGGCGGCACGCATCGGCCTCGGCGGGGTCGCTGCTACCCCATTGCGCGCCTACGCCACCGAGGCCGCGCTGATGGGAAGGCCGTGGAGTGAGGCGACGGTGCGTTCAGCGTCAGCCGTCTTGCAGGAGGAAGGAGCTCCGATCTCCGATCACCGAGCGAGTGCGGAGTACCGCTCCTCCATGATGGGTCAAGCGATCCTCAAGCTGTACGCCACCACTTCTGTCGCGTCGAAGGGAACGTCAGAGTGAGCACTTTGGCCGGTCGCCCGGCGACCGCAGTCGTCGGTACACCGTCTCCCCACGAGAGTGCCGACCTGCACGTGACTGGCTCCGCGATGTACACCGACGATCTTGCCGTCCGTGAGGTAGGGGTGCTCACGGCCTGGCCGGTGCAGTCGACGAACGCGCACGCGAGGGTACGAATCGACGTGAGTGCCGCGCTCACGATCGAGGGCGTCGTGCGAGTGCTGACCGCAGCAGACGTCCCTGGAGTCAATGATGCTGGGATCAAGCACGATGAGCCACTGTTTCCGAGCGAGGCGATGTACTTCGGGCACGCCCTCGTATGGGTGCTCGGGGAGACTCCCGAAGCAGCCCGCTTGGGTGCGGCAGCGGTGCGCGTGACATACGACCCGCTTCCCTCGTGCATCACGGTGCAGGAAGCGATCGATGCTGGGTCATTCCTCGGCGCAGCTCGAACGATGCAGCGCGGCGACGTCGCGACGGCCATGGCCACCGCTCCGCACGTCTTCGAGGGCATCAGCGAGGTCGGTGGGCAGGAACACTTCTATCTCGAAACTCACGCGGCTTTCGCCCAGCTTGACTCGGAAGGGCAGATGTTCGTGCAGAGCAGCACGCAACACCCATCCGAGACGCAGGAGATCGTGGCCCATGTGCTCGACGTTTCCAATAATCAGGTGACCGTGCAATCGCTTCGCATGGGGGGCGCCTTTGGCGGCAAGGAGATGCAGTCCCACGGCTTTGCGGCCATCGCTGCACTCGGCGCCATGCTCACCGGTCGTCCCGTCCGGGTCAGGCTCAGCCGCACTCAGGACATCACGATGACCGGCAAACGCCATCCGTTCCATATCGTGTGGAAAGCCGGCTTCAGCACGGAGGGGAAGATTCTCGCGCTTGAGACCACTCTCACCTCGGACGGCGGCTGGAGCCTGGACCTGTCGGAGCCGGTGATGGGTCGCGCGCTGTGCCACATCGACAATGCCTACTGGATTCCGCACGTGCTGGCGCACGGACGAATCGCGAAGACGAACAAGACGTCGCAGACGGCATTCCGGGGCTTTGGGGGGCCTCAGGGCATGTACCTCATCGAGGACATTCTTGGACGTGTGTCACCGAAGCTCGGCATCGACCCCGTCGAACTCCGTGCAAACAACTTCTACGAGCCGGGGCAGACGACGCCGTACGGGCAGCCGGTGCGCCATGCCGAACGCTTGAGCGCGATATGGGATCAGCTCCGTACTGACGGTGATTTCGATCTCAGGCGCGCTGAGATCGCGAACTTCAACGCCAACCATCCGCATGTCAAGCGCGCGATCGCGATGACCCCAGTGAAGTTCGGCATCTCGTTCAACTACACCGCATTCAACCAAGCGGGCGCGCTCGTGCACGTTTACAAGGATGGATCAGTGCTGATCAACCATGGCGGCACCGAGATGGGGCAGGGTCTGCACACCAAGATGCTGCAGGTCGCGGCCACCGCGCTCGGTGTCGAGCGGGAAGCGGTGCGCCTCGCCCCGACTCGAACGGACAAGGTGCCCAACACCTCTGCGACCGCCGCGTCGTCTGGTGCAGATCTCAACGGCGCGGCCGTCAAGGATGCATGCGACCAAATTCGTCATCGGATGGCGGCGGTTGCAGCCGGACTGTTGGGCATCCCGGAGCGCAATGTGCGCTTCTCGCGGGGGCTCGTGACTGGGATCGCTGACGAAACGGGGTCGCTGACCTTTGTCGAACTCGTCAATGCCGCCTACTTGCAGCGGGTGCAGCTCTGGGCCGCTGGTTTCTATCGCACTGAGGGCCTGCACTGGGACCCGGACACGATGCAGGGTCAGCCCTTCAAGTACTTCTCCTACGGCGCGGCGGCCACCGAGGTGGAGGTCGACGGCTTCACCGGCAGTTACCGTGTGCGCCGTACCGACATCGTTCACGATGTGGGCGACTCGCTTTCCCCAACGATCGACGTCGGCCAGATCGAGGGCGCCTACGTGCAGGGGCTCGGCTGGCTGACTCTCGAAGAATTGAGTTGGGACGGCACTGATGGGCCCGGACGCGGGCGCCTGCTCACCCAGTCGGCCAGCACGTACAAGCTTCCCAGCTTCTCGGAGATGCCGGAGACGCTCAACGTGGCGCTGTTTCACCGTGCGACGGAGGATGGAGTGATCTACGGCTCCAAGGCCGTCGGCGAGCCCCCCCTCATGCTCGCATTCAGTGCCCGCGAGGCGTTGCGAGAAGCAGTGGCGGCGTTTGGGTCGCCCGGCGCCAGCGTCGATCTAGCGTCGCCAGCGACTCCCGAAGCGGTGTTCTGGGCTATCGAACGAGTCCGCCAGACGGCCGATCATCGCAGCGATGAGCCCTCCGGCGGACGCACCCTCGCTACGACCGAGGGCTAGATGGGTACGCATCCTTGGACTGGTTAGACGCCGCTCAGCGGCTTCGGAAAGAACGCACCCCTACCGTGATCGTCACGCTGGTTGGGGTGAGAGGGCACGCTCCTCGCAACAGCGGCGCGAAAATGGTCGTCTCAGATCGTCGGCTCTTCGGATCGGTGGGCGGCGGCAACCTCGAGGCGACGGCAATCAGTCGTGCTCGCGCGATGCTTGCGGATTGCACGTCTCAGCCCGAATTGCTCACGATGACGTTGAGCGACCGAGCCGCCACGGATTTTGGCGTGCAATGTTGCGGTGGAGAGGTCACAGTGCTGCTCGAACCGGTCAGGCCCATGCCTGCGATCGCCATCTTCGGGATCGGACATGTGGGATTCGAGCTCCTGCGAATACTGAGCCGCCAGGAGATCGAGTTGCATCTCGTCGACTCCCGTGAGGCGATGCTCGCGGCGTCGCGGCTCGGTGCCGTCGGCGAGCACGGAGTGCTTGGCGACGCCGTGGCATCGATCACCGTGCACCACCTTCCCGTACCGGAGGTGGGGTTGGCACTTCTGCCCGCTGGCACTCACGTTCTCGTCATGACACACGATCACCTCGAGGACCTGGCGATCATCGAGACCGCGTTGCGCACCGAGACTCTTGGCTCCATCGGCCTGATCGGGTCTTCGTCAAAGTGGGCACGGTTTCAAAAGCAACTGCGCAGCGTCGGCCATGGCGACGACGCACTTGCTCGCGTCACTTCCCCCATTGGTATCCCGGAAATCAGCGGAAAGGAACCTGCCACCATCGCTGTGAGTGTCGCGTCAAGCATGCTGCAGCTCATGGAACAGGTGTCGGGCGGACCCGAAACCGATACCGCGTCCGCGCCAACATCCGCGATAAGGTCCAGCATCAGGACCTAGAGACCGCAGGCCCGGTGAGACCGAACGTCGAGGTCCCGGGCCCCTCGCTGCGCTCTCGGCGAACTCGCGCCACACGCGCCCCCACCCGCGCGACACTGGTCCGCATGACGAACGACGAATCCCCCCTCGACGCCTACTCCCGCGCCGTGATCTCCGTGGTCGAGACGGTGCTGCCCAGCGTCGCCAGCCTCGCGGTTCGCAGCGCCCGCGGCGACGGGGCGGGCAGCGCGAGCGTCATCGAGGGCGGCTTCTTGCTCACGTCCGCGCACGTCGTCGCCGGAGCGGATGCCGCGACCGCATCCTTCGCCGACGGGACCGAGGTGGACGCCGATGTCGTCGGGCGCGACCCGCTCTCCGATCTCGCGGTGCTCAAGGCTCGGGGCACCGTGCCCGCCGCCCTGCCCTTCGGGGACGCCGCGACGCTCCGGGTCGGCCAGCTCGTCGTGGCTCTGGGCAATCCTCTCGGCCTCGCCGGCAGCGTGACCGCGGGCATCGTCTCCGCGCTCGGGCGCTCGCTGCCGACCCAGGCCGGTCGCGTGATCGACGAGGTGATCCAGACGGATGCCGCCCTCAACCCGGGCAACAGCGGGGGAGCGCTCGCCGATGCATCCGGACGGCTGATCGGGGTCAACACCGCGGTCGCGGGCATCGGACTCGGCCTCGCGGTGCCGATCAACGAGACCACGCGGGGGATCATCGCCACCCTCATCGCGAGGGGGCGGGTGCGGCGAGCGTGGCTGGGCATTGCCGGCGCGAAGGTCGCGCTCACTCCCGAACTCGCCGCGCGCATCGGGTCGCCGACCGGGCTGCAGGTCGCCGGGCTGTCGGAGGGGAGCCCCGCCGCGGCATCCGGGCTTCATGTCGGCGACATCGTCGTGGAGCTCGATCGCACCCTGGTGGTCAACACGACGGCCGTGCAGAAGCTGATGGTCGAGGATGCGATCGATCGCCCGATCGAGATCACCGTGTGGCGCAACGGCGCGCTCGTCGATGTGGTGGTCGTGCCCCGCGAGCTCGTGTTCCGCTGAGGTCGCCCGGCAACCCGACCCGGTCGGCCTAGTCGGGCCGTCCGTCGGGGTGCACCGACGCGTACCCCGAGAGCCAGCGGGGGTCGTTCCACGAGGCGCTGCCCCCCAGGCGCACGCGTCCGTCGCCCGCCGGCTGAACCGAACGGATGTCGATGAACCCCTGAGCGAGCGAACCGTCGAGCAGCCGCACCTCGGCGACGATGGTCTCCCCGACCCGCCAGGTGCTCTCGGGGACGACGAAGGCGGCACCGTCATGGCTCATGTCGACGCACCTGGCCGCCAGGCCGCCGACGCGGGCCGGCAAGTCCACCGGGAGTCGCGTCGCGCGCTCCGAGGATCGGGTGCGGGCGTCGTAGGGTTCCACGACGAAGCAGTGCTCGATCACGGCTGCTCGGGATTCGCGTGAGTCCCACTCGATGGGCCCGCCCACGCGCACGGTGCTTCCCGCGTGCGTCGCGGCCCGCACCGAGGTGACCCGAAGGCGCCCGGTCGCCGTGGTGAACGTGCCGTCGAGCGCCCGCACCTCGATCGCGACGGGGACCCCGTCGCCCGGTTCGACGGAGGCTCGGGGGAGCAGGAACGAGGCGCCCGACTGGTGCAGGTCGACGCAGCGGGCCGACGTGTCATCCACCTGAGCGGCGAGGTCCACGGTGAAGCGCCACAGGCGGCGTTGGGCCGGCTCCCGGCGTCGACCCGAGAGGAATCGGATGAGGATGATGAGCGAGACGACGCCGATGATCGTGAGGCAGAGGTTCGTGATCGGCTCGAGCGGGGGAAGGAAGCCCGGCGCTCCGAGAAAGCGGGCGAGGGTGTCGACCCATCGCACGGCGAGCACGCCCAACCCGAGGATCAGGACGATCAGGGGAAGGGTTGTGGCGATCAGTGCGGGCGTCAGCGCGACAACACCGCGGGTGTCGCCGACGTTGCCCCGCTCGAGCGCGACGACCGCAATCCAGGTGAACGCCACCCAGAGCACCCACACGGTGAGCACGAGGGGGCCGAATCCGGAGAAGGGGAGGATGCCGAAGATGCCGACGATGATGAGGTACCCGAGCAGGATCGCGCGCTGCAGGGGTGCGAGGGCGGCGACGAGGACTCCGACATCGGCGATCCGCTGGGCGCGGGTCGACGAGCGCCGGCCGGGAACGCTCGCGGCGACCGGGTTCGGCTCCGCGGGGTCGGAGTCGAGGTACTGAACGAGCGGCTCCGGATGGAACTGCAGGCGACCACCGGCGCGTTGCAACAGCAGCGACGTCTCGAGCGGCGAGGTGGAGGTCGACGTCGCCATGCCGCCGATCGCCTCGAGGGACTCGCGCCGGATCAGGGCGGCCGAGCCATCCCAGAGCGCTGAATCGACTCGTTGGAGCGCCGTCGACGGCTCGAAGCCGACCGTCTCGGGACTCCCGGCCTCGCCCGACCGGCGCACGGTCGAGCAGTGGACGAGTGACACGGATTCGTCGGCGAAGAAGCCGCTGAGGGCCTCGAGGAAGTCGGGCGAGACCACGAGCTGGGCGTCGAGCACGAGGAGCAGGTCGCCGGTCAGCTCCGTGAGCACCGCGTTGATCGCGTTCGCCTTGCCCGGCTCGGGTGCCGCGAAGTAGTCCACGCCGTAGCGCTCCGCGAGTTCGCGCACCGCGACGCGATCGCCTTCGTCGCACAGCCGCACCTGCGTGAGGCCCCGTACGCTGAGCGCGCCGACCAGCGCGGGCTCGAGGTGGTCGAGATCGTCCGTGGCCACGGTGAGGATGATGTCCACCGGCACCGCGAGCGGGGATCGGCGCGCCGCCGGAGCGTCGACGACCCACAGTCCCGCGACAAGCACGAGGAACGCGCCGAACCCGAGCAGCTCGGCACCGTAGAGGGTGAAGAAGAGCACCGGGTGGATGCCCGTCGACGTCGTCGTGCGGACGAGGAGGTAGACCGCTCCGGAGAGCACGCCGAGGCCGGCGGCGAGGCGGATCATCGCGGGCCGATCGCGGAACCAGCTGCCGACGCTCAGGCGCAGGGGACTCTCGCCCACCGTCACGGGAGCGAGGAGTCCGGTGGGTTCGCGCACAGCCACGATCAATGATCATGCATGGCTCGCCGCGCCGGAAAGTTCCGCGTGCCTCCGAGCAGGGTTCATTTTCGCTATACGCACATACGCTGGAGCCCTAGACGATCGGAGACTCTATGAGATTCGGACTGTTCATTCCGCAGGGCTGGCGCCACGACCTGGTGGGCATCGCGCCCGACGAACAATGGGCGACGATGAGTTCGCTCGCCGCGCACGCGGATGCCGGGCGCTGGGAATCGATCTGGGTCTACGACCACTTCCACACGGTTCCCGTGCCGAGCGAGGAGGCGACGCACGAAGCGTGGACCCTGATGTCCGCCTTCGCCGCGACCACGAGCCGGGTGCGCCTCGGGCAGATGTGCACCTGCATGGCGTACCGCAACCCCGCGTACCTCGCCAAGGTCGCCGCGACCGTCGACATCATCTCCGGCGGGCGCACCGAGATGGGGATCGGCGGCGGATGGTACGAGCACGAGTGGCGCGCTTACGGGTACGGCTTCCCGCCGATCGCCGAGCGACTCGGCCGCCTGCGCGAGGGCGTCGAGATCATGCGCCAGGCCTGGACCACCGGTACTGCGACGCTCAACGGCGAGTACTACCAGGTGGATGGGGCGATCGTGCGGCCGCTTCCGTTGCAGCTCGAGGGCATCCCGCTCTGGATCGCCGGCGGCGGAGAGAAGGTCACCTTGCGCATCGCCGCGGAGTACGCGCAGTACACGAACTTCTCGGGTGACCCTGAGGAATTCACGCACAAGAGCGACCTGCTCCGCGCCCACTGCGGCGACGTCGGCACCGACTTCGACTCGATCGTGCGCTCGGCGAATTACAACACGATCGTCGGTCGCACCGAGGCCGAGGTCGCCCAGCGCGTGGACGCGCTCGAGGCGCGGATCGCGCCCTACCTCGGGGAGAAGACCGCGGCGTTCATGGCCGAATACCGGGCCGGGAAGGTGCTCGGCGTCGGCACCGTCGAGCAGCTCGTCGAGCGGTTCACGGCGATGGCGGCGCGTGGCCTCGGCTACCAGATCCACTACTTCCCGGAGGCGGCCTACGACCGCAGCGGGCTTGAGCTCTTCGAGAAAGAGGTCATGCCGGCGCTGGAGTGAGTCCTTAGGGGGTCGGCTCGTGCCGTTCCAGCTGCAGCGGTGACGGGGCGAAGCCGGCTCGGTGGTAAGCCGCGAGCCCGGATTCGCTCGAGTGCACGATCACGCGCTCGGCACCTGGCGCGGCATCCACCGCGGCGGTGATGAGCGCGGTGCCGATACCGCGATTCCGGGCTTCGGGGACCACGTAGACGCTCTGCACCTCGGCATTGAAGCGGTCCAGCCGTCCTGGGCTCGGCAGCCGCGGTGTGTGGGCGACCCAGGCCATCCCGACGAGCGTGCCTCCGGTCTCGGCCAGGACGGGCAGATGGGTGGACTCGTGATCGCGCGCCCACGCGACGAAGTGCTGCTCATAATCGTCTCGGGTGCCTGTCGCTCCGCCGAGCTCGTCGACCCAGCGCCAGCGGAGGCGGGCGAGGCCGGGGAGATCCTCGTCGGTGGCGGGACGGATGTCGGTCATCGTCCCAGCATATTCATTCGAACATCAGTTCGAATGTGTGCTAGACTCGTCGCATGTCGATCACCACCGTGATCGTGCCGGATCACACTCATCTCACCGCTCTGCCGGATGCCGACCTGCTCGCGCTCCAGGCGGAGATCGCCGCGTCTCAGCGGCGGCTCGGGGCTGCGGCGGCGGCCGTCTCCGGGGAACTGCTGCGGCGTTCGGCGCCCGAGCTCGGGGATGACGGACTCGCCCGCCGGCTCGGCGCACGCACCCCCGAGAAGCTCGTGCAGCAGGTGACCGGCGTCTCGCACGGCGAGGCGCGCACACTCGTGCGGGTCGGCGAGATCCTCGGTGGTGCATCCCCGTGGCTTTCGAGCGTGGCCCGGGCTGTGACCGACGGCGACCTCTCGCTCGCGTCGGCGCACGGCATCATCGCCGGCCTCGGAGCTCCCACGAACACGGTCGCGGCCGACGACCTCGCCGACGCGGCGGACCGGTTGGTGGATGCCGCGAGCGGATGCACCCCAGAATCCCTCGCCGCTGCGGCCCGTGCCGTGCGCGACGACCTCGATCTCTCCGGCGTCGCGGATCGCGAGGCCGCCCTGCGCGAGAAGCGGTTCCTGCGCCTCATCCCCGAGCCCGACGGGATGACGCGGCTCATCGGCCGACTCGACCCCGAGTCCGCGGCGATCGTCGTCGCGGCGATCGACCGGGTGACGGCACCGCGTCGGGGCGGGCCGCGGTTCGTGGACCCGGCGGAGCAGCACCGTGCCGAACGCCTCCGTGACGACGCGCGCAGCACCGAGCAGATCGCCGCGGATGCTCTGGTCGACATGGTGCGGCTGGCGGGCACGGCCGACGAGGGGCGGCTGTTCGGAGTCCGCACCCCCGAGGTGACGGTGCATGTCGCCCTCGCCGATCTGGAGTCGGGTGAAGGTTCCGCCACGATCGACGGTCAGACGGCGCGGGTCTCG
>CALRJN020000026.1:0-29703 GCA_943367555.1 Synechococcus sp. UW140 | reverse complement strand
CATCGGGCCGGCCCCCACCCCATCCCCTGTCCCCACGAGAGGAACGCCCGTGAGCGCCGAGACCCGGGTCTGCTTCCAGCTGCAGGTCGACCCCGCGAAGATCGACGAGTACCGGCGACGGCACGAGGCTGTCTGGCCCGAGATGCTCGTCGCGCTCGAGAGCACCGGGTGGCACAACTACAGCCTCTTCCTGCGCGACGATGGCCTGCTGATCGGCTACTTCGAGACTCCCGACCTCCAGAAGGCCCTCGACGGGATGGCCGCCACCGACGTGAATGCGCGGTGGCAGTCGGAGATGGCCGAGTTCTTCCTCGACCTCGAGGGCGCCCCCGATACCGGGTTCCTGCGCCTGACCGAGGTCTTCAATCTCGCCGACCAGCTCGGCGCCGCTGACCTAACCACGCAATAGCCCTGAGGACCACGACGTCATGACCGACACGACAGCATCCCTGCTGCCCCCCAAGACCCGACGCAAGACCCGGATCGGCCTGGTCGCCGGCGGCCTGGGCGCGTACTGGCCCCAGTTCCCCCAGCTGCTTCCGCAGCTGAAGGAGTCGACCGCCTATGTCGTGGATCGCTTCCAGCAGACGGATGCCGCGGTCACCGACGTCGGGTTCGTCTCCGACGCGCAGGAGGCCGCGATCGCCGCGGAGAAGCTGCGCGCGGCGGACTGCGACCTCATCGTCATGTTCATCACGACCTATCTGACCTCGTCGATGGTGCTGCCGATCGCTCAGCGCTCGAAGACTCCGGTGCTCGTGATCGACCTCCAGCCGACCGAGAAGATGGATCACGCCACCTTCGGCACGGGGGAGTGGCTCGCGTACTGCGGCCAGTGCTCGGTGCCCGAGGTGGGCAATGTGTTCCGTCGGGCGGGCATCCCGTTCCGGTCGGTTTCCGGCTACCTTCGGCAGGACTCGGCGTGGGAGCGGATCGGCCAGTGGATCCGGGCGGCTCACGTTCGAGCCACCCTGCGCCATGCCCGCCACGGGCTCATGGGGCACGTCTACCCCGGCATGCTCGACGTGTCGACCGACCTCACCCTGCTTCCCGTGACCTTCGGGTCGCACGTGGAGGTGCTCGAGTTCGACGACCTCAGAGTGCGGGTCGATGACGTCACCGACGCTCAGGCGGCCGAGCGCATGGCTCTGGCGCGCGACGTCTTCACCCTCGATGAGTCCGTTCAGGAGGAGGACTTCGCGTGGGGCGCGAAGGTGTCGGTCGCCCTTGATCGTCTGGTCGAGGACTTCGATCTCGATACCCTCGCGTACTACCACCGTGGCCTCAACGGAGAGCAGCACGAGCGGCTCGGGGCGGGCATGATCCTCGGAGCATCCCTGCTGACCGCCCGCGGCATTCCCGCCACTGGCGAATACGAGCTGCGCACGACCGTGGCCCAGCTCGTCTCCCAGAGCGTAGGCGCCGGGGGGTCGTTCACCGAGATCCAGGCCCTCAACTTCGAGGACGGCGTGGTCGAGATGGGCCACGACGGCCCTGCCGACCTCGCCGTGAGCGCCCGGGACCCGCTGCTGCGCGGCCTCGGGATCTACCACGGCAAGCGAGGCTGGGGCGTGAGCGTCGAGTTCGACGTGAAGCATGGGCCCGTGACGACCCTCGGACTGGGCCAGGATCGAGACGGCAGCCTCGCCCTGATCGCCTCGGAGGGCGTCGTCATCGACGGTCCGCTGCTCGCGATCGGCAACACGACCTCCCGGGTGGACTTCGGGATGGACCCGGGTCTCTGGGTCGACGAGTGGTCGCAGACCGGAGTCGGCCACCACTGGGCGCTCTCGGTCGGTCATCGCGCGGCCGACTACAAGGCTGCCGCGAACCTGCTCGGCATCGACTTCCGGCAGGTCTGATGTCCCTCGTCGTCGTCGCGGTCCTCACCGCGAAACCCGGGTACGGCTCCGCCGTGATCGATGCGTTCCGCGAGGTCTCCCCGCTCGTTCACGCCGAGCCCGGCTGCGAGCTCTACGCCGCGCACCTCGAGCAGGACGGCGACACCGTGGTCATGGTCGAGCGATGGACCACCCGTTCCGAGCTGGATGCCCACGCCGCGGGGGCGCCGCTGGTGCGACTGAACGAGCTCATCGCCGACCTGCTCGTGCGCCCCTACGACGTGTGGTTCCTCGACGCCGTCCCGCTCGGGGATGCCGTGAAGGGATCGATCCCCGACTGACGCGACGTCAGCGCGTCGCGAGCGCCAGGTTCGCGCGCAGCTCGTCGGCGTTCTGCACGGACCCGTACGCCGGCTGGTCGCGCTCGACGCGCCAGCTCTCGGCCAGGGGACCGAGATCCACGGCGTCGAATCCGATCGCGTCGTAGAACGCGGTGACGAAGGCGGTCGCCTCCGGCACGTTGCTCGAGACCGCAAGGGCACGCCGGTTGGTGGTGCCCGCGAGGGTGCCGTCGGTCGTGATCTCCGCCGCGCGGATGTGGTTGAACGCCTTGACCACCTTGCTCGTCGGGAGGTGGCGCTGGAGCAGCCCCGAGACGGTCTCGGTGGCGTCATCCAGCTCGGCGATCTGGCCGTCGCGCTGCGGGTAGTAGTTGTTGGTGTCGATCACGATCTTCCCGGCGAGGGGCTCGACGGGAACCGTGGCGATCGCCCGCAACGGGATCGTCACGACGGCGATGTCCGCCGCCTCGGCCGCCTCGACGACCGTCGCGGCACGTGCCTGAGGACCGAGGTCCGCGATGAGGTCGGTGAGCGTCTCCGGTCCGCGCGAGTTGCTGATCACGACCTCGTATCCCTGTGCGATCGCCGCGCGCGCGATCTGGCTGCCGATGTTGCCTGCTCCGATGATTCCGATGATGGTCATGTGCGGGGTAACGTCCACGGGCCCGGGATCCTTCCCTGCCAGGACATGACAGGATGTTGCGCACGATGGACGAGAAGAGCTACCGCACCCTTCCCTCCGTGGACCGTCCGGTGTCCCGGGTGATCTTCGGCACCGCCCGCGAGCTCACCGATGCCCTCCTCGATGAGGTCGTCGCCGAAGGGGTCACGACCCTCGACACGGCACGCAAGTACGACGGGAGCGAGGCGGCGATCGGCGCGTGGATGTCGCGGCGCAACAACCGCGATGACCTCGTGATCCTCTCCAAGGCCGCCCACCCCGACGAGCACGGCGCCCGCGTGACCCCCGAGGCGATCCGCGAGGACCTCGCCCTCTCGCTCGCCGACCTGCGCACCGACCGAATCGACCTCTACCTCCTCCACCGCGACGACGAGTCGAAACCGGTCGGGCCGATCGTCGAGACCCTCAACGAGCTGCACGGCAGCGGGGCGATCGGCGCGTTCGGCGGCTCGAACTGGAGCCACCAGCGCCTCGCCGAGGCGAACGCCTACGCGGCCGAGCACGGTCTCGTGCCGTTCACGGTCTCGAGCCCCAACTTCGGTCTCGCCGAGCAAGTCGAGGACCCGTGGGGCGGCGGCTGCGTCTCCCTGTCCGGGCCGCAGGAGGCCGAGGCGCGTGAGTGGTACTGCGTCACCGGGATGCCCGCGATCGCCTGGTCGAGTCTCGGGCGCGGCCTGTTCTCGGGGCGCGTGCGCAGCAGCGAGCCGGAGGCGGCATCCACCATCATGGATGAGTTCGGGATGCTCGGCTACGCCTACCCCGTCAACTTCCGCCGGCTCGCCCGTGTGGAGGAGCTCGCCGCCGCGAAGGGCGTGACCGTGCCGCAACTCGCACTCGCGTGGGTGCTCACCGCGCCCTTCGAGACGTTCGCCGTCGTCGCCGCCGGCCGCGGGGCGCGCGTGCGCGAGAACCTCGCGGCGCTCGACATCGCCCTGACGCCCGACGAGCGAGCCTGGCTCGACCTCGTGGACTGACGACGTCGACCCGAGAGGGTCAGGGCGCGCAGCCGGGAGGCAGCGACATCCCGGCGATCTCGAAGTCGGCGCAGTGCAGGAAGAGCGAATTGGTCGCGCCGAGCACGAACGAGGCGACGGCGATGAGCACGATCGCGCCGAACGCGACCACCACCAGGCGCCGCGGGATGTCCTCGCCGACATCGGGCCAGATCAGGCGCACGAGCACCTAGAGCGAGAACGGCAGGCCGATGAGGGCCAGGGTCACCGTGATCGTCGCGAGCAGCACGCCCGGGGCGTCCTCGGCGAGCGGGAGGAATCCGATCACGAGCCAGAGCGACGGAACGAGAAGCACGAGGCTGCGCCACAGCCGCCCCCGAGTGGGCCTCGGCTGCAACCACAGCACGATGAGCGCGGCGACGCTCGCCACCCAGATCACGAGCATCTGGTCGAAGAACAGGGTGTGCCACGCGCCGAGCACGAAGGCGGGCCACCACACGGTGAGGCTCGCTCCGACCACGAAGAGGCCGACGATCGGACGCGGCCGTGGACGCACGGCCGGGGCATCCGGGGAGGCGGTCATCCGCTCAGACGATCGTCGTCGGCGGGTTGTTCGGTGCCGTCGCCGGGGTCGTGGGTGGCGGCGTGCTCGCGGCCATGGGTCCCGGGGCACTGTCGGGGTCGTACACCTCCACGAATTCCGCGGCGACGTCGAACACCGACGGCTCGGCCGCGGCGTTCTTTCGCATGCGGCGCACGAACTCGAGGCCCAGCAGCGCGAGGCCGAACGAGATCACGCCGAGGATCGGCGCCACCCATTCGATCAGGATGTCCCACTGCTGAACCGCCGGGATGAAGTCGTAGCCGAAGTACAGCACCGCGCACGCGATCGCGATCGCGCCGAAGACGATCGCCATGAGCACTCCCACGACCGCGCGGCCCGCGCGGGTGCCCGGGGTGTTCGACCTGAGGTCGAGCGTGATCAGAGCGTCGGGTTCTTCGGGTGCAGGCGGGTCGGGCGTCATGGAGCACACCCTAGCGAGGCGGCCGTTCGGGTGCCAGAGTCGGGTCAGTCCCCCGGCCGATGCACTACCGTGGCTCTCGTTCGAGTCGATGAGGAGAGCGCACGATGACCCAGCCGTTGAGGGTGGCCATGATCGGTCACGGATTCATGGGTGCGGCGCACTCGCAGGGCTGGCGCACGGCGCCTCACGTCTTCGACCTTCCCGCCGAGGTCGAGATGACCGTCGTCGTCGGCCGCAACGCGGATGCCGTGGCGGCCTCGGCGGCGAAGTGGGGCTGGGCCGAGTCGGCCACCGACTGGCGCGAGGTGATCGCCCGGGACGACATCGACATCGTCGACATCGTCACCCCCGGTGACTCGCACGCCGAGATCGCGATCGCCGCGTTGGATGCCGGCAAGCACGTGCTGTGCGAGAAGCCGCTCGCCAATACGGTCGAGGAGGCCGAAGCGATGGCGGCCGCGGCTGAGCGCGCGGCGGCGAACGGCATCCGGGCGATGGTGGGCTTCACCTACCGTCGCGTGCCGGCCATCACGTTCCTGCGCGACCTCATCGCCGAGGGCGTCGTGGGCGAGATCCAACAGGTGCGCGCGGCGTACCGGCAGGACTGGCTCGTCGACCCCGAGATGCCGCTCGCGTGGCGCCTGCAGAAGGAGCACGCGGGATCCGGAGCCCTCGGCGACATCGGTGCGCACGCGATCGACACGACCCAGTTCGTCACGGGCCTCGCCGTCACCGCCGTCTCGGGCACGATCGAGACGATCGTGAAGACGCGTCCGCTCTTGGGATCCGGTTCGGGCCTCAGCGCCACCGCGGGCGAGGGGCGCGGTGAGGTGACCGTGGATGACGTGGCGATCTTCACCGGACGTCTCGCCAACGGGGCCCTGGTCTCGTTCGAGGCGACGCGGTTCGCCACCGGCCGCAAGAACCAGCTGACTGTCGAGGTCTCCGGCACGAAGGGGGCGCTCGCCTTCGACCTCGAGGACCTCAACTCGCTGAACTTCTACGACCGCACGGCTCCCGGCGATCGGCAGGGCTTCACGAAGATCTATGTCACCGAGGCGCAGCATCCCTACATCGCCGCATGGTGGCCCGCCGGCCACATGCTCGGCTACGAGCACGGCTTCTCGCACCAGGTCAAGGACCTCGTCGAGGGCATCGTCTCCGGCGTGGACCCCCACGGCACCTTCGCCGAGGGTCTGCGGGTGCAGCGCGTGCTCGACGCCGTCGAAACCAGCTCGGGCCGCGAGTCGGCCTGGGTGCCCGTTCCTCCCACCACCGTCTGATCTGCAGAAGGAGCTACGCCATGGCGCGTCCCGTCACCCTGTTCACCGGCCAGTGGGCCGACCTGCCCTTCGAGGAGGTGGCCCGTCTCGCTGGCGAGTGGGGCTACGACGGCCTCGAGATCGCCTGCTGGGGCGACCACATCGATGTGTCCCGGTGGGATGACGCCGCCTACGTGAAGAGCCGCCACGACATCCTCGAGAAGAACGGTCTGAAGGTCTGGACGATCTCCAACCATCTGGCCGGCCAGGCCGTGTGCGACGACCCGATCGACCTGCGGCACCGCGACATCCTGAACGACCGGGTGTGGGGCGACGGCGAGCCCGAGGGCGTGCGCCAGCGGGCCGCGGAGGAGCTGAAGATGACCGCCCGCATGGCGGCCGCGCTCGGCGTGACGACCGTGACCGGCTTCACGGGGAGTTCGATCTGGAAGGCCGTGGCGATGTTCCCGCCGGCGTCCGACGCGTGGATCGCCGCCGGCTACCAGGACTTCGCCGACCGCTTCAACCCGATCCTCGACGTCTTCGACGAGGTCGGGGTGCGGTTCGCCCATGAGGTGCACCCGAGTGAGATCGCATACGACTACTGGACGACCAAGCGCACTCTCGAGGCGATCGGGCACCGCGAATCCTTCGGCCTCAACTGGGACCCGTCGCACATGGTGTGGCAGGACCTCGATCCGGTCGGCTTCCTCTGGGACTTCCAGGACCGCATCTACCACGTGCACTGCAAGGACACGAAGAAGCGCCTCGACAACGGTCGCAACGGGCGCCTCTCGTCGCACCTGCCGTGGGCGGACCCGCGCCGCGGCTGGGACTTCATCTCCACCGGCCACGGCGACGTGCCGTGGGAGAACGCGTTCCGCATGCTCAACGCCATCGGCTACACCGGCCCGCTCTCGGTGGAGTGGGAGGACGCCGGTATGGACCGCCTCGTCGGAGCTCCCGAGGCCCTCGGTTTCGTGCGTCGGATGTCGAGCTACGAGCCCAGCGCGGCCGCCTTCGACGCCGCGTTCTCGACCAAGAAATAGTGGCCGCGAAGTAGTGGCGGCGAAGCAGCGGCCGCGAAGTAGCGAAGGGGACGCCTGACGATGCCTCCGAAGCCCGGCCTCGGTGTGCGCCTCATCACGTCGTTCCTCGCGACCACGGGTCTGGCGATCGCGGCGGTCGCGTGGTCGGAGTCGACCTTCTACGGCCGCTGGCGCCCCGACGACTCCCTCCTCAACCTCGTCTGGACGGTCGTGGGCTACGGCCTTGTCGTGCAGATCGTGCGCTTCGTCGCGTCGCGATGGCAGGTCGTCGCCTCGGGCCGTGGGGCATGGCGGCGCGTGTTCCTCGCCGGCGCGCTGTACGGCTGGCTCGTCGAGGGCGTGCTCGTCACGACCGTCGTGGACGACCTGCCGCTGACCATCCCGAACACCGGTCTCTCGTGGCACGCCCTGTTCACCGTGCTCCTCGGGTGGTACTGGATTCCGCGCTGGCTCGAGGGTCCGCTCGCGCGCTCGGTGCTCCCGCTCGTCATCGTCGGCGCGTGCGTCGGGGCGTGGGCGAGCTTCTGGAAGTTCGAGGAGGGCGCCCTGCAGTCCGTGCCCGAGTACGCCCTGTTCGTCGGGGCGGTCACGGCGGGATACGCGGCCGGGCTCGCCCTCTGGTGGGGGATGCGCGTGCGCAGCTGCCCCGGCATCCCGGGCACGGTCGTCGCCTCGGCCCTGCTGCTCGCCCTCGCCGTCGGCCACGCCCTCGAGCGTCCGATCACCCTCCTCGGCCCCGCCCTCGTCGCCCTTGCGCTCGTGGCCCTCCTGACCACCCGACCGCGGGTGCCGGATGCCGCACTCCTGCACTCCGCACTCCTCCCCACGGGCGGCCCTGCGCCGTTCGCCGCGTTGTGGCGACTCGCGATCATCCCCGCGGTCGCCGTGCCCGTGTTCGCGGTCATCACCGCGGCCCCGGAGGCGATCCCGTCCGGCTGGCCGTTCTTCCTCATCTCGGTGCCGCTCGGCGCCGCACTCTTCGTCATCGCGTGGTGGCGGTCGGTGGCGGACCGCCGCGTGCGGCAGGCTTGACTCGTCCCGTCTGAAAGGCTCCCCATGCGCGCAACCCTGCTGTACGGCCCCGGCGACGTGCGGATCGAGACCGTGCCCGACCCCGTCATCCAGAATCCGACGGATGCGATCGTGCGCATCGTGCGGTCGTGCATCTGCGGGAGCGACCTGCACGGCTACCACAACGGGCCGCCCGGGGCGGGCCCCAAGCAGATGGGCCACGAGTACCTCGGCGTGATCGAGGAGGTCGGGCGCGACGTCGCTCTCTCCGTCGGCGACTTCGTGATCGCGCCGTTCGTGTGGTCGGACGGCACGTGCGACTTCTGTCTCGAGGGCCTGCAGACGTCGTGCCGGCACGGCGGCTTCTACGGCGCCAACGGCGTCGGGGGCGGCCAGGCCGAACTCATCCGGGTGCCGTTCGCCGACGGGTCGCTCGTCGCGGTGCCGGCGACGGATGATCCGGCGATGCTCGCGTCACTGCTCACCCTCTCCGATGTCTACGGCACGGGGTACCACGCGGCCGTCCGCGGTGGCGTCACGCTCGGCTCGACCGTGACGGTGATCGGCGACGGCGCGGTGGGTCTCATGGCGGTGCTCTCGGCGAAGCAGCTCGGAGCCGAACGCATCATCCTCATGGGCCGGCACGCGGCGCGCACCGACCTCGGCGTCGAGTTCGGGGCTACCGACGTCGTGGCCGTGCGCGGCGAGGAGGGGATCGCGCGCGTGCGCGAGCTCACGCGCGGGGACGGCACCGAGGCCGTGCTCGAGGCCGTCGGCCATCTCCCCGCCTACGAGCAGGCCCTCGGGGTAGTGCGGCACGGCGGCATCATCAGCCGCGTCGGGCTGCCGCAGTATGCGAGCGCGCCGCTGGGATGGGCCGCTCTGTTCGCCCACAACATCACCCTCACGGGCGGGCCGGCCCCCGTGCGCGCCTACATCGCCGAGCTGCTGCCCGACGTGCTCAACGGCACAGTCAACCCCGGTCGGGTCTTCGACCGCACGATCGACCTCGACGGCGTTCCCGACGGGTATCGCGCGATGGACGACCGCGAGGCGCTCAAGATCATGATCGCCTGACGACGACGGCCAGTCGCTAGAAGCGCCGTCCGGTGATGGTGCTCGGCGTGATCCGCACGTAGTTCCACTTCTCGGTGGGGCTCGACGTCGGGAGCTGCAGGATGCCGCACGCCTCGATCTCCGCGTCATCCCACAGTCGCTCGGCGGTGCCGCGCACGACGACGCTCCAGCGCTTACCCCACTGCCGTCCGTCGGATTCGAAGGCGACCGTGGGATGCTCGGCCAGCTCCATGAGCTTGCTCCCCGGCGCGCTGCGGAAGTAGACCGCTCCCCGCCACACGAGGAAGTCGAGGGGGTAGATGTCGACCCCCGCTGGGCCGACGAGTCCGAGCCGACCGATGTGGGCCGAGTCGAGCAGCTCCCAGCACTCGAACTCGCTGAGCACCTCGATAGATGCGGCGTGGGTGAGTCGAACGGACACGGGGGCCTCCTTCAGTCGGGGGATGCTTCGACCTCCAGTCAACGGGGTGGACGGGCGCGAGCGCAGGGTCCAAAGTCCCGCATCCGGGGGGCGGGACCAAAGGCCCTACAGCGTCTTCGGCGCCCCCGGCACTGTGGGTACCGCAGCATCCCTGCATTCGAAAATCACCTCGAGGAAGGCTCCCGCCGTGGATCCCGTCGATATCGCCCGCTGGCAGTTCGGCATCACTACCGTTTACCACTTCCTGCTCGTTCCGCTCACCCTCGGACTCGGCCCCACCGTCGCGATCATGCAGACGCTGTGGGTGCGCACCGGCAACGAGCGCTACCTGCGGATGACCAAGTTCTGGGGCAAGCTCTACCTGATCAACTTCATCATGGGTGTCGCGACCGGCATCGTGCAGGAGTTCCAGTTCGGGATGGCCTGGAGCGAGTACTCCCGCTTCGTCGGTGACGTCTTCGGTGCCCCGCTCGCGATGGAGGGCCTGCTCGCCTTCTTCTTCGAGTCCACCTTCCTCGGGCTCTGGATCTTCGGCTGGAACAAGCTGCCCAAGCGCGTGCACCTCGCCACCCTGTGGATCGCGGTCGCCGGCTCGTGGATCAGCGCGTTCTTCATCATCGTCGCGAACTCGTGGATGCAGCACCCGGTGGGCGTGGAGCTCATCGACGGCCGCCCCGTGATGACGGACATCTTCGCGGTGCTCGGCAACAACACGGCGATCGCCGCGTATACCCACACGCTGTTCGGGGCCCTCTCGATGGGTGGCGCCTTCCTCATCGGCATCGCCTGGTACCAGCTCTGGCAGCGTCGCAAGGACGGCATCGACACGGTCGACGCCACCAACCGCGTTGTGGTGGGCGAGAACAAGGCCATCGTCGGCCGCGACAAGGCGGACCACGGGGTCTGGCTCACGAGCCTGCGGCTCGGAGCGATCGTCGCAATCATCGGATTCGTCGGGGTCGCCGTCACCGGTGACATCCAGGCCAAGCTGATGTTCCAGCAGCAGCCGCTCAAGATGGCGGCGGCCGAGGCCGCGTGCGAGTCCGGCACCGGCTTCTCGATCCTCGCGATCGGCAACCTGTCGGCGGCCAACTGCGACGAGGTGGTCAGCATCATCGCCGTGCCGGGGCTCCTCTCGTTCCTGGCGAACGGCGACTTCACCACCGAGGTGCAGGGCGTCAACGACCTCATCCCGATCTACCAGGAGAAGTACGGCACCAACCTGCCGGACGACCCCAAGCTCGGCGACCGCGCCGGCATGGAGATCAACTACCTGCCCGTCATGGCCGTCACGTACTGGGGCTTCCGCCTGATGATCGGTTTCGGGGCGCTCGCCGCCTTCGCCGCCGCCGTCGCGCTGTTCCTCACCCGCAAGGGCACGGTGCCCCGATCGATCTGGATCATGCGGCTCGCCGTGCTGGGCATCTTCGCCCCCACGGCGGCGAATACCGCCGGCTGGGTCTTCACCGAGATGGGCCGCCAGCCCTTCGTGGTCGCACCCAACCCGACGCCGGGTGGCGTCGACGGGGTGTTCATGTTCACCGCGGCCGCCGTGTCGCCGAGCACCACCACCTTCGAGCTGTGGTTCTCGCTCATCGCCCTCACGCTCGTCTACCTGGGCCTGCTCGTGGTCGAGGTCTCGCTCATGGTCAAGTACGTGCGCGGAGGCGTCGCTGCGACGATGCCCGAGCTCGCGGCGAAGCATGACGCCGACAACGGCGGCGACACCCCCGACAAGAGCGACGACGTCCTCGCGTTCGCGTACTAGGAACAAAGGAGATCACTCATCATGGACGTTCTGCCCACCATCTGGTTCATCGCGATCGGCGCGCTCTGGGTCGGCTATCTCATCCTCGAGGGCTTCGACCTCGGGGTCGGCATGCACATGCTGTTCACGGGTCGCACTGACACCCAGCGCCGCGTGATGCTCAACACGATCGGACCCGTCTGGGACGGCAACGAGGTCTGGCTCCTCACCGCAGGCGCCGGCACCTTCGCCGCCTTCCCCCTCTGGTACGCGTCGCTGTTCTCGGCGCTCTATGTGCCGCTCGTGCTCGTGCTGCTCGGCCTGATCTTCCGGGCCGTGGCGATCGAGTACCGCGGAAAGGGCGCGACCGCCCGCTGGACGAAGTTCTGGGACTATGCAATCGGCCTCGGCTCGCTCGTCGTGGCGTTCGGGATCGGTGCTGCGCTCGCCCTGACGACGACCGGCCTGCCGATCGACGCCAACGGCGACCGCGTCGGCGGACCCTTCGTCTTCCTCAACGGGTACGCCATCCTCGGCGGGCTCGCGGTGATCGGCTTCTGCCTCGTGCAGGGTGCCGCGTTCCTCGCGCTCAAGACCGACGGCGACGTGCGCGAGAAGACGGGGAAGATCGCCTGGAAGTGGAGCCCCGTGTTTCTGCTCCCGATCGTGGCGTGGGTGCTCGTCATCCAGTTCCAGTCCGGGGACATCCTCAGCTGGGTGCTCGTCGTCCTGGCCGTCGTCGCCGTGCTGCTCGCCTGGCTCAGCGCGAAGGCGGGCCGTGAGGGTCGGGCGTTCCTGGGCTACTCGGTGTTCCTGGCCCTCGGGGCGGCAGCGATCTTCGCCGCGGTCTACCCCGTGGTGCTCCCGTCGACGATCGACCCGGCGTACAGCCTCACGATCAGCAACGCGTCGAGCGGCGACTACACCCTCATGGTGATGTCGATCGTCACGGCCTTCGGACTCCCGCTCGTGCTGACCTACCAGGTCTGGACGTACTGGGTGTTCCGCAAGCGCATCAGTGGCGACTCGATCCCCGCCGCCCACGAGATCACGGCGGCTGTCGCCAAGTGAAGAACCCACGAGACCGAGCGCCGGGATCACTGATCCCCCGCCGCTTCCTGTACCTGGTCGGGGTGCTGAGCGGTGTGAAAGCGCTCGGTCTCGTGCTTCTCGCCGAGTCCATCGCTCGCGGCGTCGCCGCGGTCGCGGTCGGCGATCCGGGCTGGCGGGACGCCCTCCTCTGGGGCGTTCTCGCCGGACTCCTCCGGGCCGGTGCCGCGTGGGCCACGTCGGTGGTCGCGACCCGCGCGGCGATCGGCACCAAGGAGTCCCTCCGCGCTGGCCTCGCCGACGCCCTCGTCTCCGGTGCCCCCCGGGTAGGCTCGAGCGCGACGCTCGCCACCCGGGGCCTCGACGACCTCGACGACTACTTCACGAGTGTGCTGCCGGCGATGACGAACGTCGCCGTCATCCCGTTGCTCGTCGGCGCTCGCATCCTCTTCGCGGACTGGCTCAGCGCGGTCGTGCTCATCGTCACCGTGCCCCTCGTGCCGATCTTCATGATCCTCGTCGGCCAGTTCACCAAGGAGCGCACGGATGCCGCGGCGACCGCGCTCGACCGCCTGAGCGACCACATCGTGGAGCTCGCCCAGGGCCTCCCGGTTCTCGTCGGGCTCGGACGCGTGCAGGAGCAGGCGGCCGCGCTGGCCCGCATCAGCGACGACTACCGCAAGCGCACGATGGCAACCCTGCGCACGGCCTTCCTCTCCGCCCTCGTGCTCGAGCTCATCGCCACGCTCTCCGTCGCGGTCGTTGCCGTGCTCATCGGGGTGCGGATCCTCGGCGGCGGTCTCACGCTCGAGGTCGGCCTGCTCGTGCTCGTCCTCGCCCCGGAGGCGTACACGCCGTTCCGGGAGCTGGGGTCGGCGTTCCACGCGTCCCGCACGGGCGTCGCCGCGCTCGGCCGGGCCCGGGACCTCATCGACCAGGCCGTGCCCGTGCGGCCGACCACGGCATCCGCGAGCATCTCGGCGGACCGGTTCACGGTCTCCTATGACTCACGGCTCGTGCTCGCGCCGATCAACTTCACCCTTCCGAGCGCCGGGGTCACGGCGCTGCTCGGGGCGAGTGGGAGCGGCAAGTCCACGCTCATCCGGGCGCTCGCCGGGCGCCTGCACGCGGATGCCGATGCCGCGGGCGACCTCAGCGGAACCGCCGGTCGCTCGATCGCCTGGGCGCCCCAGCATCCGCACACCGTCGCTGACACCGTGCGCGGCGAGCTCGCGCTCTACGCCGAGGGCGCTCCCGCCGAGCGCGTCGAGGCGCTGCTGGATCGCCTCGGCCTGCTCCCCCTCGCCGACGACGATCCCGCCCGGCTGAGCCCCGGCGAAGTGCGCCGTCTCGCCGTCGCCCGCGCCCTGATCCGCGTGGATGCCGGGGCCACCCTGGTGCTGCTCGATGAGCCCACGGCGCACCTCGACGACGCCTCCGCGCAGACCGTGCTCGGGCTGATCGCGGATGCCGGCATGCGGGCGGGCGTCGTCGTCGCCTCGCACGACGCGGCTCTCGCGTCGATCGCCGGCCAGGTCATCCAGCTCGGCGCGGCCGGCGACCTGCGCGATCGCGCCGACAGCATCCAGTCCCCGACCGTCGTGGTCGAGCGCGACGAGGACCTCCCTCCGGCACCGCGGCCGCGCGCCGCCCTCCGGGCGCTGCGCGACTTCCTCCGCCCGTCGATCGGTCGTTTCGCGTTCGCGGCCCTTCTCGGCACCCTCGCCTCCGCCTTCGCGGTCGCGCTCACCGCGACCTCGGCCTGGCTCATCGTGCGGGCGAGCGAGCAGCCCGCGGTGATGTATCTCCTGGTCGCCATCGTGGGAGTGCGGTTCTTCGGGCTCGGGCGGGCCGCCCTGCGCTACAGCGAGCGACTCGTCACCCACGACGCCGTGTTCGACGCCGCCACGTTCCTGCGCCTGCGCCTGTGGCACTCCCTCGCCCGCCGCGGCGCCAGCTCGCGGGTGCTGCAGCGCGGCGGGACCGCGCTGGACTACCTCGTCGCGGCGACCGACGACGTGCGGGATCTCGTGCCGCGCACCCTCACCCCGATCGTGGTCGGGCTTCTCGTGGGCGCGGGGGCCCTGCTCACGGTGTTCCTCCTGCTCCCCGCCGCCGTCGGCACGCTCGCGCTGCTGCTGCTCGTGACCGTCGTCGGCGCGCCGCTCGTCGCGATCCTCGCCGACCGCGCCGCCGAGCGCGATCGTCTGCTGCTGCGCACGGGGGTGCTGCGTCGGTTCGCGGCGCTGCTTCAGGCCGCGGACGACCTCCGCGGCAACGGGCTCGACGGCCTCGTGCGCGCGGATCTCGCGGAGCGCGACCGCACCATCGGGCGGGCGAGCCGCCGGGTCGCGGTCTCGCGCGGCCTCGGGGTCGCCGTCGTCGTGCTCGCCTGCTGCTTCGGCGCCGTCGCGATGCTCGACCTCACCGCGCCGATCGTGCTGTCCGGCGCATTCCCGGTCGAGGTGGCCGCAGTGCTCGTGCTGTTGCCGATCGCCCTCATCGAGCCGATGCTCGGGCTTGTCGCGGCGGTGCAACTCGCGCCGGCGCTCGCCGTCGCCCTCACCCGAACATCCGAGCTCGACGCCCCGGATGCCCCGCGCGGCACTGCGACGCTCGGCGGCCCGGTGACCGAGCTCGAGCTCGACGAAGTCGCCGCAACCTGGCCCGCCGCCGCGAGTCCCGCGTTCGCCGGCGCGAGCGCGCGTGTGCGCACGGGGGAGTGGCTCGTGGTGGAGGGTCCCTCCGGCTCGGGCAAGTCGACGATGCTCTCGGTACTGCTCGGAGCGCTCCCGGCATCGCACGGTCGCGTGCTGCTCGACGGCGTCGACCTCGCGACCCTCGATCCCGACGACCTGCACCGCCACGTGGCCTGGTGCCCCCAGGACGCCCACCTGTTCGACTCGACCGTCCGCGCCAACCTGCTCCTCGGTCGCCCGCGCGACGATGCACCGAGCGAGCAGGAGCTCGACGGCGCGCTGCGCACCGCCGGCCTCGGTCGCCTGCTGGATGCGCTAACGAACGGCCTCGACACCCGGATCGGCTCCGAGGGCTCGCACCTCTCGGGAGGGGAGCGGCAGCGCCTCGCGATCGCGCGCACGCTGCTGTCGCGCGCGAGCGTCATCCTGCTCGACGAGCCCACGGCCCACCTCGATGACCCGACCGCGCGCGCCCTCATGTCGGACCTCCGGCGCGTGTTCGACGACCGCATCGTCGTGCTCGTCACGCACCACGCCGAGGAGTCGCTCCCCGGCGACGTCGCTCTGCGGCTCGGCGGCGCGCGGGTGCCGGTGTAGCGCCCGCCGCTACTCCTGCCGCACCCGCGCCAGTGCGCGGCGCCCTCGCGCGTCCCGGCCGCGCGCCGCGTGCCCGCGCGCCCGTGCCCAAAACGTTGCGGAGGATGACACGCGTCCCACGGCATCCGGTCGGGCCCCGCAGCGGCGTGTCATCCTCCGTAACGTGGGTGATCTGAGCGGAGGCGCCCTCACGCAACCCACTGGTGAGGTTTCGCTCCCCGACAGCACGGCCGACACATCACTGCGCGATGCGTCGGAACCGGCGGGCGTGGGCCCCCGCCGCTCGCGCGGCTACTCAACCCGCAGGGTCCGCTACTCCCGCCGGCGCCCCGCCCGCAGCGAGTTGAGGATGACGACCACGTCGATGACCTCCTGCAACGCGGCCCCCACGATCGCCGGGATCAGGCCGAACGCGGCGATGACCATGAGCACGAGGCTCACGCCGATCCCGATGCCGATGCTCTGGAACGCGATCCGCATGGTCCGCTGAGCGAGGGCGATCGTGCGGGGCACCCGCAGGAGATCCTCGACAAGCACCACGACATCCGCCGACTCGCTCGCCGCGGTGGCGCCGCGGGCGCCCATCGCGATGCCGACGTCGGCGAGGGCGAGCACGGGAGCGTCATTGACCCCGTCGCCGACCATCAGCACGGGCCGCGGCTGGAGGTCACGCACGGCCGCGACCTTGTCGGCGGGGAGAAGGCGCGCCCGCACCTCGTCCACGCCGCACAGCGCACCGATCTTCTCGGCGGTGTCGACCGAGTCGCCGCTGAGCATCACGGTGCGGGTGACACCGAGCGCCCGCAGCCGCTGGAGCGTCTCGGCCGCCTCGGGCCGCAGGTCGTCGGTGAGCACGATCCGTCCGGCGAGCGCGCCGTCGAGCCCGACGAAGACCGCCATCTCGCCGGCCCCGAGCGTGCCCCAGGTGGGGTCGGCGGCGGCATCCACATAATCGAGGCGCCCCACCGAGACCACGGTGCCGTCGACGGTGCCGCGGATGCCCCGGCCCATGATCTCCGACACCTCCCGCGCAGCAACGGCACCCGCCCCCGCCGCCGTCACGACCGCGTGCGCGAGCACGTGCGCGGAGTCCTGCTCCACCGACGCGGCGGCGGACAGCACGCGCGGCGACTCGAGTCCCGCGATCGTGTCGACCCGCGTGACGACGGGCTCGCCCCGGGTGAGGGTGCCGGTCTTGTCGAAGGCGGCGGTGCGCACGCGGGCGAGACGTTCGAGCACGCCGCCGTTCTTGATGATCACACCGAAGCCGGCCGCCCGGCTCATCCCGGCGATGAAGGCGACGGGCGCGGCGATGAGCAGCGGGCAGGGGGTGGCCACGACGAGCACCTCAGCGAAGCGCACGGGATCCCCCGAGACCGCCCACGCGATGCCGCCGATCACGAAGGCGATCGCGGTGAAGGGCAGCGCCACGCGGTCCGCGAGCCGCACGAAGGGGGCCCGGCTGTCGGAGGCGGCGCGCACGAGGTCGACGATGGCCTGATACTGGCTGTCGGCCGCGGTCGCCGTGGCCCGAAGCCGGATGACCCCGCCCCCGTTCACCGACCCGCTCGACATCGTCTCGCCCACGCCGTGCACGACGGGCAGGCTCTCGCCGGTGAGGGACGACTCGTCGAGCGTGGCCTCACCCTCGACCAGCTCGCCGTCGACGGGCAGGATCTCGCCCGGCAGCACCTCCACGATGTCGCCGATGACGATCTCGCTGACCGGCACGTCGGTCGTCGCGCCGTCGCGCTCCCGGTGCGCGAGGCGCGGGGCCCGGTCGAGCAGCGCGCTGAGCTCGCGGCGGGCGCGCTGGGCGGCGTAGTCCTCGAGGGCCTCACCGCCGGCGAGCATGAAGACGATCACGAGGGCGGCCCAGTAGTCGCCGAGCGCGACCGTGGAGACGATCGCCGTGACGGCGAGGATGTCGATGCCCCACGTTCCGCGACGCAGGGCGCGGATCATGGAGATGAGGCTTCGCACGGCCATCACGAGCGCCCACGCGCTCGCCGGCCACAGCGCCCACGTCGGGGCGACGAACGCGAGCACTCCAGTGAGTGCCGCGACGACCACGGTCGCGAGAACGAGCGGGTAGCGCCGAAGAAGAGCGAACATCTCCTCAGCCTGCCACGGGTGCGGCGGCCTCGACCGTTCGGGCCACCAGCACGGGGGCGTTGATGTTGAGCAGCACGTCGTGGGTCACCGACCCGACGAACCCCGCGCGCTCGGGACTGCGGCGGCTCGCGCCGAGCACGAGCAGGGAGGCGGAGCGGCTGGCATCCAGCAGCGCTTCGACGGGTTGACGGCGCGACAGGCGGCTGCGCACTTCGAGGGTCGGGACGGCCTCGATCGCGAGGGCCGATGCGGAGGCGAGCACGGCGCGCGCGTCGACCGCCGCCTCGTCGGTGTAGCCGGGGAGGGCGGTGATCAGTGAGAGCTCCTGCCCGAGCGTCTGCGCCTCGAGGGCGCCCGTCGTGACGGCCGCGCGCCACGCGGTGCCCGGTCCGACCCCGACGATCACGCCGTGACGGCCGCTCACCGGGGTGTCCGGCACGACGGCGACCGAGCACGAGGCGACCGACGCGACGACGATGCTGCGGCTGCCGAGCACGCGCCCGTGGAGATACCCGGTCTTGTGCGTGCCGACGACGATGAGGTCGTCGGGGGCGGCGAGTTCCGCGAGAGTCCACGCGGGACTTCCGTGCAGCAGGTGCTCGACGAGGGTCACGGTCGGGGCGAGGTCGTGGGCGAGGCGCATGCAGTCCGCCAGCATCCGTGCTCCGTCGACGGACTCGCCGGCCGCGACTCCCGCGCCCGCCTGGCCCCACTCGTCATCGACCACGTGCACGAGGCACACCTCGGTGCCATCCTCGCGGGCGCGCTTGAGGGCCCAGACGAGGGCCGCCCGGCTGGGTCCCGAGTCGTCGACGCCGACGAGGATGCTCATCGGACCTCGCCCACGACCGCTTCGGGAAGCGTTGCGACGGGCTCTCCCGCCGCCGGCACGACCGCGACCGGACAGGGGAGAGCGACGAGGATGTCACGACTGACCGATCCGAGCATGATCCCCCCGAGTGCGGTGCGGCCGTGCGAGCCGACCACGAGCAGGGATGCCCCGTTCGCGGCCCGACGCACCGAGCGCACCACCGGCCCCGGCTCGAACTGCTCCACGACGACGAGGCCGGGATGCGCGAGGCGCACCCGATCGGCGACCGCCGCGAGGTCGCGACGCTGCGCGTCGATGTGCTCATCGAGCACGATCGCGGAGCCGATCGCGTCGAAGGCCAACCCGGGCAGGGTCGTCCAGACGTGGTTGATCGTCAGATCGGTGTCGCGCGCGACGGCCTCACGAGCGGCGAACGCGAGGGCCGCTTCGGCCGAACCGTCGCCATCCCAGGCGACGATGATCCCGCCGCCCGTCGGCCGCCAGCCCTCCGGCACGACGACCGTGGTGCAGTTCGTGTGGCCCGCCACGACAAGGGAGAGGGTGGAGCGCAGGAGTCCCGCGAGCATCCCCGTCACATGGGCGCCGATGATGAGCAGGTCGGCGTCGCCGGCATCCGCACGCAGGGTGTCAGCGGGCCCGCCTCGGCGCACGACCTCGACGGTGCGCGCCCCGGGCAGTTCGAGCCTCAGGCGTCGGCTCGCCTCGGCGACCGCGGCCTCGTGCAGAGCCCGTCGCTCCGCCTCATGCGAACCGGGTTCCAGCACGCTTGTGACGCGGATGTCGACCTCACGATGGGGGGCGCGCTCGACCAGCCAGTCGAGGGCCGCGTCGCTCGCGGGGCCACCGTCGACGGCGACGATGATGCGCTCGACCATGCTCTTCCCCTTTCGCTCGGCTGCTATGCCAGACTGACAACCGAACCGCGCACCGGGCAGGGTCGAAGGTCCCGCGTGCGGCGAACCGGGAGGTGTGGGGTGACGGACGATCCCGGTCTCACCTTTCCCGACGGCCCCCGATCGGCCCTCGATGTGTCGATCGCGCGCCTCGTCGACGACGCCCAGCAGGTGCTCGCCACGCAGGGGCGACTGCGGGCGCTGCTCAGCGCCACCCGCGCGGTGGCGGACGAGATCGAGCTCACCGTGGTGCTCCGCGCCATCATCGACGCGGCGGTCGCGCTCGTCGGTGCACGCTTCGGCGCCATCGGGGTGATCGGTCCCGACGGTTCGCTCGAGCAGTTCATCCACACCGGCATCCCCGACGACCAAGCGGCCCGGATCGGCGCGCTGCCGCAGGGTCGCGGCATCCTCGGGGCCCTGATCGAGGAGCAGCAGCCGATCCGCCTCGACCATCTCGCCGAGGACTCGCGTTCGGCGGGGTTTCCCGCCTGGCACCCCCCGATGGACAGCTTCCTCGGCGTGCCCGTGCGCGTTCGCGGCGAGACGTACGGCAACCTCTACCTCACCCAGCAGGAGAGCGGCCGCTTCAGCGCCGAGGACGAGGAGCTCGTCATCGCGCTCGCGAGCACCGCGGGCGCGGCGATCGACCACGCTCGCCTCTTCGACGAGAGCCGGCGGCGCCAACGCTGGACGGCGGCCTCCGCGGAGGTGACGGCGACCCTGCTGTCGGACCAGGCCGAGGACTCCCTCGCCGTGCTGGCCGATCGCGTGGCCGTGCTCGCGGAGGCGGACCTCGTGTGCGTGTCGGTCCCCGCCGCGGACGGGTCACTGCGCGTGGAGGTGGCGCGGGGTGACCTCGCCGACAGCATCCAGGGTCATGTCTTCGAGCTCTCCGGCACGGCCGCCGGGCGCGCCCACGAGAGCGGCCAGCCGGTGCTGGCGGATGGTCCGGATGCCAACACCGACCTGCTCTCGATCGGCCCGACCATGGCGGTGCCGCTCACCCCCTCCGACGAACCGGCGGGTGTGCTCACCGTCTCGCGCGGACCCGGCCGCCCCCGGTTCACGCTCGCCGATCTCGACATGGCCGCCGACTTCGCTGCGCAGGCGAGCGTCGCCCTCCAGCTCGCCGCGGGCCGAGCCGACCGCCAGCGCCTGGCCGTGCTGGAGGATCGCACCCGCATCGCGCGCGACCTGCACGACCACGTCATCCAGCGGCTGTTCGGCGCCGGCCTCAGCCTTCAGGCGATCGGCGGGACGGTGGATGACGCGGCGCGCGCCCGGATAACCGACCAGGTCGACGCCCTCGATGCCGCGATCGCGGAGATCCGCACGGCGATCTTCACGATGACGTCGCGGCCGGATGCCGAGCGGCCGTCGCTGCGTCACCGCATCATCGACCTGCTCGGGGAGACCACCGGCCAGCTGGCCGAACCCCCGAGGCTCGCCTTCACCGGCGCCGTCGACCTCATGGTGCCGCCGGAGATGGCCGACGACCTCGTGGCGGTGGTGCGCGAGGGGCTCGCCAACGTCGCTCGCCATGCGCGGGCGACGAGCGTGTCGATCGCCGTGAGCGTATCCGACGGCGAGGTCAGCGTCGAGGTCACGGATGACGGCATCGGCATCGACCCCGCAGTGACCCGATCGAGCGGCACCGCCAACCTCGCCGCCCGCGCCGCCGGGTGGGGCGGCACGTTCCGCCTCGAGCCGCGCTCCCCATCGGGTACGGTGCTGAGATGGACGGCATCGATCGCCGGGAGGGAAGGATGAGCGGGATGAAACGGGTGTTCCTCGTCGACGACCACGAGATCGTGCGCCGCGGCGTGGCCGAGCTCATCAACGCCGAGCCCGACCTCGAGGTCGTGGGGGAGGCATCCACCGTGAAGCAGGCGCTCGGGCGCATCGCCGCGACTCTGCCCGACATCGCCGTGCTCGACGTGCGCCTGCCCGACGGCAGCGGGATCGACCTGTGCCGCGACATCCGGTCGGCCCACCCCGAGGTGCAGTGCCTCATGCTCACGGCCTACGACGACGACGAGGCGAGCTACACCGCCGTGCTCGCGGGCGCCGCGGGCTACGTGCTCAAGGACATCCGCGGCACCGGCCTGCTCGACAGCATCCGCAAGGTGGCGAACGGCCACAGCCTCGTCGACCCGAGCGTCTCGAAGCGCGTGGTCGTGCGGGCCACCGAGGCCCCCACGCCGGACACCGAACTGAGCCTGCGCGAACGCCAGGTGCTCGAACTCATCGCGGAGGGGCTCACCAACCGTCAGATCGCCGAACGGCTCGAGCTGGCCGAGAAGACCGTCAAGAACTACGTGTCGGGACTGCTCGCCAAGCTCGGCATGGAGCGGCGCACCCAGGCTGCGGTCTACGGGTCGCAGCTGCCGCGACCGTGACCACGGTGAATTCGGGCGCCCTGCCGATCGGTCGCCTCGTGGATGCTCCGGCCGAGGCCGCCGAGCTCACGGCGCCGCGCTTCAACCGTCACACCTTCTGGTGCGGTCAGTCGGGATCCGGCAAGACCTACGCGCTCGGGGTGGTGCTCGAGCAGCTGCTCGCCCGCACCGAGCTGCCGATCGTGGTGTTCGACCCGAACGCTGACTTCGTGCGGTTGGCCGAGGTGCGACCGGAGGCCGAGGGCACCGAGACCGCCGCGCTGCTGAGCGATCGCGACATCCGGGTGCTCCGTCCCGGCGGCAAGGGCAGCCCGCTGCGGGCCCGCTTCACCGCGCTCTCCCTGCCGTCGAAGGCGGCCGTGCTGCGCCTCGACCCGCTCGTCGACCGCGCCGAGTACAACAGCCTCCTGCACGCGGGCGAGGTGATCTCGGGCTCCGACGAGCGCGGGGTGGTGGAGCAGCTCCGCGCCACTGACGACCCGACCCGTCACGCGCTCGCCGAGCGCATCGAGAACCTCGGCGTCACCCAGTGGGAGCTGTGGGCCGGCCAGGAGCAACCGGCCACCGAGATCATCGCCGAGCGACCGGATGCCACCGTGCTCGACCTCGGCGGATTCGCCCACGCCGAGGAGCCGCTCGTCATCGCCCTCGCCGTGCTCGAGGACCTCTGGGCCCGCCGCGAGGAGCGCCGCCCCGTACTGCTCGTGATCGATGAGGCGCACAACCTGTGCTCACCCGATCTGGAGGGGCCGCTCGCGGTCGCGGTGCGCGAGCAGCTCATCCGCATCGCCGCCGAGGGGCGCAAGTACGGGCTGTGGCTGCTGCTCTCCACCCAGCGTCCGTCGAAGATCCACCCCGGCATCCTGTCGCAGTGCGACAACCTCGCCCTCATGAAGATGAGCTCACCGCTCGACCTGGCCGAGCTCGGATCTGTCTTCGGGTTCGCGCCGGCCGAGCTGCTCGCCCAGTCGCCGCACTTCACCCAGGGAAAGGCCCTCTTCGCGGGCGGCTTCGTGCCCTCCGCGCGGCTGGTGACCATGGGCGAGCGCGTCACCCCGGAGGGCGGGGTCGACGTGCGGATCCCGCTGAGGTAGCGCCGATTCCTCCCACGATCACGTCGATGCGCGCCCAGCCGGGCCGTGCCTGGGGGATCGCCGCCCTCGTCGCGGTCGCCCTCCCGCTCCCGTTCCTGTTCACCCTCAACGTGCTGTCGCTCGTCATCCGCAGCGGCAGCGGCACCGGCGGGGAGGGGGTCGTCTACGGCATCCTCGCGGCGCTCGGGCTGCTGTTCCTGCCGTTGTTCCTGCTGCTCGCGCTCTCGCTCGCCATTCGCGCGGTGTCGTTGCCGCGGCCCGCCGGCCGGGTGATGGGATGGATCGCGATCGCGGTCGTCATCCTCGCCATCCCGGCCACCTGGTTCGGCTACCTCGTCTGGATCTCGCCGACCTGAGGTCGCGGGCGGCCGAGTGGTAGCGTGAGCGCATGAGCGACGACCGCTCCGCATTCGACCCGCGGTTCGACCCCGCCTTCCAGCGCGGTTACGACGGCCCGGCGGGCGAGCCCGCGCGCACGTCGCCCGCCCGCCCGGCGCCCGAGGCCCGGACGGCACCCGTGCGGTCGTCACCCGACCCGCGCACGATGCCCGTGGTCGCGAGCGACTCCGGCGGCGACCCGGCCGCGGTGTCTCGCGCGCCCGAGCGCATGCCCTCCTTCGACGACGACGCCCCCGATGAGGAGCGCCGTCGCGTCAACCCGTGGTTCATCGCGCTCGCGGCCCTCAGCGCGGCGCTGATTCTCGGCGGACTGTATCTCGTGTCACAACTGCGCGACCTCTTCGCGAACACCCAGAACTCCGCGGACTTCGACTACGTCGTGCTCCAGGTGATGATCATCGGCGCCCCGATTCTCATCGGTCTCGGCATCGCCACGGCCATCGGCCTGCTCTTCGCGCTCGCCCTGCGCCGCCGCTGATTCCCGCCCGCAAATTGCGTATTCCGTCGCGCTCGGAAAGGTGGGACACTCTCAGCTAGTCGGGCTGTCAACCCACCATGCCCCCCTGCGCGTCGTGAGGATATGAGCGTGGCCGTGAGCGAGAGGATCCAGCTTGAGCTGGACGCCTTCGTGGCCACGGAGTACCCGAAAGTGGTCGCCGCCGTCGGCCTCATCACCGGCAACCGTCAGGATGCCGCGGATGCCGTGCAGGACGCGATCGTCGGCTTTCTCGCGAAGCCGCCGGCGCATCCGGTGACCAACCTCGCGGCTTGGTTCACCGTCGTGGCCAGCAACCGGGTGCGGGACGGCTACCGCAGCGAGGCCGCCAAGCAGCGCGCGGTGGCCAAGCTCGGGGAGCCCGTCGAGGGCATGGATGACGCGATCGAGATGCTCGACATCGACGTCATGAACGCCATCAAGCAACTGCCGCTCCAGCAGCGGCAGGTCGTGACCCTGCACTACCTCATGGACCAATCGGTGGAGACCATCGCCGAGGGTCTCGGGGTCAGCGAGGGCACCATCAAGACCCAGCTGCACCGGGCCCGCAAGGCGCTCGCCACGCGACTGAGGAAGGAGGATCACCATGGATGAGCTCGACGTTCTGCTGAGCGCGTCGCTCAAGCGAGTCGCCCAGCCGGGTGACCCCGCCGGTGTCGCCGATGCCATCCGTGACCGGGTGGCCGCCGGTGACACCGGTGCTCCTGCCTCCACCAGCGGCTTCGGTCCGCGACGGTGGTGGGTGCTGTGGCTGGGAGTCGGCGTTGTCGTCGTGCTCGTCACGGGCGGCGCAGTGGCCTTCGGCACAGTGCTCCCGACCACGGTGGTCGCGAGTCCGACGGCGACCGTGGTGGCCAGTCCGACCCCGACCGTGACCCCGACCCGCACCGCGACGCCCACGCCTAGTCCGACTCCGACGCCGGTCGTGACTCCTACCGTGGAGCCCGAGCCGGAGCCTGAGCCGGACACGACCGCGCCGGTGATCGTCAGTGCGGCGTCGGATCCGATCTACGGAGCGAATGGCAGCATGCCGATAATCAGCGCCGTCGTGACCGACGACACCGGCGTTGCGTCTGTCGCGATCTCGTGGAAGGGCGTGCTCAACGGTTCCGCTTCCATGACCGGGGACTGGAGCTATGCGCTGACAGTTCCCCCTGGAACGCCCGCCGGAGCACTCGAGTTCACCGTCGTCGCGATGGATGCGGCAGGGAACACGAGCGCGCCCTACGTGTTCTCCGTGAACGTGACCCTCTAGCGCTTGGCGTCCGGGTCCAGCGGCTCGCCGTTGAGGATGACGCCGGGCGAGGGCGTGTTGGGCGGCAGGGGCGCGGCGGGCGGGGTCGGAGTGACGGGCGCCGCGGCATCCCGGGCCGCCATCGCCTCGGGCGCGATCCGGCCGCTCGGGGTGGTGCGGGAACGGAGGGCCCCGAACACGCCAATGAGGCCCAGGGCGAGTCCGAGGAGCAGCGGGAACGTCGCGTTGCCGCTCGTGAACGCGTTCGTGAGGGTCGTGCGGAACGCCGGGCCGAACAGGCCCCCATCGCCGCTCACGGCCTGGAACGCGCGGAACGCGCTCGCGACGATGCCGGCGAGGATCGCGACGGCGACCCCGACGACGGAGATCGCGAGGAACGGCACCCAGCCTCGACGGCTGAGCGGCGCGCCCGCCCCCTTCGCGTAGAGCCAGCCGGCGGCCGGGCCGACGATGATCGCGGCGAGCCCCTCGATGAGGCCCACCGCGCCGATGAGGATGCCCGCGAGGGCCGCGAGCGGGATCACGAGCAGGGTCACGAGGATGCCACGGGTGACGTTCTCGGTGGGGCTGGCGTCCGACATGGCAACTCCTTCAGGGTTCGCAGGTCACGGACACCCTATCGGCCGCCCCGACGGGCGACTAGGCGCCACTACGAGCAGGTGCCCCACAGTCCCATTCCTCGGCGGAAGGCGAGCTCGGCCCCCTGCGTGATCGCCGAGGCGTACTCGCGAGGCACCTCCTCGACGATCGGGCGCACATCGCCGTTGCCCGCGAGCACGCCGTTGACGAACTGGGTCGGCTTCGACCAGAGGAAGACCGGCCACCGCCCGTCGGCATCCGGGGTGTCGGCGTCGACCGTCGCCCACGCGAGCGCCCCGATCGGGAGCAGGGTTGCGAGGTGCTCGCGGGCCACCTCCACATGGCAGAGCTCGGCGGAGGCCCCCACCTCGACCCCCGCGAGACGCACGGTGAGGGTCGTCCACTCCTGCCACTGCGGCCCGGGGGTCTCGATCCGGATGACGAGGGTGTCACCGCTGAGGATGTCCTCCACGATCACGGGCTGGGCGGTCAGGGGCGCGGGAGCGAGCGGGGTGACGATCGGGCCCTCGATCGGGCGCAGCACGATGGCGGCGCCGAGGGCGACGACCCCGAGCACCGCGGCTGCGCCCATGACGATTCGCGAGCGGAGTTCGCTCGTCGCGTCAGGATCGCGGTCGACCGCCGCTGTCATGCCCCGAATCTACGCTCACCGCTGGCAGTGAGCACACCACCACGTGTCACGCAATTGCAGGGCCGTGTCGCCCAGTTCGCCGTGCTCGATCGCCGTGCCGCAGCGCAGGCACGGCTTGCCGGTGCGCCCGTAGACCCAGAGGCGGTCGCCGCGGAGGTTGCCGGTGGTGGTGCGCTGGGGCCGCGCCTTGTTCGCGTCGATGAGGCGCTGTGCGAGCTCGATGAGCTTCTCGGGATGCTCGACCTCGCCCACCGGCCGGGTGGGCAGGATGCCGCGGAGAAAGCACAGCTCGGCCCGGTACACGTTGCCCAGCCCCGCCATCACCCGCTGATCGAGCAGAGCGAGACCCACCTCGCGGGCCGGATCGGCGAGCAGGTTCGCGAGCGCGAGCTCGGCATCCCAGTCAGGGCCCAGCAGGTCGGGGCCGAGGTATCCGACCGCCTCCGACTCGGCCTCGCGGGGGATCACGGTGAACAGCCCGAGGTCGAAGCCGACCGCGAGCACGTCCGCAGTGCCGAGAATCGCCCGGGCCTGGAACTCGGGCCGGAACCATCGGGACCCCGGCCGGTAGAGGTGCCACGAGCCCTCCATCGTGAGGTGGCTGTGCAGCGTCACCTCGCCGACCCGCATGATCAGGTGCTTGCCGCGGGCGACGACGGACTCGACCGTCTCGCCCGTGAGGTCCACGGTCGCGAACGCGGGGACCCGGATGTCGCAGCGCGTGAGCACCGCGCCCGCGAGGGCCGCGTTGAGGTTGGCGGCAGAGCGCCAGACCGTGTCGCCCTCAGGCATCGTTCACGGTGAGGGCACTGCGGATGTCGGTGTGCGCGAAATCGGTGCCCCGGTAGAGGAGCGGTTCACCGAAGTCCTTGGCCAGGGCGTAGGCGGCGCAGTCGACGAAGGTGAGGTTGGCCGGATGCCCACTCCCGCGCCCGAAGTCGCGGTGGGCCGCGCGGGCGAGGGTCGCCTGGGCTGCCGTGACCGGTTCGATCGTGATCGCGTGCGTTGCCAGCAGCTCGTCGAAGCGGCCGCTGAGCAGCGGACTGCGTCGGGCGTCGATCACGATCGAGCACTCGAGGTAGGTCGCCGCCGAGACGCGGTTCACTCGCGACACACTCAGCCGCGCCACGAACGGCGTGATGTCCGGCTCCTGGGTGAGAATCGCGAGGATCGCCGACGAATCCACGATCATGTCGGCAAGCCCAACTCGTCGGACCGGTCCTCGAGACTCAGCGGCCCGCCCGTCTCGCGGATGAGCTGCGACGTCTCCCGCGCGATCTCCATGGTGCGATCGAAGCGACGCTGCTGCTCCTTCTGGGCGTTCAGCTCCGCGAGCCGTGCGCGCACGGCCTCATCGACGGCGTCGGTCTGGCTCACGCCCCGCAGTGCGGCGAGTTCGCGAACGAGGGCGTGCGTAGCCTCGTTCTTGATGTTGAGACTCATGTCTACCATTCTACCGTGGCGAGGTAGAAATCTACCGATGCTCAGGACCGCAACCGCAACCCCTGCGGCGTCGGCACGAAGCCCGCCTCGACGAGGGCGAGCCCCAGCGGGGTTCCGACGGCGAACTCGCCGTCGATCTTCTCGATGCGCATGCGGCCCAGTCCCGCGCGCACCGTCGTGGTCAGGCTGCGGGATGCCGCGGCGAGCGTCACCTCGTCGGCCCCGAACGTGAGCACCGACTTGCCGCCCCGCTCCACGAACAGCGTGAGCGCGCCATCCACGAGCACGACGATCGCGCCCGCCTTGCGGCCCGGTCGGTGGCCCTTGGTGAGGCGGGTCGAGCTCGTCTCGCCCGAGCGGGTCGAGCTTGTCGAGACCTCCCCCGCGTCACCCCCCGGCCACCCCAGCGCCGCCCCGTAGGGGTTCGCCGGGTCGGTCGCCGCGAGCGTCACCGCCTGCCGCGCGGGCTCCGCCTCGGGGTCGAGGGAGAAGCCGCGCAGCCGGTCGACCGTCGCCCCGGTCGCGAACTGCGCCGCCCCGAGCCCCTCGATGAAATACCCCCGGCGGGCGCGCCCGGTCTCCTCGAAGCTCGAGAGCACCTTGTAGACGAGGGCGAACCCACCGCGGATGCCTTCGTTGACCACGGCCCCACGCGTGACGACTCCGTGCCGCTCGAGCAGCAGCTCCGCGGTGGCCTTGGCGCGCACGGTGGTGTCGGGCTCCGCGAGCGGCAGCAGCGACCAGCGCCCGCCGCCCGTGGGCGGGCCCTGCGTCGCGACCGCGAGCGAGCGACCTCGGTAGCTCCGGGTGCGCGGCGGGCGCTTCGGCGCGGGCCCGCCGAGGTGCGCCCGCAGCGGCGAGAACGTGTCGTTCGTGATGAGGCCGGCCCAGACGAGTCCCCAGAGGGCGTCGACGAGGGCTGCGTCATCCGTGCTCCCCGCCCCATCGCGACTGGCCAGCGCGGCGCCCAGCTGGCGGAAGAAGAACGCACCGCCGCCCGCGAGGGTCGCGAGGATGTCGCGCTGGAGCTCAGTGGTCTCGTCGCCGGTCGGTTCGGCGAGGGTGAGCGGGGCCGTCTCGGCCAGATGCAGACTCACCCAGCCGTCGCCGCCGGGGAGCGCGCCCGCGCCCGACCACAAGACCTCGCCCGAGACGGTGAGTTCGTCGAGCCACGCGGGCGAGTAGTTCGGCAGACGCGCAGGCAGCACGAGGCTCTCCCACGCGGATGCCGGCAGCGCGACCCCGGCGAGCTGGTCGATCACCTGGGCGAGGCCGTCGACCCCGCGGAGGGTTCCGCCGACGTGCTGCCACACGGGCAGGAACCGCCCGAGCGCCTCGGGGGCGACCGGCTCGACCTCGTGGCGCAGGGCAGCAAGGGACCGGCTGCGCAGCCGCCGCAGCACATCGACCGAGCACCACTCGGTGCCTGTGGAGCCGGGGCGGAACTCGCCATCCACCACCCGTCGATCGGCGGCGAGCCGGCGGAGGGTGTCGGTGACCACGGCCGGTCCGAGACCGAACCGGGTCGCGACATCCTGCGCGAGGAAGGGCCCGTGGGTGCGGGCGAAGCGGCTCACGAGGTCGCCGACCGGGTCGTCGACCGGCTCGATGAACGCGGCGGGGACCCCGATCGGCAGCGGCACGCCGAGGGCGTCGCGCAGGCGGGCGGCATCCTCGATCGCGGCCCACTGCGGGATGCCGGCGATGATGACGGGGAGGATTCTGTTCGCGGCTCTCAGCTGGTCGAGCCAGCCGCTCAGGCGGGTCGAGCTCGTCGAGACCTCCCCG
>CALRJN020000025.1:0-29839 GCA_943367555.1 Synechococcus sp. UW140 | reverse complement strand
AGAAAAGAGCCGACGATTCGGCTCTTTTCTGCGAGCCCGTCTTTCGGGAGGAGTGGCCTGACGCGTCTCTTTTCGTCGGAGCCCGCATGGCCGGTGGCAGCACTCCCGGGTTGGTGCTGCCGCCCGGCGAACGCGACGTTCCTGCATCCAGTTGACTCAAATGGCTGCCTGGGGCCCGCCTCAGCCAGCCATTTGCGTCAACTCAATGCGCCCCGCACCGCACCGCGGCCGGCCACCCCGAGGGCGACCGGCCGCGAGTAGCTCTACTTGAAGAACGCGTTCGCCTTGCCCGAGAACAGCATGATGAGCGCGATCAGAGAGAGGCCGCCCTGCACGATCGGCGACCACGAGATGCCCCCGGTCACGAGCGCGTAGACCGACGCCGCGAGGGTGAGCACGAACACGATCGCGGCGAGGATGCGCGCGATGTTGCGGCCGTTGAGAAGGCCTACCCCGACGGCGAGCACGAGCACGCCGAGCCCGATCGTGACCCACGCGACGGTTCCCCCACCCCCCATCAGGCTCAGGATGCCGCTGACGATACCGATCGCCCCGTTGATCCAGGTCAGCACGGCGATGAGGGTGACCCCACCGGGACGAGCTCCAGCCATGGTTACTCCGTTCGTGCGCAGCGCCGCGCACTGGGCGACCCACCCACGGGGGTGGGCTGCCCGCATGGTACCGAGCGTCCGGCATCCATGACAACGGCTCTGCGGCCACGCCCCGCGGGACCTCCTGCCCTGCTGGCGTTCACCTGCCGCGGCTAGAATCGCCCGTGCGAGCCTCGCGTCGCCGAGACCGGCCCCGCCTCGCCCCGATCGGAATCAGGTAGCAGACCATGTCATCCACGCCGAAGAAGGTCGCCGAGAACACCGACGCCGACGCCAAGAAGGCGGCGAAGAAGGCCCGCGAGGCGGAGAAGGTCGCGGCGGAGAAGTCCGCCGCCAAGGCCGCGAAGGCGGCGCGCAAAGCCAAGGACAAGGCCAAGAAGGCCAAGGCTGAGCTGCAGAAGCAGGAGAAGAAGGCCGCGGAGCGGGCCGGGAAGCTCGCGAAGAAGACCAAGGCCGACGCCAAGAAGGCGAAGGAGAAGGCCAAGGACGCCGCCCGCAAGGCCAAGAAGAAGGCCAAGGACGGCGAGAAGAAGGCGAAGGCCACGAAGCTCGCGCTGGTCGAGACCGCGCCCCCGCCGAAGCCCATGCCCGTGCTCCTGCCCGCCCCCGTGCCGACTCCCACTCCGACGATCGCAACGCCGACCACGACGCTCGGCGCCCCCGACGACAGCTGGTCGGTCGTCGCCCTCCGCGCCCGCGCCCGCGAGGTCGGCCTGGTCGGCTATTCGAAGCTCACCAAGGCCCAGCTCGTTTCGGCCCTGAAGGGGCTGAACTCATGACCACGAAGATCAAGGACGCCGAGGTCATCGCCCAGGTGTGCGCGAAGCTCCACGAGAAGAACCCCCAGATCGCGCAGGGCGTGATCGACCAGGTCGTCCGTGCCGAGTTCGCGCCGTTCGCCGGTCGCCCGGTGCGGGACTACCTGTCCGTGCTCACCGAGCGCGCCGCGAAGGACCGGCTGAAGAAGCTCACCGGCTCCGGTGTCTGAGGCCGCCGGCCTGCGGTCCGGGGTGCTCAGCGCGCTCGATCGCGCCCCCGCACCGCGCACGCTGCTCGACATCCTCCGCGAGACGACCGCGCGGCATCCGGACGCCTCCGCCCTCGATGACGGCTCGGGCGCGCTGAGCTACCGGGAGCTCACGGCCCTCGTGATTCGCACGGCATCCCGTCTCTCCGCCGCGGGCGTGCGCCGCGGCGACCGCATCGGCATCCGGATGCCGTCGGGCTCGCGCGATCTCTACATCTCGATCCTCGGCATCATGGCCGCCGGGGCTGCCTACGTGCCGGTGGATGCCGACGACCCGCAGGAGCGCGCCGACCTCGTCTTCTCGGAGGCCGAGGTGCGGGGCGTCATCGCCGGCGACGGGTCGTTCACCCTCACCCGGCAGGATCACCGCGTGGTCTTCAGCGACGCGGGGTTGTTCGCCGGCGCCGCCCCGCATCCGAGCACCGCGTCGCAGCGACTCATCGCATCGCCCACCCCGACCGACGACGCCTGGATCATCTTCACCTCGGGTTCCACCGGCACCCCGAAAGGCGTCGCCGTCACGCACCGCTCCGCGGCCGCCTTCGTGGATGCCGAGGCCCGCCTCTTTCTCGCGACCGAGCCGCTGGGCACCTCGGACCGGGTGCTTGCTGGTCTCTCGGTGGCTTTCGACGCCTCGTGCGAGGAGATGTGGCTTGCGTGGCGCCACGGCGCCTGCCTCGTGCCCGCTCCCCGCTCGCTCGTGCGCAGCGGAATGGACCTCGGCCCCTGGCTCACCGCCCGGGGCATCACCGTGGTCTCGACGGTGCCGACTCTCGCCTCCCTCTGGCCGGCCGAGTCGCTCGAGAACGTGCGGCTGCTGATCTTCGGCGGCGAGGCGTGCCCGCCCGAGCTCGCCGCTCGTCTCGCCGTCGACGGCCGTGAGGTGTGGAACACCTACGGTCCCACCGAGGCGACCGTCGTGGCCTGCGCCGCCCTGCTCGAGGGTGACGGCCCGGTGCGCATCGGCCTGCCGCTCGACGGCTGGGAGCTCGCGGTCGTCGATGCCGAGGGGATGCCCGTCGGCGAGGGCGAGGTCGGCGAGCTGATCATCGGCGGGGTCGGGCTGGGCCGCTACCTCGATCCGGTGAAGGATGCCGAGAAGTTCGCCCCGCATCCCCAGCTCGGGTGGGCGCGCGCCTACCGCAGCGGCGACCTCGTGCGCTTCGATTCGGCCGGGCTCCTCTTCCAGGGGCGTGCGGACGACCAGGTGAAGGTGGGCGGGCGCCGCATCGAGCTCGGCGAGATCGAGGCCGCGCTGCAGGATCTTCCCGGGGTCTCCGGTGCCGCCGCCGCCGTTCGGCAGACCGAGGCGGGCAACACCGTGCTGGTCGGTTACCTCGCGACGACCGCCGAGTTCGACCGGGCCGCCGCGATCGTGGAGCTGCGCGAGCGACTTCCCGCCGCCCTCGTTCCGTTGCTCGCGATCGTGGACGAGCTGCCGGTGCGCACCTCCGGCAAGGTCGACCGGGCGGCGCTGCCGTGGCCGCTGCCGGGCATCCTCGAGACCGCGACGGGACTCGGTCCGATCGCCGAGCGCCTCGCGCAGCAATGGCAGGCGGTGCTCGGCATCCCGGTCACCGAGTTCGACGCCAACTTCTTCGACCTCGGCGGCGGGTCGCTCGCGGCAGCGCAGCTCGTGGCCCGGATCCGCGAGGACGACCCCGAGTTCACGGTCGCCGAGATCTACACCCACCCACGGCTGGGCGCCATGGCGGATGCTCTCACCGCCCGGATGCCGGAGACCCCGGTGCTGCCCCGGGAGTTCCATCGCGTCACGCCGACCCCGCGCCGGATGCAGGGGGCTCAGACGCTTCTCGGCATCCCGTTCTCGATCCTCGGCGGCGTGCGCTGGCTCGTCTATCTCCTGCTTGCGGGGGCGGTGCTCGTGCCGCTCGGCGGCTTCGACGTGCTGCCGACGGTGCCCCTGGGCGTGCTCATTGCCGCGGTCGTGATCTTCGCCACGCCGCTCGGCCGCATGGCGATCGCCGTCGCGGTCGCGCGCACGCTGCTCTCGGGGCTGCGCGCCGGCGACTACCCGCGCGGCGGTTCGGTGCACCTGCGCCTCTGGCTCGCCGAGCAGGCCGCGCACCTCGTCGGTGCGGTGAGTCTGGCGGGCGCTCCGTGGATCATCTACTACGCCCGCGCGCTCGGCGCGAAGATCGACCACGAGGTCGACCTGCACACGCTGCCCCCGATCACCGGGATGCTGACGATCGGCTTCGGGGCGTCGATCGAACCCGAGGTGGACCTCTCCGGCTACTGGATCGACGGCGACATCCTGCGCGTCGGCGCGATCCGGATCGGGGCCCACAGCTCGGTCGGCGCCCGCAGCACCCTGCTGCCGGGAACCCGCGTGGGCAAGAACGCCGAGATCGCGCCGGGATCCGCGGTCTTCGGTCGGGTGCCCGCCGGCCAGCGCTGGGTCGGCTCCCCCGCCCAGCGCGAGGGTCGCGCGTCGGCATGGTGGCCCGAGCAGCGCCCGCCGCGCGGACGCCGCTGGGTGCTCGCCTTCGGCGCCTCCTCGATCGCCCTGTCGCTCCTGCCCGTCGTGGCCCTCGTCAGCGGCGGCGCGGTCGTGGCCGCCGCGATCCGCAACTCCGTGACCGCAGCGGATGTCGCGTGGCGCACCCTCGGCGCGCTCGTGCCCGCGACCCTCGTCGCCGGACTCGTGCTCGCCGCCCTCGTGGTGCTCACCGTGCGGCTGCTCAGCATCGGGCTGCGCGAAGGCACCGTGCCCGTGCGCAGCCGCATCGGCTGGCAGGTGTGGAGCACGGAACGCGTGCTCGATCTGTCCCGCACCATCCTGTTCCCGCTCTACTCGAGCCTGTTCACCCCGGTCTGGCTGCGTCTGCTCGGGGCGAGCGTCGGGCGCGATGTCGAGGCATCCACGGTGCTGCTCGTGCCCTCGATGACGACGATCCGCGACGGCGCCTTCCTCGCCGACGACACCCTCATCGGCTGCTACGAACTCGGCGGCGGCTGGCTGCGGGTCGGACGCGCCGACATCGGCAAGCGCGCCTTCGTGGGCAACTCGGGCATGGCGGCCGCGGGGCACACCGTGCCCAAGGACGGGCTCGTCGCGGTGCTCTCGGCGGCGCCGGCCAAGTCCAAGGCCGGCTCGTCGTGGCTCGGGTCGCCGGCGGTGCGACTGCGCCGCACGGTCGCGGCGGCCGACGACAGCCGCACCTTCAGCCCGCCCCTGCACCTGCGGCTCGCCCGGACGCTGTGGGAGCTGTGCCGCGTCATCCCCGTGATCGTCACGTGCGCGATCGGCCTCGGCGTGCTGGGCGCGCTCGCCGCGATGACCGTGGCGTTCGGGCCCCTCGTCGCGGCCCTGCTCAGCGGGATCGTGCTGCTCGCCGCAGGGGCCGTCGCCGCCGCCGTCACCACGGCCGCCAAGTGGATCATCGTGGGTCGCATCCGGGTCGGTGAGCACCCGCTGTGGTCGTCGTTCGTGTGGCGCACCGAGGTCGCCGACACGTTCGTGGAGATGGTCGCAGCGCCCTGGTTCGCGCAGGCGGCGGCCGGGACTCCCGCGCTCGTGGTGTGGTTGCGCAGCCTCGGCGCATCGATCGGCACGGGCGTCTGGTGCGACACGTACTGGCTACCGGAAGCCGACCTGGCTCGCCTCGGCGACGGCGCCACGGTGAACCGGGGATGCGTGGTGCAGACCCATCTTTTCCATGATCGAATCATGAGCATGGACACGGTGACGCTCGACACGGGAGCGACGCTCGGTCCCCACAGTGTCATCCTTCCGGCCGCCCGGATCGGCGCGCACGGCTCGGTCGGACCGGCCTCGCTCGTGATGCGCGGGGAGCTCGTGCCCGTGGGAAGCCGCTGGAGCGGCAACCCCATCGGTCCCTGGCGCGAGGTCACCTTCGCCGACTACCACGCGAAGAGTTCCTGATGGCACCGAAGTCCACGGTCACCCATCGGGCCGGCGATCCCTACACGCCCGGCAGCGGCAGCCCCGACTACCGCGTGGTCTCTTACGATCTCGACCTCAAGTACCGGGTGGCCACGAACCGCCTCGAGGGCACCGCGATCATCACGGCCACGAGCGTCGTGGCCCTCCCCCGCATCGTGCTCGACCTCTCGCGACTGACCGTGACGAAGGTGCGGTTGGCCGGCACCCGCACGGTGCGCTTCGCCCAGACCGCGAACAAGCTGACCGTGACTCCGCCGACTCCGGTCGCCGCGGGAACCACCTTCGTGCTCACGGTGGACTACTCGGGGGCCCCGGTTCCCCGGCCCAGCCGGTGGGGTCCGCTCGGGTGGGAGGAGCTCGACGACGGCGTGCTCGTCGCCGGGCAGCCGACCGGGGCGCCGTCGTGGTTCCCGTGCAACGACGACGTCGCCGACAAGGCGACCTACCGCATCCGGGTCGCCACCGAGCAGGCGTACACGGTGATCTGCAACGGGGTGCTCGCCGACCACCGTGTCGTGGCGGGGCGCGGCGTGTGGCAGTACGTGCAGGAGGAGCCCACCGCCACCTACCTCGCGACCCTCCAGATCGGTCGTTACGAGCGCACCATCGCGTCGTTCGACGGGGTGCCCGGCGTGCTCGCCTACCCGGCCCCGCTCCAGGCGCGCGTGCTCACCGATTTCGCGGCCGTCACGCCGATGATGGCGCTCTTCCAGCGCCTGTTCGGCCCCTACCCGTTCGCCGGCTACACCGTCGTGATCACCGCCGACGACTTGGAGATCCCGCTCGAATCGCAATCCCTGGCCACCTTCGGCGCCAACCACGCCGACGGGCTGGGCAAATCGGAGCGCCTCGTCGCCCACGAGCTCGCCCACCAGTGGTTCGGCAACAGCGTGGGACTCGCCTCGTGGGGCCACATCTGGCTCAACGAGGGGTTCGCCTGCTACGCGGAATGGCTGTGGTCGGAGAACAGCGGGGGGCCCAGCGCCGACACGATGGCGCGCCAGTTCCGGCGGTTGCTCGTCTCTCTGCCGACCGACCTCGTGCTCGGCGACCCGGGCCCGGAGGAGATGTTCGACGACCGCGTCTACAAGCGCGGAGCTCTCGCCCTGCACGCGCTGCGCCGCACGCTCGGCGACGAGGTGTTCTTCGACCTGCTGCGCACGTGGACCGCCCAGCGCGCCCACGGCACGGCGACCACCGACGACTTCCGCGCCCTCGCCGCGACGGTCAGCCCGAAACCCCTCGACACCCTCTTCGAGAACTGGCTATTCGCGACCGCAGTGCCCCGGCTGCCCTAGAGGGCGACGGCGACGGCGACGACCAGGTCGCGGGCGAGCTCGACCTCATCCAACTGATAGCGCGTGGATGCCCCGGCCACCGATCCCTCGAGATGGTCGCCGACCGCGTGCAACGACACCGCATTCGGGTCCACCCGCAGGCCGCGGCCATCGGCCTTGAGCACCGCCTCGATGCGCATCCAGCGTTGGATCGAGGCCTCCCCCGTGAGCGCGGCGATCGCCGACAGCGAGTCGGTCGACCCGGGCGACTCGACATCGACCCCGACGGGCTGACCCCACGACGCGGCCGCGACGACCGCGTCATCCCGGTGGGACAGGCTCAGGTGCAGGTCCGAGTCTTCGAGCACGGGTCGGCCATGCGGTCCGCCGCAGTCCGGACAGGTCGCGCTGAGCCGCACCTCGGCGGGTTCGAGTCCGGTCAGCTCGGCGGCGAGGCGGCGCAGCACGAGTCGCCCGGCGAGGAACGAATCGCGTCGGGCGCCCGGAGTTGCCTCGAACCGCTCGAGCTCCGCGGGGGAGATCATGGCGAGCGCTTGGCGGCGCGCCTTCTCGTTGAGATGCGGGCGCACCCAGCGCAGAACAGCAGACGTCACAGGTCTATCGTGCCATCTGTTCAGTCGGAGTTCACCCCCCGGCCTCTTTGTGACGCCCGGTCCGAGCCACGCAAGGAGTTGCGATCCGTCATTCGCAGCCGCCGGTGGCATGATGGTCCCCGCCCCGATTGGGCGTCACTTTCAACACTGGAGCACGTCGTGCCTAAGCCGCGGACCATCCATTTCCCCGCGACCGTTCCCGGAATCGTCGGCCGACCGGAGCCCACCACCCGATTCGGCCGCTGGCTGCTCCGGGATCGGGTGCAGCCGAGCGGTCCCGAAGCACTCGAGGGCCACAGCGAGACCCACGCGTGGTGGAAGGTCACGGCGCTCACCGGCGTCGACTACTTCTCGACGCTCTCCTACCTTCCGGGCATCGCCGTGCTCGCCGCGGGCGCCCTCTCGCCCCTCGCGACCCTCCTGATCGTGCTCCTCACCCTGTTCGGCATGCTGCCGATGTACCGTCGGGTCGCCAAGGAGAGCCCGCACGGACAGGGTTCCGTCGCGATGCTCGAGCGCCTGCTGCCGTTCTGGCAGGGCAAGCTCTTCGTGCTGATCCTGCTCGGCTTCGTCGCCACCTCGTGGATCATCACCATCACCCTCTCGTCCGCGGACGCGACCGTGCACCTGCTCCAGAACCCCTTCATCCCGGATGCCCTCAGCGGCCAGGCCGTGCTCATCACGATCATCCTTCTGCTGATCCTCGGCGGCGTGTTCCTCATGGGCTTCACCGAGGCCGTCAACGTGGCCATCCCGCTGGTCGTCGTGTTCCTGGCCCTCAACGCCGCGGTGATCGTGGCCGGCATCCTGCAGATCATCGAGAACCCGGTCTCCGTCGATCACTGGATCGCAGTGCTGACCAGTGGCGGCGGCGGGTGGAGCGGCATCCTCCTCCCGGCGTTCCTCGCCTTCCCGCTGCTCGTGCTGGGCCTCTCCGGATTCGAGACCGGCGTCAGCATGATGCCCCTCGTCGCCGCGAAGGGGAAGACGGTCGAGGAGCGCCTCGCATCGCGCATCCGCAACACCAAGCGACTGCTCACGACCGCGGCGATCATCATGAGCTTCTACCTCATCACCTCGAGCCTCGTCACGACGATCCTCATCCCGACCGAGGAGTTCCAGCCCGGCGGGGAGGCCAACGGTCGCGCGCTCGCCTTCCTCGCCCATGGGCTCCTCGGCGAGGTGTTCGGCACCGCGTACGACATCTCGAGCATCGTCATCCTCTGGTTCGCCGGGGCGTCGGCGATGGCCGGTCTCATCAACATCGTGCCGCGGTACCTGCCCGCCTACGGCATGGCCCCGGACTGGAGCCGGTCGGTGCGCCCCGTCGTCATCGTCTACACGGTCATCAGCGTGCTGATCACCATCGGATTCCAGGCCAACGTGGATGCCCAGGCCGGCGCCTACGCGACCGGCATCCTCGCGATGATGGTCTCCGCGTCGTTCGCGGTCACCATCAGCGCGTTCCGGAAGCATCAGAAGGTCGCGCGCGTCGGATTCACCGTGCTCACGCTCGTGATGGGCTACGCGCTCGTGGAGAACGTGCGCGAGAAGCCGGACGGCATCGCGATCTCCGGCCTCTTCATCCTCGGCATCATCGTCGTGTCGCTGATCTCGCGGGTCTCGCGCACGACGGAGCTCCGGGCCAGTCGGGTCGAGTTCGACGAGAAGGCCCAGGAGTTCCTGGATCAGACGGTCGCGTTCGACGGCGCGATCAACGTCATCGCCCACAAAGTGCGCCCCGGACTCCGGTCGAAGCTCGCGGCGAAGGAGCGCGAGCAACGCGAGTTCATGACGCCCGCCGCCGACGTGATCTTCCTCGAGGTGGAGATCATCGACCCCTCGGAGTTCGAGGAGGTGCTGCACGTGCGCGGTGTCGAGGTGAACGGGCGCCGCGTGCTGCGCACCCAGTCCCCTGCGATTCCCAACGCCATCGCCGCCGTGCTGCTCGCCCTGCGCGACGGCTCCGGGGTCGTGCCGACCGCGTTCTTCCAGTGGTCCGAGGGCAACCCGATCGCCCACTTGATGCGCTACCTCATCCTCGGCAAGGGCGACACCGCTCCTGTTGTGCGGGAGATCATCCGCGAGGCCGAGCCTGACCAGAAGCGGCGCCCCACCATTCACGTGAGCTGAGCTGGGCGCCGAGGGTCGTCACACGGCCGTGAGCACCGCGCGCACGACCGACCAGTCGAGCCGTACCGCGCTCGTGCGCACCTGCGCGGCCTCCGCATCCAGCTGGGCCATCAGGTCCTCGATCTCGCGGGCGCTCGGCGCCGTGACATGCAGTCGGATGCCGTCGCCGTTGCCCTCCACGAGGAACGAGCCGATCGGCGGAATCTCGACCACGCGACGGGTCGGGGTCACCGGGATCGTGCGATAGCACCGCACGAGACTCAGGAGCGTGCTCGTGGAGCCGAGCGTGAGTGTCCCCCAAGTGGCCAGCATCATTCCAGCATCGGTGGTGACAGCGCCCCCAAGATGAACGGCAGGCGTGGATCGGACGAACTCGCCGTGTGACCCGGATCCACCACAACGCAGAAGGGGCGGCCGAAGCCGCCCCTTCCGTCGCGCGTTTCGCCTAGCCGGCGGGGGTGGGGGTCGGCTTCGGCGTCGCGGTCGACTCCTCGTTGAACGTGGCACCCGCGGCCTGGATGATGAAGGCCTGGAACGAGGCGAGGTCGTCGACCGGGCCCTCGTACTTGAGACCGTTGACGATGATCGTCGGGGTGCCCGTGACCTGGTCGACGTTCGAGTTCGGGATCGGGCCGTTGAGGGCCCGAGCCGTCGCGTTGGTCGCCCATGTCTTGAAGGTCTGGTTCCTGATGCAGTCCGCGACGTCAGCGGAGTCCGCCCCGGCATCCGTCGCCAGCGTGACGAGTTCATCGTCGCTCAGCCCGGCCGTGTTCTCGGCGGGCTGGTTCGCGAACAGCGCGTTGTGGAACGCGTAGAAGTTGTTCGGGGTGAAGTTCGCCACGCACGCCGTGGCGTTCACCGCTCGCGTCGAGTACTTGGTTCCCTGCGAGAGGCGGTCGAGGATCGCGATCGGGTGGATCTCCACCGTCACGCCGCCGTTGTCGAGCAGGCTCGTGATGTAGTCGCCGTTGGTCGCCTCGAACTGGCCGCAGATCGGGCACAGGTAGTCGACGTACATCTGGATGTCGAGAACTCCCGCGGCCTCATCGCGCACGTTCGGGACGGGGTCGTCACCGGGCTGCAGCGCAGGCGTCTCGGTGGCGATGAGTCCCTGGTTGATCTGGATGCCGTCGCTCGCCATGTTCTTCGGGCCCGGGCCCTCGGGACGGATCGAGTTGACGATCACGAGTGCGACGACGGCGATGATCGCGAGGGAGGCGAGAATCACGCCACCCTGCACGAGCACCTTCGTGCGGCGGTCCTTCTTCTTCTGCTCCTCGCGAAGAATCCGGGCCTTCTCGCGGGCGGCTTCGCGCTTCTCGTTCTTGCTGAGTCGGCTGTCGCCGGAGGTGCCGTAGCTCAATGGATCCTCATTCAGTGAAGGGGGTCATGGGGGCGCGCAGGAAGGCGCGTGGGGAATTCTAGCGAGCGATCACTGGGAATCATCCGACTGTGCGCTGGTTGTGAACTGCGCGCCCTCCAAACCCGTTCGGCGGGCCCCCACCTCCGGGTGGCATAATGACGGGTGGTGGCTTCGGTCACCGCATCCATTCACTACGGATCGTCCGGCACGTACCTGCCGGTGAAGGAGTTATTTCGTCATGGCATCTGTCACTTTCGACAAGGCAACCCGCCTCTACCCGGGCTCCACGCGCGCCGCGGTCGACAAGATCGATCTGGAGGTCGCCGACGGCGAGTTCCTCGTTCTCGTCGGTCCCTCGGGTTGCGGCAAGTCCACCACTCTGCGCATGCTCGCCGGCCTCGAAGAGGTCAACGAGGGCCGCATCCTCATCGGCGACCGCGACGTCACGGACGTTCCGCCGAAGGACCGCGACATCGCGATGGTGTTCCAGAACTACGCGCTCTACCCGCACATGACCGTCGCCGAGAACATGGGCTTCGCGCTCAAGATCGCCGGCGTCAACAAGGACGAGCGCGCCAACCGCGTGCTCGAGGCGGCCAAGCTGCTCGACCTCGAGCCCTACCTGGCCCGCAAGCCCAAGGCCCTCTCCGGTGGACAGCGTCAGCGCGTCGCCATGGGTCGCGCGATCGTGCGCCAGCCGCAGGTGTTCCTCATGGACGAGCCGCTGTCGAACCTCGACGCCAAGCTGCGCGTTCAGACCCGCACCCAGATCGCCTCGCTCCAGCGCCGCCTCGGCGTCACCACGGTCTACGTCACCCACGACCAGACCGAGGCGCTCACCATGGGCGACCGCATCGCGGTGCTCAAGGATGGCGTGCTCCAGCAGGTCGGCACCCCGCGCGACCTCTACGAGGCCCCGCAGAACGTGTTCGTCGCCGGCTTCATCGGCAGCCCCGCGATGAACCTGTTCGACGCGGACGTCGTCGACGGTGGCCTCAAGTTCGGCACCGCCACGGCGAAGGTCGACCGTGAGACCCTCGGCGAGACCAAGGCCAAGAAGGTCACGATCGGTGTTCGCCCCGAGGACGTCAAGGTCGCCAAGTCCGGCGCCGGCCTCGAGGTCGACGTGGACGTCGTCGAGGAGCTCGGCGCCGACGGCTACCTGTACGGGCACACCGAGGTCGACGGCAACCGCGTCGACATCGTCGCGCGCGTCGACGGTCGCTCGCACCCGAACGCCGGTGACAAGGTCTTCATCACCCCGGAGCCGAACCACATCCACGTGTTCGACACCGAGTCGGGCCTGCGCCTGAGCAAGAAGGCTGTCGTCGCGGGTTAGTCATCAGCGATGATCGAGCTTGTCGAGATCTCCCTTCCTCATACGTCGGTGAGATCTCGACAAGCTCGATCCGCTTAACGAGGTAAGGGCACTCCACCATGAGCGGGTCACTCAACATCACCTCGGCGACGGTCGACCCCGCGCTCCTCGACCTGCCGTGGGCCCTTCCCCTCGAGATCTGGCCCGAGGAGACCATCGCGGCGCTGCCCAAGGGCATCTCCCGGCACCTCGTGCGCTTCGTGCACCTCAGCGGCTACATCGTCGCGATCAAGGAGACCTCGGCGGAGCTCGCCCGCAAGGAGTACGAGATGCTCCGCACGCTCCAGCGCCTCGACATCCCGTGCGTCGATCCCGTCGCGGTCATCACCAACCGCACCTCGGACTCGGGCGAGCAACTCGAATCGGTGCTCGTCACCCGGCACCTGCGCTTCTCCCTGCCGTACCGCGCGCTGTACTCCTCGAGCCTGCGGCCCGAGACGGCCGCCCGCCTCGTGGATGCTCTCGCCGTGCTCCTCGTGCGCCTCCACATCATCGGGTTCTTTTGGGGTGACGTGTCGCTCTCCAACACCCTCTTCCGACGGGACGCCGGCGCTTTCGCCGCGTACCTCGTCGACGCCGAGACGGGCCAGCTCTACGACGGGCTCTCCAACGGCCAGCGCGAGAACGACCTCGAGATCGCCCGAGTCAACATCGCGGGCGAGCTGCTCGACCTCCAGGCCGGCGGTCGACTCGAGGAGGACATCGACCCGATCGAGATCTCCAACGGCATCGTCGCGAAGTACCGCACGCTCTGGAAGGAGCTCACGGGCTCCGAGGAGTTCGACCAGTCCGAACGCTGGCGCATCAACCAGCGCGTGGAGCGGCTCAACGATCTCGGGTTCGACATCGAGGAGCTCGCGATCAAGACCGACGAGACCGGCACGACCGTGCGCATCCAGCCCAAGGTGGTGGATGCCGGACACCACTCCCGGCGCCTGCTCCGCCTCACCGGGCTCGACGCCGGCGAGAACCAGGCCCGCCGCCTGCTCAACGACCTCGACTCCTACCGTGCGGCCTTCAACCTCAAGGACGTGGACGAGGAGGTCGTCGCCCACGAGTGGACCCAGAAGGTGTTCGAGCCCGTGATCCGCGCCATCCCCCGTGACCTCAAGGGCAAGCTCGAGCCCGCGGAGATGTTCCACCAGCTGCTCGACCACCGGTGGTACCTCTCGCAGAACGAGGGGCGCGACGTGCCCCTCGCCGAGGCCGTCTCGAGCTACATCGACACGGTGCTGCGGCACCGTCGCGACGAGGCGACCATCATCGATCCGCCGACCGGCACGTTCACCGCCCCGGTGGACCTTCCGGGTGAGGACGACTGGCGGCTCAAGGTATGAGCACGGAGCCCCGCGGTCCCGTCGCGCGTCTCGCCCGAGCATCCGCACGCCGACCCTGGGTCGTTCTCGTGGCGTGGGTGCTGGTCGTGGGCATCTCGGTCGCCACGGCGATTCTCGGAATCACCGGCGAGAACCTGTTCGGGCGCCTCGTCAGCGGCGCCCCCGTCGCCTCGACGAGCGAGAGCGCGCTCGCGGATGATCTGCTCGCCGGCGCCGACGAGAGCCGCGTTACGACGACCGTGCTCGTCCACGGCGTCGACCTCGCTGAGCCAGGCGTCATCGAGATCGGTTCACGACTGACCGACGCGGTCGACGGCATCCCGGATGCGGAGGTGGTCGACCCGCTCGCGGTTCCCGTGCTTCCCGACGGCAGCCGCCTGCCCGCGGTGGCCACCCTGTTCGCGGCGGACGATGCGGGCGTGCTCTATCTGGTGAGCATCCCGGACGGCGACGATGCGGCGCTCGACCAGGTCGACGAGGCCGTCACCGCGGTGCGGGACGAGCTGCGCGAGGAGTTCCCCGACGCCACCGTCGAGTTCAACAACACCCGCCTGCTCGTCGACTCGATCGTCGGGATCAGTGAGAACGACCTCGCCCGCGGCGAGTCGGTCGCCCTGCCGATCGCACTCGTGATCATGCTGCTCGTGTTCGGCGGATTCATCGCCGCGGGCATCCCGCTCATCGGAGCGGTCTCGGCGATCATCGGGGCGCTCGGGGCGCTCTTCCTGTTCAGCCACGTCATGGACATCGACACGACGGTGATCAACGTCATCACCGCGGTCGGGCTGGGTCTGTCGATCGACTACGGGCTGCTCATGGTGAGTCGGTTCCGCGAGGAGTATCGCGCTTCCGATCTTCGAGGTCGGGATGAGCGCATCGCTGCGATCGTCAAGACCGCGGCCTCGGCTGGCCGCACGGTGCTCTACTCCGGCACGACGTTCGCGATCGCGAGCCTCGGGCTGCTCGTGTTCGAGCCGCGGCTCGTGCGGGCGATCGGCGTGGGCGCGCTCTCCGTCACCGTGATCGCGATCGCGTCTGCCCTGACGCTAGTCCCTGCGCTGCTCTCGCTCACCGGCGACAGGCTCATCCGCCCCGGCGCGCTCACCCACATCCCGGGGCTCGGTCGCCTCATCTCCCGCTTCGGCGACATCGCCCCCGAGGAGGGCGTGTTCTCACGGCTCGCGCGGCGGGTGCAGCGGCATCCCGCCCTCATCACCGTGCTGTGCGCGCTCGCGCTCGTGGCCCTCGCGGCCCCAGCCGCGTCACTGCAGCTCGCCAACACGAGCTCGGACGCCCTGCCCGCCTCGTCGAGCCAGAAGGTCTTCGTCACGACGATCCGGGACGACTTCCCGGATGCCGCCGCGCCCCGCGTCGCCCTCGTCACCGAGACCGAGGCGGATGCCGTGACCTGGGCCGCCGACGTCGAGTCGCTGCCGGGGGTGCTCTCCGTGGCGACCCCGCGCGAGGCCGGCGAGGGCTGGATCACTCCGGTTCGTGTGAACGCGGCCGAGGGCGTGGATGTCGTGCAGACCATCCGCGCCGACCGCCCGACCGACTTCGTCGCCTCGGTGACGGGAACCGACGCGCGCACCGTCGACTTCTCCCAGTCCCTGCTCGACCGCGCGCCGTGGGCCATCCTCGTGATCGCTCTCGGCACGATTGCGCTCCTCTTCCTCATGACCGGATCGCTCGTCGTGCCGCTCAAGGCCCTCGGAGCGAGCGCCCTCTCGCTCGGCGCGTCGATCGGGGTGCTCGTGTGGGGCTTCCAGTGGGGCAACTTCGCGGGGCTGATGAACTTCGACGCGTCGGAGATCCACGGGGTCGATCCGCTCGTGCTCGTGCTCGTGCTCGCCTTCGGGTTCGGGCTCGCGATGGACTACGAGATGTTCATCCTGTCGCGCATCACCGAGCTCGTGGAGAAGGGCGTCGACGGCCGCGAGGCGATCGCCCGGGGCCTCCAGCGCTCGGGCCGCATCATCACCTCGGCCGGACTCATCATCGTCGTCGTGTTCGCGGGCTTCGCCACCGGCGACCTCATGGTGATCAAGCAGCTCGGCGTCGCGCTCGCGGTCGCCGTCATCCTCGACGCCACCCTCGTGCGCATGCTCCTCGTGCCCGCGTTCATGACCTGGCAGCTGAAGATCATGTGGTGGGCTCCCAAGTGGATGAAGCGCATCCACGCCCGGTTCGCACTACGGGACTGACGGCCGCGCTACTCCCTCGGCCTCGACGGGCTGATGGTGACGGTGTAAATGAAGTCGCCGCCGTCGATCATCGTGGTTGTGTCGAATCGGAAAGGCACCTCAAGCACGACCCGTCGGAGGGTGCGGTCGCCGTAGCCCACGGGCCCCATCGCCGCATTGTCGCAAGCCAACTGCGACGCGGGCAACGAGGACAACTCCCTGATGTCGAACGCGAGGAGCTTGGACCCCCCGAAGGGCAGCGGCCCGTACTCCGGGCCCGCCACGGTGATCGGTCGCGACGACGCGGTCGAGCACGTGTAGTTCGATCTGGGGAGGGGCCCGTAACCGTCCAATACCCCGTTCGGCAGTTGGGGGGTTGACATCGAGAACGAACCGCCGTCGGTGCGAACCGCCGTCACGCTGATGTCGTAGTCGCGCTGCTGGTTGGCGGCGCGGAAGTAGCCTCCGGCCCACGTGCGGGGTTGAGGCGCCCCAATCGGACGTGCGGCCGAAGCGCTGCCGTAAAGCGTGATGTTGCCGTCCTCGTCGATGACCTCGAGATACGCCTGATACCACTGGCCGGTATCGACGGTGAACGGAATCACCCGATCCGTCGTGAGGGTGAGGTCCTCGAACGTGGGCGCCGACCCTCCGAAGGTCAGGAGACTGTTCGGCCACGGATCGACGATGAGGCGCGCGGTCGTCGGCTCGTTGGTCCGCACCCGCAGCTCAGCGGCTTGCGAGAAACCATCGGCGCTGACGGCACCGAGCTCCACGACCGCGTCGCGCTCGAACACCGGGCCTTCCAACGGTTCAGCCGCTCCCTCGCGCCACCAGCCGGTCGCCCAGGACTCCTGGCCATCGACCCATTCGACTTTGAGGCGGGCGACCCCCACGCGAGAGGGCGCGCACCCGTTGCCGAGGCACGGGTTGCGGGATTCGAGCGGGATGTCGAAGTAGGCGGGCCTCGGAGGAACGCACCCGACCCCGCAGATCTGCGGAGCTACGGGCAGGGTGTATGTGCGGGTTCCGGTGGAACCGTAGCCTGTCACCTGGGAGGTCACGACGAGCGCGCTGTCCCAACCGATGCCGGCCCCGTTCACCGTCTGATAGTCACAGAGGTATCCGTCGGAGCCGACGAAGTCGCTGTTGCCGAACGGGATCTGGGTGCCGCATTCCAGAGTGGTACCGCCGATGGTTGCGGTGAGCTGAGGATTGGGGTTGTCCACGGACTCATCGAGCCCCCAGTCCAGAACCTTCACGCGGGGCAGCGTCAGGTCAGGGCTGTGCAAGACCTGGCTGAACAGCTCCTGGGGCACGTTGGTCGGCCACGAGGTGCGGCCATTGACGACTCCGACGCAGAACGCGATCGTCGAAGCCTCGGGAACGACGAACGCCGCGCTGTGTCGATAGGGCCAACGGCTGCTGTAGTTGTTCGCGAGCAGATAGTCAGCGGGGATCGTCTCCGTCACTTCCATCGCCGGCTCGAGCGCGACGTCCTCGTCGAAGTCGCAGGTCGGGGCGGGCTGGCCGAAGGGCACGACGAAGGCCCGGAATCTCACCGAACCCGCTTGGGTCGCGACTGACACCATCACGCCGGTGTTGGTGATCGGCTCGACCCAGAACGGCGCTCGATCATCGTCAGTGGCGAGGGAGACCGCCAACTCCGCGTCGGCGCGCCCGCCGAGGTCGCTCTGGGCGCGGATGATGACGTTGTCGCTCCAGTCGGCCGGCAGATCGGTGAGCTGCACGCAGTACCGCAACCAGCCGCCGATTCGATCCTCCGCCTCGAAGGCGGCCAGATCCTCAGCCTTCGGGCGCACGGTCGCCCAGCGAGGCTCACCATCGACGTCGTACTCCACCTCCACCGTGCCGACATCCGTCACCCACACGGTGAACGACACGGTGGAATCACCGGGTCCGCTCGCACACGTGGCGTTGGCTTGGGCGCGCACCTGAAGGTCGGTGGGCAGCTCGATCGGAAGCACCGTCGCGGCCGCACCCGCGCAGCCTTCCGTCGACGTGCCGAGAATCACGCACGGATCGACCGGGGGCGCGAGAACCGTCGACAGGGCCGGGGGGCCGAGGGTGAAGATCTCGGGGTCGCTCGACACCGCGGCCGCTTCGAGGGATTCCAGCGTCGCCCGAAGCTGCTCCTCCAGCACCGCCGGCGACGAGGGGTCGATCGAGGTGACCGTGGTCGCCGGCAGGCTCCCCTCGGCGGGGATGCCCTCGCCCAGTGGGGTGAGCTCAGACACCGGCGGAAGCCCCCACGCCTCAGTCGCGACCGGCGCGACGGCCTGGGGTGCGGCGAAGGGTGCGGCGATGAGGAACGAGCCGACGGCGGCCACCACGGCGAGGCCGGCGGCCGAGACGATGAACCAGGAACGCTTCATGAGCTACACCACACAATCGACGAAGACGGCGACGGTGGCGTCCGAGCTGCGGTTGCCCGCCGCATCCCGGGCCGTCAGGGTGAGGGTGACGTCGCCCCGGGTGACCCCGGTCGACACGTCGAACAGGTACGTCCAGGTCGAGCCCGTCAGGGTCATCGACCCCTGACCCGTGTACGCCCCCGACCAGGACACGTCGACGGCTGTCACGCCCGTGTCGTCGGATGCCTCGACGGACAGCGTCGCCGAGCCCGGGTCACTCAGTCCTTGGCAGTCGAGTTCCACGCTGGATGCCGTCGGGACTCCGAGCACCGGTGCGGTCGAGTCGGCGACTGAAGCAGCGGGCGCCGCTGGGGCATCGGGGGTGTTCTGCACGGTGGTGATGGTCGGGCACTCGCCTCCCACCGGCAGTTCAGCCGAGCCGTCGTCATCGCGCACGACATTGGTCTGTCGCATCCACACCGTCTGGGTGGCCAGCGCCGGATTGCGCACGCCGATCCACTCGCCGTCGGCGCTCACTTCGACCGCGAGCACTCGCGCGCCCGCCGGCAAGGAGGTCACGACCGAACCCCCCGCACAGGTCGAGGCGTCGGCGGTCTGCAGCACGATGGTGCTGGCCACTGATGCGTCGACGACAGTGGGTCGGGTGATCACCCCGGTGATTCCGGCGGTCACGCCGACGGCGGCAGCGGCGAGGATCCCGGCCGCGGCCCAGACGATCGCGCCCGCGCTGACAGTATTCATGGTCACATCATGGCGACGATTGAGACGGCCGCCTTGGTTGACACGACGTCACTTTTCTCGGGGCGACGACGGAGAAGGGATCGGGGCCGGCAAGCCACCACAACTCGCCGGCCCCGGGTCGGTGCCTGGGCTCAGACGAGCATGCCCAGGGGGTTCTCGATGTGCGTGACGAAAGCCGCGAGCCACTGCGCCGCGAGCGCCCCGTCGAGCACACGGTGGTCGGCCGAGAGCGTCACGGTCATGACCGTGCCCACCTCGAGCGCGCCGTTCACGACGACCGCTTGCTCGCGGGCGCGGCCCACGGCGAGGATCGCCGACTGCGGCGGGTTGATGATCGCCGAGAACTCGGTGACGCCGTACATGCCGAGGTTGGAGACGGCGAAGCTGCCCCCCTCCAGCTCGTGCTGCTTGAGTCGCCCGGCGCGGGCGCGCTCGGCGAGGTCGCCGACAGTACGGGCGATCTCGGTGAGCGTCATCCGCTCCACGGAACGCAGCACCGGGGTGACGAGTCCGCCCTCGATCGAGACGGCGACGGACATGTCGACGGTCGAGTAGCGCGTGACCGCGGTCTCGCCCCACGTGGCGTTCGCCTCCGGCACATCGAGGAAGGCCGCAGCGGATGCCTTGAGCACGAAGTCGTTGACCGACACCTTGGTCGTGGTTGCCGCGTTGACCTCGGCGCGCACCGCGACGAGCCGGTCGACGCGGCAGTCCGCCACGAGATAGAAGTGCGGCACCGTGGACTTGCTCTCGGTGAGACGGCGGGCGATCGCGCGCCGCATCCCGGTGTGAGGGATCTCGATGGTGCCCGCGGTCGGCGCGGCGGGCGCTGTGGCGGCGGCGACCGGGGCGGGAGCCGCCGCGAGGCCCTCGATATCGCGGCGCACGATCCGGCCGCCGGGGCCCGAGCCCGTGACGGCGGCGAGGTCGAGCCCGCGCTCGCGCGCGAGACGGCGAACGAGAGGGCTGATGAACTGGCGGGAGCCGGGGGCGGCGGGCGCACTCGTCGGTGAGGTCTCGACGACCTCGACCCCCGATTCGGCTGAGGTCGCAATCCCCACCGGCACGGCCGCCACGTCGCTGCGCGACGCGTCGGAGCCGGCCGGCGTGGGCCCAAGCTCGACCCGCGGGGAGGCGGCCTCCGGGGCGGCTCCGCCGGGCAGGTCCACGGCCTCACCGGGCGCGCCGACGACGGCGATGGGCTCGCCCACCTTGACGTTGACGCCCTCCTTCACGAGGAGCGCGAGCACGGTGCCCTCGACCTCGGCGGCGTACTCCACGTTGGCCTTCTCGGTCTCCACTTCGGCGAGCGGCATCCCGATCGTCAGGGTCTGTCCGAGGGCCACGAGCCAGGTCTGGATCGCGGCCTCGGCGCTGCCGGCGAGCACCTCGGGCATCCGGATGACGGTGGACATCAGCGGCCGCCCATTCCCGCGCGCACGCGCTCGAGTCCGGCGACGACCTCTTCCGTGCGGGCGATGGCCGCCCGCTCGAGCACGCGCGAGATGCTCGGACTGGCCTCGCCGCCCGTCACCCGCTCGATCGGCTGGTCGAGCCAGTCGAAGAACCGGCGCTGGATCTCGTCGGCGAGCCAGCCGCCGTACGAGGTGCCCTGAGCGCCCTGCTCCACGATGAGCACGCTGTTGGTCTTCCTGATCGACTCCCCGATCGTCTCCCAATCGAGGGAGGCCCGGTCGAGCCAGCGCAGGTCGATCACCTCGGCGTCGATCCCGGTCTGCTCCACGGCCTCGAGCGCGTGGCGCACCATCGAGAGGTAGCTGATCACCGTGACATCCGATCCGGCCCGACGGATGCCCGCCTTGCCGAACGGTAGCTGGTAGTCGAGATCGCCCGCGGGGATCTCCTCGTTCTGACCGTAGAGGTCGACGTGCTCGATCACGAGCACCGGGTCCTGGAGGGCGAGCGCGGCGTTCATCAGGCCGATGTAGTCGGCGGCGGTCGACGGGGCGACGATGCGCCACCCGGGACTCGTGGCGAAGATGCCGGCCGGATCCATGAGGTGCTGCGAGCCGTAGCCCGATCCCATCGCCACCTTGGTGCGCAGCACGAGCGGCACCGGGTTGACGCCGCCGAACATGTGGCGGGCCTTGCCGATCTGGTTGAAGACCTGGTCGGCGGCGACCCACATGAAGTCCGGGTACATGAACTCCACGACGGGGCGGAAGCGGCCGTCGAGAGCCAGGCCCGCGCCGAGACCGGTGAACGCGTTCTCGCTGATCGGCGTGCCGAGCACTCGCTCCGGGTAGCTCGCCGCGAGACCCTTGGTGGCGCCGTTGGTGCCGCCCTTGAGGCGGTGCACGTCCTCGCCCATGACGACGATGCGGGGGTCCTCGGCCATGCGGCGGTCCATGACGGCGGCCACGGCATCCACGAACTTCACGGACTCGGTGGCGCCCGCGGCGCCGATCGGCTCGAGGATGCGCGCGCCGGCGAGCTCGCTCGCGTCGCCGCGCACGCCCACGTTCACGAAGGCGACGTCGGGCCAGAGCTCCGGACGGATGCGGCGCTTGCCCTCGGCCTCCGGGTCCGCCTCGAGAAGCTGGGCTGAGGCCGCGGTCATGGCGGTCTGCGCCTGCTCGCGCACGGCATCCACGCCCGCCTGATCGAGGTAGCCGAGGGCGATCATCTGGCGCGCGACGAGGAGCAGCGGGTCGCGGTCACGCCACTCGGCCTCCTCCTCCTTGGTGCGGTAGCCGAAGGCGCTGCCCGGGTACGGGCCGTTCTGGTGGAAGAAGCGGTAGACGAGGGCCTCGATGATCGCGGGGCCGCCGCCGGAGCGCATGACCTCCTCGGCCTGCTGGGTCGCGAGGTACACGGCGAGCGGGTCCATGCCATCCACGCGCCACGAGGGGATGGAGAAGCCCTGACCGCGCACCGAGAACCTCGGGTCGGCGGTGGACTCGTCGGCGTGGGTGGAGACGGCGTAGAGGTTGTTCTCGATGAAGAACGCCACCGGCAGCTTCCACGCGGCGGCGAGGTTCATTGACTCGAGCACCGAGCCGATCTGGCTCGCGCCGTCGCCGAAGTAGTTGATCGTGATGTCGGTCGTGCCGGAGTGCTTCTGGGCCCAGGCGTTGCCGGCCGCCATCGGGGCGCCGCCGCCGACGATCGCGTTGGTGCCGAGAGCCCCCGCCTCGAACCACTGGAGGTGCATCGAGCCGCCGCGGCCGGCGCAGTAGCCCTGGGCGAGTCCGAGGATCTCGGCGAGGGTGCGCTGCAGCACGGTCTGGATCGGCTCGGTCACGAGGGTGGCGAGGTCGAGCCTGGGCGCGACGTGCGCGATGGCCTTGGCGAGAAACTGGTGGTGGCCGCGGTGCGAGCCGTTGATCGCGTCGGTCGAGCGCAGGCCGACGATCGAGCCGACAGCGCCGCCCTCCTGGCCGATGCTGGAGTGCGCGGGGCCGTGCACGAGGGATTCGGCGGCGAGTTCGAGAACCGTCTCCTCGAACGCCCGGATGACGTGCAGCTGGCCGAGCATCGTCGCGAGCAGCGCCGGGTCGGCCGCCTTCCAGTCCGCGGCCGTGGTGGTGAGCTCCACCCACGGCTGCAGGGTTTCCAAACGTCGTTGTTTCGGCATGTCGGCCACGATAGCGCAGGATTGCATCCAATCCAAGGTGCTTCCGCGAGATCAGGCTGTCGATTTGCCCGAATTCGGGCATACTGTATCCAATCAAGCCATCAGAGAGGATGTCGCGGCCATGGGACTCCCGGGATTGCGAGGCACCGAGCACATCGGGTTCACCGTGCCCGACCTCGACGAGGCGCACCGCTTCTTCGTCGACGTGATCGGCTGCGAGTACGTCTACACCCTCGGTCCCTTCCAGCGGGACGACGACTGGATGACGGAGCACCTGGGCGTGCACCCCCGGTCGGTCATGCGCGAACTGCGCTTCTACCGCTGCGGCCACGGCCCCAACTTCGAGGTCTTCCAGTGGGAGCCGGCCGACGGCCAGAACCCCCAGCCCCGCAACAGCGACCTCGGCGGCCACCACCTCGCGTTCTACGTCGACGATCTGGATGCCGGGGTCGCCCACCTGCGCGCCCACGGCATCCGCGTGCTCGGCGAGCCCACCGCCTCGCGCAACGCGAGCGAGGGCCAGCGCTGGGTCTACTTCCTCTCCCCGTGGGGCATGCAGTTCGAGCTCGTGAGCTTCCCCGATGGCAAGGCCTATGAGAAGGACTCGGACGTCGTGCTCTGGCACCCCGCCCGACCGTCCGAATGACGAAGGAGACCAATCCCATGACCAGAATCGCCGTGCTCGGCACCGGCGCCAACGGCGCCTCGATGGGCGCCGACATGGTGCGCGCGGGACTCGACGTGACCTTCATCGAGCAGTGGCCCGCCCACGTGGAGGCGATGCGCGCGGATGGCCTGAGGGTGAACCTGCCCGACGGCACGAGCGAGGTGACCCCCGTGACGGTCTACCACCTCTGCCAGGTCGCCGAACTGCGCGAGCCCTTCGACATCGTCTTCACCTCGGTGAAGACCTACGACACCCGCTGGGTCTGCGAGCTCATCAAGCCCCTCCTGCATGAGACCTCCGTGGTCGTGGGCCTGCAGAACGGGATGACGATCGACGACGTCGCCGACATCGTCGGACCCGAACGCACGATCGGTGCCGTGCTCGGGATCGCGGCGAACATGTTCACCCCCGGGATCGTCGAACGTCAGGTGCTGCGGGAGAACACTTGGCTCACGGTCGGGACCCTCGACGGGTTGCGATCGCAAGCCCTCGAGGCCGTGGTCGACTCCATCGGGCACGCCGGCACGGTCACCGTCTCCGACGACATCCGTGCGTCGAAGTGGATGAAGCTGCTCGCGAACATCCCGGAGATGCTTCCGTCCGCCATCCTCAACCTGCCCTTGGTTCCCGCGACTCAGGTGCCGGGAGTCCGACCGGTGATGGATGAGGCCGCTCGCGAGGCCTACCGTACCGCGAAGGCCGCGGGCATCCCGATGGTCTCGATCTTCGGCAAGTCGCCCGAGGAGGTCGTCGACTCCGACCGGTACGGGATCGACCTGCTCGACACCGTGCTCTCGACCTTCTCTCGGCCCGACACTCGGGTCGCGGTGCTTCAGGACTGGGACAAGGGCCGTCGCGCCGAGCTCGACGCCTTCAGCGGCTATATCGTGGCTCAGCAGGAGAAGCTAGGAACCCGGGCCCCCGTGAACGAGGCGATCCTCCGGATCGCGGAGCGTATCGAGCGCGGTGACCTGCGGCCCGATCCCTCGAACGCGGCCCTGCTGATCGAAGCGCTCGCCTCGGCACCGACCCCCTAGCCGCGACCCCGACCCACTAGGAGAACCCCATGATCCGTCACATCGTCATGTTCACCCTGTCCGCGACGGAGGAGGCCCAGCGCGCCGCCGACGTCGAAGAGGTGCGCCGCCGACTGGGCGCCCTCGTCGGCGTCATCCCCGGCCTCCACTCAGTGACCTTCAACCGCGACCTCGGCCTCATCGAGGCGGGCCATTGGGACGTGGTGCTCGTCTCCGAGCACGACGACAACGCGGCGCTCGAGGCGTACCAAGCTCACCCCGACCACCAAGCCGCGGGAGCATTCATCCGCACCGTCGTGACGGATCGCGCCACGGTCGACTACGAGTTCTAGCGTGACCGAGACCGCCACGACCGCCGATGTCGGCGTCCCCGCGACGCGCGATGGCAACTCGAGCGCGCGCATCGCCGATCAGGTGCGAGCCGCGATCCTCGGCGGCGAGTACCCGCCCGGCTCCCGGGTGCGCCAAGAGGACCTCGCGGCGCGGTTCGGGGCGAGCCGCGTGCCGGTGCGCGAGGCTCTGCGCATCCTCGAGACGGACGGTCTCATCACCGTCGTGGCCAACACCGGCGCGTGGGTGACCCGCCTCAATCTTGACGAGTGCACGGAGATCTACCAGATCCGCGAGCGGCTGGAGCCGCTGCTGCTGCGCATGAGCATTCCCGGTCTTCGCCCCGGAACCCTCGACGAGCTCGACGAACTGGCGCGCCGGATGTCGACCGCCGACTCGGTCGAGGAGTTCCTGCGCCTCGACCGGCAGTTCCATCTCCTCTCGTACGCCGGCGCCGACACGGTGCAGCTCGGCGAGCTCGTGCACCGCCTCTGGAACACGACACAGCACTACCGCCGGGCGTACACGCGCCGGCTCGACGCCGACAGCAACCGCATCGTGCACGACGAGCACCACATGCTCGTGCTCGCGATGCAGGAGCAGGACACGGAGGCCGCCGAGCAGGTGCTCGCGGGACACATCCGCCGCACGCGCCTGCACCTGGCTCGGCATCCCGAGATCTTTGCGCTCGACTACCCGCAACCCTGACTCACTCCTCATCAGCTGGAAGGCACAACATGGCTCGCATCGGATTCCTCGGACTCGGCAACATGGGCAGCGCCATGGCCGGTCGCCTCGTTGCTGCGGGCCATGAGGTGACGGTATGGAATCGCTCCCCCGAGGCCGCCGACGAGCTCGTCGCCGCCGGGGCAAGCCGGGCCGCGACGTCAGCTGAGGCGCTCGCGGCGCCGATCTCCTTCTCGATGCTCGCCAACGACGCCGCGGCCGAGACCGTGCTCAGCGCGGCCAACCTCGCCGGTGACGCCGGTCGCATCCATGTCAACATGGCCTCGATCAGCCCCGGCGCGGCCGACCGCATCGGTGCGGTACTGGACGGCCTCGGTGTCGCATACATCGCCTCGCCCGTGCTCGGCCGCCCCGCCGTCGCCGCGGCCGGAAACCTCAACATCCTCACTGCGGGTCCGGATTCCGCGATCGACACCGTGCTGCCCCTGCTCGAGGTCCTCGGCGCCAAGGTCTGGCGATTCGGCGAGCAGCCGAGGCGCGCGAACGCCGTGAAGATCTCGGTCAACTTCACGATCCTCCACGCCCTCCAGGCGATGGCCGAATCAGTGACCCTCGTCGAGGCTCACGACATCGACGCGAGCGACTTCGTGGAGCTGCTTTCGGGCACCCTGTTCGCCGGTGTCGTGTACAGCGGTTACGGGTCGATGATCGCCGAGAAGCGCTACAGCCCGGCCGGATTCGCGATGCCGCTGGGTCTCAAGGATCTCGGGCTCGCCGAGGACCTCGCGGCCGAAGGGGGCATCGCCTTGCCGACGGCACCCGTGCTGCGCGACCGTTTCGAAAAGGCTCTCGCCGACCCGCAGCTCGCCGACCTCGACTGGTCCGCGGTTGCGGAGATCACCCGCCAGCAGCGCTGAGCGTCAGACCTCGCCGCGCCCCTCGCGCGTGTTGAGGTGGGACTGCGAATCACGCTCGAGGTTGAGCACGCCGCCGACGGCGTAGTAGCGCTGACCGGCGACGAGCAGCTCCTCGGCCGGGAACTTGGTGATGACCTCGCACCCGTCGGCGGTGACGACCACCTCCTCCTCGATGCGGGCCGCACCCCAGCCGTCCTTGGACGGCCAATAGGTCTCAAGAGCGAAAACCATTCCCTCCTGCAGCACCTCGGGGTGGTCGAGGGAGACGAGGCGGGAGAAGATCGGCTTCTCCCAGATCGACAGGCCGACGCCGTGACCGTACTGGAGGGCGAACGCGGCCTCCTCGTCAGCGAAGCCGAACTCCTGGGCGGTCGGCCAGACCTTGACGATGTCAGCCGTCGTCGCGCCGGGCTTGACGAGCGCGATCGCACGGTCCATGTACTCGCGAGCCCGGGTGTAGGCATCTTTCTGAGCGGAGGAGGCCGAGCCGACGGCGAAGGTGCGGTAGTAGCACGTGCGGTAGCCGTTGAACGAGTGCAGGATGTCGAAGAACGCCGGGTCGCCGGGGCGGATCAACCGGTCGGAGAAGACATGGGGATGCGGGGAGCACCGCTCACCCGAGATTGCGTTGACGCCCTCCACGTACTCCGAACCGAGGTCGTAGAGCGTCTTGGCGACGAGGCCGACGGCCTCGTTCTCGCGCACGCCGGGCCGCAGGAAGCGGTAGAGCTCCTCGTAGGCGGCATCCACCATCGATGCCGCCTGGGTGAGCAGGCGGATCTCGTCGCCGGTCTTGATGCGACGGGCCTCCATGAACACCTGCTGGCCATCGACGACGGTGATGCCCTCGTTCTGCAGCGCGAAAAGGATCGGCAACTCGATCACGTCGACCCCGAGCGGCTGGTCGGCGAGGCCGAACTTCTCGAGCTCGCGCTTGATCTTCTTGGCCACGCCTTGCGCGATCTCCGACTCCGGCGAGAACGCACCGCGGAGGGTGGAGATCCCGGCACGGGCACCAGACTCCAAGCGCGGGCGCGTCGTCCCCTCGTGCGGCGCGTGCGGGTCGGCATCCATCTCAGCCGTCGTGCGATCCAGCCAGGGGTTGTAGAGCTTGTGGTGCTTGGCCGCGCTGCCGAAGTCCCACGAGATCGGGTCGGTGTTGCGCGTCAGCAGACTGAACCGGATCAGCTTGTCCATCGCCCAGGTGCCGATATGGGTCGAGGTCATGTACCGGATGTTCGAGAAATCGAACGCGAGCAGCGCCCCGAGTTCCGACCGATCCAGCTCCGCCTTCAGGCGCGAGAGCCGATCAGTGCGCAGACGATCGAAGTCGACCCGCGTCTCCCAATCGACAGAATTGGTCCCCGTGGTGCCCGTGTTCTTCATGGCGTCCTCTCTGATGCCCGGTCGAACAGTGTTCAGTTCAAACACAAATCTTGTATAGTCTAGATGAACGCTTGACCTGAATGCCAGCGACGGCCCACGGAAAGGTCGCGATGACTCAGGGGGATCGGTGAGCACGAGCGCGGACTCCGGCTGGGGCTCGCGGGTCGTCGCGATGGCGACGATCGCCGCAGTCGGCGTCTCGGTCATCTACCTCCCGCAACCGATTCAGACTCTGGCCGCACGAGACCTCGGGGTTCCTCTCGAACTGTCATCCGGGCCAAGTGTCGCCGTGCAGGCCGGATACGCGATCGGGATCCTGCTGCTGGTCTCTCTGGGCGATCGGATGAACCCGCGGCGGCAGGTGACGTCGCAGCTGGTGACCACCGCTGCGGCCATCCTCGTCGCGGCGTTGTCCCCGAGTTTCGTCTTGTTCGTCGCCATGATGTTCGTCGCCGGGGCAACGGCGACCGTAGGACAGATCCTGGTCTCGGCAGCCCTGCGACTCGCCCCGCCCGCGGCTCGCGCCCGCACCGCCGCCATTCTCATAGGCTCGTTCCTCATCGGTCTTTTCTCGGTGCGGACCACGCTCGGACTTCTCGCGGAGAGCCTTGGGTGGCGGACGGTTCTCATCGGGGCCGCGGTCGTCGTGCTCGCGTGCATCCCTCTCGCCCTCCGCTTCGCTCCGACGCCTGCGACGGCCACCCCGGTCAGTTATCGCCGCCTGTTCTCGTCGATCCCCGGCATGGTGGGTCGATCGCGTCCGCTCCGCTTGCTCACTCTCACCCACGCGCTCGCCTTCTCGGCCTTCATCGGCGCATGGTCGACGATCACGGTGTTCGGCGTGGCTGAACTCGGACTCAGCGTGGCTCAGACGTCGGCGATCGGGCTCGCCGGTCTCGCCGGCGGAGCAGCGACGATGAGTTCAGCGTCCGCCCAGACGAGGATCGGAACCCGCCGAGCCCTGCCCTGGTCGCTCGGTGCACTCGTCCTCGGCGCGGCGGCCCTCGCCATCGCGCCGACGGTCATCCCCGTGCTCGTGGTCGGGCTGTTTCTCGTGTCATTCGGCATGAGCAGCTCGCAGGTCTCGAGTCAGGCCGATGCGCTCGCTTCCGTCGACTCCATGGAATCCGGGCGCGCCAACACGGTCTTCATGGCCACCACGTTCTTCGCGAGTTCGGCTGCGACCGCGCTCGCTGGCTTGCTCATGTCCACGTGGGGCTACTCGGCAGTCGGCGCCCTGGCACTGGCGTTGTCCCTCGGGTCACTCGCGGTGGCCTTGGTCGCCGCCCGCCAGCAGTGACCCTGCGCCTGTTTGATCAGGTCGTACGCCACCCGCGGTCGACGTAGAGGCTCGTCGCCGACACGCCCTTGTTGTCGAGCAGGAACCGGGTCGCCCCCACCACATCCTCCATCGTGGCCAGCGCGCCACCGGGCGTGCGCGACTCGTAGGCGTCAAGGACGCCCTCGGGCTTGTTGGCCCAGAACGGGCTGTTGCCGATGATGCCGGGGTGGATGCCGTTGACGCGGATCGGGGCGAGCTCAAGGGCCAACGTCTGGATGAGGCCTTCGACACCACCATTGATGGTTGAGACCGTGGTGGAGCCTGGGTAGGGCGCGTCCTTCGCTCGACCGCCGAACAGCACGATACCGGTCGCGACGCTCGCCTCCATCCGGTCGATGAGGGTGTGAACGGTCTCGGTGTACCCGACGAGCTTGAGAGTGACGAGTCGGATCGCGCGCTCGATGCTGTACTCGCGCACGGTATTGGCATCCCGCTCGATCGCCGCGAGAACCAAGCCGTTGATCGGGCCGACGCTCTTCAGGCTCTCCGCGATCGTGGCGGGCTCGGAGAGGTCCACCGAGAGACCGGTCGCGTTCCCGCCCAGAGTCGCGGCGATCGCCTGCGCGTTCTCGAGGTCCCGGCCGGTGAGCACGACGTGCTCTCCCCGGGCGATCGCGTCCTTGGCGATCTCAAGGCCGATTCCGCTCGTTCCTCCGACGACGACGATCGTGCGGGTCATTTCGATTCCTCCAGCTTGTCGGTGAGATAGTTCCAGTCCCGGGCGAACCGGTAGGCGTGACGCGGGGGCATTTGGGGGGACTGCGTCTCCAGCCAGCGCACTGAGGCGCCCACAGCGGAGAACGAGTGCACGCAGCCAACGCCAGCCCAGGCGATGTCCCCGGGAACGAGACGGAACTGTTGACCGTCGAAGGTGGCATCGACCT
>CALRJN020000024.1:0-34722 GCA_943367555.1 Synechococcus sp. UW140 | reverse complement strand
TGTAGTTCCCCGTGACGTTGTGAACGCGTTGGGCTGGTGTTGAGCCGCCGATGCCGGTGTGGGGTCGATGGTGATTGTAGTGATGCAGCCAGGCGGGGTAGTCGTCGGCTCGGGCCTCGTCGGTTGAGTAGCTGTTGGCGTAGGCCCATTCGGTGGCGAGGGTTCGATTGAAGCGCTCGACTTTCCCGTTGGTCTGCGGGCGGTAGGGGCGCGTTCTGACGTGTTCGATTGTGCCGAGGGCGTTGGCGAACTCGCGGGAGCGGTAGCAGGAGCCGTTGTCGGTCATCACGGCGGTGACGGTGATGCCTGCGGCGGCGAAGAACGCGTTGGCGCGCAGCCAGAATCCTGACGCGGTCTCCTTGCGTTCATCGTCGAGGATCTCGGAGTAGGCCAAGCGGGAATGGTCGTCGACGGCGTGGTGCAGGAATGCGTAACCGCGACCACGACCGTGACCGTCGTTGTGCTTCTTGCCTTGCTGGCGACCGACCATCCGGTGGCCACCGCCGTCCGGGATGCGGCCTTGTTTCTTGATATCGACGTGAACCAGTTCGCCGGGTGCGGCGCGTTCGTAGCGAACCGCGCGTGCTCGTCGAACCGGCAATCCCGTCATCTGATCAAGGTGCTGCAGCAACGGCATCGAATACCGTTGAAGCACCCGGCCGACCGTGGATCGGGGAACGCCGAGATGGTATCCGATGCGATGCGGACCCCAACGGCGCACGAAACGCAGGGCCACGATCCTGCGCTCAAGCCTCAACGAACTACGGCGGGGAGAGCTGAGCGGTCTCGAGGGTCGGTCTGTCATCGGCAAGCCGGCTCGATACCGAGCCGCCCACTTCGACGCGGTGGCTGGCGAGCACTGGAACCGCTCCGCGGCTCGCCGAGCCGACCAACCATCATCGACAATCAAGCGAGCAAGACGAAGCCGCCCCTCCGGGGCGAACGGCGCATTAACGTGAGTCACGAAGACCTCCGGTTGACGAAGTGTGTGTGGTAACCCACATCGTCCCGGAGGTCTTCGCTAACTCAAACGTTCACAACGTCCCGGGGAACTACACCTAGGCGTCGACGAGCGCGCGCTCGCCCGCCTCGGTGCGCACCGCGCGGTTGACGGCCGAGACGACCGCCTTGAGGGATGCCGTGGAGATGTCGGGGTCGATCCCGACGCCCCAGAGGCGCTTGCCGTTGACGTTGAGCTCGACGTAGGCGGCGGCGAGGGCATCCCCGCCGGCGCTCAGCGCGTGCTCGACGTAGTCGTAGAGCTTGATGTCGATGCCCTGCTCGGACATGATGCCGAGGAACGCGGCGATCGGACCGTTGCCCGTTCCTGTCGCCGCCTGCACCTCGTCCCCGACTCGCAGGCTCACCTCGAGCGTCGTCGTGCCGGTGAGCTCGCTCGCCGTGCGGGTGGCGTGCAGCTCGAACCGACCCCACTTCGCTTCCGGACGCTCGGCGGGCGCGGGGAGGTACTCGTCCTGGAAGATGTCCCAGATCTCGTCGCTCGTGACCTCGCCGCCCTCGGCATCCGTCTTGGCCTGCACGACCGCGCTGAACTCGATCTGGAGCTTGCGCGGCAGGTCGAGGGCGTGGTCGGCCTTGAGCAGGTAGGCGACGCCGCCCTTGCCGCTCTGCGAGTTGACGCGCACGACGGCCTCGTAGCCGCGACCGAGATCCTTCGGGTCGATCGGCAGGTACGGCACGGCCCAGAGCAGCTCGTCGACGGAGACGCCCTTCTCCGCGGCATCCGCGGCCATCGCCTCGAAGCCCTTCTTGATGGCGTCCTGATGCGAGCCGCTGAAGGCCGTGTAGACGAGGTCTCCCGCCCACGGGCTGCGCTCGTGCACCTTGAGCTGGTTGACGTACTCGGCCGTGCGCTTGACCTCGTCGAGGTCGCTGAAGTCGATCTGCGGGTCGATCCCCTGCGTGAACAGGTTGATCCCGAGGGCGACGAGATCGACGTTGCCGGTGCGCTCACCGTTGCCGAACAGGCAGCCCTCGATCCGGTCCGCTCCCGCGAGGTAGCCGAGCTCCGCGGCGGCCACCGCGGTGCCGCGGTCGTTGTGCGGGTGGAGGGACAGGATGACGTTCTCGCGGTGATTCAGTCGCCGCGACATCCACTCGATCGAATCGGCGTAGACGTTGGGGGTCGCCATCTCCACCGTCGCCGGGAGGTTGATGATCACCTTGCGGTCGGGGGTGGGCTCGAGCACCTCGAGCACCTGGTTGCACACCTCGAGCGCGAACTCGAGCTCGGTGCCGGTGTAGCTCTCGGGCGAGTACTCGTAGAACACCTCGGTGCCGGGAACGAGCGACTCGGCCTCGCGGCACAGCCGGGCGCCGTTGAGGGCGATGTCGATGATGCCCTGCTTGTCGGTGCGGAACACGACGTCGCGCTGCAGCACGCTCGTGGAGTTGTAGAGGTGCACGATCGCCCGCTTCGCGCCGATGAGCGACTCGTAGGTGCGGGTGATGAGCTCTCCGCGCGCCTGCGTGAGCACCTGGATGGTGACATCATCGGGGATGAGGTCCTGCTCGATGAGCGAGCGCACGAAGTCGAAGTCGGTCTGGCTCGCCGAGGGGAACCCGACCTCGATCTCCTTGTACCCCATCCGCACGAGCAGGTCGAACATGATGCGCTTGCGCTCGGGGCTCATGGGATCGATGAGCGCCTGATTGCCGTCGCGCAGGTCGACGGCGCACCAGCGCGGCGCCTGGGTGATGCGCTTGCCCGGCCACGTGCGGTCGGGCAGGTCCACCGACAACTGCTCGTGATACGGACGGTACTTGTGCACGGGCATCGCGGATGCCTTCTGCGTGTTCTTCATGATCTGGTCCTTCGTCTGGGAGCGGGTGGGTCAGACCAACGACGAACTCCGCGACGAGTGAGGCCTGAGTTAGGACTCGTCGCGGCAGCTAAGGAGGAGCAGACCGAACACGGTTTCAGGGTAGCACCGCAGGCGCCGGGGTCACACCTGGGCGCCGGTACGGCGGGTGCGCGAGCGGGAGACCAGAAGGATGCCGGATGTCAGGACCGCGACCCCGACGAACAGCAGGAGGGTCACCGGGGCGCTCCCCGTGAGCGGCAGCACCGGGAGGGCGACGGCGAGCCGGTTCGTGAACGCGCACTCGACCGTCGGTTCGGCATCCGTGAGCTGCACGATGACGAGCGATCCGCCGAGATCGTAGACGGGCGTCGAGCCGGAGCACGTGACCGACTCGAGCGCCCAGTCGAACCCGGCTGGTGCGAGCGGCAGCAGTTCGCGAATCGCGAGGTACTTGTCGGGATCGCCCACGATGAGGCCGTCGAGCGCGTCGCCGGTCGCGGTGACGGGCACCCCGGGCGTGGTCGTCGTCGCGGCGACCCGGAATTGACGCGCGTCGTCGGTGCCGACATCCACTTCGAAGACCTCGTAGGCGAACTCGTCGACGCCGTCCAGGCTCGTCTTGGCGATCGTGAGCGAGCCCGCAGGGGAGAAGACATTCTCGAAGGTGCAGATGGCCGTGTCACCGGCCCCGAAGGTCGCCGACGCGCTGCGCGTCTGCCCGCTTGCGGTGAACGGCACCGACGTGCCGTCGCAGTCGACCCCGGCGAGGTCCCAACTGCCTCGGACCGTCGGGACGGGCAGGGTCTCCGTGGTCGTATAGGTGCCGATCGCCCCGAATCCGCCCGCGACGGGCGTCTGCTCGCCCTCGCCCGAGGTGGTGACCGACGTGTTCAGATCCGTGCCCGGCGACGGCACGTCGATGGAGAACGGGAACGTGTCGACTCCCCCTGCCGTGGTCTTGAAGAGCGTCAGAAGACCGGTGCGATCCTGCGAGTTCACGTAGGTGCACGTCACCGTGTCCCCAGCCTCGAGCGTCACCTCGACGGTCGCGCCCGTGATGGTGACCACGCTGCCGCCGGTCTGGGTGCAGTCCGGCTCACCGTTCACGAGCGTCCAGCCCAGCTGCGGCACTTCGGTGAAGTCCCACGGCGGGGCGGCCCCGGTCACCTCCCCGCGGATGAACGTCTGGCTGCCCGGGAGGCTCGTGTCGGCCGTGAGCACGAAGTCGTTCTGAGCGTTGCCATCGGTGTCGCCGTAGGACACGTTGCCCTCGAACTGGAACGAGGCCGGCCCGTTCGACTCGGTCGTGATCTCCTTGCGCACGATGATCGTGCCCGCCTCGGGCGGGGGCTGCACGGCGTAGTAGTAGCAGAACACGTGCGTCGCCTGGCCGGGGAACCCGATCCATTCGACGTTGTCGCCGTTGAGATTGTCGACGGCGCACCGCAGTGCCGCGAAGCCGTACTGCGTCTCCAGCCCGTTGAGCGGAGCCGCCGGCGTGCCGCCCTGAACCCAGAGTCGATGACCCTGCTGCGCGCGATCCACCTGCGCCTGGGTGAGGGCGACCGTCACGGCGCCCGCAAGCGAGCCCCCGGTCGCCACGCCTGCCGAGTTGAGGATCGGCGTCGAGGCCGCGGTCACGATCGACGTGCCGTAGGGCGACGAGACGGTGCTCAGCTGGAGTGTCGCCGGCGTCTTGCCGACGTAGCCCTGCCCGAGGGTGAAACGCCAGTTCGGCAGCGGGGTGCAGACGCGGCCCACCGGTGGAGCAGTCTCCTCGACCGTGTTGCTGATCGGCTGGCCGGCCGAATACACGGTGTCGGGCCCGAGATCGCGCAGGGACTCCTGGATGTTGTTGCGGGCGAGGTTCGCCATGACATCCGTGTAGGTGGCACAGCTGCGCGCGACATAGGTGACGAGGTAGGTCGGGGTGGTCGCGGCGGAGACGGGACTCGCGACGGTGACCGCGAGGACCGCGGCGACGACGGCCGCGATCACCCGTGCGATGCCTCGAGCCGCCATGATGCCCCCGTTCCGCGCTGACGCGCTGCCCAGTCTACGACTGGGCCTCAGGATGCCGGGAGGGCGCGCGTGAGCGGCGAGTGGTAGTCGATGTAGGCCGTGTAACTGATCGGGTTGGTGCCGTTGTGGTAGATCTCGATCGCGAGCAGGAGCGTGTCGCCATCACGGTAGTAGTCCCTCGCACCCACCCCGACGGGTGGCGCGCTCGCGCTCTCGACCGGCGCGAAGTCATCCCACTTCTTCTCCCACCCGCTGGCCTCGAGAGCGGCTCCGATCGCATCGATCTCCTGCTCGGTGAGGGAGTAGTCGGTGACGTTCATGAAGTTGTCGCCGTCCTCCTCGATCCAGGTGTCCCCGCAGTCGGGGACCACACCCGCCGCCGTGAGCTCCTGGTTCGGGAGGCCGTCCACCCAGACGTAGTCGTCACGGGGACCCCCTTCGCACGAGGGGAACTCCTCCCAGCCGGCCGGGCCGTCGACGACGGGACGGTCGTTGACGGGCGCGAACTGGCTCGCCTCCTGAATCGCCGGGCCGAGGAGGATGCACCCCGAGAGCGACGAGAGGGTCAGTGCCGCAAGGGCGATCGCGGCGAGAAGGCGTGGTGCGGACATGGGTCCTCCTGATCGAGTTCCGCTCATGATAGCGAGTCCCGCAACGGCTGTGACGATCGAAAGACGCGAAACGTTGGCTGGTGGATGCCGGCCGCGCAGCCTGATACTGATCGCATGTCACGTACTCCTCGCGCCGCTCTCGTTCCCTTCGTCGCTGCTGCCGTGCTCGTGCTGGCGGCCTGTGCGACCTCGACTTCTGGTGACGGCCCCGGACCGGGCGGTGGCAAGGGCGACCCCGTGTCCCCCGTCGATGTCGTGGGTCAGGGCACCGTCATCCAGGTCGGCGATGCCGCACCCGAGCTGTGCCTCGGGGCGATCGCCGAGTCGTTCCCGCCCCAATGCTCGGGCATTCCGCTGCGGGAGTGGGACTGGGAGCTCTACCCGGGTTCGGAAACCGCGGCCGGAACCACGTGGGGCGCCTACGCGGTGTTCGGCGCCTGGGAGCGCACGGCCATGACCGTGACGGACGCGATCCAACTCGCCCTCTACGACCCGATGGTCGTGGAGGACCCCCAGCTCGATCCGGCGAACGCCGGCACCGGGAGCGAGGCCGAACTGCTCGCCATCCAGGAGGGCATCGCCGAAGCCGCGCCGGAGGAGGTGCTCATGAGCTCGGTGCAGAACGGCTACCTGTTCGTCACGGTCGTCTACGACGACGGCACCGTGCAGGCGTGGGCGGACAAGACCTACGGCGAGGGCCTCGTCGCCATCCGGTCCGCGCTCACGAGAACGACCGAGGGATGACGGGCTAGAACCCCAGGCGCCCGAGCTGCTTCGCGTCGCGCTGCCACTCCTTGGCGACCTTGACGCGCAGCGAGAGGAACACCTGCCGGTCGAGGAGCTTCTCGATCTCCGCGCGGGCGCGGCTGCCGACATCCTGAAGGCGCTCGCCTCCCTTGCCGATGATGATGCCCTTCTGGCTGTCGCGCTCGACGAAGAGGTTGGCGTAGATCTCGAGGAGGTCCTTCGTCTCGCTCTCGATCATGTCGTCGAGGGTCACGGCGATCGAGTGCGGGAGCTCGTCCATGACGCCCTCGAGCGCGGCTTCGCGGATGAGCTCCGCGATGCGCGACTCGGTCGTCTCGTCGGTCACGGCATCCGGCGGGTAGAGCGGCGCCGAGAGCGGCATCAGGGCGATCAGTTCGCGCGTGAGGATGTCGAGCTGGGTCGCGTCGAACGAGGAGATCGGGATGATGGCATCCCAGTCCCGCAGCTCGGAGACGGCCTGCAGCTGCTGGGCGACGCCCGGACGCGACGAGGCGTCGATCTTGGTGACGATCGCCACCTTGCGGGCGCGCGGGAACGAATCGAGCTGCTCGTTGATGTACTTGTCGCCCGGACCGATCTTCTCGTTCGCCGGCAGGCAGAGCCCCACGACGTCGACCTCGGCGAGGGTGTCCTGCACGATCGTGTTGAGACGCTCGCCCAGCAGGGTGCGCGGGCGGTGCATCCCGGGAGTATCGACGATCACGAGCTGCCCCTGGGGCTGGTGCACAATGCCCCGGATGGCGCGGCGGGTCGTCTGGGGCTTGGACGAGGTGATCGCGACCTTCTCGCCGACGAGCGCGTTGGTGAGGGTGGACTTGCCCACGTTGGGCCGGCCCACGAACGAGACGAAGCCCGCCCGGTACTCGGATTCAGCTGTCGACACGCTCAGTCACCGGTTTCTCTCTCATCGTCGAACGCCGCCTGGGCGTCGATCAGGGCCTGGTCGCGCTCGACGATCACGGTGGACAGCCGCTTGCGGCGCCCCTCGGTGCGCTCCGCGGTGAGGATGAGCCCGGAGACCCCCGCGGACGCGCCCGCGATCGGCAAGCGGCCCAGGGCCTTCGTGATGAGGCCGCCGACCGAGTCGACCTCGTCGTCCTCGAGTTCGAGCCCGAACAGGTCACCGAGTTCGTCGATCGGCAGGCGGGCGCTCACGCGGTATCGGCCGTCGGCGAGGTCCTCGATCTCCTCGACCTCGCGGTCGTACTCGTCGGAGATGTCGCCCACCAGCTCCTCGATGAGGTCCTCGAGGGTGACGAGGCCGGCGATGCCGCCGTACTCGTCGACGACCATCGCCAGATGGTTGGACTCGAGTTGCATCTGGCGCAGCAGGCTGTCGGCCTTCTGCGACTCGGGCACGAACAGAGCAGGGCGGGCGAGCTCGCGCGCGGTGATCGTATCGGCATCGAGGGTCTGCTCGTAGACGAGGCGGGCGACATCCCGCAGGTAGAGCACGCCGAGCACCTCGTCGATATCCTCGCCGAGCACGGGCATCCGGGAGACGCCGCGGCTGAGGAAGAGGCCCATGGATGACCCCATCGAGGCATCCGCGTCGATGGTCACCATGTCGGTGCGCGGGATCATGACCTCGCGCACGACGGTGTCGTTGAACTCGAAGATCGAGTGGATGAGCTCGCGGTCCTCCTCCTCGAGCACGTCGAGCTCGGTCGCCTCGTCGACCATGCTCAGCAGCTGCTCCTCGCTCGAGAAGGTCGCCGTGCGCGGCCGACCCGGAGTGACGCGGTTGCCGATCGCCACGAGCGCGTCGGCGATCGGACCGAGGATCACCCGGGTCGCGCGCACGATCGGGGCCGCGAACCGGATGACCGGCTTGGCGTTGGCGCGGCCCACGCTGCGCGGACTGGAGCCGACCAGAACGAACGACACGGCGATCATGATGAGGGCCGAGACGAGCAGCGCCCACCACCAGTCGGTGAAGACCGCCGCGAAGGACAGCGTCACGAGCACGGCCGCGACCGTCTCGGCGACGATGCGCATGAAGTTGAGGGCGTTGATGTGGGCGCCGGGGTCGCGCGCGATCGCCAGCAGCGAGCGGCGGGACCGGCTCGTCACCGCGAGATCGACGAGATCGGATCGGCTGAGCACCGTGAGCGCGGCGTCGGCGGCGGCGAGCAGGCCGCCGAAGACGACGAGCACGACCGCGACGCTCACGAAGATGCCGATCATGAGCGCGTGCCTACCGTCGTCGCTCGGTCAGGGCGAAGCCGACGAGGATGTCGCGCTGGATGCCGAACATCTCCTTCTCGTCGTCCGGCTCGGCGTGGTCGAAGCCGAGCAGGTGCAGCATCCCATGCGTGGTGAGCAGCAGCATCTCCTCGAGCGGCGAGTGCCCGGCCGCCTCGGCCTGCGCGATCGCGACCTGCGGGCACACGACGATGTCGCCGAGGAGTCCCGGCGGGGTGAGCGACTCCTCGCTCCCGGGACGCAGCTCGTCCATCGGGAAGCTCAGCACGTCGGTCGGGCCCGGCTCGTCCATCCACTGCACGTGAAGCTGCTCCATCGCGGCCTCGTCGACGAAGACGATCGCGAGCTCGGCATCCGGATGCACGTGCAGCTGGTCGAGGGCGTACACGGCGAGGCGCTGGATGGCCTGCTCATCGACCTCGACGCCGGACTCGTTGTTGATCTCGATGCTCACGGTTTCCTCCCGGCGATGCCGCCGCGGCGGCCGTCCTTGCGTTCGAACTTCGCGAGCTGCTGCTGCGCGTCCCACGTCGTGTAGGCGTCGACGATCTGGCCGACGAGCGTGTGTCGCACCACGTCGGCGCTCGTGAGGCGGGAGAAGTGGATGTCGTCGATGTCGGCGAGCACCGTCGTGACGAGCTGCAGCCCGGATGCCCCGGCCGGCAGGTCGACCTGCGTCACGTCGCCCGTGATGACCATCTTCGAGCCGAAGCCGAGACGGGTGAGGAACATCTTCATCTGCTCGGGCGTCGTGTTCTGCGCCTCGTCGAGCACGATGAACGAGTTGTTGAGCGTGCGACCGCGCATGTACGCGAGCGGGGCGACCTCGACGGTGCCCGCCGCGAGGAGCTTGGGCACGAGCTCGGGATCCATCATCTCGTTGAGCGCGTCGTAGAGCGGCCGGAGGTAGGGGTCGATCTTGTCGGTGAGGCTGCCCGGCAGGAACCCGAGCCGCTCCCCCGCCTCGATCGCCGGTCGGCTCAGGATGATGCGGTCGACCTCCTTTCGCTGGAGGGCCTGCACCGCCTTCGCCATCGCGAGGTAGGTCTTGCCGGTTCCCGCCGGCCCGATGCCGAACACGATCGTGTTGAGATCGATCGCGTCGACGTACTCCTTCTGGCCGAGCGTCTTGGGGCGCACGCTCTTGCCGCGGGAGGTGAGGATCGCCTGGCTGAGCAGCTCGGCGGGACTGCCGGACTGAGACGCGAGGATGCGGGCCGAGCTCGACACCTCGACGGGCCCGAGGTCCTGGCCGCCCCGCACCATGAGCACGAGCTCCTCCACGAGGGCCCGCGCCGCATCGACCTGAGCGGCATCGCCGGACAGGGTGATCTCGTTGCCGCGCACGAGCACGTCGACGAGCGGGTACTGCTTCTCGATGATCGAGAGCAGGCGATCCTGCGGGCCGAGCAGACGCACCATGGCGACCCCGTCCACCTGGATGCCCACGGTCGCGGGCTCGCCGGTGGAGGAGTTCTCGCTAGAAGCCAAGGGTTCCTTCCGCCAGGTCCCCGCGGTTCGGATCAGTGCCGAGCAGGTGCGCGTGGACATGGAACACGGTCTGGCCGGCGGCGGGGCCGGTGTTGAAGACGAGCCGGTACTGCCCGCCGGCGTGCTCGTCGGCGAGCGTCTGCGCGGTGGCCACGAGCTCGGCGAGCAGGGCGGGGTCGCCCGCGGCGAGCTCGGTGACGTTCGCGTAGGTCTCCGCCTTGGGGACGATGAGCAGGTGCACGGGCGCCTGCGGGGCGATGTCGCGGAATGCGATCAGGTGATCGCTCTCGAACACGATGTCCGCGGGGATCTCGCGCGCGATGATGCGGCTGAAGATCGAGGGTGTCGTGGTCATGGGTACCAGCTTAACGCCGCGCACCTACCAGCGCCCGAGGGCGGTGTTGAGGGCGGCGATCGCCGCGGGGCCTGCCGTCGACGTGCGCAGCACCTCGCTGCCGAGTCGCACCACCTCGGCGCCGGCCTCGGCGAGCAGTTCGAGCTCCTGCGGCGTGATCCCGCCCTCGGGACCGACGACGAGCACGAGGTCGCGTCCGTCGGAGGCGACCGCGGACAGCGGCGCCTCGGCAGTGGGCTCGAGCACGAGCATCCGCGCCGCCTCGGTGAGGCGGGCGAGCTGGCGGGTGGAGATCAGGTCGAGCACGTCGGGGATCCAGGGCCTCAGGGACTGCTTGCTCGCCTCGCGCACGACGGCGCTCCAGCGATCGCGACCCTTCGCCACCTTGGGACCCTCCCAGCGGCAGATGCTGCGCTGCGCCGACCACGGGATGACGCCGTCCACCCCGAGCTCGGTCGCCGCCTGAACGGCGAGCTCATCGCGATCTCCCTTCGCGAGGGCCTGGGCCAGGAAGATCGCCGGAGCGCGACGCGGCGTGACGTGCACCTCGTGCACCTCGACCGCGAGCTCGGTGTGCTCGGCCCGCACGACGGATCCGGTCGCGACCAGTCCTGCGCCGTTGCCGATCGAGATGCGCTCACCGGGAGCGAGCCGACTGACGGTCACGGCGTGCCGTGCCTCCGGGCCCGTGAGGGTGACCGTGTCGCCGACCGCGGCGGACTCGAGACTCTCGTCGAGGTAGAAGTGGGCCACGCGGCTAGAGCCCGAGGAACCGGTCGCGCAGCTTGGTGAAGAGCCCCTGCTGGAACTGCGTGAAGTGCGGCGCCTGGTGCTTGCGCGCCGCGGCGAGCTGCTTGATGAGCTCCTGCTCCTTCGAGTTCAGCTTCATCGGGGTCAGCACCTGCACCCCGATCTTGAGGTCGCCGCGACCGGCGCCACGCAGGTGGGTGATCCCGCGCTCTCTGATCGTGATGACCTCGGCGCTCTGGGTGCCGGGCTTGATGTCGACCTCGATCTCACCGTCGAGGCCCTTGAGGGTCGTGCGGGTGCCGAGGATGGCATCCGTCATCGCCACCTCGATCGTCGCGAGAAGATCGTCGCCGTTGCGGCTGAACGTGTCGTGGTGCTTGACCTTGATCTCGAGATAGAGATCGCCCGCGGGACCGCCCGCGGGACCCACCTCGCCCTGACCGCTCATCTGCAGTCGCAGGCCCGTGTCGACGCCGGCCGGGATGTCGACGGGGATGTTGCGGGTCGCCCGCACGCGGCCCTGGCCGGCGCACGTCACGCACGGCTGGGCGATGATCGTGCCGTAGCCGCGGCAGGTGCCGCACGGGTTCGACGTGACGACGTTGCCGAGGAGGCTGCGCATCGTGCGCTGGATCTGACCGCTGCCGCCGCAGATGTCGCACCGCACCGGGGAGGTTCCCGGTTGGCAGCACGACCCGGAGCAGGTCTCGCACAGCACCGCGGTGTTCACGTCGAGCGTGCGGGTCGTGCCGAAGATCACCTCGTCGAGGTCGACCTCCACGCGCACGAGGCCGTCCTGCCCCCGCTCACGCCGGGAGCGCGGGCCGGTCGTGCGGCCGCCACCGCCGAAGAAGGTCTCGAAGATGTCGCCGAAGCCCCCGAAGTTGGCGCCGCCGAATCCGGCCTGCGGGCCGAGGTCGTACTGCTGGCGCTCCTGCGGGTCGCTCAGCACGTCATAGGCGTGCGTGACGAGCTTGAAGCGTTCGGATGCCTCGGCGCTCGGATTGACGTCGGGGTGGAGTTCTCGCGCCAGTCGCCGGTACGCCTTCTTGATGTCCTCGGGCGATGCCGAACGATCGACTCCGAGCACCTCGTAATGGTCTGCCACGTTGTTATTGATCCTCACCGAGCAGTCGCGAGAGGTAGCGTGCTACCGCCCGCACCGCGGCCATGTTGTTCGAATAGTCCATGCGCGTGGGGCCGAGCACCCCGAGTCGCGCCACGCTCCCGCCCTGCGACGAGTACCCGCTCGTCACGACGGACGTCTCGCCGAGGCCGAATCCCTCGTTCTCCCGGCCGATGCGCGTGCTGACCGACCCCGGGTCGACCTCCATCTCACCGAACAGGCGCAACAGCACCACCTGCTCCTCGATGGCTTCGAGCACGGGATAGATCGATCCGCTGAAGTCCTCCTCGGTGCGGGCGAGGTTCGCCGCGCCCGCCATGAGGAGCTTGTCCTGCCGGTTCGCGAGCACCTGGTCCACGAGGGCCGAGGTGACCTCCGCGACGAGGGGGCGGCGCTCGGGCGCGAACTCCTCAGGGAACTCGGCGAGGCGAGCCGCGGCATCCTGCAGACCCAAACCGCCGAGGGCGCTGTTGAGCTTGGCGCGCAGCTCCCCGAGGAAGACGTCGTCGACCGGCGCGTGCACGTCGACGAGGCGCTGCTCGACCCGGCCCGAATCGGTGATGAAGACGGTCATGATGCGGGTGGGCGTGAGCGGCACGAGCTCGACGTGACGCACGCGCGAGGTCGCGAGCGACGGATACTGCACGAGAGCGACCTGATGCGTGAGCTGCGAGAGCAGGCGCACCGTGCGCGCGAGCACGTCGTCGAGGTCGGCGGGCTGGCCGAGGAAGGTCTCGATCGCCTGGCGCTGGGCCGACGAGAGCGGTCGCAGGTCGGCGAGCTGGTCGACGAAGACGCGGTAGCCCTTATCGGTGGGGACGCGACCCGAGGAGGTGTGCGGGGCGGTGATGAGCTCCTCGTCCTCGAGCAGCGCCATGTCGTTGCGGATGGTCGCCGCCGACACACCGAACGAGTGCCGATCGACGATCGACTTGGAGCCGACGGGCTCTCGGGAGGCCACGTAGTCCTGCACGATCACCCGGAGGACCTCGAGCCCACGCTCCGATACCACGCGCCCACCGCCTCCCCTGCTGGCACTCAATTCCGTTGACTGCCAATTGTACCTGTGACACGCCGTGACCGAACCGTTGCACCCGGTGAGAACGGGGCGCTACCTTGTAGCGACGCTTTGTCGCCCTCGTTCACCCTGAAAGGCAACGAACCCATGACCGACGCAACCCCGCAGCCCGCCGCTCCGCAGCCCGCCGCTCCGCTCACCCCGGCCGAGGACAAGCAGTGGGCGTCGTTCGCCCACTTCGGTGGCCTGCTCGGCATCCTGCCCTCGCTCATCATCTTCCTGGTCTTCAAGGACCGTGGTGCGCTCACCAAGCAGGAGTCGAAGGAGGCGCTCAACTGGCAGATCACCTTCACCATCGGTTTCATCGTGCTGCAGATCCTCATCGCGATCCTCACGGCCATCCTCTTCGCCGCGGGCGCCTACGGCGTCGTGGGCCTCATCGGCTGGCTGCCGTTCCTGCTGTGGGTCGCCAACGCGATCTTCTCGATCCTCGGTGGTGTCAAGGTCAACGGTGGCGGCGCCTACCGCTACCCCTTCGCGATCCGTCTCGTGAAGTAACTGCGCTTCAGTAGTTACTGCGCTTCAGTAATTTCGGTGCGCCCGGCAGTGATACTGCCGGGCTCACTGCTTTAATGGCCGCATGTCGGATTCCACGCCTCCCCCCACCAGTCCCTACGCCGCTCCCACGCCGCTCAGCCCGGCCGACGAGAAGCTGTGGGCCACCCTGATCCATGTCGGAGGGATCCTCTTCGGATTCCTTCCCGCCCTCATCGGCTACCTGGTTCTCAAGGACCGCGGTCCGTTCGTGCACCAGCACACCGCGACGGCGCTCAACTTCCAGCTCACGATGCTGATCGGCTACGTCGTCGGTTTCGTGACGTCGTTCATCATCATCGGCGTCTTCGTGCTGATCGCCGTGGGCATCGTCATCATCATCTTCAGCATCATGGCGGCGATCGCCGCGAACAACGGGCAGAACTACACCTACCCGCTGTCCATCAAGTTCGTTTCCTAGGTCTCGTCCACCAGTCGGCGCACCACCGCGTCGGCCATGAGCCGCCCCCGCAGCGTGAGTTCAACTCGCCCGGCGAGGGCGGCTCGGGCGTTAACGAGTTCGTCGGCGATGAGTCCGGCGACCTCGCGACGGCCCCCCGCGCCCAGCTCGTCGATCGCCAGGCCCTCCCGGATGCGCGTGCGCAGCAGCACCGCCTCGACCGCGCGCGTCTGAGCGTCGAGCGTCTCCCTTCCTGCCGCGGGCGAGTGCCCCGCCGCGATGCGGTCGCCGTAGGCCGCCGGATGCTTGACGTTCCACCAGCGCACCCCGCCAACGTGACTGTGCGCCCCGGGTCCGACGCCCCACCAATCGTGGCCCTGCCAGTACGCGAGGTTGTGCCGGCTGCGATGCTCATCGCCGCGCGCCCAGTTGCTCACCTCGTACCAGTCGTAGCCCGCGGCGGCGAGCCGGGCATCCGCGAGCTCATACATGTCGGCCATGACGTCGTCGTCGGGCGTCGCGATCTCGCCCCGGCGCACCTGGGCGGCGAGCTTCGTGCCGTCCTCCACGATGAGGGCGTAGGCCGAGAGGTGGTCGGGATGCTGCGCGAGGGCGTGGTCGAGCGAGACCCCCCAGTCGTCGAGGGATTCGCCCGGCGTTCCGTAGATCAAGTCGAGACTCACGTCGAGTCCGGCCTCGCGCGCCCAGCCGACGACGAGCGGGATGCGCTCGGGATCGTGAGTGCGCTCGAGGGTGGCCAGCACGTGCGGAACGGCGGACTGCATCCCGAACGAGACTCGCGTGAAGCCCGCCTCGCGCAGGGCGACGAGGTACGCGAGGTCGACGGAGTCGGGGTTGGCCTCGGTCGTGACCTCGGCGCCCGGCTCGAGTCCCCACTCCCGAACGACCGCCGAGAGCATCGACGCGAGGTCCGTCGCGGGGAGAAGCGTGGGGGTGCCACCGCCGAAGAACACGGTGCTCACGGCGCGCTCGGGCAGGTCCGAATCCCGAAGCACCCGGCCGGCGAGCGCGACCTCGGCTGCTGCCTGCCCCGCGAAGTCGGTGCGCTTGGCGCCGCGCAGTTCGTCGCTCGTGTAGGTGTTGAAGTCGCAGTAGCCGCAGCGCACCCGGCAGAACGGCACGTGAAGGTAGACGCCGAGTTTGCGGTCGGTGGCTCCCTCGACGACCGACGCGGGAAGCGATCCGTCGAGGGGAGCGGGATCGCCGATCGGCAGCGCGCTCGGCATCAGCGCGTGCTCGAAGGCCGATTCATCCCCCCAGTCTGTCATCCGATGCTGCAGCCACCGGCCAGAATGGTCGGGTGAGCACGCACGTCCTGTGGGACATCGACGGAACCCTGATCCGCAACACCCCGCAGGCGGGCAGCCTCTACCTGGAGTCGATCGAGCAGGTCACCGGCACGCGCCCGACGGTGCGGGTGAGCGACCCGCACGGGATGACCGAGGGCCAGCTGCTGGCGAGCATCCTCGAGGTCAACGGCCTCGCCGCGGACGCCCTCGGTGACGTGCTCATCCGGCTGGACGAGCTCTCCCTCGCCCAGCACGAGACCGGAGCGACGCGGGAGCGCTGCCCGGGCGTGCTCGAGGCTCTCGCTGCCGTCGCCGAGCGCGGATGGACCAACGTCCTGCTTACGGGAAACGGGCCGAATCGCGCCCGCTACAAGGTCATCGCCGCGGGGATCGACCCCACGATCTTCGACTGGGAGTACTCCGCCTTCGGGCACGAGTCGCCCACTCGGCACCACCTCACCGCCGACGCCCGCGTCGCACTCGGCGACCGGGATGCCGTCATCATCGGCGACACCCCGAAGGACGGCGAGGCGGCCGAGAGCGCGGGACTGCCCTTCATCGCCGTGGCGACCGGGGCGTTCACGGCCGACCAGTTGCGCGCGACGAGCGCTCTCGTCGTCGCCGACGACCTCGAGAGCGGGCTGGATGCCGTGCTCGCCGCGATCGCTCAGTCGATCGGAACCGCGAGCGCGCGCAGGTAGCGCCGAGTGAGGATCTCCTGCGCCACCCGCAGCGCCGGGTAGACCGCCCACCACTTGCGCGAGGAGGGGCGCGAGAACGCGCGCACCGTCAACCAGACGGAACCGTCATCGCGCTGGCTCACGATGAACGACTCCTCGCCGTCCTGGGGATGCCCCGGCAGGGTGCCATAGCCGAAGCCCTTGCGCTGCGGCTCATCGATCACGTACACGACCCGCACGGGTGAGCGGACGCCCCAGAACCGCCCCAGCACCGGAATGACCAACCACGCCGTGTCGCCGGGCTTGAGGAACGCCGTGCCGTCGGGTCCGAAGACGTGCTGGAGGTTCTCCGTCGCCGGGGCGATCGGCGCCCCCTCCTCGTCGAAGCTCACCGGGGTGTAGCTGGCGTGCGTAACCTCGGCCGGGGATTCGACGGTCTCCACGCGGAAACCCGATCCCCGCTGAATCCCCCACGACAGGGCGGACGACCACGCGAATTCGAAGCGAGCATCCCCGTGCCCGATGCGGGCCCGCCGCTCGATCGCGCGGTATCCGGTGGGCGGGTAGCGCAGCAGGTCCTTGGCCTGGGTCGCGCCGATCGCGCCGTAACTCACCGGGCGCTGCCACAGGGGGCGTTCCATCGTGCCTCCCGCGGTGCTCGAGCGGATCGGGATGCCGATCCGTCCCCTCGCCGTCGCGAGGGACCTACGAGTTTATCGTGAGCGCGTGTCAGGACCGAAATCGCCTACAGGTCGAGGGCGAACAGGTCGCGCGAACCGCCCGTCGCGGCACCCAGCAGGCCGGTGGTCGCCGGCAGCAGCTGCTCCGCGAAGAAGCGGGCGAGCACGAGCTGCTCGGTCGCCACCTCCGGCTCGAGGGATGCCGCGGCGATCGCCGAGCGGGCCAGGAGCCAGCCACTCACCACGAGGCCCCACATCCGCAGGAACGGGGCCGACCCGCTGAGCACCGCATTGGGGTCGGCGACACCGGTGCGCAGCATCCACGTCGTCGCCGTCTCGAGCGCGTCGAACTGCTTCGCGAGCTGGGCGTGGATCGAGGCGAAGTCGTCGCCGGCCGCCGCGAGGTCGCCGAGCACGCCGCGCATGTGCGCGATGAACTCCATGATCGAGGCGCCGTCGCGCACGCCCAGCTTGCGGCCGACGAGGTCGGCGGCCTGGATGCCGTTGGTGCCCTCGTAGATCGCCGCGATGCGCACGTCGCGCACGTGCTGCGCGGCGCCGGTCTCCTCGACGTAGCCCATTCCGCCGTGGATCTGGAGCGCGATCGACGTGAGCTCGTTGCCGACGTCGGTGCCGAACGCCTTGCAGATCGGCGTGAGCAGGCCCGCGATCTCGGACGCGCGGGCGCGCTCCGCGGCATCCGGATGCCGGCCCGCGATGTCCATGTAGCTCGCGTTGAGCAGCATCATGCGTCGGATCGCCGCGATGGACGCCTTCTGGGTGAGGAGCATGCGCTTCACGTCGGGGAACTCGATGATCGCCGAGTCCTTGCCCGTCGCGCCGATCGCGAGGCCCTGGCGACGCTCCTTGGCGTAGGACAGCGACTGCTGGTAGGCCCGCTCGCTCATCGCGACACCCTGCATCCCTACGGAGAGGCGGGCGACGTTCATCATGACGAACATGATGCGCATGCCGAGGTTCTCCTCGCCGATGAGGTAGCCCGTGGCGCCCTCGTAGCTGAGCACGCACGTGGGCGACGCGTGGATGCCGAGCTTGTGCTCGATCGAGAGCGGGGTCACGGCGTTGCGCTCGCCCAGCTCGCCATCCCCGCCGATGTGGAACTTGGGGACGATGAAGCAGGAGATCCCGCGGGTGCCGGCCGGGGCATCCGGAGTGCGGGCCAGCACCAGGTGGATGATCTGGTCGGCCATGTCGTGGTCACCGTAGGTGATGTAGATCTTCTGGCCGGTGATCGCGTAGGTACCGTCGCCGTTGGGCACGGCCTTCGTCGTGAGCGCCCCCACATCGGAGCCGGCCTGCGGCTCGGTGAGGTTCATCGTGCCGGTCCACTCGCCGCTGACCATCTTGGGCAGGTAGAGCGCCTTCTGCTCGTCGCTGCCGTAGTGCAGGAGAGCGTCGATCGCACCCTGTGTGAGCAACGGGCAGAGGGCGAAGCCCATGTTGGACGACTGGAGCATCTCCTGGATCGCGAGGCCCACCGTGGACGGGAACCCACCGCCGCCGAACTCCTCCGGGAACGGGATGCTGCCCCAGCCCGAATCGACGTAGGCCTGGTAGGCCTTGGTGAGCTCGGGCGGCATCACGACGCCATCCGGCGTGTGCTTCGCGCCGACGGTGTCGCCGATGCGATTGGTGGGGGCCACCACCTTCGCCATGAAGTCGGCGGCCTCCTCGAGGAGCCCCTGCACGGTCTCGAGATCGGCGTGCTCGTAGCCGGGAAGGGCGGCGATGCCCTCGTATCCGATGACGTGCTCGAGGATGAAGTTCATGTCGGCCACAGCCGGGCGGAAGTCAGTCACGATGGTCACTGTACGACTGTCACAGGGGATCGCCGGAGAGGGTTGTCGACTCGTCACAAGAGGGGCGCGCGCGAGTGCGGGCGGGGTTGTGGGTGTGCGCAAGCGGGGCTAGAACGGAGGCGGGTCGGCAGTGCGGATGGCGCCGGTAGGGCTGGTCCAGATGCTCGTGCCGTGCTGGCGCTTCACCGTCCACTTCGACTCGTCTTTGATCCGATGATGATGTCGGCACAGATCCGCGAGGTTGGTTTCGGCGGTCTTCCCGTCGTCCATCCACGCGGTGGTGTGGTCGATGTCGCACTCTTTTGCGGGCCGCCCGCAGCCGGGGAACGTGCAGACCTGGTCCCTCAGTTGCACCATCCGCTTCAGATCCGCCGGCGGCCGGTAGCGGGTGCGGTCGATGTCCATCACGGTGCCGCTGACCGGGTGGGTGAGGATGCGGAAGAAGCTCGGCGCATGCGCCGCCAGCCTCCGAGCCGTGACGGGGTCGATCGGGCCGTGACCCTCGAGGATGCCCGGCTCGTCACCACCCAGCAACGTGAGCACCGGTAAAAGCACCCCGACCGAGACACCGACCGAGCCCTTCGCACCGAGAACCCCGGCGAGCAGGTCGGTCGTAACGTCCGCCCGCAGCTGGGCGATTGTGCGGGCCTCATCATCGGCCCTCGCCAATGACGTCGCAAGCTTGTTCACGTGGAGCATCGCCCGCTGCGCATCCGCCGCGGGGAGGTAGGCGTGAAGCCACGCCATGCCGTCGAGGTCGGGTTCGATGATCACCCGACGGGCCTCGGCGGCCTCCCGGTGACGCTCTTGCAGCGGCCGCTCCATGAGTCGCTCGCGCAGGGCACGGGCCTTCGCCGCGAACCGTGCCGGAGCCAGTTGCTGAGCGGGCTCAAGCAGTTCCGCCTCGAACACCGGCACCGCGGCATCCGGCAACCCGATCAGCAGACGAGCAAACGTGGACGTGTTCGCGGCGGAGATCTCGCCCTCACGGAAGGTCTCCCAGAACGACGGCGTCATGCTCTGCAGGGTCTCCGCGTCGAAGGCTTGCTGCCGCACCGTCACCTCCGACACCGACAGTCGCACCGCAAGGTCGGCGATCGCGGCCCGCACCGCGATTTCGACCGCATCCGGATGGATCCCCGACGGGCCAAGAAACACTTCGGGGAAGTCACGCGCCTCCCGCAACGTCGCCGCGATTGCGCTCCACTGCTCCGCCTGAGCCCGCGCGATCGCCGCATGGGCGACCTCGGCGCGGGCGATACCGAACTCCACACGCACGTCAGGACGACGCGGGTCGAGCAGTGTCAGGACCTCTTCCATGACTCAATGCTGACACCCACCACCGACATTCATGCCGACCCCAGAAGTGCTGATCAGGAGCAATATTCGGGTTCCCTCACCGCGGCGCATTGGCCTCGATCATCCACTGGACAGCGACCACGATCTGGGCCGCGGCCAGCACGAGCGCGACGCCCCCCAGTACGATCCGCCACACGACCCACCGTGGCCGGAATCGTCCGATCCGATGCTGGCGATGAGCCTGCTCCATGATCTCCTCGCTGCGGGATCGACGACGCCGTGGACCGAATCCGCCGATCGCGAGTGCCGCAGGAACCAGTGCGACAAGAAACCACCGCCCGACCCGAAGGGCCCCGTCGTCGACGGGAACTAGCACGACGAGCAGGATTCCAGCGAGCACCATCGCGACACTGACAAGCGCGAGTGCAAGCCGGAAGATGAACTCGCCCATCAGGTGATCCGTGGCGGCGTCGAGGGAGCTCGCGAATGGTTTCGCCTAGTCAGAATAACGAGCCCGACCTGAACCCCGACGATGATCGCGATCTGGATCCCCACGCCGACCCACAGGAAGAGGTCGTCTGACAACACGACCGCAGCGATCAACACGGCGGTAGGGGACGCCACGAGGAGGACGACAATCCACCCGCGAAGTCGATCGATCGCCCGCAGGGGCAAGCGCGGTTGCGGTTGCGGTTGCGTGCCGACCGGAGGATCACCGAAGCGTCGAGCGAGAGCCAGGACCGCGATGACTCCCCCGACGCTCGTGGCCAGGGCGGCTGCAGCGAGCACGATCATGGCGACCGGATGCGACACCGGCGACAGCAGCAGCGGCACGATCTGCCAGGCCGCCAACAGGAGAGGCGCGATCGCGACGGCGCCGAGCCGACCTCGCGCCGAAGCCATCCGCTACTTCTTCTTCGCCTCGGTATCCCCCGAGAGCGCAGCGATGAACGCCTCCTGAGGAACCTCGACGCGACCCACCATCTTCATGCGCTTCTTGCCCTCCTTCTGCTTCTCGAGGAGCTTGCGCTTGCGGGTGATGTCACCGCCGTAGCACTTGGCGAGCACGTCTTTGCGCATCGCGGAGATCGACTCGCGGGCGATGATGCGGGCGCCGATCGCGGCCTGGATCGGCACCTCGAACTGCTGGCGCGGGATGAGCTTCTTGAGGCGCTCGGTCATGAGCACGCCGTAGGCGTAGGCCTTCTCGCGGTGCACGATCGCGGAGAACGCGTCCACGGCCTCGCCCTGAAGCAGGATGTCGACCTTCACGAGGTCCGCTTCCTGGTCGCCGCTCGGCTCGTAGTCGAGTGAGGCGTAGCCGGCGGTCTTGCTCTTGAGCTGGTCGAAGAAGTCGAAGACGATCTCGCCGAGCGGGATCGTGTACTTGATCTCGACGCGGTCCTCGCCGAGGTAGTCCATTCCGATGAGGGAGCCTCGGCGCGACTGGCAGAGCTCCATGATCGTGCCGACGTAGTCCTTGGGGGCGAGGATGGCGGCCCGCACCATGGGCTCGGTGACGCGCGCGATCTTGGTGCCCGAGGGGAATTCGCTCGGGTTGGTCACCGTGAAGTGCTTCTTGTCCTCCGTCGTCACCTCGTAGGTCACGCTCGGCGCCGTCGAGATCAGGTCGAGGCCGAACTCGCGCTCGAGGCGCTCGGTGACGATCTCGAGGTGCAGGAGCCCGAGGAATCCGCAGCGGAAGCCGAAGCCGAGCGCGACGGAGGTCTCCGGTTCGTAGTTGAGCGAGGCATCCGACAGCTTGAGCTTGTCGAGCGCCTCGCGCAGCACGGGGTAGTCACTGCCGTCGATCGGATACAGCCCCGAGAACACCATCGGCTTGGGGTCGGTGTAGCCGGCGAGCGCCTTCGTCGACGGCTTGGCGGCGTTCGTGACCGTGTCGCCGACCTTCGACTGGCGCACGTCCTTCACCCCCGTGATGAGGTAGCCCACCTCGCCGACACCGAGGCCCTTCGTCGGGGTCGGCTCCGGGGAGCTCACCCCGATCTCGAGCAGCTCGTGCACGGCCCTCGTCGACATCATCTGGATGCGCTCGCGCGGGCTCAGCTTGCCGTCGATCATGCGCACGTAGGTGATGACGCCGCGGTAGGAGTCGTAGACGGAGTCGAAGATCATCGCGCGCGACGGGGCATCCGGGTCACCGATGGGTGCCGGGATGAGCTCGACGACGCGGTCCAGCAGTTCGGCGACGCCGACGCCGGTCTTGCCGCTGACGCGGAGAACCTCGTCCGGGTCGCCGCCGATGAGGGAGGCGAGCTCTTTGGCGTACTTGTCCGGGTCCGCAGCCGGGAGGTCGATCTTGTTGAGCACCGGGATGATCGTCAGATCGTTCTCGAGCGCGAGGTAGAGGTTCGCGAGGGTCTGCGCCTCGATCCCCTGGGCGGCATCCACCAGCAGGATCGCGCCCTCGCACGCGGCGAGCGAACGGGACACCTCGTACGTGAAGTCGACGTGCCCGGGGGTGTCGATCATGTTGAGCGCGTAGGTCTGCTGCTGTCCTGACACAGACGGCAGCGCCCACGGCATCCGCACGGCCTGGCTCTTGATCGTGATGCCGCGCTCGCGCTCGATGTCCATGCGGTCGAGGTATTGCGCGCGCATGTCGCGGTCGCTCACGACACCGGTGATGCCGAGCATGCGGTCCGCGAGCGTCGACTTGCCGTGGTCGATGTGGGCGATGATGCAGAAGTTGCGGATGAACGCGGGGTCGGTCGACGCGGGCTCAAGCGCCGTGGTGGCTCGTGGAGTCAACGCGTTCCCTCGTGAGACTGAAGCAGGATGCCGGCGCGAGACGTCGCGACGGGAGGGCTTCAGTTTACGAGATGGGGCGGGCCCGGATGCGCGCGCGGGGTGCGCACGAGCATCCGGGCCCGGTGGGATCCGAGATCAGGCTCCGAGGAACGCGGCCCAGATGCCGAACGGCACGATGACCGCGGTCGCGAACACGCCGGCGAGCACGACGAGGGCGCCGGGGATCGCGCCGAGCACGATGCTCCAGATCGCGAGGGTGCGGCTCTGGGGCTCGCGCTTGAGCGCCATCGCGCCGAGCACGATCGCCACGATCGAGAGCGGGATGACCGCGCCGAGCGCGATCCCCGCGATCGCCGAGATGAAGCCGATGAGGGCGAGAACAGGGGTGGTGGAGGCCGCGGCCGGGGTGATGGCCGGCGCGGGGGCCGACTCCAGGGTCGGGGCGGATGCGGGAAGTGTCGTTGTCATGACATCCACGGTACGGAGGCGCGGCTGGCCCGACCATGCGGCTAGCCCCCGAATCGACGAGGTGGGTTATCCCCCCTCGGATCGGAGCGGCGGCGCGTCGTACGATCGGGGAATGGGCAGCGTCATCCTCGTGCACGGGTTGCGCACGTCCGCGACGATGTGGCGAAGCCAGGTCGCCGCCCTCGAGGCGGCCGGGCACGAGGCGCTCGCGATCGACCTCCCCAGCCATGGTCGCCGGATGTCGGAGCGCTTCACCCTCGAGCACGCCGTCGACGCGATCGCTCAGGCGGTGGATGCCGCGGCCGAACGCCCGGTGCTGTGCGGGCTCTCGCTCGGCGGGTACACCGCCCTCCACTACGCCGGGCTCGCGGACCGACCCGTGCGCGCGATCGTCGCGGCCAGTTGCGGGACGCAGCCGCGGGCCGCGGTGCTCGCGGCGTGGCGGGCGGCGGCGCGCGTCATCCACACGTTCCCCGATCGGGGCTTGGCCCTCAACAACGGCGCGGTGCGCCTCGCCGTCCGCGATCCCGCCCTCGCGCGCGACGTGATCGCCGGCGGCGTGGCGCTCGAGGTCATGGATGACGCCCTGCGGGAGGTGCGGGCGCTGCGACCCCTCGAGTCGATCGCCCGCATCGGGCAGCCGATCTGGTTCGTCAACGGCACCCTCGACCACTTCCGGCTCGAGGAGCGCCGCTACCTCCGCGCTGCGGCCGACGGGCGTCTCGTGCACATCCCGGGCGCCACCCACCTCGTCTCTCTCACCCGACCGGCCGAGTTCGGCCGCGTGCTGGCCGACGTGCTCGACTCGGCACCGGCATGATGGTAATGTTGACCCTTGGCTTCCGCGCAGTTTCGCTCTCGAAGCTCGCGAGATCACACGTCCACGACATCACGAAGGTAGTTCCATGGCAAACATCAAGTCGCAGCTCAAGCGCATCCTGACGAACAAGAAGTCGCAGGACCGCAACAAGGCTGTCAAGAGCGAGGTCAAGACCGCCGTTCGCGCCACGCGCGAGGCGATCGCCGCGGGTGACAAGGACAAGGCCATCGCCGCTCTTGCCATCGCCGGCAAGAAGCTCGACAAGGCCGCCAGCAAGGGCGTCATCCACAAGAACCAGGCCGCGAACCGCAAGTCGGCCATCGCGTCGCAGGTCGCCGCGCTCTAGGCCCATCGCGTCACCGAACGCTCCTGCCCCGGATTGGGGCGGGAGCGTTCGTCGTTTCGGGCGGTTGAATGGGCCCGTGCGTACCGTCACCGTGCTGCTCGTCCCCGCGCTCGTCGTCGCGGGGCTGACGGCGTGCGCGGGCGCCCCGGCGGACATCGAGCCGTGTCATCCGGAGGACGTGCTCGCGAAGATCGTGCTGCGCGAGGTGGACACCGGCAACGGCGTGGTCGCCGTGAATCTCGAGGTCACGAACCTCGGCAAGGACTGGTGCCAGCTCGATGGCGCACCGACGGTGCGGATCATCAACGTCAAGTCCGTGCCGGTCGGTCAGGCCGCGACGCCGATGACGGACCGACCGACCACCCCCGCGGATCTCGCGCCCGGGAAGACCGCCTACGCGCTGCTCGAGACGACGAAGGCGATGCCCGAATTCGTGGGATGCGACGAGGAGTTCGCGCAGGGCACGAGTCTGGTGCTCCCCGGTTTCGAGGCGGACACCGCGATCGTGCTGCCCTCGCCCGTGGCGCAGTACTGCGACATCCCCGATCTCGACACCCTGCTCGTGAGCGGGTTCGCGATTCAACCGCCCGAGGGTCACGACACTCGCGAGGTGGACGGGTAGCTAGGCTCCGCCGCGCGAGGCGATGATGCCGATCATCCGCTCGAGCGCGAAGACGGGGTCGCGGCCGAGGCCCTTGATCTGCTCGTCGGTGTCGGCGAGCGCCTCGATCGAGCGGCCCAGACCCTCGTCGCTCCAGCCCTGAAGGTCGCGGCGGGCGCGATCCACCTGCCACGGCGCGAGACCGAACTTCGAGGCGAGCTGCCCGGCGGGGGCGTTCGTGCCCGAGATCTTGGCCATCGTGCGCAGCTTGGCGCCGAACGCGGCGACGATCGGCACCGGGTCCGCCCCCGACGCGAGGGCGTGCCGCAGCAGCACGAGGGCCTCGCCGCGACGGCCGGCGATCGCGGCATCCGCGACCTTGAAGGCGTTGGTCTCCATGCGGCCGGAGTAGTACTTCTCGACCGTGACCTCGGTGATCTCCTCGCTCGCGTCGGCGAGCAGCTGCTGGCACGCGGCCGCGAGCTCGGCGAGGTCGTCGGCGAAGGCGGAGACGAGGGCCCGGATGGCGCCGCCCGTGACCCGGCGACCGGCCGCCGAGAACTCGGCCGCGGCGAACTCGGTCTTCTCGGTGTCCTTCTTGAGTTCGAGGCACGCGACCTCGATGCCGCCCCCGACGCCCGCGCGGATCGTGTCGAGCAGGCGCTTGCCGCGCACCCCGCCCGCGTGCCGCAGCACGAGGTAGGTGTCGTCGGCGGGGGTCGCGAGGTAGTCGATCGTCTCGGTGATGAAGGCGTCGGTGCACTTCTCGACGCCCACGACGCGGATCATCCGCGGCTCATTGAAGAGCGAGGGGCTCGCGAGGGTCAGCAGCTCCCCCGGGCCGTACTGGTCGGCCTCGAGGTCGCTCACCTCGAGGCTCGGGTCCTCGGCGCGCAGGAGGTCGCGCAGGGCGCGGATCGCCCGGTCGGCGAGGAAGCCCTCGGTTCCGCTGACGAGGATGACGGGCGCGGGGCGCACCTTGTCCCACGAGAGCACGGGGATCGCTGTCTTGGGGGCCGCCACGGGGTTCAGCCTAACGTTCGGTCCAGACACGCACCGTGCCGGGGCCCGCGCCCGGGGAGAGCAGAATGAGTCCGTGCCGATCGGTGCGCTCAGGCACGGTCGCGACGTCGTCGAGGATGGTCAGCATCTCGGCGGTCGGATGCCCGTAGCCGTTGTCGGCGCCGACCCCGATGACCCCGACGGTGGCTCCGACTCGCGCATAGAGCGCCGCGCTCTGATCGGCGGAACCGTGGTGGCTCACCTTGACCACGTCGACCGCCCGCACGAGACCCGAGGCGAGCAGGCGGTTCTGCGAGTCCTCGCCGAGGTCGCCGAGGAGGATCGAGGAGAGGCATCCGTCGGGGCACGCGCCGACCCCGCGGAACTCGACGGTGACGCTCGCCGGATTCCCCGGCTCGATGCCCGCGAGTCGGGTCGGCGGCCACAGCACGGTCCAGCGCAGGTCGCCGAGCATCCCGGACTCCCCGCGCGCGACCTGATCCACCTGCGCGCCCGCCGCCCGGAACGACTCGTGCAGGGCATCATCGGCCGGCTCTCCGCTCGGACCGACGAGCACCCGGTCGGCGCGCCCCAGCACGGCGGCCGAGCCACCCACGTGATCGAGGTCGTAGTGCGTGAGCACGAGCAGGTCGATCCGGGCGATCCCGAGCGTGTCGAGGCACGTGTCGAGCCGCTCCGGTTTCGGGCCCGTGTCGATGAGAGCGATGCTCCCGCGGCTGCGGATGACGACCGCGTCACCCTGCCCGACGTCGCACACCGCGAGCTGCCAGTCCGCCGGGCGCGCGAGGGCCACGCCGAGGGCGGCACCCGCGAGCACCCCGAGGTACCCGGTGACGACGAGAGCGAGCGCGAGCCGAGGCGCTCGACCGCGCCCGAGGATCGCGAGGAGCACCAGCCCACCGAACCCGGCCGCGAGCAGCACCCCCGCCGCACCTTCCGGCCACGGGAGGCGCGCGGCCGGGGCGCGGGCGAAGGCCGTCGCGACCGCGGCGATCCAGGCCGACGGCAGCCAGGCGACCTGGCAGAGCAGCATCCCGAGCGGCGGGATGATCGGAAGCGTGAGGCACGCCGCGAGACCGACGATCGTCGCGATCGGCGCGGCCGGCGCCGCTAGCAGGTTGGCGATCACGCCGTAGGTCGGAAGCGACGCATCGAGCAGGATGAGCACCGGCTGGCAGGCCAGCTGCGCCGCGATCGGCACCGCGATCACGACGGCGAGCCAGCGCGGCAGCCACCGTTCGAACGCGCGGGACAGTGGGCCCGCGACGAGCAGCAGCCCACCCGTCGCGAGCACCGAGAGGGCGAACCCGTAGTCGCGCGCCAGCCACGGATCGGCCACGAGCACGACGATCACCGCAAGCGCGAGCACGGGAACGCCCCGCACCGGTCGACCACCCAGAAGCGCGAGCAGCACGATCCCGGCCATCACCGCGGCCCGGAGCACGCTCGGCTCGGGGGTCACGAGCACGACGAACCCGAGGAGGGCGGCCAGGGCCAGCGCGACGCGCACCCCTCGGCTCAGGCGCAGGAGCGCGGCCGCCCCGAACACGAGCCCGACGACGATCGCACAGTTCGCCCCCGAGACCGCGGTGAGATGGCTCAGGCTGCTCGCCTTCATCGCCGCGTCGAGGCGGTCGTCCACCGCCGTCGTGTCGCCGATCGCGAGACCGGTGAGGAGGGCGCCGCCGTCACCGGGGAGCGTCGACGTGGCCGCACGGAATCCGGCCCGGAGACTCTCCGCGAGCCCCAGCCCGGGAGGAGCCTCGGCAATCACGCGCGGCGGCCGTTCGAGGAAGACGAGGAACGCCGCATCATCCCCCGGCGCGGTGGCTTCGAGCGCGCCGCGCAGCTCCACCCGGGCGCCGATCGCCGTGTCGGCTCCGGATTCCGCCCCCGCTCGCGCCCCCGCCCCGAACGCGAGGACCGGAACGGTTCCCGGATCGAGGCGCACGGCGAGCGGGTCGTGCGCGGTGACGGTGCCCGTCACGGTGACGACGCGTCCGGTGGCGTCGACGAGTTCGGCGGGCTGGCGCAGCGGCGCCTGCAGCGCCACGGACGCGAGGCAGAGCGCGGCGGCGCCCGCGGCGAGAGCCGCGACCGCCATCCGGGGCCAGCGCACGGATGCCGCGAGCAGCAGCCCGGCGACGCCCCACCCCACCACGACCGGCGCCGCCCCACCCGCGCCCAGCGTCGCGGCGGTGACCGCCCACGCCACGCCGGCCGGGATCGCGAGGCGGAGGTCGACTCTCACCAGCTCACCAGCCCGCGCAGGCCCTCGAGCGTCTTGTCGCCGATCCCCGTGACCCCGAGGAGGTCTTCGAGCGCCGTGAACGGCCCGTTCGCCTCGCGGTAGTCGATGATGCGGGTCGCCATCGCCGGCCCGACGCGCGGCAGGGTGTCGAGGGTCGCGGCATCCGCCGTGTTGAGGTTCACGAGTCCCGAGGTCGAGCCGCCCTGAGCGGTCGCGGGCGTCTCGCCTGCGACCGGGACGATGAGCTGCTCACCGTCCGCGAGCAGGCGGGCGAGATTGAGCGCGCCACGGTCGGCGTCGTCGGCGAACCCGCCCGCGGCGGCCACGGCATCCACGATGCGGTCGCCCTCGCGGAGCACGTAGAGGCCGGGCCGCGGCACGGCGCCGAGCACGTGCACGTAGAGCGGCAGGCCGCTCGACGGGGCAGCCGAGGCGGCGGGCGCGGCGGGCGAGACCTGCCCGGTCGTGCCGCGATCACCGAGCGTCGCGACGAGCACGACGGCACCCAGGCCCACCAGCACGAGCACGAGGGCGGCGCCGAGCCGCACCCGCCAGCGGGCGCGCCGGGCCTCGAGCACCTCATCCACCGCGTCAGGCTAGGTGGGAGTAGCCCGGCCCGCGGCGGAGAACGAGGCGCTGGGGAGCGTCAGCCCTTGGTGGCGATGTTGACGAGGCGGGGCGCCCGCACGATGACGTTGACGATCTCGCGATCGCCCACAGCGCGCGTGACCGCGGCCGACGCCCGCGCGAGCTTCTCGAGCTCGTCGCCGGAGATCTTCGCGCTCACCTCGAGGCGGTCGCGCACCTTGCCGTCGACCTGCACGACCGCGGTGACGTTCTCCTCCACGAGCAACGTGGGCTCGGCCTTGCGCCAGCCCGCGAGGGCGACGGTGGGCTCGAAGCCGAGGCGCTCCCACATCTCCTCCGCCGTGTACGGCGCGAAGAGGCTCAGGGCGATCGTGATCACCTCGGCCGCCTCGCGCACGGCGGGATCGGCGGGGCCGGCCCCGGAGTCGATCACCTTGCGGGTGGCGTTGACGAGGTCCATGATGCGCGCGACGAGCACATTGAACTTGAGCGCCTCGGCCAGGCCCGGGCCGTCGGCGAGGAAGCGGTGCGTCAGGCGGCGAAGCCCGGCATCCCCCGTCTTGAAATCGATGCCTGCGGCGCTCGTGACGTCGGTGGCGATGCGGAAGGCGCGCGCGAGGAACTTGGCCGAGGCCGCCGGGGAGACGTCCTCCCAGTTGATGTTGTCCTCGGGCGGGCCCGCGAAGGCCAGCGTGAGGCGCAGCGCGTCGGCGCCGTGGGCATCCACCTCGGCGGTGAACGTCGTGCCCTTGCGGCTGCGCTTGGACATCTTCTTGCCCTCGCTCAGCACCATGCCCTGGTTGAGCAGCGCGCTGAACGGCTCGGTGAAGCTCACGAGCCCGAGGTCGAAGAGCACCTTCGTGATGAAGCGCGCGTAGAGCAGGTGGAGGATCGCGTGCTCGACACCGCCGACGTACTGGTCGACGGGCGCCCACTTCTCGGCCTCGCTCACCGAGAACGCATCGAGGTCGTCGTTCGGGGAGAGGAAGCGCAGGAAGTACCACGAGCTGTCGACGAAGGTGTCCATCGTGTCGGCGTCGCGCAGGGCCGGGGAGCCGTCGCGCGGGTCCTCGACGGTGATCCAGTCGGTCGCCGCCGCGAGGGGCGACTGCCCCTTGGGCTTGAGGTCGAGACCCTCCGTGTCGGGGAGCACGACCGGCAGCTGGTCGAACGGCACGGGCATGAGCTCGCCGTCGGCGCCGTGGATGATCGGGATGGGCGTGCCCCAGAACCGTTGGCGGCTGATGAGCCAGTCGCGCAGCCGGTAGGTCTTGGCGGCGCGACCGGTGCCCGCGGCCTCGAGCTGCTCCACGATCTTCTTGATCGCGTTGCCCTTGCTGAGGCCATCGAGCGGGCCGGAGTTGATGAGGCGACCATCGCCCGTGAGAGCCTCGCCCGTGGCGACCGGGTTGGGCGGTCCCTCGGCGAGCATCTCCTCGGTGATCACCGGCAGCGCGCCCGTCACGGGGGCCGTCGTGTCGACGACGACGCGCACCGGCAGGTCGAACTTCAGCGCGAAGTCGAGGTCGCGCTGGTCGTGCGCGGGCACGGCCATGACGGCGCCGTGGCCGTAGTCCGCGAGCACGTAGTCGGCGGTCCAGATCGGGATGCGCTCCCCCGTGGCCGGGTTGATCGCGAAACGCTCGAGCGGGATACCCGTCTTCTCGCGCGTGGCATCCTGGCGCTCGATCTCGGTGTTCTTCTGCGCCTGCACGAGGTACTCCGCGAAGGCGGCCTGGGCCTCGGGCGTCGAGCCCGCGGCGAGCTCGGCAGCGAGCTCGGAGTCCGGGGCGACGACCATGAAGGTCACGCCGTAGAGGGTGTCGGGGCGAGTCGTGAAGACCGTGACGGTGCGATCCGAACCCTCGATCGTGAAGTCGACATCCGCGCCGACCGAGCGGCCGATCCAGTTGCGCTGCATCGACAGCACCTTGGCCGGCCACGAGCCCTCGAGCTGGTTGAGGTCGTCGAGCAGGCGGTCGGCGTAGTCGGTGATCTTGAAGTACCACTGGGTGAGCTGCTTCTTGACGACCACGGCGCCCGAGCGCTCGGACGTGCCATCCGGCAGCACCTGCTCGTTGGCGAGCACGGTCTGGTCCACCGGGTCCCAGTTGACCCAGCTCTCCTTGCGGTAGGCCAGGCCCTTCTCATAGAGCTTGAGGAACAGCCACTGGTTCCACTTGTAGTACTCGGGGTCGCTCGTGTGGAGCACGCGGCTCCAGTCGAACGAGACGCCGTAGCGGTGGAAGTTGGCCTTCTGCTCGGCGATGTTCTCGTACGTCCACGTGGCGGGATTGATGCCGCGCGCGATCGCCGCGTTCTCGGCGGGCAGGCCGAAGGAGTCCCAGCCGATCGGGTGCAGCACGTTGAAACCGCGCTGGCGCCAGTAGCGCGCGACGATGTCGCCGAAGGCGAAGGCCTCGGCGTGGCCCATGTGCAGCTCCCCCGAGGGGTAGGGGAACATGTCGAGGATGTACTTGCGCGGACGCGTGTCGGCCGGGTCGTCGGAGGCGAACGGCTTGAGCTCGTCCCAGATCGGCTGCCACTTCGCCGCGATGGCGGCGATGTCGTAGTCGGGGGCGTCGTCGCGCGGGTCGGCAGAGGTCACAGGGAATCCAATTCAGTACACGGGAAGATTCAAGGGTACCGAACTTGGGGCGCGGCCCCGGCTCAGCGGCCGCCCTGATCAGCGGATGCCGAGCACCGCGAGCAGGGCGGCCGCCTTGAGCTTCGCTTCGGCGAGCTCCTCTTGGGGCACGGAGAGCGCGGTGATGCCGCCGCCCGTGCCGATCGTGCATCCGGCGTCGTCGATGACGATCGACCGGATGACCATCGCGAGGTCGATCGCGCCGTCGAAGCCGACGTAGCCGAACGCCCCGGAGTAGATGCCGCGCGCCCGGTGCTCGAGGCGGTCGAGGATGCGGGTCGCGGACAGCTTGGGAGCCCCCGTCATCGACCCGGCGGGGAAGCAGGCCCGGATCGCATCGAGACCGGTGAGCCCCTCGGCGAGCACGCCACGCACGACGCTCACGAGCTGGTGCACCTGCGCGTAGCTCTCCACGGCGAGCAGGCTCGTGACCGTCACGCTGCCGACGCGCGAGATGCGCCCGATGTCGTTGCGCATGAGATCGACGATCATGAGGTTCTCGGCGCGCTCCTTGTCGCTGCCCTCGAGCTCCGCCCGCAGCCGCTCGTCCTCGGCCGGGTCGGCACCGCGGCGGCGGGTGCCCTTGATCGGCCGGGTCTCGACCGTGCCATCCGGGGTCACCGTGAGGAAGCGCTCCGGCGAGGCGCTGAGCAGGGCGATGCCGTCCGCGACGAGGAGGGCACCGTGGTGCGTCGGGCTCGACGCCCGCAGGGCGAGGTAGGTCGCGAACGGGTCGGGGCGGGCATCCACCGCCACCTCGGTGGTGAGGCAGAGCTGGTAGGCGTCGCCCTCGCGGATGGCCGCCTGGCAGGAGGCGATCATCGCGAGGTACTCGTCGTCGGGGTAGGCCCAGGTGGCGGTGGGGGGTTCGACGACCTCCACCTCCGGGTCGATCACCGGCATTGCCAACGCAGCCTCCACCTCGGCCCGGTAGCCCTCCACGTCGTCGAGGGCGAGCAGGGTGACGGTGCCGGAGGCGTGGTCGAAGGCGAGGCAGCGCTCGACGAGCATCCACGCGGCATCCGGATACCGCGACCGGTGCGTGAGCGGCTCCCCCATCGTCTCGGCCCGCAGCTCGTAGCCCAGCCACCCGACCCACCCGAGCGCGAATCCGTCGTGCACCGCCGCGGTGTCGACGTCGCGGCGTTGCTCCGCGAGCCAGTCGAGCACCCGGCCATCGAACTCGGTCGTCACGCGGCTCGCGACACCGAGGTAGCTAGTGCCGGTCGTGGCCGCGACGCCGCTGTCGAGCCAGAAGGCCGCCGGGGCGTCCGCCGCCAGCGCGCGCCACGCGTCGACCGGGTCGACCCACCGGCCGAGGGAGACCGTGAGGACCCGGGGGCGCATACCCTAACTCTATGAGTGCGCAGTCGATCCTCCGGTGGGATGGCGCGGGCCTGGACCCGCTCGACTACTGCGACATGACCGACACGGCGATCAGCGCCGCCGACTCGTGGTTCGTCACCGAGGGTCGCGCGCTGGGCCTCGACCTGCACCGCCAGCGGTTCGCCGCGGCCCTGCCCGATGACGGGGACCTCGATCCGTTCTGGGATGCCGTGCTCGCCGCGATCCCGCGGTCGGGCGACTGGTTCCCGCGCGTCGAACACCACACGAACGGGCGGATGCTGCTGCGCCTGCGCGAGTCCCCCGAGCGCACCCGCTCGGCCGTGCTCGCCACGTGGGACGGACGGGACCCGCGCACGACGCCGCGCGTGAAGGGCCCCGACCTCGAGGCGATGCTGCGCATCCGCACCGCCGTGCAGCCGCGCGGGGCGAGCGAGGCGGTCATCCTCACCGAGGACGGCTTCGTCGTCGAAGGCGCCTACAGCGGGTTGCTGTGGTGGCGCGGAGACATCCTCTGCGGGCCGCCCGCGGAGTTCACCCGCGTCGACAGCGTCACGGCGCGCACCGCGCTCACCCTCGCCGCGGCGCTCGGGCTCGACACGCACGAGGAGGCCGTGACCCCGGCCGAGCTCGACGGCACCGAGCTCTGGGTGCTCAGCGCGCTCCACGGCATCCGGATCGCCACCGGCTGGGTCGACGGACCCGCGCTCGCAGAACAACCGGGCCGGCTCAGCGCGTGGCGCGCCCGCATGGATGCCCTCCGCCGATCGATCGGGCCCGGTGCCGCGTGAGCGTCCTCGCGTTCGTCGCCACGACGCCCGTCGACGCGGTCGCCGTGTGGCTCAACGGCGTGATCGTCTGGCTGCTCGACACGATCCAATCGGTCGATCCCGTGCTGCGGACGGTGCTCGCCGGCGTCGGGATGTTCCTCGAGACGTCGTTCCTGGTGGGGCTCGTGGTCCCCGGCGACACGATCGTCATCGTCTCGAGCACCGCGGTGGCGAGCGTGCCCGAGTACGTGGGGCTCGTCGCCGCGGTGATCGTCGGGGCGCTCGCGGGCGAGAGTCTCGGATTCGCCCTCGGGCGGCTGTTCGGCCCGCGCATCCGGCGGTCGCGACTGGGCCGCCGGATCGGGGAGCACAACTGGGTGCGGGCCGAGAACTACGTCGACCGGCGGGGTGGAATCGCCGTGTTCGTCTCGCGGTTCCTGCCCGTGCTGCACTCGGTCGTCCCGCTCACGGTCGGGATGAGCGGGATGACGTATCGCAAGTTCATGACGTGGACGGTGCCCGCGACGGTCATCTGGACCCTCTCGTACGTCACCGTGGGCACGCTCGCGGCCGGGAGCTTCCGTGAGCTGCTCGATCGGCTTCACTACGCCGGCTACCTCTTCGTCGGGATCATCCTGCTGTTCCTCATCGGCGTGTACGTCGTCAAGAAGGTTCTCGAGCGCAGCGAGGGACGGCACATGGACACGCCGGGCGACGGAGACGTGAACACGCGGGAGGACTGATCGAGCCCGCCGAGATCTCGACGGGCTCGATCGGCCGGGGGTGGGACTTAGATCAGTCCGTTGTCCGTGAGCCAGGCGGCGGCGATGTCGGCCGAGGACTTCTGGTCGACGGTGGACTGGACGTTGAGGGCGACGAGACCCTCGGGGGTGAGTTTGGCCTGCACGGCGTTGATGACGTCGGCGATCTGGTCGGCGACATCCGCGTTGACCAGCGGGACCACGTTCGAGGCCAGGAACAGGCCCTTGGGGTCGGCGAGGGTGACGAGGTTCTCGGTCTGGATGCGCGGGTCGGCGGAGTACACGTTGGCGATGTTCACCGTGCCGGCCAGCAGGTCCTCGACGGTGGTGTCGCCGGTGGCGGAGAAGCCCACGGTCACGCCGTACTTCTCCAGCAG
>CALRJN020000023.1:0-35346 GCA_943367555.1 Synechococcus sp. UW140 | reverse complement strand
GATGATGCGGTCCCGAACAACCTGCCCGGCGATGCCGACAACGCGTTCGTGGGTCAACACGGCAAACTCTACGAACACCAGGGCTCGATCGCCACGATCGAGATGGGGGTGCGGCAGTATGTGGCCGCGCTGGGACGGTTCCTGTCCGTCGACCCCGTCGAGGGCGGGGTGACGAACGCGTACGACTACCCGGCGGACCCGATCAACCAGCTCGACCTCACCGGGAAGATGACTGCGGACTCCGCCTGGGAATACGCGCGACGCGGGTATCAGCTTGGCATCATTGGTGGGACCATCCAAGCATTCAAGAATCAAGGACGGACGGGAGGGAGTAAGCGGCCGACGAATGCCCATTCGAGCCTTCCGTGGGGGGGCGCAACAATTCCGGCTCCGTCACCTCAAGGAATGGTGCTTTGGGAAAGCTCCTACGGCAACCCGCAATGGGTAAGCAGGGACGTGTACTACAGCCAATCCACCGGCGGCTGCGACTACTACTGCGGGCAGATGTGGCAAAAGCTAGGGGTACTTGTCCCTTCAGTCCTTACGTATGTGATCCTTTACTGACCTGCCCCGGATTTCCCGGACAGATATAGTAGCGAGGCTCCAGGGCGACCAGTGAGCTGCCGAACCCACGTTCTTGCAGGTGAGGTTTCGATACGCGGCCCGCGGCGAACCCGCCGGCCGGGACGGCCGTCGGCGCTGGCGTCGCGGGCACGGTTTCGATACGCGACCTTCGGCCGCTACTCAACCTGCAGAAGTCACCCCGGGTGCGTCATCGACATGACGTCGAGCGCCACGTCGAGTTGCTCGAGGGTGACCTCGCCGCGCTCCACGAAGCCGAGGTCGATCACGGCCTCGCGCACCGTCATCCCCTTCGCCACGGAGTGCTTGGCGATCTTTGCCGCCGACTCGTAGCCGATGATCTTGTTGAGCGGGGTCACGATCGAGGGCGACGACTCGGCCATCGCGCGGGCGCGCTCGAGGTTGGCCTCGAGGCCGTCGATGGTCTTGTCGGCCAGAGCCACCGAGGAGTTGGCGAGCAGGCGGATCGACTCGAGCAGCGCGGTGCCCATCACCGGGATGGCCACGTTGAGCTCGAAGCTGCCCGAGGCACCGGCCCACGCGATCGTCGCGTCGTTGCCGATCACGCGAGCGGCGACCATGAGCACGGCCTCGGGGATCACCGGGTTCACCTTGCCGGGCATGATCGAGGATCCGGGCTGCAGGTCGGGGATGTGCAGCTCGCCGAGTCCCGTGTTGGGGCCGGAGCCCATCCAGCGCAAGTCGTTGCAGATCTTGGTGAGGCTCACCGCGATGACGCGGAGCGCGCCGGATGCCTCGACGAGGCTGTCGCGCGCCCCCTGCGCCTCGAAGTGGTCCTTCGCCTCGGTGATCGGCAGGCCCGAGTCGGCGGCGAGCACGGCGATCACGCGCTGCGGGAACCCGAGCGGCGTGTTGATCCCCGTGCCGGTCGCGGTGCCCCCGAGCGGCACCTCGGCGACGCGCGGGATCGCGGACTGCACGCGCTCGATGCCGAGACGCACCTGACGCGCGTAGCCGGAGAACTCCTGACCGAGGGTCACGGGCGTCGCGTCCATGAGGTGGGTGCGGCCGGGCTTGACGGCATCCTTCCACAGCTCGGCCTTGACCTCGAGGGAGGCGGCGAGGTGCTCGAGGGCGGGGATGAGGTCGTGCAGCAGCGCGCCCGTGACGGCGAGGTGCACCGAGGTGGGGAACACGTCGTTGCTCGACTGCGAGGCGTTCACATGATCGTTGGGATGCACGGGCGCCCCGCGACGCTCGGTGGCGAGGTGCGCGAGCACTTCGTTCATGTTCATGTTCGACGACGTGCCGGAGCCGGTCTGGTAGGTGTCCACCGGGAACTGGTCGTGGTGCTCGCCCGAGATCAGCAGCTCGGCCGCCGAGGCGATCGCGTTGGCGACGTCCTGGTCGAGGATGCCCATCTCGGCGTTCACGATCGCGGCGGCGCGCTTGATGCGCGCGAGGGCGATGATCTGCGCCGGCTCGAGGCCGGATCCCGAGATGGGGAAGTTCTCCACCGCGCGCTGGGTCTGCGCTCCGTAGAGGGCGGATGCGGGAACCCGCACCTCGCCCATCGTGTCGTGCTCGATGCGGTAATCAGGGGTGCTCACGCCGGTGGGTCCTTCTCGCTTGCCTTCTGGATGGGGTGCGTGGTGGAAGTGGTGGTCAGACCTGACCGATGACGACATCGGGAACGGCCCGGCCCTCGAGCAGGCGGTAGTTCGCGCCCACCACGGCCAGCGTACCCGCCGCGATCGCGTCGCTGATGAGTTCGGAGGAGTCGAGCAGTTCGGCGATCGTGTCGCGCAGATGCTCGCGTCCGACCTCCTGACGGTCGATGTGCGCCGGGTCGACGGTGGCGCCGCGGGTGACGCGCCGCACGGCGGGGATGATCTTCTCCACGAGGCCGGCGATGTGCGGCGGCAGCACCGGGGCATCCGGTCCCTGGGAATCGATCGCCGCCTTCACGGCCCCGCACTCGTCATGACCGAGCACGACGATGAGCGGGACGCCCAGCACACCCACGGCGTACTCGAGCGAACCGGTGACGGAGTCCGAGATCACCTGCCCCGCGTTGCGGACCACGAAGAGGTCGCCGATGCCCTTGTCGAAGATGATCTCCGCGGCCAGCCGGGAGTCGCTGCACCCGAAGAGGGCGGCATCCGGGGCCTGACCGCCGGCGAGCTGCTCGCGGCGTTCGACATCCTGGCGGGGATGCGCGGGCTCACCGGCGACGAAACGCTCGTTGCCGCGCAGCATGTCATGCCACGCCTTCTTCGGCGTGCGCCCGTCCGTCACCGGGCGGTCTCCGCCGCGATCGCGGCGGCGAGCAGCGCGAACTCCTCGTCGGGGGCGGTGCCGTGGAGCACGATGGTGCTGCCGTCGAGTTCGGCGGCGAGGGCGTAGGCGTGGTTGCCCGGGTCCGTTCCGGTGCGGTTGTCGTGGATGGTCCACCGGATGCCGTCGATCGTCGTCGAGCCCGTCTCCGCCACCCCGTCGAGCACCGAGTCGAGCCACGTCGGGTTCGCGTCGACGCCCTGGTTGAGCGCGATGAACTGCGTCGTGGGAGTGATGAGCCCGATGTACCAGGTGGGAACCTGCTCGCGCGGCTCGAAGCGCGCGGCGTTGGCCGACCATCCCGGGGGCAGCACGGGCACGACGAGGGGGACCGCGGCATCCGCTTCGGAGGCGATCTGGGCGAAATCGATCGGGGGAGTGGGCGCCGGGTTCGGTCGAACGACCACGACCACGAGAAGCAGCACGATCCCGAGCGACGCGACGAGCGCGATGATCAAGTTGAGGGTCGTCTGGTTGGCGCGGTGCCGGCGTGACGTCTCGGCCTTGCGCGCGGCCGTCTCCTCGGGGGTCTCCGGTCGTCCGAGCTCGGCGACGATCGCGGGTTCGCGGCGGGCCACGGCGTTACTCGGCCACAGCGCTGCGCGCGGCCTCGAGCCGGGCCTTCGCGCCCGTGAGCCACTCCTCGCAGCGGGCGGCCAGAGCCTCCCCGTGCTCCCACAGGGCGAGCGACTCCTCGAGGGTGGCGGACCCCTGCTCGAGCTCGCCGACCACACGGATCAACTCGTCGCGTGCTTCTTCGTAGCTCAGGGCGCTCGTGTCGTTCGAGTCGGAGGCATTCGCGGGGCTGGACACGGCCACGATCCTACCCGGCGTCCCCGACGGTCGCGGGCAGCTTGCCATCCGCGACGGTGAGCACGAGCTTCGTTCCCGGGGGCGCGTCGGCGGTCGAACGGATGGCCCGGCCGTCGGGCCGCTGGGCGATCGCGTAGCCGCGGGCGAGGGTGCGCTCGGGGGAGAGGGCGCGCAGCTGGGCCACCAGCTCCGAGACCCGGGTGTGCGAGCGTTCCAGAGCGCGCTCGACGAGGTCGCGGGAGCGGGCGACGTACCGGGACAGTTCCTCGGCCCGGGCATCCACGATCCAGGTGGATGACGCGAGGGCGGGTCGCGACCGCAGCGTCTGAAGCCGGTCGAACTCGGCGGTCACGCGCTGCGTCATCCGCAGCCGCAGCGTGGCGCGGGCCTGCTGCACGCGCGCGAGCTCCTCCGCGACATCCGGGACCACGCGCTTGGCCGCATCGGTGGGGGTGGATGCCCGCAGGTCGGCCACGTCGTCGAGCAGCGGTCGATCGGCCTCATGACCGATGGCACTCACGATCGGAGTGACGCACGCGGCGGCGGTGCGCACGAGGGTCTCGTCACTGAACACGAGGAGGTTCTGGAAGTCGCCGCCCCCGCGCGCGACGATGATGACGTCGACGTCGGGGTCGGCGTCGAGCACCTTGAGCGCCGCGGTCACTTCGGCGGCGGCCCGGTCGCCCTGCACGGCGGTGTGGATGACGCGGAACTCCACGGCCGGCCACCGCAGCTGGGCGTTGCGCAGCACGTCCTTCTCGGCATCCGAGTCCTTGCCGGTGATGAGACCGATGCGGTGGGGGAGGAACGGGAGCGGCTGCTTGCGGTCGAAGAGGCCCTCGGCGCGCAGGGTCTGGCGCAGCTTCTCGAGGCGCTCGAGCAGGTCGCCGAGGCCCACGTGCCGCATCTCGAAGACCTGCATCGAGAGGGTGCCGCCCTTGAGCCAGTACGTGGGCTTGACGAGGGCGACGACGCGGTCGCCCTGCTTGAGGTCATCCGGGAGCTTCGACCGCACCGACGACCACACGGTGAACGAGATCGTCACGTCGGACTCGAGATCCTTGAGCCTGCCGAAGACGTTGCCGCCGCTGCCCCCCCACTGCGTGATCTCGCCCTCGACCCACGCCGTTCCGAGGCGCTCGATCCAGCCCTTGATCTTGCCCGAGAACAGCGAGACCGACCACGGGGCATCCACGGTCGAGGGGGCGACCTCCATCGTCATGTCTCCACCTCCCGTGCCTCTTCGGTGCGCCGCCTAGAATTGGGTCCGTGAGCACCATTTCGAACGGCGCCGTCACGGCCCTGGAGACGCCCCGCGTTCCTGCCCGCCGCAACCGGCTTCAGGATACCCCCGTGTCCGGACCCAAGCGGGTGCTCCTCGCTGCCCCCCGCGGATACTGCGCGGGGGTCGACCGTGCCGTGATCGCCGTGGAGAAGGCTCTCGCGAACTTCGGCGCTCCCGTCTACGTGCGCAAGCAGATCGTGCACAACATCCACGTCGTCTCGGAGCTGGAGAAGAAGGGCGCGATCTTCGTCGACGAGGTCGAGGAGGTGCCGGTCGGGTCGCACATCGTCTTCAGCGCCCACGGCGTCTCGCCCGCCGTCGTGCAGGGCGCCGCCGACCGCGACCTTCAGGCGATCGACGCCACCTGCCCGCTCGTGACCAAGGTGCACCGCGAAGCGACCCGGTTCGCCCGGGACGACTACCAGATCCTGCTCATCGGCCACCACGGTCACGAGGAGGTCGAGGGCACGATGGGCCACGCACCCGAGCGCACGACCCTCGTCAACAGCCCGGCCGACGTGCCCAACATCGTCGTGACCAATCCCGACCGGCTCGTCTGGCTCTCGCAGACCACCCTGAGCGTCGACGAGACGATGGAGACGGTTCGCCTGCTGCGGGAGCGCTTCCCCACTCTGCAGGATCCGCCGAGCGACGACATCTGCTACGCCACCCAGAACCGCCAGGTCGCGATCAAGAAGGTCGCCGAGCAGGCGGAGCTCGTGATCGTCGTCGGCAGCGCCAACAGCTCCAACACCGTGCGGCTCGTGGATGTCGCGCTCGAGAACGGCGCGCGCTCGGCATACCGCGTGGACTACGCGAGCGAGATCAAGCAGGAGTGGCTCGACGGCGTCGCCACCGTGGGCGTCACGAGCGGGGCATCCGTGCCCGAGGTGCTCGTGCAGGAGGTTCTCGACGACCTCGCCGACGCCGGCTATCGCGACATCTCGACCGTGGTCACCGCGGAGGAGGACCTGATGTTCTCGCTCCCCAAGGAGCTGCGCACGGATGCCGCCGGCAATCCCGATGAGCGCGGGCTCGGTGGGCGCACCCGTCGGCTCGACTGGCAGCGCGATGACTGACCCGCGGTCGGAGCCTGACCCGACCCGCGCGCCGCGTCCCGAGCCGCGGTGGGGCCAGTATGCCGATCCCGCGCCCGTTGCCGCGGACCCGATCGCCAAGGCGCCTACGCCCGTGCCCCCGCCCGTGACCCCGCCCGTGACCCCGAGGGTCGAGGCTCGACCCCGCCGAATCTGGGATGTCATCATCACCGTCGGGTTGCTCACGTGGGGCGTTCTCAACGTCGTCGCCACGGTCTTCTTCGCGAGTCTGGCTCAGACGGCGCAGCAGTTCTTCGACCTCTTCGCCATCGGGGAATTCACGGCGATCGCGGCCGCGGAACAGTGGGGCCCGATCGTGAATGCCGCGCAGGCCGCCATCCTCGCCGCGACCATCGCGATCTCCGCCGTGCTGCTCTCACGACGCAAGCTGGCGTTCTGGGTCCCGATCGCCGGATGGGGTCTGGCGACGCTCGTGACGAGCGTGCTCCTCGCGATCGTGCTCCGCTCGGACCCCGCCTACGTCGACTTCTTGCTCAAGCTGCAGCCCTAGAGGCATCCGGATGCGCATCGCGGTTCTCCCCCGGGATCAGGCAGCCCTCGTCATCACGAGCGCGACCGCCCGGGGAGTCTGGGCCGTCAATGCCGCGAACCTCGCCCTCACGATCCCGCTGCTCATCGACACTCTCGTGCGGCGGGACCTCGCGTGGGCGCTGCCGGTGCCGCTCGCGGTGCTCGTGATCATGCTCGCGCTCGCGCTCGTCGCCGGCATGTTCCCCCGCCCGTGGCTCGTGGCCGTGTTCCTCGTCGTCGGCGTCGCGGGCGCGGTCATCTTCCAACTGAGCCTGCTCGCCTCGGCCCCAGTACTGGCCGAGGACGGCTTCTTCCTCGTCAACCGGCCCGCGGTGTCCCTCGTGCTCGTCGCCGTCGGATCGACGACCTGGCTGTCGGGGCTCGTCTGGATCCTCATCGGATTCCTCGCGTCGAACGCGGTCAGTGTCGCCGTCGCCGTGTTCTCGGGGCAGCCGATTCGCACCGGATGGGGCCCGCTCCTGTTCTTCGTCTTCTACGGCGTCGTGTACATCGTGCTCGCTCGAATCCAGGAGCTGCAGCGTCGACGCATGCCCAACTTCGACGAGCTCGAAGCCGAGACTCGACGGCTCGGGGTGGAGGAGAACCTTCGCGACCGGGTGACCGCGGCCGTGCACGACACTCTGCTCAACGACCTCGCGCTCGTGATCAACTCGCCCGACGAGCTCGACCCCCGGGTCGCGCAGCGCCTGCGCGATGACCTCGCCACGTTGCGCGGCGCCGAGTGGCTGCGCACGTCGTCTCAGGTGGTCGCCATCGACGAGGGCGATGCCGAGCTGCGCAACCAGGTGATGATGCTCGTCAGCGACATGCAATGGCGGGGCCTCACCGTGCGGGTCACCGGGAGCGGCTCGACGGTGCGCCACCTCACCGAGGACGCCGCACGCGCCGTCGTGGATGCCACCCGCGCGTGCCTCGAGAACGTGCTCAAGCACTCCGGCGAGACGGTCGCCGGGATCGATCTCTCCTACTCGGCCACCGAGGTCACGGTGATCATCGCGGACGAGGGATCCGGATTCGATGCCGACGCGATCCCGGCCGATCGGCTCGGCCTGCGGCACTCGGTCATCGAGCGAATCCGGGCGGTGGGCGGATCCGTCAAGGTGTGGTCGTCGCCCGGCGCGGGCACCTCCATCGTCATGCGGGTGCCCGCCGTCTTCGTCGCCCCGGAGGTGACCGATGGCCCTCACTAGGCGCTACCTCGTGCAGTCGGCTCGAGAGGTCGACCCTCTGAGCTGGTTCACGGGCACCCACCTGCCGCTCGCCGCCGCGACGCTCATGGGCATCTACGGCCTCGTGCTGATCGTGCGCGAAGGGGGTGACGACGCCGTGAGGTTCGGCATCCAGCTCGGCGCGCTCGCGCTCGCCGTGGGCGCGTGCCTTCTCACGCATTTCCTCTCCCGCCCGATGCGCCCGCCCATCGGCTGGGGGCTTGCGACCGTGGTCTTCGGGATCGCCGCGCTTGCCATGGTGCTGAGTGCGGTCGGGCACGCCGGCACCACCCTCGCCCTCGAGCTGTGGTGGGCACCGGGCGCGATCACCCTCGCCGCCGCGAGCCTGAGCCCCTACATCGCCGCGCGCAAGATCCTCGTGGTCGGAGGTGGGTGGTCGCTCGTCGCGGTCGCGGCATCCGTCATCCTGCTGCTGCCCGCTCAGCAGACCTGGGGGCTCGTGGGCACCGCGGTGCTCGTGGCGTACGCTCCCGTGATCGGCCTGGTGGCGACGTCCGTGTTCTCGTACTCGATCGTCAGCACCATCCTCCCCATGCTCGAAAGCCCCTCACGACTGGTCGTCGCCGGCCGCGACGTGCACGATGAGGCGGCGGACCGGATCGAGCGCGTCACGCTCGCTCAGCTCACCGCGCGCGCGGCGCCGTTCCTCGAGAGCATCGCCGAGGCGGGGATCGTGACCCACGAACAGCGGGCGTTGGCGGGGCAGCTCGCCCGCCGCATCCGCGACGATCTGGTGACCCAGTCGAACATCTCGTGGCTCGAGTCGATCGCCGAGAAGTCACGGCTCGTGGTCGTCGATCCCGACCGCCGGGCCAAGCACATGGACCCGGCCCAGCGCACCGCGCTTCGGGCCCTGCTTCAGGCCATCCTCGACACCCCGGGCACGGATGCCGGCTCCCTGCTCGTGGAGCTGCGCGCGGCCCCGGATGGCGCGACCGCCGTCGGGGTGAGCCTCGACATCACGCTGCCCGAGGGGCGGCGCATCATGCACCTCGCGCCGTACTACCTGACGCTGGGGACCGCGGTCGACGACCTGCGCGTCGACCGCGACCTCCTCGGAGTCACCTTCCGCATCCTCCCGACGGCCGAGGACCGGGGGTAGCGGCTACTTTCCGGAGTGGCCGACCGAGCCGAGCTGCTGCGTCGCCTCGACGACGCGCTTGGCCATCGCCGTCTCGGCGATCTTGCCCCAGGCGCGCGGGTCGTAGATCTTCTTGTTGCCGACCTCGCCATCCACCTTGAGGAAGCCGTCGTAGTTCTTGAGCACGGTGTCGGCGATCGAGCGGCTGAACGCGTACTGCGTGTCGGTGTCGATGTTCATCTTGATCACGCCATTGGCGACCGCCGTGGCGATCTCCGCGTCGGTCGAGCCGGAGCCACCGTGGAAGACGAGGTCGAGCGGCTTGGCCGCGGTGCCGTACTTGGCCGCGATGCCGGCCTGGATCTCGCCGAGCAGCTCGGGCTTGAGCTTGACGTTGCCGGGCTTGTAGACGCCGTGCACGTTGCCGAAGGTGAGGGCGGCGATGTAGCGACCCTGCTCACCGAGCCCGAGGGCGTCGACCGTGGCGATGACATCCTCGAGGGTCGTGTAGAGGTTCTCGTTGATGTCGTGGCTGACGCCGTCCTCCTCGCCGCCGACGACGCCGATCTCCACCTCGAGGATCGCGTTGATCGCCTTGAGGCGGGGGAGCAGGTCGCGCGCGATCTCGAGGTTCTCCGCGAGCGGCACGGCCGAGCCATCCCACATGTGCGACTGGAAGATGGGGTTGCGGCCCGCCTTGACCTCGGCCTCGGAGGCCGCGATGAGCGGCATCACGAATCCGTCGAGCGCATCCTTCGGGCAGTGGTCGGTGTGGAGCGCGACGGTGACGGGGTAGTTCTTGGCCACCTCGGTGACGAACGCCGCGAAGGCGAGGGCGCCCGAGGCGCGCGCCTTGACCGTCTGGCCGGCGAAGTAGTCGGCGCCACCGGTGGTCACCTGGATGATGCCGTCCGAGCCGGCCTCGCTGAGACCCTGGAGCACGGAGTTGATCGTCGAGGACGACGACACGTTGATGGCGGGGTAGGCGAAGCCGTGGCTCTTGGCCTTGTCGAGCATCTCCGCATACTGGTCTGGGGTGGCAACGGGCATGACGAACTCTCCTCGACGGGGGTGACGGTGGTGGCACTTGAAGTCTAGCCAGCGGCGCGCGTCGGTAGACTCGGGCTCAGCGTTGGTTCCCCCGAGCCCCCACCACGGCGTTCGACACGAACACAGGATGCCCCTGCCATGCCGTCTGAGACCGAAGAGCTCTTCCGCCACCCCGACCGCAACCTCGCCATGGAACTCGTGCGCGCGACCGAGGCCGCCGCGATCCGCGCGGTGCCGTTCATCGGCAAGGGCGACAAGCTCGGCGCCGACGGCGCGGCCGTGGATGCGATGCGCAAGTTCCTCGGAACCGTCGACTTCGACGGCCTGGTCGTCATCGGAGAGGGGGAGAAGGACAACGCCCCGATGCTCTACAACGGAGAGCATGTGGGCACCGGGGACGGTCCCGCGTGCGACATCGCGGTCGACCCGATCGACGGCACCTCGCTCACGGCGGCCGGCCGCCAGAACGCGATCTCCATGATCGCCGTCTCCGACCGCGGCACCATGCTCGACGCGTCCACCGTCTTCTACATGGACAAGATCGTCACGGGGGCCGAGGGGATCGGGGTCGTCGACATCCGTCAGCCGATCGGGGAGAACCTCCGCGCCCTCGCGAAGGCCAAGGGCAAGCGCATCGATGACCTCGTCGTCGCGGTGCTCGATCGACCGAGGCACGCGCAGCTCATCGAGGACATCCGCGCGGCGGGCGCCGGAACGCGCCTCATGCTCGACGGTGATGTGGCCGGCGGCATCAACGCCGCGCTCTACGGCACGCGCATCGACATGTGCGTCGGTATCGGCGGGAGCCCCGAGGGGGTCGCGACCGCGTGCGCGATCAAGGCGCTCGGCGGCCACATCCAGGGCATCCTCGCTCCCGGCACCGACGACGAGAAGCAGCGGGGCGTGGATGCCGGACTCAAGTTCGACCACGTCTACGAGGCCGGCGACCTCGTGGCGGGCGACAACGCCATCTTCGTCGCCACCGGAGTCACCGACGGCGGCCTCGTTGCGGGCGTCCGGCGAATGGGACCGATCATCCGCACGGAGAGCATCATCCTGCGCTCCCACTCGGGCACGATCCGCCGCATCAGCGCCGACCACCTCGCGACGAAGTGGCTGGACCATTAGGAGCTAAGCGGTCTTGCTGCCCTTGCGCGCACGAAGTTCAGGGATGTCGTGCTCCGGGATGTCCAGCTCGGGGCGCGCAACGCCGTCGAGCTCGTCGAGCACCGCGAGCTCCATCTCGACGGCGGTGAGCTGCTTCGTCGACTGATCGATCACGGCGGCCTCGCCGATGACCTTGGACTCGTCGAGGGCATTGAGCTTGCGGGCCGTCACGAGTACGCGGGTCTCGAGCGAGTTCGCGAACTGGTTGTAGGCGCCGACGGTGCGGTCGATCGAGCGGCGCAGGGCGTCCGCGTGCTCGGAGAGGGTCGCCAGGCGCCCGTAGAGTTCCTTGCTCAGGTCGAAGAGCACCTTGGCCTGGTCGGTCAGCACGTCCTGCTGCCACGAGAAGGCGACCGTCTTGAGCACGCTCCACAGCGTGACGGGGGAGGCGAGCGCGACGCGCTTGCCGAAGGCGTAGTCCATGATTCCGGGGTCGGCCTCGAGCGCCGACGACACGAGGGACTCGCTCGGGATGAAGGCGATCACGAGTTCGGGCGAGGCATCCAGCCCCGCCCAGTACGCCTTGCTCGCGAGCGTGTCGATGTGGCTGCGGAGCACCTTGACGTGCTGCCGGATGAGCATCTCGCGCTTGGCGCCCTCCTCGCCCGTCGCCGTGACGGAGATCTGGCTCGCCTCGAGGTAGGCCGTGAACGGCACCTTGGCGTCGACGGCGATGTTCTTGCCGCCCGGGAGATGGATGACCATGTCGGGGCGACCGGCGCCGGCATCCGAGCTGATGCTGGACTGCACGTCGAAGTCGACGCGCTCGATGAGGCCCGCCGCCTGCACGACGTTGCGCAGCTGGGTCTCGCCCCAGACCCCGCGCGTGGAGTTGGAGCGCAGGGCCGACGCGAGCGACTCGGCGGTCGAGCGCAGGCGCTCCTCCGACTCGGTCGCCGCGCGCAGCTGCTGGGCGAGCTCGCCGTGCTGCTGGCTGCGCTGCGCCTCGAGCTCCGTGACCTTGGTCTGCATCGTGCGCAGCGACTCCTGCACGGGGCTCAGCGCCTGAAGCACCTTCGACTCGCGCGCCTCGCGCTCGGCGGCGGTCTGAGCATCCGTGCGCTGACGCTCGATCAGGGCGCGGTACTGCTCCTGGGTGTCGAGCAACTGCGTCGTGAGCCCGTCGAGGCTGGCCTGCGCGGCCGCGAGCTGGGCCTGCACATCGGCGCGGGCCGAAGCCTCCTGCGCGCGGAGCTCGGCGACGACGGCGGCGTGACGCGCCTCGAGAACGGCCGGGTCGGCGCTGACCGAGCGCGAGCGCGCGACGAGCACACCGATGACGGCACCGAGGATGACGCCGGCCGCGAGGCCGAGAAGCAGGGCGAGGATGGGATCCATGGCCCCAGTGTCGCACCGGGCGCGGACATTGCCCGGTGGCCTCGCCGCCATAATGTTCCCGAAATGTCCACGGTTAGAGTGAAGGCATGGACATCCTCGATCACTGGGTTTCCGGCGCGCCGTTCGCCGGCGAGTCGACCCGCACGGCGCCCGTCTACAACCCCGCCGAGGGGTCCGTCTCGCGCGAGGTGCGCCTCGCCTCCACCGCCGATGTGGACGTCGCGGTGCAGGCCGCGAAGGCCGCCTTCCCCGCGTGGGCCGACGCCTCGCTCGCCAAGCGCCAGGGCGTTCTGTTCACTTTCCGCGAGCTGCTCAACGCGCGCAAGGGCGAGGTCGCCGCGATCCTCACGAACGAGCACGGCAAGGTGACGAGCGACGCGCTCGGCGAGGTGGCCCGCGGGCTCGAGGTCGTGGAGTTCGCGACATCCATCCCCCACCTGCTCAAGGGCGAGTACTCGGAGAACGTCTCCACCGGCGTCGACGTGTACTCGGTGCGCCAGCCGCTCGGCGTGGTGGGCATCATCAGTCCGTTCAACTTCCCGGCCATGGTGCCGCTGTGGTTCTTCCCCATCGCGATCGCGGCGGGCAACACGGTCATCCTCAAGCCCAGCGAGAAGGATCCGTCGGCGGCGATCTGGATGGCCCACCTTCTCAAGGAGGCCGGCCTGCCGGACGGCGTGTTCAATGTCGTGCACGGCGACAAGGAATCCGTGGATGCCCTCCTCACCCACGACGACGTGCAGTCCATCTCGTTCGTCGGGTCCACCCCGATCGCCAAGTACATCTACGAGACCGCGGCCTCGAACGGCAAGCGCGTCCAGGCGCTCGGCGGGGCCAAGAACCACATGCTCGTGCTCCCGGATGCCGACCTCGACCTCGTGGCGGACTCCGCCGTCAACGCGGGCTTCGGCTCGGCCGGCGAGCGCTGCATGGCGATCTCGGTCGTGGTCGCGGTCGAGCCCGTCGCCGACGAGCTGATCGCGAAGATCACCGAGCGGATGTCCGGCCTCACCGTCGGCGATGGCACGCGCGGCTGCGACATGGGTCCGCTCATCACCAAGGAGCACCGCGACAAGGTCGCCGGCTACATCGACGTGGCGATCGCCGATGGCGCCACCGTCGTCGTCGACGGCCGCGGCGTGAAGGCGGATGGCGGTGCCGACGGCTTCTGGCTCGGCCCCACCCTGATCGACCAGGTGCCGATCAGCTCCGACGTGTACACCCACGAGATCTTCGGCCCCGTGCTGTCGGTCGTGCGGGTGAAGACCTACGACGAGGGCGTCGCCCTGATCAACGCGAGCCAGTACGGCAACGGCACCGCGATCTTCACCAACGACGGCGGGGCGGCCCGCCGCTTCCAGCGCGAGGTGACCGTGGGCATGGTCGGCATCAACGTGCCGATCCCTGTGCCGGTCGGCTACTACTCCTTCGGCGGTTGGAAGAACTCGCTGTTCGGCGACACCAAGGCCTACGGCCCGCAGGCCGTGCACTTCTTTACGCGCGAAAAGGCCATCACGTCACGCTGGCTCGACCCGAGCCACGGCGGCATCAACCTGGGGTTCCCGCAGAACGGTTAATCGCGTCAGCCCGCGAGGGCTGGAGCCAATCGCTTCATCCGCGCACCCGTCGCCTCGGCAAGCTCGGCCATGTCCGTGGCGCCGTGGCGCTGCGCGGCGTGCACGATGATCGCGGCGCACGCCTGCGAGTCGGCGAGGGCGTCGTGGTGCTGGAAGTCCTCGAACCCGGCCGCCATCGCCGCGGACGGCAGCTTGTAGCTGTCGAGGTGGTACGTGCGGCGGGCGACCTGGAGACTGCAGAGGTAGTCGAACTCGGGGGTCGGCACGAACGACGCGGTGCACGCGGCCGCGATGACCCCCATGTCGAATCCGGCGTTGTGCGCCACGAGCACGTCGTTCTCGGCGAAGGCGGTGAGGTCGGGCAGCTGCTCGCTCCAGAGCAGGGCGTCCGCAACATCCACCGCCATGATCCCGTGGATGCGCACGTTCCACTCGAGGAACGCGTCGTGGCCGAGCGGCGGCTTGATGAGCCACGATGCCTGGTCGACGACCCGGCCGTCCCGCACCTTGACGAGGCCCACGGAGCACGCGCTCGCCGCCGAGTTGTTGGCGGTCTCGAAGTCGATCGCGGTGAAATCCAGGGGCACGATCCGATGGTCGCACCGGCCCCCGACTTCGTCGGGTGGGCACGCCGCGGCCGCGACGATCGAGTCTGCGCCGATCAGGCCGGGTGGATGCTCAGCGCCAACCCCGTGGCCACACTCGTGTCGAGCAGCACCCCGTCCGCCGCCTCGGCGGCGTTCACCTCGCGACGCGCGCCGGTCCACTCGTCGCAGAGCACCCCGGGGCCGCACCGCCAGCGCACCTCGCGTCCGACATCGTCCGGGGTCACGACGAATGTGGCGAGCACGCTCCCGTCGGGGCGCGGGGTCATCGCGAGTCCGGCGAGCGGGGCATCCGTATCGGGCTCGACCACCCGCGCGGTGCGATCGGCCGTGCGCCACTCCCGGGCGACTTCGAGGCCGCGGCGCACGAGAGCGCGGTGCTCGGCATCCCACCCGGCGATGTCGCCCATGAGAATCCACGGGCCGCCCACGAGGTAGGGCGCGAGCCTGCTGCGCACCGGGATGTCCTCATCGCCCATGTAGGCGGTGCCCCAGCTCGACGGCAGGTAGCGCCCGAGCCCGAGCTTGGCGGTGAGGTTCGTCGCCGAGCGGCACCAGTCGTCGCCGATCGTGGTGTCGTGGTGGGCGATCATCCCGAGGTCGAGGGGTCGGCCGCCGTTCCAGCAGTTCTCGATGATGAGCGCAGGATGCCGCCGCCGCAGCTCGGCGAGGATGCTGTACCAGCCTGCCGCTGCCGCTCGCTCCCCGGCTCCGGGGTCGTGCGTGTGCTCGTCGGAGTCGCATCGGGCGATCGTCTCGAAGTCGTGCAGCAGCCAGTCCATTCCGTCGCGCACGAGCGTGTCGAGGTGGGCGAGCACCGCCGCGGCCGCCGGCTCGTGGCCCAGGCACACGAGGTTCGTGCGATGCGAGAGCAGTAGGCGCTTGCCGCGCCAGGTCGCCAGCCACTCGGGATGCTCGTGCGCCACGCTCGACTCCGGGTCGGCGTTGCCGGCCGCCACCCAGAGCCCGAGGCGCAGTCCACGGTCGTGGGCCTTCTGAGCGAGCGCGGCCACCCCTCCGACATAGTCCGCGTTCGCGACCCAGTCGCCGACGTGCGCCTCCCACCCCTTGTCGATCGTGACGACCTCGACCCCGAGGTCGGCGGCGGCGTCGAAGAACTCGCCGATGCGGGCCGGGTCGATGTCGGTCTCGAATCCCCACGTGTCCGCCATCAGGGGCGGGGCGCCGAGCCGGTCCTCGGGCATCGTCGCCAGGATGAGGTCGCGCAGCCAGGCCTCGGCAGTCTCGTGGGTGCCGGGGCCGGAGCGCGAGAGGAGGGTCGCGGCGCCGCCGGACGCGTGCTCGGCCTGCACGCCGATTCCGGGCTCGATGGAGAGATGCACGGTCGAACTGTCGCGGAGGGCGAGAGCGAGGGCGACCGGCCCGGCATCCGTGATCGCTTCGATCGTGCACCAGCCGGCGGCATCCTGAAACCGGTCGGCGGCGGTCGCGGGCTCGCCGACCGCGCGGTACCAGGCCATGTCGCTGCCGTCGTCGGCGGGGAAGTCGAACTCGACGCCCGCGTTGAGCGCGGCGGCGTCGGCCGCGGCATACGGACCGGACACGAGCACGCGCGGCCGGTCGAGCGGCAGAGTCTCGATCGCGAGGCCGCGGTACTTGGCATCCCAGCTGAACGGGCGCAGCACGCGCACCGTGGCGTCGCGCCAGCCGGCGAGATCGAGGCGGCCATCGGGGGCGGCGGTGAAGCCAGCGGGCTCGGGCATCCGTCTCCTTCGGCGGCAGCGGCGGGGGTGCTCCGATCGTAGCCCGCGGCCCCGGGTACGCTGGGGGATCGTGGCTCTCACTATCGCGATCGTCGGACTGCCCAATGTCGGCAAGTCCACCCTGTTCAACGCGCTCACCCGCAACACCGTGCTCGCGGCGAACTACCCGTTCGCGACGATCGAGCCCAACGTCGGGGTCGTGAACCTGCCCGACTGGCGCCTCATCAAGCTCGCCGAGATCTTCGGCAGCGAGCGCATCCTGCCGGCCCCCGTGTCGTTCGTCGACATCGCGGGCATCGTCAAGGGCGCGAGCGTGGGGGAGGGCTTGGGCAACAAGTTCCTCGCCAACATCCGCGAGGCCGACGCGATCGCGCAGGTCATCCGCGGCTTCAGCGACCCGGATGTCGTGCACGTCGACGGGCGGGTGGATGCGGCATCCGACATGGAGACGATCAACACCGAGCTGATCCTCGCCGACCTGCAGACGCTGGGCAAGGCGATCGAGCGCTACGAGAAAGATCTGCGCACCAAGCGCATCGAGCCGGTCGTGCTCGAGACGGCGCTCGCCGCCCAGAAGGCGTTGGATGCTGGAACGCCGCTGTCGGCGTCCGGTCTCGACCTCGAGCCGATCCGCGAACTCGGGCTGCTGACCGCCAAGCCGTTCATCTACGTCTTCAACGTGGACGAGGCGATCCTCATGGATGACGCGGCCAAGCGCGCCCTCGCCGCCCTCGTCGAGCCGGCCCAGGCCGTCTTCCTCGACGCCAAGCTCGAGTCGGAGCTCATCGACCTCGACTCCGTGGACGCCGCCGAACTGCTCGCCTCCACCGGCCAGACCGAGAGCGGCCTCGACCAGCTCGCCCGCATCGGCTTCGACACCCTCGGCCTCCAGACCTACCTCACCGCCGGCCCCAAGGAGTCGCGCGCCTGGACCATCGGCAAGGGCTGGAAGGCCCCCCAGGCGGCCGGCGTGATCCACACCGACTTCGAGAAGGGCTTCATCAAGGCCGAGATCGTCGGCTTCGACGACCTCGTCGCGACGGGGTCGATCGCCGAGGCACGCGCGAAGGGGAAGGCGCGCATCGAGGGGAAGGACTACGTCATGCAGGACGGGGACGTGGTCGAGTTCCGGTTCAACGTGTGAGTCTGCTACGTCGGCTCGTCGGCGTTCGCATGTACTCGGTCGAGTTTGTCCTCAACGACTATGTCCAGCTGAAGTTCGATCGCGAATCGGCTTCTTCTGGACCTGTCATCCTCAACTGTTACGTGTGGCCCGTCATCGAGCGAGACGGGCGAGCGTGGCGCGAGCCGGATCTCGAGTACGCGGACGTCCTGCGCAAGCTCACGCCGGGTGAGGTGCTGTCGACAACTGAGTCGACAGGAGCGGGACTTCGAATCGAGCTCGACACAGGGACGGTCGTCATCCACCCTGCACGGGAGGAGATCTACCTTGAGATCGCTGAGCTCAGGGGCTTCGACGACCAGTCATGGATGGTCTGGGTTCCGGGAGGCGTCAGCTTCGAAGACCTCGCCTGAGTGGGCGCGTTTGCTCAGCTCGTAGTGGGTCTCGGTGCGTCAGTCCGCGCACGGCCCCAACAAGCCACGGGCGGCGCCTACCAGGAGAGGGTGATCTCGAACTCTCGTTCGTCCTGCTCGATCTCGACCTCGATCTCGAGGGTGACCTCGTCGGGAACCTTGACGGTGACCCGCAGGCCGTCCCGCTCCATCTGGATGCCGTTGCCAGACGCCAGCTCGTCCGCAATGTCGCGGAGCTGCTGAGCGGCCTCTTCCCGGCTCAAGACCTGCTTCTTCTCAATCTTGATGATGTCCATGCCTCGAATGAATCACGGATGTCGCGCACCTGTGGCGAACAAGGGGTGAACCGTGCGCGAATTGTGGCTTGGGTCAGCTCGTGACCTCCTCGCGCAGCCGCGGCTCGATCCGGTGCTCGGGCGTGTAGCCCGCCTTGTCGGCGTAGAACGCGCGGATGCGGTCCATGTCGCTCGAGATGTCGCCGGTGAGCTCGATGGTCGGGCCGAGTCCGGTGGTCTTCGTCGTGCGGTCGACGTAGCCCAGGGTGACGGGCAGGCTGGCTTCGCGCGCGATGCGGTAGAAGCCCGACTTCCAGTGGGTGTGGCCAGTGCGCGTGCCGTCCGGGGTGACGACGAGGCCGAACACGTCGCCCGACTCGATGCGCTTCAGCACCTCTGAGACCACGGCGCTCGGCGCATCCCGATCGACCGCGATGCCGCCGAGGCCGCGCATGATCGGGCCGCGCCATCCCTTGAAGAGGCCGTTCTTGCCCAGCCAGCGGATGCGCATGTCGAGCCGCCACGAGATCGCCAGCATGAATACGAAGTCCCAGTTGGAGGTGTGCGGTGCGCCGATCAGCACGGTCGGTCGGGCGGGCGCCGGCTCCGACACCATCCGCCACGAACTGAAGGCCCAGAACGTGCGCGCAATGAGGCGTCGAAGGAACATGGAGAAAGACTAGGCGAACGGTCGGATCGGGATGCCACGGCTCCGTCGCATCCGCATCAATGATGCTATTCTTGATGCGGAGGTCGTGTAAGAACCACAGTCACGGTCAATGACGAACTTGTCGCACGTGCAGCCCAGCTCACGGGGCGAACGGAGGCGTCGGTCCTGTTCCGGCTCGGGCTGGAGGCACTCGTCGAGCGGGAGAGTGCTCGCCGGCTCGTGGCTCTGGGCGGGTCGGACCCTGCCGCTGCGGTCTCACCACGGGATCGGTCCGACCGACAGTGATCCTTGTCGACACGTCAGTGTGGGTCGATCACCTCCACCGGTCGGACGCGGACTTGGGCCGGCTCCTTGAGGTGGGGGATGTCCTCACCCATCCCATGGTCATCGGTGAACTCTCGATCGGCTCCGTCAAGAACCGTGCCGAGATGCTCCAGGCGCTCGAAGACCTTCCTTCGGCTGTTACCGCTGCGGACGATGAAGTGCTGTCGTTCATCGAACTGCGTCGCCTCTACGGTCGTGGCCTCAACCTCATCGATGCGAGTCTGCTGGCATCCGTCATCCTCACGCCCGAAGCGCGACTGTGGACTCGGGATCGTCGACTCCGAGAGGCGGCCGCCGAGATGTCCCTGTCTTTCGTGCCGTAGATCAGAGCTCCGGACTTCACCCCAGCGAGCTCGGCCGAATCGTATAGACGAACGCCGGCACCGTGAGGCCGTCGGCGAGGTGCGCGGTCACGAGCACGCGTTCGTAGCCCGGGCCTTCGAAGTCGTCGAGGCGGTCCCAGTGCTCCGGCAGGTCGGCGCTCTCGCAGAGGAGGCCGTCGACGCCGGGCGCGGAATCGTCGAGCAGGATGCCGGGGTAGCCCGCCTCGGCTCCCCACCCTTCGGCCACGAGGTGTCCGTGCACGACAGCCGGAGTCCAGGTTGCCCCGAGCTCGGCGAGCACGTGCGCGTTCGGACGTCCGGGCGCAAGGGTGCCGTAGACGAACAGGCGCGGCGGAGCATCCGTCGACGGAATGGGGGCATCAGTCACGGAGCCAGCGTATGGCCGGGGTCGTGCCATCGCGTGTGCTGGCGGTACGAGGTCGCTACTCTGACCCCATGACCGACTACCAGATCCTCGAGATCGGCGCGCTCGACGAGTGGCGCCAGCACTACGGCGGGTTCCGCCCGACGACCTCCCGCGACGGGCGCCGCGTCGTCGACCACGACCTCGCGATGCAGTACATCGGGCTGACGACCAACTCCTTCGAGCCGGGGGAGGAGGCGGGCTACTGGCACACGCACTCCCACATCGACGAGTTGTACGTGTTCCTCGCAGGGCGCGGCCAGATGGGCCTCGATGGCGAGGTCGTGGATGTCGGGCCGGGCACCGTCATCCGCGTCGGGCAGGGCGTGTGGCGCACCTGGCGGTGCCTGCCGGACAGCGCGGACGGGTTGCGGTGGATGTGCATCCGGGCCGGCGGGGAGCTGCTGCCCGAGTTCCCGACGGACTCGCAGCGCAACGAGGAGCGGCCCTCGCCGTGGCGGTGATGACGAAGGCTCTAGTCTGATCGGGTGCTCACGTTGACCCCTGCCCTCGTCCCGTGGATCGTCTGGTGACGATGGATGCCTTGGCAGATTGCGCAGCGATCGAGAGCCACCTCCTCCCGGGCGAGCACCTCCTCTGGGCGGGAAGACCGGATGTCGCGAAGGTCTTCACGGGATACGACCTGTTCCTGATTCCGTTCTCAGTGCTGTGGTGCGGTTTCGCGATCTTCTGGACAGTCAATGCCGTCACAAGAGGCGCACCGGTGTTCTTCATGCTCTGGGGAGCGATGTTCGTCGCGATCGGGCTGGTCTTCACGGTCGGGCGGTTCGGCATCAAGGCAGCGATGAAGCACCGCACCCGCTATGGCGTCACGACCCGGAGGTTCATCGCCGTTGCCGGCACGCGCGTCAACGACGCCTCCGTGGCCCGGCAGTCGGTGTCCTCCGCGTTGAGCCGGGACGGACGCCATCTGTCGGTGACGGTGGGCCAACGGGCGAGGGGACTCAACAGCCAGTGGATCGCGATGTATGAGAACTCGGGGCTCGACTTCTTCAATCGGGGTGGGGGTCCAGCCGTCGCGTTCTATGACGTCGCGGATGTCGTCGGCCTGCGGTCGGCGATTGCGGAAGCGCGCGCAGGCACGGTGTAGCTCTCCACAACACTCTCTCGGCCGACGAGTTATCCACGGATCTCGCCCAACCACTAGAACATGTGTTCGAAGGTTGAGACAATAGTTCCATGACCTCGCCGACCCCGTTCTCCGCCCTCGCGGACACGTCGGTCGCCTTCGTGCCCCCGGCCGTCACCGGTCTCACCGATGACGAGCTGCTCGCCGAGAAGGTGCTGCTCGCCGAGATCCGTCGGCGGGTGGATGCTGCGGACGCCGTCATCTCGGGCGAGCTCGCGCAGCGCTCCCGCCCCGAACTCGGGCACGACGGTCTCGCCCAACGACTCGGGGCGCGCACGCCCGAGATGCTCATCCAGACCCTCACGGGCGTGTCCGCTCGGGATGCCCGCACCCAGGTTCGCGTCGGCACCCTCATGGCCGACCTCGCGACCGATGCGCCCTCGGCCGAGCCGTGGCTGGTGGATGTCGCGGCGGCCGTCACCGCGGGCGCCCTCACGCTCGACGCGGCCGACGCCATCCGCACGGGGCTCGGCACGCCGACCGAGGAGGTGCCCGCAGCGCTGCTCGCGAAAGCGGCCGTGCAGCTCGTTCGGGAGGCCCGCGATCTCACTCTCGAACAGCTCGCGGTCCGGGCCCGCGCCGTGCGAACGGCCCTCGATGTGGAACGCGTCGCCGAGCGCGAGGAGGCGCTGCGCCAGAAGCGGTCGCTCACTCTCACCCGTCTCCCCGACGGGATGACGCGCATGGTCGCCCTCCTTGATCCCGAGAACGCCGCGCAGGTGCGGGCGATCGTGGATGCCGCCACCTCGCCGCGCCTCGGCGGCCCCCGTTTCGTCGACGAGACCCTCGTCGCCCGCGCCGACGCCCTCCAGAACGACCCCCGCACCACGGAGCAGATCGCCCTCGACACCCTCGTCGAGCTGCTGCGCCTTGGCACCCACGCCGACGTGACCGCCTTCATCGGGGCGCGTCGCCCCGCCGCGCAGTTGCTCGTGAGCCTCGCGGACCTCGAGTCGGGCACCGGCGCCGCCTACTTCGAAGGCCAGACCGAGCCGGTGAGCATCGCGACCGCCCAGCGGGTGGTGTGCGAGTCGGGGGTGGTGCCGATCCTGTTCGGAGACGGTGACGTGCTCAACCTCGGGCGGGAGTTCCGGCTCTTCACCCGACGGCAGCGCATCGCGATCGCCGCCCGCGACGGAGGCTGCATCTGGACGGGATGTGAACGGCCACCCTCCTGGTGCGAGGCTCACCACATCAATGAGTGGTTTCGAGATCAGGGCCGAACCGACACGGCCGACGGCGTGCTGCTCTGCAAACACCATCACCTGCTGCTTCACAACAACAAGTGGCGCATCGTTCGCACCGGGGCGGACTACGCCCTCATCCCTCCCGCCGACATTGATCCCCGGCAAACCCCGCGACCGCTCCGTCGACGCAGCCCCGCGCTCGAGCGGATGCAGCGGGTCGCCGGTGATCGCTAGGCTCACCGCATGAATCTCCTCGAGCTCAACTGGCTGGCCATCCTCATCGGCTTCGTCGCCTTCTTCGTGATCGGCGCGATCTGGTTCGGACCAAAGACCTTCTACCCGGTCTGGGTGAAGGCGCTCGGCACCGATCCCCAGAAATCGCCCAACGCCCACGGCACAGCGCTCGTCTTCGGACTCACCGCGCTCGGCGGCCTCGTTCAGGTGATCGCGCTCGCGATCGTCATCCATCTCATCGCCGCGGGCTCCGGCCCGGTCGGACCGTTGGGCGGCGCCCTCATCGGCCTCCTGCTCGGCGTCGGGATCACCGCCGCGGGGTCGCTCTCCCACCGGCTCTTCGGCGGCCAGGGTCTGCGGGCCTGGATCCTCGAGGTCGCGCAGGACACGGTCGGCCTCACGGTAGCCGGCGCGATCCTCGGCGCATTCGGGTAGAGGCCGGTCAGCTGGGCCAGCGCGCACGGGCCCACGCCCACGCGGCCGTGCACCACAGCGCCCACACCACCAGCAGCGGCTGGAACAGCAACCGGATGAAGCGGCTCACGTCGTCGTTGAGGCCGAACGAATCAGTCCCCGTGACGAACTGGGAGATGTTGCCGGGAAACACGGCCACGAAGAACGCCGCCGCAATCCACCCGAGCGGCACGCGCCACCGGGGCAGCACCACGAGGGCGGCTCCGAGCAGCACCTCGACGACCCCGGAGGCGACCACCACGAAGTCCGGGTCGAACGGCAGCCAGGTGGGCACCTGGGCCTGGAACGCCATCCGAGCGAAGAAGAGGTGGCCCAGTCCTGCGAACACGAGCGCAGACCCCAGCAGTATCCGCGCGATCAGACGCGGGACCGAGCGCGGCAACGGGCTTACGGGCGGCTGGGGCTCCGACATCGGGATGCTCATGGCCCGAGACTACGGCGCGCAGCGGCCCTTCGGCACCGAGCCGCAGCAGATCGGGCGCGGCGCTTCGGCACCGGGCCAGCAGCACACCGGGACGCGGCGGCGCCGCGGCACCCAGCCGGATCAGACGGGACCCCTGTCGGGTCGTCCTACGGAGCTGTGCCCGTGCCCGTGCCCGCACCCGTGTCGGGAGTCGAGGTGATCGGCTGGCAATCGCTCTCGTTGCCGTTCGCATCCGTCGACTGCGCGATCGTGCCGTCCGGGCACTGCACTGCCGACGTGACACCGACCAACGGGTCGTCCGACGCCAACGGCGACCCGACGTAGCGGATCTCGGTCGTCGCGGTCGTCGCCGTCCCCGTCTTCTCGGGCCCGGTCGCGAATCCATTGAGGTCGTACTGCGCCGTCGCGGCGGGCGTGGGAGCAGCAGCGGGTCCGGCCGTCGCGAGCGGAGCGGTGACCCCGAGCACGAGCCCGCCGAGTGCGAGCGCGCCGACGATTCCGAGCGTGATTCCCAGTCCCCGACGGGACGGACGCTCGGCCGCGTGTCGTCCTCGTCTTCTGGCCACCGTACGACGATACCCGACGTCACCGGTGCGAAAGTTCAGGCCGCGCGGCGACTCAGATGGATCCCCGCGAGCATGCACCGCACCGACCCGCCCGCGAGCTCGATCGTCGGGACCGGCAGAGCGACGAGCTCGGCCGTGCGCTCGATGACCGCGATCTGCTCGGCTCGCAACGACGCCTGAGCCCGCTCCGACAGCGCCAGCATGCGCCCACCAGTGCCGGTGAGCTCGATCGCGTTCCCCGCGAACTCCCGCACCTGAGCCGGATCGAGGTGGATCAGCTCCCTCCCGGATTCGCGCAGCCGATCCTGCACCTCGCGGCGTCGAGCCGCGTCGACGATGTGGTCGAAGCCCGCAAGCGCGAAGTCGGTGCCGAGGCACATCAAGACGTTCGTGTGATAGACCGCCACCCCGTTCTCGTCGCGTGCGGCGAACGCCATCGGCTCGAAGTTGAAGTGGGTGGCGAACCGCTCGAGCGCCACGGGGTCCGCCCGGTTCGACGTGCACACGTAGGCGACCCGGTCGAGGTGGTCGAGAACCATCGCCCCCGTGCCCTCGAGAAAGAGACCGTCATGCTCCAGACCCGAATAGTCGATGACGTCCTGCACGCGGTACTCGCGCTTGAGCAACTCGATCACGTCGGGCCGGCGCTCCAGCCGCCGGTTCGGCGAGAACATCGGATACAGCGCGATATGTCCGCCCGCATGGGTCGAGAACCAGTTGTTGGGAAAGACGGAGTCCGGCGTCGTGTCGCCCTCGTCGTCGAAAAGGTGCACGGTCACCCCGTGCCGGGTCAGCGTTTCGGCCACGACCGTCACTTCGTCGAACGCGCGGGCGGCGAGATCGGCGCCCACGGCATCAGGGGTCGTCGACTGGAACGCATTGTCGGCGGCGGTCTCGGGGTTCACCCGGAATCGTGTGGGACGAATCGCCACCACGGCCGACGGCGCTTGGGGCGAGTGCACCCGCGAACTGCTCATGCTTGAAGACGATAGCCGCTGGCCATGCGCACCCGGGCATGGTTCGCTGGGGGGTGTGACCACGCTCGCCATGTTTCCCCTCGGTTCCGTGCTGTTCCCCCACATGCCCGTGCTTCTGCGGGTGTTCGAGGAACGGTATCTCGTGATGCTCGCGCAGATCCTTCAGGACGAACCGAGCGAGTTCGGCATCACCCTCATCGAGCGCGGGCAGGAGGTCGGCGGGGGCGAGCGGCGCTTCTCCGTCGGCACGATCGCCCAGATCACCCAGATGGATGCCGCCGAGCAGTTCGTCGTGCTCGTCGCCGAAGGCGACCGTCGTATCGAGGTGGAGGAGTGGCTCGATGAGGACCCGTACCCGCTCGCGCGCGTTCGCGTGCTCCCCGATCTGGTGTGGGATGACACGCTCGCAGCCCGACGCGAGCGGGCCGAGGCGGTCGTTCGGCGCACCCTCGCGCTCGCGAGCGAATTCGTCGACCAGCAGTGGTCGGCCGCCGTCGAACTCGACGACGATCCCATCGCCGCCGTGTGGCAGCTCGCCGCGATCTCGCCTCTGAGCGAACTCGACCAGCTCGCACTTCTGCGCTCCGAGTCGCTCGCCGCTCTCCTCGACGGAATCATCGAACTCACCCTCGCTGCAGAGGAGACCCTGCGCGCCAACTGGGGTGACTCCGACGAGCCCGGTCAGTCGGTCGACGAGGCCTGACGCCCCTCCGCGCGCTCGACGCGGCCTCTCGGGGTGACGACCCACTCGTCCATCCCGAGCACATGCCGAATCTGCGCCACCCGCACGATGACGTTCTTCAACTCGGCGTAGATGATCACCGACGCCGCGGCGTACTGCCACCACCACGCGGTGTGCTTACGGATCTCGGGGTCACCGAGCCGATGCGCGAACAGAATGAGGATCGGGCCGGTCGACAGGGTGAAGGCGGTCGTGAGCCAGAAGATCGCCGGCGCGTTCGCAAGGTTGAGCCCCGAGTCCCGCCAGATGAAGAAGGCGAGTGTCGGCCACATCAACGACGCGATCCACGGGAAAAGCTCGCGCCAGCCCAGCAGCATCCACAGCCCGTAGCGTTGCCGCAGGCCCAGGCGGCTGTTCGAGACGGCGGAGTGGCCGTGGCGCAGGCTCACCTCGAACCAGCCCTGAGCCCACCGCATCCGCTGCTTCCACAGGGCCTTGAACGTCTCGGGCGCAAGTTCGCGGCTCACGAGACCGGGATCGTTGACGATCTGCGCCCCGCCTCGCACCGCCCGGATCGACGAATCGATGTCCTCCGTCAGAAACTGGCTGCGAAGCCGGGTCTCGCGCAGAGTGCTCGTGCGCCAGTAGCCGTTGGAGCCTCCGAAGATCCCGAACAGGTGCAGACGCTGCCGTCCCGGGTGGCTCACGGCGTAGATCACCTCGAACTCCACGGCGACAAGACGCGCGATACCCGACTCCTCGCCGTTGCGCACGACACAGTGACCCTGCACGACGTCGACCCCGGTGTCGAACCATCGCCACGCCCGACGGAAAGCTCCCGCCATGGGGTGGTGGTCGGCGTCGAAGATCCCGATGAACTCGCCCCGCACGAGCGCAAGCGCGGCGTTCACGTTGTCCGCCTTCGATCGGCTGAATTCGACACGCAGCAGTTCGAGTCGCGGATCCATTCGTGCGAGGGTCTCGAGTTCGTCCTCGATCGGCAATCGTGACGGAGTGTTGTAGGCGAGGATCACCTGGAATGGCCCCGGGTAGTCCTGGCTGAGAACCGACAGGACGGTCTCGGTGATCGTCGCGGCCTCGTTCGGCAGGTAGGCGGCGATGATCGCGGTGGCCGGTGGTGGGGCGGTCTCGGGCACGGGCGGCAGCGGCACGCGCCGCAAGGCACTCAGCCCTTCGGCGATCTGAGTCAGGGACATCACGAGCAGCACGACGACGAGCCCCAGATAGACCCACCCCGAGATGTCGGTCCCGTTCTGATAGGTCGTGACGAGAACACCGAAGGGGATGCCGAGGCTGATGATCATCGTCAGCACGACCAGTAGCGGCAGCACGGCCGGACTCGGGCGCGGCCGCGTGCGACCCGACGCGCGACGCAGCACAAGATCCCGGTACTGGAGCGACTGCTCGGCCTGATCCGAGACCTCCTTCATGCGGGACGCATCCGTGAAGAGCTCGCCGGAGAGACGTGTCCAGGCGGACCCGACATCCACGTGGAGGTTCGGATCGTCGGTGAGCGGGGTGCTGACGAGCGCTCGGATGAGCCCGTGCACCCGCCGTCGCGCCCGGATCGAGTTGCGGGTCGACAGCTGGAGGATCAGATGTCCCCGTCGATCGACGTAGGCGTACTCCTCATCGGTGACGCGCAGGGAGACCCGGTCGAGCGCGCACGCCAGGAGCTCGTCGGTCGGTCGGTCGTGCTCGAGTTGCGCGGTCGTCTCACCGATCGCGAACGCGGCGATGATGCCAGGCGACTCGAGCCCCACTCGTCGAGCCGTTCTGACTGGTTCTTGCTCGGTTTGAATCGTCATCTCGCCCCCCAGCGATCGCGTTAAATGCTGTCCTACTCTCTTCTTTCGCGCAACGCTAGGGCCGATTGGCGCGACGGCCGGACGGGCACGGCCCGACAGCCCGATGGCCAGACGGCACGACGCCCAGGCGGCCCTAAAGCCCGACGACCCGAATGCCGAGGGACCGGGTCCACGCGCGATGATCCGGGAGAGGATGAGTCATGACCGAGATTCAGCCCTACACCGTGGTGCGCACCGTCGACGGCATCGAACTGCGCGATTACCCCGAGCATGTGCTCGTCGAGGTGGATGCCGCCGGCGACTTCTTCACCGCCGGAAACCTCGGGTTCCGCCCCTTGCTTCGCTACATCAGCGGGGACAATGCGGCACGCGCGTCCATCGCGATGACGGCCCCCGTCATCCAGCAGCCCACCTCGTCCCAGAAGCATGTCGTGAGCTTCGTGCTCCCCGCCACCCTGACGGCCGCGGATGTGCCCTCCCCGGCCGACGGGCGGGTGCGCACCCGCGTCGTGCCGCCCGGTCGGGTCGCCGCCCTGCGATTCTCGGGCGGCTCCAACGAGAACCGGTACGAGGATCGCGCGCAGGAGTTGCGGGCGGCACTCGCCCGAGCCGGGATCTCGCCGACCGGTGACGTCTTCTTCGCTCGGTACGACCCGCCCTGGAAGCCGGGATTCCTCAAGCGGAATGAGGCTCTCGTCGCGGTGGCCGCCGGGGCCTGACCACGCAGACCGGCGGGAAAACTCAGTCCTGCACCGGGTCCTCGAGCGCTCGGATGATCGCTCCGAGCACCTCGCCGCTGGACCCATCCCGCACGGGAGTGAAGGTCAACGTGATCCTCCGGGTCGAGTGATCGAACATGAGTCCCAGACACCGGACGCTGGACGGCTCGCCCGCGAGCGCCGCTTCGAGCGCATCGACCACGGGCAGGTGGAAGCGATCGGCGACAAACCCGAGCAGCCCCATGCCGCTCACCGTTCCGCTGAGCCGGCCCGGCCAGTACTGCGGCGAGCCGCCGGTCTCGGCGACGATGCCCATCGCATCCACGACGAGGGTCGTGCCGTTCGCGGGGCTGAGTTCGGAGCCGAGGCCCTGGGAGATCACGCTCTGCAGCACCTCCAGCCCGTAGACGGAGATGCCGGGACTGTGGGCGATCATGAGAGCCTGCTCAGGTTTCGATTCCCGTGCCGAGGCGGATGCCGGGGCGCGTGCGGGGCGGATGAGGAGCACCGTCTGCGCTTACCGTCAATCGTTCACCCGATCGACCGATCGCGAAAGATCACACCCGAGGTCGTGTTCGCAAAGCGACGGGCGACGACGAGTTCGCGCCGCACCGACGTCGGGCCGTCCCCACTGGACATTGTCGATGTCTGTGAGGCTAAATCGCCTTAGCCTCTGCGGCTCGACACGTCGATCTCTCCCTCGAGAACGGTGGGGCGCCCGCTGTCCGACCCCCCGACAGGACCGAACCCCATGAAGAGACTGACCGCGAGCGTAGTGATCGCACTGACCCTGGCGGGAGCGATCTCCGCGAGCGGCGTGTCCGCAGCATCCGCCGCCGGGACGACCGCAACCATCAACATTCACGTCATCCAGGACGGTGGCGCTCCCTTTCCTTCCTTCGAGAACGCATACATCAAGGCCTGCCCGGTAGCCGGCGGAGCGTGCGTCAACGGGTTGAGCGGATTTCCTCGCGACAACTTCGCCGTGACGGTCACTGCGGGAGTCGACTACACGCTCTGCCTCGAAGGCGGGTTCTTGACGAACATCATCTCGGAGTGCTGGAACGACGGAGCCCCACTGACTCTCGCCGGCGACCAGGTTCTCACCATCGACTGGGAGATCCTGATCGGCGGGAGCATCACGGGGGCGGTGTACTACTTCGACGAGGGGCTTGGTGCGGTGACCGGGGCCAGTGGCGCCGAGGTCACGCTCCTGCGCCGGGCCGCCGATGGTTCGTACCAGTTCTACGACAAGACCCAGGCTGCGATCGGTTTCCCTCGCTTTCGCTTTACCGCGGTGATCCCGGGAACCTATGCGCTTTACTTCCGCTCGGGCGGCCTCAATCCGGAGTACTGGGACGATGCACGGTACTTCGCCCAGCGCACGGATGTCGTTGTCACCCCCAATCAATTCATCAACCTCAGCGATGTCACACTCTCCAATCGCAGCCTCGATATCAGTCGGATCGATGGAGCGGATCGCTTCGACGTGGGTGTCAGCGTGTCACAGGAGCTGTTGTTTGGAGCCGTCGGGAGCCCGGTCGTGTACATCGCGAACGGGTACAACTTCCCCGACGCTCTTTCGGCCGGGCCGGCGGCCTCGCTTCAGTACGGCGTGGTTCTCTTGGTCGAACCGAACTCGATCCCCGCCGCGGTCGCTGCCGAGCTCACTCGAATTCACCCGGGTCGGATCGTCGTGGCTGGAGGCCCAGCATCGGTGTCTCCCGCGGTGTTCGAGCAACTGAGGGGGTTCTTGGTGGGGCCACCGGGGAATTTGGTGAGGGCGGGGGGCCTGGACCGGTATGAGGCGTCTCGCTCGATCGTGCGCGATGCCTTCGGCACGACCGGCGCCACGATGGCCATCATCGCGACGGGGGCGAACTTCCCGGATGCGCTCACGGCTGGTCCGGCCGCGTCATCCCAGGACGGTCCGGTGATCCTCGTCGACGGGACGGCGTCATCCATCGATAGCGCGACTCAGGACCTCATCGAGGACCTCGGGATTCAACGGATCTACATCGCCGGAGGCACGGGCTCCGTGAGCCCAGGGATCGAAGCGTCGCTGAAGCTTCTGCTCGGCGATGCCAATGTGGTGCGCTTTGCCGGTCAGGACCGGTTCGAGGTCGGCGTGCTCATCAGTCAGGAGTTCTTCGCCAATTCCGACTACGCCTTCGTGACGACCGGATACAAGTTCCCCGATGCGCTTACCGGGGGACCTCTTGCCGCATGGTACGGGGGTCCGCTCTATCTCTCAACACCCGAATGCCTGCCGGCAGCCGTCGCGTTCGACATCCTCGACGTCGGAGCTCAAGCAGTCGTCCTTCTCGGGGGACCGGGATCGCTCAGTCCAGCTGTCGAGAATCTGGAGCTGTGCTGATGCGCTCCTCGCACAATGCTGGGGTCCGTCAGCGAGGTCGTGACCCGCTCTCAGCCCTCGGGTTGCTAGGCTGGCGCCACAACTGAACATCGGGCCGCAATCACGATGCGGGAGAGCCCTTCACCGGGCACCGAAGGAGCAAGCCTCCCCGCCAATCTCTCAGGTACACGTACCGCATCGCACAGGGCCACTCTGGAAAGCGCGCTGGTCTCTTCAGCGCCGCCGATGGTGAAAGCGCACCACCGCTGCGCGAAACTCTCAGGCACCATGACAGAGGGGGAGTTCCACTGAAGCCGAGCCGCCAGGAGAACTCCGTGTCTGATTCCACCGCACCCGAGAAGCACAGTCCGCTCCACGACGTGCACCGGGATGCCGGCGCGAGCTTCACCGACTTCGCCGGCTGGATGATGCCGGTGCGCTACAGCTCGGACCTCGCCGAACATCACGCCGTGCGCACCGCCGCGGGGATCTTCGACATCTCGCACATGGCCGAGATCACCGTCACCGGCCCGGATGCCGCCGTGTTCCTCGACTACGCGCTCGCCGCCAATGTCTCGGCTCTCGCTCTCTCGAAGGCGAAGTACACGATGATCCTCGAGGAGTCGGGCGGCATCCTTGACGATCTCATCGTCTACGCCACCGCCCCGGGCGTCTACCTCGTCGTCGCCAACGCGGGCAACCGCGAGGTCGTCGTCTCCGCACTGGCTGACCGTGTCGGCGACTTCGACGTGCAGGTGGATGACGACACCGAGTCGATCGCCCTCATCGCCGTGCAGGGCCCGAAGGCCCGCGCGATCCTCGCCGCCACCGAGGGGCTCGAGGAGGATCCCGACCTCGGCCTCGGGCACACGCTCGACGAGCTGCCGTACTACGCGTGCCTCGGCGCCCGGTTCGCCGGTGCCGAGATCCTCGTCGCCCGCACGGGCTACACCGGGGAGGACGGCTTCGAGCTCTACGTTCCCGTGTCCCTCGCGACCGCACTCTGGACCGCGTTGCTTGCGGCGGGGGAGCCCCTCGGGCTCGTGCAGTGCGGACTCGCGGCCCGCGACACCCTGCGGCTGGAGGCCGGGATGCCGCTGTACGGCCATGAGCTCGGCCGCGACATCCTGCCGGTGCAGGCCGGACTCGGCCGGGTCGTGCCCCTCAAGACCAAGACGGCGGACTTCGTGGGCCGCGCCGCGATCGAGGCGGGCCCGGCTGAAGGCGCTCGCGTGCTCGTCGGCCTGACCGCCGAGGGTAAGCGCGCGGGCCGCGCCGACTACCCCGTCTTCGTCGGCGACCGCGAGGTCGGCGTGATCACGAGCGGCGCACTCTCGCCCACCCTCGGGCATCCGATCGCGATGGCGTTCGTCGACCCTGACGTGAGCGCGGTGGGAACCGCTCTCGACATCGATGTGCGGGGGAGCCGCGTCGCGGCCACCGTCGTCCCCCTCCCGTTCTACAAGAAGGAAGAGAACCATGGTTGAGAAGAGCGAACTGAAGTACACCGCCGAGCACGAGTGGGTGCTCGTCGAGGGCTCCGTCGCGACGGTCGGGATCACCGACTACGCGGCGGAGAAGCTCGGCGACATCGTGTTCGTCGATCTCCCGAAGGTCGGATCGACCGTCGCCTCGGGCACCGTCGTCGGTGAGATCGAGTCGACCAAGTCGGTCGGCGAGCTCTTCGCGCCGGTGAACGGCACCGTGGTCGAGGCGAACGACGCCGTCGTCGCGAGCCCCGAGCTCGTCAACGCCGACCCGTTCGGCGCCGGCTGGCTCATCAAGGTGGAGTTCGAGGCCCTCCCCGCGCTGCTCAGCCTCGACGAGTACATCGCCCTGACGGTCGCCTGATGACGGAGCGTTTCGCCACCCGCCACATCGGCACGGATGCCGCCGCCCAGGCCACGATGCTCGACCTGCTCGGCTACGCCACGGTGGAGGAGCTCGTCGAGGCGGCCGTGCCGGACTCGATCCAGCTCGCCCGCGACCTCCCGACGATCATCCCGCCCGCCGCCACGGAGCGAGAAGCCCTCGCTGAACTGCGCGCCCTCGCGGGCCGCAACCGCGTGCGCCGCTCGATGATCGGCCTCGGTTACTACGACACGATCACCCCCGCGGTGATCAAGCGCAACGTGCTCGAGAACCCGAGCTGGTACACGGCCTACACGCCCTACCAGCCGGAGATCAGCCAGGGCCGCCTTGAGGCGCTCATCAACTTCCAGACGATGGTCTCCGACCTCACGGGCATGGCGACGGCCAACGCCTCGATGCTCGACGAGGGCACCGCGGTCGTCGAGGCGATGCTCCTCGCGCGCCGCGCCTCGGGCTCCGCCTCGAACGTCTTCCTCGTGGATGCTGACGCCCTGCCCCAGACGAAGGCGCTCCTGCGCACCCGCGCGGAGGCCGTCGGGATCGAGCTCGTGGAGTTCGAACTCTCGCGGGTCGAGCCCGTCGAGACTTCGCCGACGGTCGGTGAGTGCTTCGGCGCCCTCATCCAGTACCCCGGCGCTTCCGGCGCGATCCGCGACCCGCGGGCGACCATCGCCGCGGTGCAGGCCCAGGACGGCGTCGCGATCGTCGCGGCCGACCTGCTCGCCCTCACCCTGCTCGCGTCGCCGGGCGACCTCGGGGCCGATGTCGCCGTCGGCACGACTCAGCGCTTCGGCGTTCCGATGGGCTTCGGCGGACCGCACGCCGGCTACATGGCGGTGCGCGCGGGCCTCGAGCGTCAGCTGCCGGGTCGCCTCGTCGGCGTGTCCCAGGATGCCGACGGCCACCCCGCCTACCGGCTCTCCCTTCAGGCCCGCGAGCAGCACATCCGCCGCGAGAAGGCCACCTCCAACATCTGCACCGCCCAGGTGCTCCTCGCCGTCATGGCGTCGATGTACGCGGTGTACCACGGACCCGGCGGGCTCACCCGCATCGCCCAGCAGGTGAACACCCGCGCGCGCCTGTTCGCGCGCCGCGTCGGCGTGCACGGGGAGTACTTCGACACGGTCACCGTGAACGTGCCGGGGCGCGCGGAGGCGATCGTCGCCGCGGCGCGCGAACGCGACATCCTGCTCCACCTCGTGGACGCCGACACCGTGTCGGTGAGCTTCGACGAGACGAGCGCCGACGGCTCGCTCGACGCCGACCTCGACGCGATCTTCGGACTGGATGCCGCGACCGACGGCCCGCTCGATGGCCAGTCCTGGCCGGATGCCCTCGCCCGCACGAGCGAGTTCCTCACGCACCCCGTGTTCAACACGCACCGCAGCGAGACGAGCATGATGCGCTACCTCAAGTACCTCGCCGACAAGGACTACGCCCTCGACCGCGGGATGATCCCGCTCGGGTCGTGCACGATGAAGCTCAACGCCGCCACCGAGATGGAAGCGGTCACCTGGCCCGAGTTCGCCGGGCTGCACCCGTTCGCCCCGGAGTCCGACGTGGAGGGCTACCTCGAGCTCATCACGCAGCTGCAGGACTGGCTCGCCGAGGTCACCGGCTACGACTCCGTCTCGCTCCAGCCCAACGCGGGCAGCCAGGGCGAACTCGCGGGCCTGCTCGCGATCCGCGGCTACCACCTCGCGAACGGCGACCCCCACCGCACCATCTGCCTCATCCCATCGAGCGCCCACGGCACGAACGCGGCCAGCGCCGTGCTCGCCGGGATGCGCGTCGTCGTCGTCGCCTGCGACGACCTCGGCAACGTCGACCTCGACGACCTGCGCGCGAGGATCGCGGAGCACGCCGACGAGCTCTCGGCGCTCATGATCACCTACCCGTCGACGCACGGCGTCTACGAGCACGACGTACGGGCGATCTGCGACGCCGTGCACGCCGCCGGGGGTCAGGTCTACGTCGATGGCGCCAACCTCAACGCGGTGCTCGGCTACGCGCGCTTCGGCGAGTTCGGCGGCGACGTGTCGCACCTCAACCTGCACAAGACGTTCTGCATCCCGCACGGCGGCGGCGGTCCGGGGGTGGGACCGGTGGCGGCGAAGGCGCACCTCGCGCCATTCCTGCCGGGGCATCCGATGGCGCAGCGGGATGTCGTGAACCGTGGCACGGCGACGGAGGGCGGGTCGAGCCCGGCGAGACCTCACCCCGTGATCTCCGCCGCCCCCTACGGAAGCCCGAGCATCCTGCCCATCTCCTGGGCGTACGTGCGCATGATGGGCGCCGACGGCCTGCGGGAGGCGACCGGCGCGGCCGTGCTCGCCGCCAACTACGTCGCGGCCCGGCTGCGCGACTACTACCCGCTGCTCTACTCGGGCGAGAACGGGCTCGTGGCGCACGAGTGCATACTCGACCTGCGTCCGCTCAAGGAGGCGACCGGCATCGACAACAACGACGTCGCCAAGCGCCTCATCGACTACGGGTTCCACGCCCCGACGATGTCGTTCCCGGTGCCCGGCACCCTCATGATCGAGCCGACCGAGAGCGAGGACCTCCGCGAGATCGACCGCTTCATCGACGCGATGATCGCGATCAAGGAGGAGGCGGATGCGGTCGCTGCCGGCGTCTGGCCGGCCGACGACAACCCGCTCGTCAACGCCCCGCACACGGCCCGCTCGGTGATCGAGGGGGAGTGGTCCCACGCCTACTCGCGCGAGCTCGCCGTGTACCCGTTGCGCAGCCTGCTCCAGCACAAGTACTGGCCGCCGGTGCGTCGCGTCGACAACGCGTGGGGCGACCGCAACCTCGTGTGCGCGTGCCCGCCCGTGGAGGCGTTCGCCTAGGCTAGGTCACCCGGGCGCAGGCAGCCCCCTCCCCAGTTGCGTCGATCGAACGCAAGTCCACCTGTGACGTG
>CALRJN020000022.1:0-38493 GCA_943367555.1 Synechococcus sp. UW140 | reverse complement strand
TCGTCTTTCCGGCACCGTTGGGCCCCAGGATCACCCAGCGCTCCGCGGAGTCGACCTCCCACGTGACGGAATCGAGGATGGGCTTGCCGTCCCGAACAACGGAGACATCGGTGAACTGGAGAACGCTGGCCATGGTCCCTCCAGCCTAGGCGAGGCTGCGGTAGATCTCGGTCGTGCGTGCCGCGATCGTGGTCCAGCTGAAGTCCCGCTCGGCCCGCAGACGTCCGGCCGCCCCCATCCGACGAGCCGCGGCCGGGTCGGCCACCACCTCGATCAGGGCGTCGGCAAGATCGGCGACGAAACGGTCGGGATCCACCGGGGTTCCCGTGCCGTCCTGCAGTTGCTCGATCGGCACGAGCCGGCCTGTCACGCCGTCGTCGACGACCTCAGGGATGCCGCCGGTCGCGGTTCCGACGACCGGAGCCGAGCACGCCATCGCCTCGAGGTTGACGATGCCGAGCGGTTCGTAGATCGAGGGGCAGACGAACGTCGTGGCGAAGGTGAGCACGGCGGAGAGTTCGTGCTGGCTGAGCAGACGGTCGAGCCACACGACGCCCGACCGCTCCTCCTGCAGAGCGGCGACCCCGGCCTGCACCTCGGCGAGGATCTCGGGGGTGTCCGGGGCGCCGGCGCACAGCACCAGCTGCACGTCGGGCGGCAGCAGGCGCGCGGCGCGCAGGAGGTAAGGCAGACCCTTCTGGCGCGTGATCCGGCCGACGAACACGACCGAGGGTCGATCGGGGTCGATGCCGAGTTCGCGCACGAGGTCGGCGTCATCCACGCTCGTCCAGCGGGTGAGGTCGATGCCGTTGTGCACCACCGAGACGCGGGACTCGTCGAGGCCCGGGTACGAGCGCAGGATGTCACGGCGCATCCCCTCGCTCACGGCGATGATGGCGGAGGCGCCGAGAAACGCCTGCTCCTCGATCCAGCTCGAGACGCGATAGCCGCCGCCGAGCTGTTCGGCCTTCCACGGTCGCAGTGGCTCGAGGCTGTGGGCGGTGACGACGTGCGGGATGCCGTGGAGGAGGGCCGCGAGATGGCCCGCCGCGTTCGCGTACCAGGTGTGCGAATGCACGAGATCGGCCCCGACCACATCCTGCGCGATCTGGAGGTCGACGCCGAGCGTCGCGAGCGCCGGATTGGCATCGGTGAGCCCGGGCGGCACGAGGTAGGCGGTCACCCCGGCCTCGTCGCGCGGCATCCCGAAGCACCGCACGTGCACCTCGACATCGTCGCGCAGCGCTCGCACCAACTCCGCGACGTGCACCCCCGCACCCCCGTAGACCTCCGGCGGATACTCACGACTGATGACGTCAACGCGCATGTTCCGACGCTAGTGCACGGCATCGCTCGTGCGGGCGCAAGCGCTGCCCTACTCTTGTGCCATGCCCGCAAAGAAGATCTTCGGAATCGTCCTCGCCGGAGGCGAGGGCAAGCGCCTCATGCCGCTCACCGCGGACCGCGCGAAGCCCGCAGTCCCCTTCGGCGGCAACTACCGACTGATCGACTTCGCCCTGAGCAATCTCGTCAACTCGGGTCTGCGTCAGGTGGTCGTGCTGACCCAGTACAAGTCGCACTCCCTCGACCGTCACGTCTCCCAGACCTGGCGGATGTCGGGCCTGCTCGGCTCCTACATCGCGTCGGTGCCCGCGCAGCAGCGCCTCGGCAAGCGGTGGTTCAGCGGGTCGGCCGACGCCATCCTGCAGAGCCTCAACCTGATCCGCGATGAGAAGCCCGACATCGTCGTCGTGGTCGGTGCCGACCACGTCTACCGCATGGACTTCAGCCAGATGATCGACGCCCACATCGAGTCCGGCCTCGGGCTCACGGTCGCCGCGATCCGCCAGCCGATCGCCCTCGCCGACCAGTTCGGCGTGATCGAGACGGAGGCCTCGGACCCGACCCGCATCGCCGCGTTCCACGAGAAGCCCACCAAGCCCGTGGGCCTGAGCGACTCCCCGGATGAGGTGCTCGCCTCGATGGGCAACTACGTGTTCGACGTCGACGTGCTCATGGATGCCGTCATCCGCGACGGGGAGCGCAGCGATTCCAACCACGATATGGGCGGCGACATCGTGCCTGACTTCGTCTCCCGCGGCCTCGCCGGGGTCTACGACCTCAATCGCAACCACGTTCCCGGCTCCACCGATCGCGACCGCTTCTACTGGCGCGACGTGGGAACGATCGAGTCGTTCTACGAGGCGCACCAGGATCTCATCTCTGCCCTGCCGATCTTCAACCTGTACAACAGCGAATGGCCCATCTTCAGCCAGCAGCTCAACTCTCCGCCGGCGAAGTTCGTGCGCGACTCCCGCGGCTACCTCGGCACGATGATCGACTCGATCGTGTCGCTCGGATCATTGCTGTCCGGCGCCCACATCGAGCGCAGCGTGCTCGGGCCGTGGACCACCGTGGAGTCCGGCGCGATGGTGGTCGACTCCGTGGTCTTCGAGCGAGCGCGCATCCTGCCGAACGCCGTCGTGCGCAAGGCTATTCTGGACAAGGAAGTCGTGGTCGAGGCCGGCGCGTCGGTCGGGGTCGACCACGAGGCCGACCGTGCTCGCGGCTTCACGGTCACGGACTCCGGCATCACGATCGTCGGGAAGGGCGTGGTCGTCAGCTGACCACCCCCTTCCAGGAAGGGTCCTGCCGCATGGCCGGTTTCCTCGTGCTGCTCGACGTCGACTCGACCCTGATCGAGAACGAGGTGATCGAACTCCTCGCCCATCACGCGGGATCGCTCGCCGACGTCGAGACGATCACCTTCCGCGCAATGAATGGCGAACTCGACTTCGAGGAGAGCCTGCGCGCCCGAGTGGCGACGCTCGCGGGGCTGCCGGATTCGGTGTTCGACGAGGTGCGCTCGGCAATTACGGTCACCTCGGGCGTGACGGAACTCATCGCGGGCGTGCGCGCGGCCGGGGGGCGCACGTGCGTCGTCTCGGGAGGATTCCACGAGGTGCTGGACCCGCTCGCCGAGGTGCTCGGACTGGACCGCTGGCGCGCCAACCGGCTCGAGGTGGTCGACGGGGTGCTGACGGGTGGGCTCGCCGGCCGGATCATCGACGCTCAGGCCAAGGCCGACACCCTGATCGAGTGGGCCGCCGAGTTCGACATTCCGGTGGCGCGCACGGTCGCGGTCGGGGACGGCGCGAACGATCTTCCGATGATGGCGATCGCCGGCCTCGCCGTCGGCTTCGACGCCAAGGCCCCGGTCCGCGATCTCGCTGGCGTGCTCATCGACGCGCGCGACCTCACGCAGGTGCTCCCCCTGCTCGGGCTCCGAGGCTAACGAACAGAGCGCGCCTCGTGGTCAGCGAGCGACCAGCGCGGTCGCTGACCACGCGCGCCGGAGGGGCGGCGGCGCGCAGACAAAGACTGCGCTCAGTGCCCCATCCCGAGTCCGCCATCCACCGGGATCACGGCGCCGGAGATGTAGCCGGCGTCATCGCTCGCAAGCCAGGCGATGGCTTTCGCCACCTCGCTCGGACTCGCGAATCGGCCCGCGGGGATCTGCTTGAGGTAGGCCTCCTGCTGCTCGGACGGAAGCTCGGCGGTCATGTCGGTCTCGATGAAGCCCGGGGCCACGACGTTCGCCGTGATCCCGCGGCCGCCGAGCTCGCGGGTGAGCGACCGGGCGATGCCGATGAGCCCGCTCTTGGAGGCGGAGTAGTTGATCTGGCCGGCCGAGCCGAGCAGTCCCACGACGCTCGAGACGAGGATGACGCGCCCGAAGCGCGCCTTGAGCATCCCCTTCGACGCCCGCTTGACGACGCGGAACGCGCCGGAGAGGTTCGTGTCGATGACGTCGGTGAAGTCCTCCTCGCTCATCCGCAGCAGCAGGGTGTCGCGGGTGATGCCCGCATTGGCCACGACGACCTCGACCGGACCGAGCTTCTCCTCCACCTCGGTGAACGCCGCATCGATGCTCGCGGCATCCGTGACGTCGGCGATGACGGTGAGGCTGCCCTCCGGCCCCGATCCGGACCGTGCGGTGACGGCCACCCGATGACCTTGGGCGAGGAATTCCTCGGCGATGGCGCGGCCGATCCCGCGATTGCCGCCGGTGATGAGCACGGTCCTGGCTGTCGACATGCGGACCAGCCTATCGGGGGCCGAAGCGGACGTAGGCTGGTGGGCACGGGTCGATCCTGGCCCGCCGGGACCTCCCGATCCGCCTCGAAGAGTGTGAGCGCATGAGCCAGCCGCAGTCGATCACCAGCCTCCCGGAGCATCCGGATGTGGAACGACGTCGCCGGGTGATCCGCTACACGCTCGCGATGTCGTTGCGGGTCGCGTGCGTCATGGCGTGCCTCTTCGTGCAGGGCTGGTGGCTCGTCGTGCCGGTGATCGGCGCCCTCGTGCTGCCGTACGTGGCGGTCGTCATCGCGAACGTCGTCGTGAAGGAACCGACGGCCCAAGTGCTGCGCCCCGGTGGTCTGGTCCGCGTGAGCGACGCCGGACGGGAGCCGTGATCGGCGGGACTTCCGCGGAATTCCGCTGTTCTCGGGCGGGCTGCGGCGCCGACGCGGCCTGGGCCGTGCACTGGCGCAACCCTCGCATCCACGGTCCGGAACGGGTCAAGACGTGGCTCGCGTGCGACGCTCACCGTGATTTCCTGCGCGACTACCTCGAGGCACGGTCCTTCCCCGTGCTCGTGACCCCGGCATCGGAGACCGTCGACCGGGTGCCGGACGGGGTCGCGCCATGACGGGCTGGCGCTTCGTCTTCTCGCGCCGCTGGCTCGGCTACCTCGCCGCGGTCGTCGTGTTCGCTTTTCTCTGCGTCGGTCTGTCGAACTGGCAGCTCGCGCGCCGCGAGGAGGCTCGCACCGAGATCGAGCGCGTCGACGCCAACTGGGATGCGGCGCCGGTGCCCCTCAGCGACGTTCTGGGCTCCCGGGAGGCGTGGAATCCGGAGGCCAAATGGACACCGGTGGCCCTGAGCGGGGAGTACCTGATCGACGAGCAACTGCTCGTGCGCGGGCGCCCCTACGACGACAAACCCGGGTTCGCCGTGCTCGTGCCCCTGCGGCTGGATGACGGCTCGGTGTTCATCGTCGACCGCGGGTGGGTGCCGGTGGGCAACGAGCAGGACGCTCCGGATGCCGTGCCTGAGGCCCCGACGGGCCCCGTGTCGGTCGTGGTGCGCCTCAAGGCCGGCGAACCGGTCGTGCCCGGGCGCTCGGCCCCGGAGGGACAGGTCGCGACGATCAACCTCCCTCAGGTGCAGGAGAAGATCGGCGAGCCGATCTACACGGGCGCCTACGGACTGCTCGCCTCGGAGGACCCGGCACCGGCGACCCGCCCCGCGCCGACGAAGAAGCCGATCGCCGACGAGGGCCCGCATCTCTCGTATGCGTTCCAGTGGCTCGTCTTCGGGATCATGGGCTTCGCCGGCCTCGGGTGGGCGATCCGCCAGGAGTACCGTCTGCGCAACGAGGATGACCCGGCGGAACAGGCGCGCGCCGCCAAGCGCGCCGTCAAGGCCGCGAAGAAGGCGCCGACGGATGCAGAGATCGAGGATGCGCTGCTCGACCGCTGAGTGCTCGGTCTTCGATCCCGCCGGGATCAGGCCAGGCTGATGAGGTCGGCGTAGTCCTTGTTCCAGTGGTCCTCGACGCCGTCCGGCAGGATGAGCACGCGCTCGGGGTTGAGCGCCTCGACGGCGCCCTCGTCATGGCTCACGAGCACGACGGCCCCGGCGTAGCTCGCGAGGGCTCCGAGGATCTCCTCGCGGCTCGCCGGGTCGAGGTTGTTGGTCGGCTCGTCGAGCAGCAGCACGTTCGCGCCGCTCACGACGATCATCGCGAGAGCGAGTCGGGTCTTCTCGCCGCCGGAGAGCACCCCCGCGGGCTTGGCCGCGTCATCCCCCGTGAACAGGAACGAGCCGAGCACGCGCCGCGCCTCCGTCTCGGTGAGGTTCGGGGATGACGACACCATGTTCTCGAGCACCGAGCGCTTGACGTCGATCGTCTCGTGCTCCTGGGCGTAGTAGCCGATTCGCAGGCCGTGCCCCGGCTCGATCTGCCCCGTGTCGGGCACGTCGACGCCGGCGAGCATCCGAAGCAGGGTGGTCTTGCCGGCGCCGTTGAGTCCGAGCACGACGACCTTGGAGCCGCGGTCGATCGCGAGGTCGACGGCGGTGAAGATCTCGAGCGACCCGTAGCTCTTGGAGAGGTTGTGCGCCATGAGCGGGGTACGGCCGCACGGGGCGGGATCGGGGAACCGCAGTTTGGCGACCCGGTCGACCGAGCGCACCTCCTCGAGCCCGGAGAGCATCTTCTCGGCGCGCGCGACCATCTGGTGGGCGGCCGCGGCCTTGCTCGCCTTGGCGCCGAAGCGGGCGGCCTGCAGCTGCAGCTGGGTCGCCTTCTTCTCGACGTTGACGCGCTCCTTCTTGCGGCGCTCCTCGTCGGCCTCGCGCTGGCGCAGGTAGTGCTTCCAGCCCATGTTGTAGACGTCGATGCATTGGCGGTTGGCGTCGAGGTAGAAGACCTTGTTGACGGTCTCCCCCACGAGCTCGACATCGTGGCTGATCACGATGAATCCGCCCGAGTAGTTCTTGAGGAACTCGCGCAGCCACACGACCGAGTCGGCGTCGAGGTGGTTGGTGGGCTCGTCGAGGATCATCACCTCGGCGTCGGAGAACAGGATGCGCGCGAGCTCGATGCGCCGACGCTGACCGCCGGAGAGCGTCTTGAGCGGCTGGTCGAGGATGCGGTCGGGGAGGCTGAGATTGCTCGCGATCGAGGCCGCCTGAGCCTCGGCCGCGTAGCCACCGAGCGCGTCGAACCGGTCGGTGAGGCTCGCGTACCGCTTCATCGCGGCGGCGCTGACCTGAGCGTTGTCACTGCCCATCTCCCCGCTCGCCACGGTCATGCCGAGCACGAGGTCGCCGAGTCCGCGGGCGTTGAGGATGCGCGTGCGGGCGAGCTCCTCCGGATCCCCGGAGCGCGGATCCTGCGGCAGGTAGCCGATCTGCCCGCCGCGGTCGATCGTTCCGGCCGTCGGCGGCAGCTCCCCCGCGAGCACCTTGGTGAGCGTCGTCTTGCCGGCGCCGTTGCGCCCGACGAGTCCGATCTTGTCCCCGCGGTCGACCCGGAACGACACGTCCTCCATGAGCAGGCGTGCCCCGACGCGCAGCTCGAGCTCGTGCACAGACAGCACAGGGAAGGTCCAGTTCTTTGGGCGCGCTTCTACAACGCGAAGTTGGGGGGTCAGCCCGATAGTCTACGGGGTAGCGCTGTGGCGCCAGCCCCGCTTCCCCGTCATCCCCTACTCCGAGGAGTCCCCGTGAGCAGCCTCACTCTCGCCGTCGGCCGTCCGACTCTGGCCGATCGCATCTTCAGCCGAAGCCTCGTCACCGACCTCGTGCTGATCGCCGCGGGCACGGCGCTGACGGCGGCGATGGCCCAGCTCGTGATCCCGCTCTGGCCCGTTCCGATCACCGGACAGACCTTCGCGGTGCTGTTCGTCGGCGCGACGCTCGGGGCCGTGCGCGGCGCGCTCTCGATGCTGCTCTACCTGGTGCTCGGCGTCGTCGGTCTCCCGATCTTCGCCGCCGGAGGCTCGGGCGGGCTCATCGGCTCGACGAGCGGTGGTTTCGTCATCGGCTTCATCGCGGCGGCGGCTCTGACCGGATGGCTCGCCCAGCTCGAGTGGGACCGCAAGGTCCTGCGCACCTTCGTGAGCTTCGCCGCCGGCACCCTCGTGATCTACGCGTTCGGCCTGCCCTGGCTCTACGCGGTGCTCACGACGTTCCCGGCCGACGTGATGACGCAGTACTTCGGAACCACCGACGTGCTTCAGGCGACGATCACCGGCGGCATCCTCCCCTTCCTCATCGGCGACACGATCAAGGCGGTCCTCGCGGCGGCCCTCCTCCCGCTCGCCTGGTTCGCGATCCGCAAGTCCGACGCCCGCAAGGCGAAGTCGGCCGAGTAGGTCCCGACGCACGAGAGAAGGCCCCGGATCGCTCCGGGGCCTTTCTCGTGGGTGCTGTTTCTGCAGGCTGGGCTAGATCGAGAAGCCGAGGGCGCGCATCATGTCGCGACCGTCGTCGGTGATCCGCTCGGGACCCCACGGCGGCATCCACACCCAGTTGATGCGGAACGCATCGACGATGCCGTCGAGGGACTGCGCGATCTGCTCCTCGATCACATCGGTGAGCGGACAGCCCGCCGACGTGAGCGTCATGCTGATGATCAGCGCGGTGTTCTCGTCGTCCCAGCTGAGGTCGTAGATCAGACCGAGGTCGACGATGTTGACCCCGAGCTCGGGGTCCATGACATCCTTGAGCGCCTCCTCGACCTGGTCGAAGAGCGCGGGCGCGAGAGTCGAAGCCATGGCTCTAGGCTACGCTCGTGTCGCTCAGGAAGCGATCGTAGCCCTCATTCTCGAGGCGCTCGGCGAGCTCGGGGCCGCCCTCCTCGGCGATGCGGCCATCCACGAACACGTGCACGAACTGAGGCGTGATGTACCGCAGGATGCGCGTGTAGTGGGTGATGAGCAGGATCCCGAGGTCGTTGGCCTCGTGCGCACGGTTGACGCCCTCGGAGACCACCTTGAGCGCGTCGACGTCGAGGCCGGAATCGGTCTCGTCGAGGATCGCGAACTTCGGCTTGAGAAGCTCGAGCTGAAGGATCTCGTGGCGCTTCTTCTCGCCCCCCGAGAAACCCTCGTTGACGTTGCGCTCGGCGAAGGTCTTGTCTATGCGCAGGCCGGTCATGGCCTCCCGCACCTCCTTGATCCAGGGCCGGAGCGCGGGCGCCTCGCCGTCGAGCGCCGTCTTGGCGGTACGCAGGAAGTCGGCGACCTTGACCCCGGGGATCTCCACCGGGTACTGCATCGCGAGGAAGAGACCGGCGCGGGCCCGCTCGTCGACGCTCATCTCGAGCACCTCGGCGCCGTCGAGCAGCACGGAGCCGCTCTCGACGTGGTACTTGGGGTGGCCGGCGATGGAGTACGCGAGCGTGGACTTGCCGGAGCCGTTGGGGCCCATGATCGCGTGCACCTCACCCTGCTTCACGGTGAGGTCGACCCCGCGGAGGATCTGCTTGGTTCCCTGGTCGGTCTCCACGCTGACGTGGAGGTCCTTGATCTCGAGAGTGGACATGCGGTGCTTTCTGGTTGGGTCTGGGGAGGGTCGGGCCGGTGCGGTCGTCAGACCGTGACCGGCTCCTGCGGATCGATCGTCACGACGCCATCGGCGTCGACGGTCACGGCGAACACCGGGACCGGCTCGTAGGCCGGGAGGTTGAGGGGCTTGCCCGTCGCGAGGGAGAACTTCGAGCCGTGGGCCCAGCACTCCAGAGCGCCATCTTCGACGAAGCCGTCGGCGAGCGAGATGTCGCCGTGCGTGCAGGTGTCACCGATCGCGTGCACGGCCCCGGACGAGTCCTTGACGATGACGATCGCGGTGCCGTCGAGAACGACCCGGAAGGCTTTGTTGACCCGCAGCTCATCGGTGGTGCATACGCGTTGCGCGGTCATTCGGCGCCTCCCAGTTCGGCCTCGATCACGCCGAGGAGTTCCTCTTCCAGTGCAGCATCATCGATCTTCTGAACGATCTCGGCGAGGAAGCCGATCACCACGAGCCGTCGCGCCTCGGGCTCGCTGATGCCCCGCGCCTGCAGGTAGAACAGCTGCTCGTCGTCGAAACGTCCGGTTGCGCTCGCGTGGCCCGCACCGAGGATGTCGCCGGTCTCGATCTCCAGATTGGGGATCGAATCCGCGCGGGTGCCCTCCGTGAGCACGAGGTTGCGGTTCTGCTCGTAGCTGTCGGTGCCGGTGGCCTGACGACCGATGAGGACGTCGCCCACCCACACGGTGCGGGCGCCCTTCCCCTGCAGCGCGCCCTTGTAGTTGACGCGGCCGCGGGTGTTGGGTCCCTCGTGGTGCAGGTACACGCGCTGCTCGAAGTGCTCCCCGGCGTCGGCGAAGTAGAGCCCGTAGAGCTCGCCGTTGGCGCCATCCCCGCTCAGGTGCACCGAGGGATTGACCCGCACGACACGTCCGCTGAGCGAGACGACGATGTGGGTGAGGCTCGCGTCCCGGCCCACGCGGGCGAAGTGGCTCGCGAGGTGGATCGCGTCGGCATCCCACTGCTGAAGGTGGACCACCGTGAGGTGCGCGCCATCCTCGACGACGATCTCGACGTTCTCGGCGAGCTGGGCGGGCCCGGTGCTGCGGATGACGAGGTGGGCGTTGCTGTGCGGTCGCGCCGTGATGACGGTGTGCGCCGCCCGCGGCGCCGAGCCGAGGCCGGAGCGATCGATCCCGATCGCGAGGCGCTCCTCCCCGGTCACCGTGATGGCGAGAGCCTGCTCGGTCGAGGACCACGCGTTGGCGGAGGCCCGGTCCTCCGGGGCACCGGCGGAGCCGATGCGGGCGTCATCACGGGCGATCCACTCGACGGTGGCGCCGGGCGCACCGTGGGTGGTGATCTCGTACGCCGACCCGTCGAGCGCGTCATCGATGAGCGGGCGCAGCACCACGACGGGCGACTGCTTCCAGTCGACCTCCTGGCCGGTGACCGCCGGGAAGTCGTCGTGGTTCACCGAGGTGAAGCGCGCCGACCGGGTCTGCACCGGAACCGGGGTCCCGTCCGGATTGGTCCAGCCGCCGTCGGTGTGGGCCGTCGCGCCGGGCTGCGCGGTGGTCTCTGTGGCAACCGACATCTAGCCGACGCTTCCTTCCATGCTCATCTCGATGAGCTTGTTGAGTTCGAGGGCGTACTCCATCGGCAGCTCGCGCGCGATCGGCTCGATGAAGCCGCGCACGATCATGGCCATGGCCTCGTCCTCGGGCATCCCGCGCGACTGCAGGTAGAACAGCTGCTCGGCGCTCACGCGCGAGACGGTGGCCTCGTGGCCGAGCTGCACGTCATCCACGCGGATGTCGATGGCCGGGTAGGTGTCGGAACGCGAGATCGTGTCGACGAGCAGGGCGTCGCAGCGCACCGTGTTGGCCGAGTGATGCGCCTTCTCGTCCACGCGCACCTCGCCCCGGTAGCCGGCGCGGCCGCCGCCCCGCGCGATCGACTTGGACACGATCGACGACGTCGTGTACGGCGCCATATGGATCATCTTGGCTCCGGCATCCTGGTGCTGACCCGGGCCGGCGAACGCCACGGAGAGCGTCTCGCCCTTGGCGTGCTCGCCCACGAGGTAGATCGACGGGTACTTCATCGTGACCTTGGAGCCGATGTTGCCGTCGATCCACTCCATCGTCGCGCCCTCGTGCGCGATCGCGCGCTTGGTGACGAGGTTGTAGACGTTGTTCGACCAGTTCTGGATGGTCGTGTATCGAACGCGGGCGTTCTTCTTCACGATGATCTCGACGACGGCCGAGTGGAGGGAGTCCGACTTGTAGATCGGCGCCGTGCATCCCTCGATGTAGTGCACGTAGGAGCCCTCGTCGGCGATGATCAGCGTGCGCTCGAACTGGCCCATGTTCTCGGTGTTGATGCGGAAGTAGGCCTGAAGAGGGATGGAAACGTGCACGCCGGGCGGCACGTAGACGAACGAACCGCCCGACCACACCGCGGTGTTGAGCGCGGCGAACTTGTTGTCGCCGGCCGGGATGACCGTGCCGAAGTACTCCTCGAAGAACTCGGGGTGCTCGCGCAGCGCCGTGTCGGTGTCCATGAAGATGACGCCCTGCGCCTCGAGCTCCTCGTTGATCGCGTGGTAGACGACCTCGGACTCGTACTGCGCCGCGACACCGGCGACGAGGCGCTGGCGCTCCGCCTCCGGGATGCCGAGCTTCTCGTAGGTCGCCTTGATGTCGTCCGGGAGGTCCTCCCAGGTCTGCGCCTGCTTCTCGGTGGAGCGCACGAAGTACTTGATGTTGTCGAAGTCGATCCCCGACAGGTCGGCTCCCCAGGTGGGCATGGGCTTGCGACGGAAGAGCTCGAGGCCCTTGAGGCGCAGCTTGAGCATCGACTCGGGTTCGTTCTTGAGGTTCGAGATGTCGGTGACGACCTCCTCGTTGACGCCGCGGCGCGCCGAGGCTCCTGCGGCGTCGGAGTCGGACCAGCCGAACTCGTACTGGCCCAGGCTTCCGAGCTCCGGACGGTCGATGAGCACGTCGGACATCACTACCTCTTTCCCTCGCCTAGGCCAACCGCGGTGATCGGCCGGGCATTCCCCTTGGCACAGCGACCGGGGCGATCCAGCGGCAGCCGCGCGATGAAATGGGACCGCGGGTCGTGCTTAGACTGAACCAGGACAAGGGAGCGACAAAGCTCCGCGTCTGCGCTGACTCCCGGCCTGGGCTGTGTTCGGATGAACCCCCCGATTCTACAGGGGGCGGCGGATGAACAACAGGAGGCCCGGCTGTGAATGCCGTCATCGCGAGACTGCCCCGCGTCGTCGACGCCCGCGTGCGGGGAGCCGCCATTGCGTCGCTCGTCTCTCAGATCCTCATCGTGCTGACGGGCGGTGCCGTGCGCCTGACCGCGTCCGGGCTCGGGTGCCCCACCTGGCCCAAGTGCACGGAGGATTCGCTCGTCAATACGCCCGAGATGGGCATCCACGGCATCATCGAGTTCGGCAACCGGCTGCTGACGTTCGTGCTCATCGCGATCGCGATCCTGATGTTCCTCCTCGTGGTGCGGATGCGGCGCGAACGCCCCGAACTCTTCCGCCTGTCGCTTGCGCTGGGCCTCGGCATCCCGGCCCAGGGCGTCATCGGCGGCATCTCCGTGCTCACCCAGCTCAACCCGTGGATCGTCGGACTGCACTTCGTGCTCTCCGCCGTGCTCGTCGTGCTCGCGACGGTGCTGGTCTGGCGCGTGTACACCGGGCCGCGCGGCGCACGACGGCCGCTCCCCCGCTGGTTCACGGCCCTCGTACACGCCTCGTCCGTGCTCGTGGCCCTGACCATCACGGTCGGGATCATCACGACCGGATCGGGCCCGCATGCCGGCGACGCGGGGGCCGCGCGTAACGGATTGGACTCCGAATTGCTCCAGCACGTGCACAGCTGGCCGGCCTATGCCACGGTCGCGACGACGATCCTCGTGCTGATCGGGGCGATTCGCCTGGCGCAGCCGACGATCGTGAGGTTCGCCGTCATCCTGCTCGCCATCGAGGGCGTGCAGGTGATCGTGGGCCTCGCGCAGGCTCGCCTCGGTCTGCCGCCGCTGCTCGTCGCGATCCACATGCTCCTGGCGGTCTGCCTGGCCGCGGCGATGACGGCCGTGGTGCTCTCGCTGCGGGAGACGACGAAGGTCGCGACCGCGGTCGAGCCGGAGCTCACCTCGGTCTAGCGCGGGTCTCGTGCGTCAGAACGGCAGCAGCGGGTCGACGCCCACGGCGACGAACACGAGGGTCAGGTAGCTGATCGACGAGTGGAAGACCCGCATCGGCTTCACCTCGCCATGCCGGATCGCGGTGCCGTAGAGGCGGTGGGCCTCGTAGAGGAACCACGCCCCCGCCAGCACCGCGACCGAGGTGTAGACGATGCCCATCGGCGCCACCGGGATGAGCAGCAGGGAGCACGCGACGGTCGCCCACGCGTAGAGCACGACCTGCAGACCCACCTGGGTGCGTCCGCGCACGACGGCGAGCATCGGCACCCCAACCGACTGGTAGTCGGCGCGATACTTCATCGAGAGCGGCCAGTAGTGCGGGGGCGTCCAGAGGAACACGATCCCGAACAGGATGACGGGCGCCCAGGTGAGCGAGCCCGTGACGGCCGCCCAGCCGATCAGCACGGGCATGCATCCTGCCGCCCCGCCCCAGACGATGTTCTGCGGCGTGCGTCGCTTGAGCAGCAGCGTGTAGATGAGCACGTAGAACAGGATCGCGGCGAGGGAGAGCGCCGCGGCGAGCCAGTTGGTGAGCAGTCCGAGCCAGAGCACCGAAGCGGCCCCAGCGACCCACGCGAACACGAGGGCCTCGCGGTCGCTGAGCTCCCCGGTGACGAGCGGGCGCTTCTGGGTGCGGTTCATCACCCGGTCGATGTCGCGATCGATGTAGCAGTTGAAGGCGTTCGCCGACCCGGCGCTCAGGGCGCCACCGACGAGGGTCGCGAGCACGAGCCACAGGTTCGGGATGCCGTTGGAGGCGAGCACCATCACGGGCGCCGTCGTGACGAGCAGCAGTTCGATCACGCGCGGTTTGGTGAGGGCGACGTAGGCCTTGGTCTTGCGGATGATGCCGATGCGCCCGACTGCGGGGCGTTCCTCGACTACGACATCCATGGCATCCATCGTAGGCGATGCCGGACCGCGGCTTCCGCTTGCCCGAGGTCACGGTAGGCCGGGGACGGCCGCCGTTCTCTATACTTGAGACGCCTGCCAGCCGGTCGTCTGACGGCCGAGTCCCCGCCTCCCACGAGACGTGCTCGGCTGCGACCGGACCGAGCCGATGACGTCCCGCGGCAGGTTCACCGTATCCGTGCCCTGAGACCACCACTCCTGGCGCATCGCTCGAATGAAGGGTCATCGACATCGTGGCTGCACTCCAGTGGGATCCCATCGACAGCAAGGCGGTCGACACGGCCCGCATCCTCGCCGCCGACGCCGTCGAGAAGGTCGGAAACGGCCACCCCGGCACCGCGATGTCGCTCGCCCCTGCGGCGTACCTGCTCTTCCAGAAGGTCATGCGGCGCGATCCGAGCGACAACGCCTGGCTCGGCCGGGACCGCTTCATCCTGTCGGCGGGCCACAGCTCGCTGACCCAGTACGTGCAGCTCTACTTCGGGGGCTACGGACTCGAGCTCGATGACCTCAAGGCGCTGCGCACGTGGGGTTCGAAGACCCCCGGACACCCGGAGTACGGTCACACCGACGGGGTCGAGATCACGACCGGCCCGCTGGGCCAGGGCATCTCCTCCGCGGTCGGGTTCGCCTACGCCTCGCGCTTCGAGCGCGGCCTCTTCGACCCGGATGCCGCCGAGGGCACGAGCCCCTTCGACCACTTCATCTACGTCATCGCCGGCGACGGCGACCTCCAGGAGGGGGTCTCGTCCGAGGCCTCCTCGCTCGCGGGCCACCAGCAGCTCGGCAACCTCATCGCGATCTACGACAGCAACCAGATCTCGATCGAGGACGACACCAACATCGCCTTCACCGAGGATGTCCGGGCGCGCTACGAGGCCTACCGCTGGCACGTGCAGGTCGTCGACTGGAAGAAGACGGGGGTCTACGAGGAGGACGTGCACGAGCTGAACGCCGCCATCGAGGCGGCGAAGGGCGTGACCGACAAGCCCTCGCTCATCATCCTCAAGACGATCATCGGCTGGCCCGCCCCCAAGAAGCAGAACTCCGGCAAGATCCACGGCTCGGCGCTCGGGGCCGAGGAGCTCGCCGCCACCAAGAAGGTGCTCGGCTTCGACCCCGAAAAGACCTTCGAGGTCGACCCCGAGGTGATCGCCCACACGCGTCTCGCGCTCCAGCGCGGTCGGGAGCAGCACGCCGCCTGGAACGCGACCTTCGACGCATGGGCCGCCGCCAACCCCGAGCGCAAGGCGCTGCTCGACCGGGTGCTCTCCGGAGACCTGCCCGCCGGTGTCGAGGCGGCCCTGCCGGTCTTCGAGGCGGGCAAGGAGCTGTCCACGCGGGCCGCGAGCGGCAAGGTGCTCGGCGCGCTCGGCGCGATCATCCCCGAGCTCTGGGGCGGTTCGGCCGACCTCGCGGAGTCCAACCTCACCACGATCGAGGGAGCCGCGAGCTTCATCCCCCGCGAGCACTCCACTCACGAGTGGTCGGGCAACCCCTACGGACGGGTGCTGCACTTCGGCATCCGGGAGCACGCGATGGCGGCGATCCTCAACGGGATCGTGCTGCACGGCAACACGCGCCCGTTCGGCGGGACCTTCCTCATCTTCAGCGACTACATGCGGCCCGCCGTGCGCCTCGCGGCGCTCATGAAGGTGCCCTCGATCTTCGTCTGGACCCACGACTCGGTCGCGCTCGGCGAGGACGGGCCGACCCACCAGCCGATCGAGCAGCTCGCGACCCTGCGGGCGATCCCCGGGCTCGACATCGTGCGCCCCGGCGACGCGAACGAGGTGGCGTGGGCGTGGAAGACGATCCTCGAGCGTCGCAACGGTCCCGCCGGCATCGCCCTGACCCGCCAGAACATCCCGGTGTTCGAGCGCGGCGACGGGCCGGCCTCGGGCGACACCCTCGCGTCCGCGAAGTTCGTCTCGAAGGGCGCCTACGTGCTCGCCGAGGCGGCGAACGGCTCGCCCGACGTCATCTTCATCGCGACGGGCTCCGAGCTGCAGCTCGCGATCGAGGCGCGTGCCGTCCTCGCTGCCGAGGGCGTCCACGCCCGTGTCGTGTCCGCCCCGAGCCTCGAGTGGTTTGCGGAGCAGGATGCCGCGTATCGCGAGTCCGTGCTCCCCGCCGCCGTGAAGGCGCGAGTCTCCATCGAGGCCGGGCTCGCGCTCGGCTGGAAGGAGTACGTCGGCGACGCGGGTCGTTCCGTCTCCATCGAGCACTTCGGTGCGTCGGCCGACTACAAGACCCTGTTCCGCGAGTTCGGAATCACCACCGAGGCCGCCGTGGCCGCAGCCCGGGAATCGCTGGCCGCCCTCTAGGCGCCCGGCAGAGGAAGAGAGAAGCACCATGAGCACGCAGTCCCCCACCGCCGCCCTGTCCGCCCTGGGCGTGAGCATCTGGCTCGACGACCTGTCGCGCGAGCGCATCAACTCCGGCGGTCTCGACCGCCTCATCGCCGAGCGCAACGTCGTCGGTGTCACCACCAACCCGACGATCTTCGCGACCGCCCTCGCCAAGGGCGAAGCGTACGACGCTCAGGTCGCCGAGCTCGCCGCGGCGGGCAAGACGGTCACGGAGGCGGTCTTCGAGATCACCACCGACGACGTCGCGGCCGCGAGCGACATCTTCAAGCCGATCTACGACGCGACGAACGGCTTCGACGGCCGAGTGTCCATCGAGGTCGAGCCGGGTCTCGCGCACGACGCGGCCGGCACCATCACGCAGGCCCAGGAACTGTGGGCCAAGGTCGACCGCGCGAACGCGCTCATCAAGATCCCCGCCACCGTGGAAGGTCTCGACGCGATCGCCGCGACCATCGGCAAGGGCATCAGCGTGAACGTCACGCTGATCTTCAGCCTCGAGCGCTACCGCCAGGTGATCGACGCCTACCTCACGGGCCTCGAGACCGCGAAGGCCGCGGGCATCGACCTCGCGACGATCCACTCGGTCGCCTCGTTCTTCGTCTCCCGCGTCGACACCGAGATCGACAAGCGCCTCGAGGCGATCGGCACCGACGAGGCGCGGGGCCTCAAGAGCAAGGCGGGTGTCGCCAACGCGCAACTGGCCTACCAGGTGTACGAGCAGCAGTTCGCCGCGCCGCGCGCGCGGGCGCTCGTGGATGCCGGGGCCAACACCCAGCGCCCGCTGTGGGCGTCGACCGGGGTGAAGGATCCGAACCTGCCCGACACGCTCTACGTCACCGAGCTCGCCGTCGGCCACACCGTGAACACGATGCCGGAGAAGACCCTCGAGGCCACCTTTGACCACGGCGTCATCACGGGAGACCGCGTCACCGGCTCCTACGCCGCCGCCCAGGGCGTGCTCGATTCGCTCGCCGGGCTCGGGATCTCGTACGACGAGGTCACGGCCCTGCTGGAGAAGGAGGGCGTCGAGAAGTTCATCGTCTCCTGGAACGAACTGCTCGACACCGTCAGCGCAGCGCTCGAGGCCGCCAAGTGAGCGTGCGGATCGCGCTCTCGGGCGCCGCGGCCGAGGCCGTCGACCGGATCGTCCCGCAACTGGTGACCGACCTCGTCGCGAGCCGTCTTACGGGCGGCGATGCCTCCCTGTGGGGCCCGGATGCCGAGGAGGAGTCCTCGAAGCGCCTCGGCTGGGTCGAGGCCGTCGCGGTCTCGCGCCCCCTCGTCGATGACATCCTCACGCTGCGCGACAAGCTGCGCTCCGTGGGCGTCGATCACATCGTGCTCGGCGGGATGGGCGGCTCGTCGCTGGCCCCCGAGGTCATCACGCGCACCTACGGTGTCGAGCTCACGGTGCTCGACTCCACCGACCCCGGTCAGGTGCTGTCGGCCCTCGGTGATCGGCTCGCAACCTCGGCGATCGTCATCTCGTCGAAGTCCGGCTCGACCGTCGAGACCGACAGCCAGAAGCGGATCTACGAGAAGTTCTTCAGCGACGCCGGCATCGATCCGCTCGAGCGCATCATCATCGTCACCGACCCGGGCTCGCCGCTGGATGTCGCCGCCCGCGCCACCGGCTACCGCGTCTTCAACGCCGACCCCACCGTGGGCGGCCGCTACTCGGCGCTCACCGCATTCGGCCTCGTGCCGTCCGGTCTCGCGGGCGTCGACATCGCCGAACTCCTCGACGAGGCCGACGCGATGGCCCTCGAGCTGTCGGTGGACATGCCGAGCAACCCGGGCCTCGTGCTCGGGGCGGCGATCGCCGGAACCAAGCCGCTCAAGGACAAGCTCGGCATCGTGGCCGACGGCACCCACATCCTCGGATTCGGCGACTGGGCCGAGCAGCTCATCGCGGAGTCGACCGGAAAGCTCGGCAAGGGAATCCTGCCGGTCGTGCTCGACGTCGACTCCCCCGAGCTGTCGGAGAACCTTCCCGACCTCCAGATCGTGCGCCTCGTCGCCGACTGGGAGGAGACCAAGCACGTCGCCGAAGGCGAGATCGAGATCACCGGCACGCTCGGCGCCCAGTTCATGGTGTGGGAGTACGCCACGGCGGTCGCCGGCCGGATTCTGGGCATCAACCCTTTCGACCAGCCGGACGTCGAGTCGGCGAAGATCGCGACCCGCGCGCTCATCGACCACCCCACCCAGCCGTCCCCGGCCGCCTTCGTCGATGGCGATGTGGAGGTGCGCGGCACCGACTCGGTCGTCGATGGTGCGACCGACCTCGCCGGAGCCCTGTCGGCGCTGCTGTCGCACCTCGGTGACGACGGCTATGTCGCGATCCAAGCGTACGTCGACCGTGTCGCCTTCCCGGAGCTCGCCGAGCTGCGCGACGCGGTCGCAGCGCGGGCTCATCGCCCGGTGACCTTCGGATGGGGCCCGCGCTTCCTGCACTCGACCGGCCAGTTCCACAAGGGCGGCCCCGCGGTGGGAGTGTTCCTCCAGATCACCGCGGTTGCGGAGACGGACCTCGCGATCCCGGACCGGCCGTTCACCTTCGGACAGTTGATCCGGGCGCAGGCCGACGGGGACGCGAGCGTGCTCGCCGACCATGGCCGTCCCGTCCTGAGCCTCACCGTGCGGCGGCCGGCCGACGCGCTGGCCGCGATCACGCGCGCCCTCGGCTAGAGCCGCCGGCATCAGGAGCACCTCATGTCCCCCGTGGAGATCACGTCAGGCTTCAACCCGCTGCGACTGCCCAGCGACCGCCGGCTCAACCGGATCGCCGGCCCGAGCGGCCTCGTCATCTTCGGGGTGACCGGCGACCTGTCGCGCAAGAAGCTCATGCCAGCCGTCTACGACCTGGCCAACCGGGGGCTGCTGCCGCCCGGCTTCGCGCTCGTCGGATTTGCGCGCCGCGACTGGGAGAACGAGGACTTCGCGCAGGTCGTGCACGACGCCGTCAAGCAGTACGCGCGCACCCCGTTCGACGAGGATGTCTGGACCCAGCTTGCCCAGGGCATCCGCTTCGTGCAGGGCGAGTTCGACGATGCCGAGGCGTTCAGCCGCCTCAAGGAGACGATCGAGGACCTCGATCGCGACCGCGGCACGATGGGTAACCACGCCTTCTACCTCTCGATCCCGCCGAAGTCGTTCCCGCAGGTCACCGAGCAGCTGCGCAACTCCGGTCTCGCCGAGCAGCAGGACGGCCAGTGGCGCCGCGTCGTCATCGAGAAGCCCTTCGGAAGCGACCTCACCACCGCCCGCGAGCTCAACGCCGTGGTGGAGTCGGTCTTCCCGCCCGACAGCGTGTTCCGGATCGACCACTATCTGGGCAAGGAGACGGTGCAGAACATCCTGGCGCTGCGCTTCGCGAACCAGCTCTACGAACCGATCTGGAACGCGAACTACGTCGACCACGTTCAGATCACCATGGCCGAGGACGTCGGCGTGGGCGGTCGAGCCGGGTACTACGACGGGATCGGCGCCGCGCGCGACGTTATCCAGAATCACCTGCTGCAGCTGCTCGCCCTGACGGCGATGGAGGAGCCGGTCTCGTTCGATGCGGCGGACCTCCGTGCTGAGAAGGAGAAGGTGCTCTCGGCGGTGCGCCTGCCGAAGGATCTCGCGCTGCACACGGCGCGGGGGCAGTACGCCGGCGGCTGGTCGGGCGGCGAGAAGGTCATCGGCTTCCTCGACGAGGAGGGGATGAACCCCGAATCGACCACCGAGACGTTCGCAGCGATGCGGCTCGACATCGGCACGCGACGCTGGGCGGGCGTTCCCTTCTACCTCCGCACCGGAAAGCGCCTCGGTCGACGCGTCACCGAGATCGCTGTCGTGTTCAAGCGCGCGCCCCAGTACCTCTTCGCCGAGAGCCAGACCTCTGCGCTCGGGCAGAACGCGCTCGTGATCCGGGTGCAGCCCGATGAGGGCGTCACCATCCGGTTCGGTTCCAAAGTGCCGGGTGCCGGGATGCAGGTGCGCGACGTGACGATGGACTTCGGCTACGGTCACGCCTTCACCGAAGCGAGCCCCGAGGCCTACGAGCGCCTCATCCTCGACGTTCTCCTCGGCGACCCGCCGCTGTTCCCCCGCCACGAGGAGGTGGAGCTGAGCTGGAAGATCCTCGACCCGATCGAGGAGTTCTGGGCGACGCAGGGCCAGCCCGAGCAGTACCGTCCCGGCACCTGGGGCCCGGCATCCGCCGACGACCTCATGGCCCGCGACGGCCGCACCTGGAGGCGCCCATGATCGTCGACCTGCCCAACACCACCACGAGCCAGATCTCCAAGACGCTCGTCAAGGTGCGCGAGGAGGGCGGCGCCGTGGCCCTCGGCCGCGTGCTCACCCTCATCATCTCCACGGCGCTCGGCGACGAGGAAGAGGCGATCGAGGCCGCCAACGACGCGTCGCGCGAGCACCCGATGCGGGTGCTCGTCGTCTCCACCGGTCGGGACACCGCCGCGGTGGACACCGCCCGCGTCGATGCCCAGATCCGCGTGGGTGGCGACGCCGGTGCGAGCGAGGTCGTCGTCGTGCGGGCCTACGGTGACGCCGCGGATGACGCCGAGAGCCTGATCATGGGCCTGCTGCTTCCAGACGCCCCCGTGGTCGCCTGGTGGCCGGGTCGCGCGCCCGAGAGCGTCTCGCGATCGGCCATCGGCCGGATCGCCCAGCGCCGGATCACGGATGCCGCGGCGAGCCCCGATCCCCTCGCGGCGGTCTCCGCTCTCGCGGGCACCTACCAGCCGGGTGACACGGACTTCGCGTGGACCCGCCTCACCCTCTGGCGGGCGCAGCTGGCCGCGGTGCTCGACCAGCCGCCCTACGACGCCGTAACGGCCGTCGAGGTGCACGGCGCGGCCGACTCGCCCTCGACCGTGCTGCTGGCGGCCTGGCTCAAGCTGCAGCTTCAGGTGCCCGTGGAACTCACCCTCCTGCCCAAGAGCCACGGGGCGACGGGCATCGAGAGCGTGCGCCTCGACCGCGCCTCCGGGCCGATCGTGCTCGAACGCACCTCGGTCACGGTCGCGAAACTCTCCCAGCCGAACCAGCCGACCCACGACCTGTCCCTTCCTCGCCGGAGCCTGCGCGATTGCCTCTCCGAGGAACTGCGCCGTCTCGATCCCGACGACCTCTTCGGGCACGTGATCCTCGAAGGCGTGAGTCAGCTCGGGGATCCGTCTGCCGCGTCTTCGCGGGCGGTGAGCTGATGTCGAACGAGCGCCGGGTCATCCTGCACCCGGACAAGGGCGCGTTGGCGGCCGGGGTTGCGGCCCGCTTCCTGACCAAGGTCGTCGACCTCATCGACGAGTTCCACGAGGCATCGGTCGTGCTCACGGGCGGCACGATGGGCATCGGCGTGCTCGCCGCGATCAACGCCTCCCCGGCCCGGGACACGGTGGACTGGTCCCGCGTGAACATCTGGTGGGGTGACGAGCGCTGGGTGCCCGCCGGGCACGCCGATCGCAACGATGCTCAGGCTCGCGCGGCGCTCCTCGACCACGTCGCGCTCGATCCGGCGCGCGTGCACCCGTTCCCGGCCTCCGACTCGGGGCTCACGCTCGAGGCGGCCGCCGAGGCGTACGCGGCCGAACTGTCGAAGTTCGCCCCGCGCAACGGCGCATACCCCCACCTCGACATCACGTTCCTCGGGATGGGTCCCGACGGCCACATCGCGTCGCTGTTCCCTGAGCGGGCGGGCATCCGGGAGACCGAGCGCACGGTCATCCCGGTCGTGAACTCTCCGAAGCCGCCGCCCGAGCGGCTCAGCCTGACGCTGCCGGTGATCAACTCCTCGGCGCGAGTCTGGCTCGTCGTCGCGGGAGCCGACAAGGCGTCAGCCCTCGGCCTGACCCTCGCGGGCGCGAGCGCGAACGAGGTCCCCGCGGCCGCGGTCGAGGGTCGGCGCACGACGCTGTTCTTCGTCGACGGCGAGGCGGCCGCGGAAGTGCCGGAGAACCTCATCGACCCCGGTCAGTTCTGGACCGGGGCCGACGAGATCGTTCAGTAGTTCGGGGTCGGGCTCAGCCCGACGTGCCGCGACGCTGGCGCAGCTGAACCAGGGCCTCCTCGAGGAGCGAGGCGGCCTCCTCTTCGGTGCGGCGTTCCTTCACGTACGCGAGATGCGTCTTGTAGGGCTCGAGCTTGGAGACCGACGGCGGGTTGTCCTTGTCGCGCCCGGCGGGAAGGCCCGTCGACGGCGAGTCGATGATCTGGGGGATCTCGTCTTCCGGAAGGTTCGCCGCGAAGTTGCGGACGGTCTCGTTGCCCATCTCGTCCCAATAGGAGACCTGGATGCGGTCCGCGTGGTATCCGCGGTCCTGCTCCCCCATGGGTCCCGCGCCGACGCGTGAACCGCGGATCGCGCTGCCACCTGATGCCATGATGCCCCTTGATCGAGTTGGACGGCCGACGGGTCGCTCTACGCGCCGTCGAACTTGGTGATGAGACCGAGCACGACGATGCTGAGGATCCACACGATCGCGAGAATCACGGTGATGCGGTTGAGGTTGCGCTCGGCGACACCCGATGCTCCGAGATTCGACGTGACTCCGCCACCGAACATGTCGCTCAGGCCGCCGCCGCGACCGCGGTGGAGCAGGATGAGCAGCGTGAGCAGCAGACTCGTGATGCCCAGGATGACCTGCAGCACGACCTGAAGAATTTGCACGGGAGAACCTTTCGAAGCGGCCGGAAGGCCTCAGAGCAGTATAACGGGGGTCGGATCAGGTGCCGACGTGCTTCTGGAACCGCGCGATGCTGGCGAATTCGGCGACATCGAGGCTCGCTCCCCCGACGAGAGCGCCGTCGACATTCGGCTGGCGCATGAGGGACGCGATGTTGCCCGACTTCACGGATCCGCCGTACAGGATGCGCGTGGCATCCGCGAGCTCGGCACCGAAGAGTTCGGCGAGCGTCTCGCGCAGCTTCTCCGCGACCTGCTCGGCCTGCTCGGGGGTGGCCGCCAGCCCGGAGCCGATCGCCCAGACCGGCTCGTAGGCGATCACGAGCTCGGGAGTGCCGCTGAGGCCCCCCAGTGCCGCGCGCAACTGCGCGACCGGCACCGCACTCGGGCCGTGCTTCTCCAGGTCCTCGGCGGTCTCACCGACGCACAGCACCGGGATGAGGCCATGCTTGAGTGCCGCGGCGACCTTGCGCCCGAGCTGCTCGTCGGTCTCGGCATGCATCGTGCGACGCTCCGAGTGACCCACGAGCACGTAGCGGCACTCCAGCGCCGCCAGGAACGCGCCCGAGATCTCCCCCGTGTAGGCGCCCGAGTCGTGCTCGGAGAGATCCTGAGCGCCGTAGACGACATCGAGCTTGTCGGCCGAGACGAGGTTCTGCACCGATCGCAGATCCGTGAACGGCGGGAAGACCGCGACCTCGGAACCTCCGACGCCGAAGTCGTGGCCGGCCTCCTTGAGGGTCCACGCGAGCTTCTGCACGACCGCGATCGCCTGCAGATGGTCGAGGTTCATCTTCCAGTTGCCCGCGATGAGCGGGACACGCTTCACTGCCATCCGAGGACCTCCAGGCCGGGGAGCCGCTTGCCTTCGAGGAACTCGAGGCTGGCCCCGCCCCCCGTTGAGATGTGACCGAACTGGTCGTCGTGGAATCCGAGCGCACGCACGGCGGCCGCAGAGTCGCCACCGCCGACGACACCGAAACCGTCGAGCTCCGTCAAGGCCTGGGCGACGGCCCTGGTGCCGGCGGCGAACGGGGCGAGCTCGAAGACGCCCATCGGGCCGTTCCAGAACACGGTCTTGGAGGCGCGGATCGCCGCGGCGAACGTGGCTGCGGAGTCGGGCCCGATATCGAGGCCGAGTCCCGCGGCACCGAAGGCAGTCGACTCGATCGCGTCGGCGGCGACCACGACGTGCTCGGCGTCCGCGCCGAACGTCGAGGCCACGACGATGTCGGTCGGCAGCACGATCTCGACCCCGAGCTGCTTCGCCTGAGCGAGATAGCCGCTGACCGCCTCGACCTGGTCCTGCTCGAGCAGGCTCGCCCCCACCTTGTGGCCCTGGGCCACGAGGAACGTGAACAGCATTCCGCCGCCGATGAGGAGCCGGTCGACCTTGGGCAGGAGCGCGCCGATAACCGCGAGCTTGTCCGAGACCTTGGAACCGCCGAGAACGACCGTGTAGGGCTTCTCCGGGGTCACCGTGAGGCGCTCGAGCACGCCGAGCTCCTGCTCGACGAGCAGCCCCGCCGCACTCGGCAGCGCCTCGGCGAGCTCGTAGACGCTCGCCTGCTTGCGGTGCACGACCCCGAAGCCGTCGGAGACGAACGCATCGCCGAAGGCCGCGAGCTTCGCGGCGAACTGCGTGCGATCCGCGTCATCCTTCGCCGTCTCCGCGGCATTGAAGCGCAGATTCTCGAGGAGGGCGACGTCGCCGTCGACCAGACCGCCCACCGCATCCGTGGCGGCGGACCCCACCGTGTCATGGGCGAAGACGACAGGCTTGCCGAGCAGCTCGCTCAGGCGCTGGGCGACCGGCTCGAGGCTGTACTTGGCGTCGGGCTGGCCGTCGGGGCGCCCCAGATGCGAGATGACGACGACACGCGCGCCCGCGTGGATGAGCGCGTTGAGCGTGGGCAGGGAGGCGCGGATGCGCCCGTCATCCGTGATCCGACCGTCCTTGAGCGGGACGTTCAGATCGCAGCGGACGATGACCCGCTTGCCCCGGAGATCGCCGAGCGACCCGATGGTTCGAAGCGACATGTTGGTGCGGGTTAGAGGCGCGCGCCGACGTACTCGGTGATGTCGACGAGACGGTTCGAGTAGCCCCACTCGTTGTCGTACCACGAGGCCACCTTGACCTGGTCGCCGATGACCTTGGTGAGGCCGGCGTCGAAGATCGAGGAGTGCGGGTCGCCCACGATGTCGCTCGACACGATCTCGTCTTCCGTGTACTTGAGGATGCCCTTGAGCGGGCCCTCGGCGGCGGCCTTGTACGCGGCGTTGATCTCGGCGACCGTGACCGGCTTCGAGGCCGTGACCGTGAGGTCGGTGATCGAGCCCGTGATGGTCGGCACCCGCAGGGCGTAGCCGTCGAGCTTGCCGACGAGCTCCGGGATGACGAGGCCGAGCGCCTTGGCGGCACCGGTCGACGTCGGGATGATGTTGGCCGCGGCGGCGCGGGCACGGCGCAGGTCGTTGTGCGGGCCGTCCTGCAGGTTCTGGTCGGCGGTGTAGGCGTGGACCGTGGTCATGAGCCCGCGCTCGATGCCGAAGTTCTCCATGAACACCTTGGCCAGCGGCGCGAGGCAGTTCGTGGTGCACGAGGCGTTGGAGATGATGTGGTGCACGGCGGGGTCGTAGATGCCCTCGTTGACTCCGAGCACGAGGGTCGCGACATCCGCGCCGGTCGCGGGGGCGGAGACGATGACCTTCTTGGCGCCCGCGGCGATGTGCTTGGCGGCATCCTCCGACTTGGTGAAGCGGCCGGTCGACTCGATCACGATGTCCACGCCGAGGTCGCCCCAGGGCAGGTTCGCGGGGTCGCGCTCCTCGAAGACGCGGATGGACTTGCCGTTGACGACGATCTGCTCGCCGTCGAACTCCACCGTGCCGTCGAGGCGTCCGGTGATGGTGTCGTACTTGAGCAGGTGCGCGAGGGTCTTGTTGTCGGTGAGGTCGTTGACCGCGACGATCTCGATGTCGCTCCCCTTGGCCATCGCGGCCCGGAAGAAGTTGCGGCCGATGCGGCCGAATCCGTTGATACCGACTTTGACGCTCAATGTGGCTCCAGTTGCTCAGGCGTCGACCGACGCGCGGTGGCTCAGATGTGGTGGTGGTGGTGGTGGAAAAAGGGCCGGGTCCCCGGAGGAACCCGGCCACAACGCCGCTACGACAGTACCAGCAGGCCGGTCGTCTTCTCGCGCGCTGCCGTGAAGCGCTCCTGCACGTTCGCCCAGTTGGCGATGTTCCAGAAGGCCTTCACGTAGTCCGCGCGCACGTTCCTGTAGTCGAGGTAGTAGGCGTGCTCCCAGACGTCGAGCAGCAGGAGCGGAACGGTGCCGGCCGCGAAGTTGGACTGCTGGTCGAAGAACTGGTTGATGAGCAGGTTCTGACCGATCGAGTCCCACGTGAGTGCGGCCCATCCGGAGCCCTGCACGCCCATCGCCGCCGCGGTGAAGTGCGCGGTGAACTTGTCGAACGACCCGAAGTGATCGTCGATCGCACTGGCGAGGTCGCCGGTGGGCTTGTCGCCACCGTCGGGCGAGAGGTTGGTCCAGAAGATCGAGTGGTTGACGTGCCCGCCGAGGTTGAACGCGAGGTCCTTCTCGAGCTTGTTGACATTGGCCAGGTCGCCCGAGTCGCGCGCCGCGGCGAGGGCCGCGAGGGCGGCGTTGGCGCCGGTCACGTAGGCCTGGTGGTGCTTGCTGTGGTGCAGCTCCATGATCGCGCCGCTGATGCTCGGTTCGAGCGCCGAGTAGTCGTAAGCGAGAGTGGGCAGCGTGTAGTCAGCCATCGAGGTTCTCCTAGAGATTCGGCCCCACGGATGACCGGTCGAAGTCGGAAGGGGCGTCGATTTCAGTCTAACGACCGCACGAACACCGCCGCCCGGGGGTGGGCCTGCGCTCAGTCCTCGTCGAGATCCGGCGGGAGGTTCGCGTCGGTGCCGGGGATGCCGAGATCGGAGGCCTTCTTGTCGGCCATCGCGAGGAGACGGCGGATGCGACCGGCCACGGCATCCTTCGTCATCGGCGGGTCGGCGTGGTGGCCGAGCTCGTCGAGGCTGGAATCGCGGAACCGCAAGCGCAGGTCGCCCGCGTAGCGCAGGTGCTCGGGCACGTCGCCGTCGAGGATCTCGAGGGCCCGCTCGACGCGCGCGCACGCGGCGACCGCGGCCTGGGCCGAGCGGCGGAGGTTGGCGTCGTCGAAGTTGACGAGGCGGTTGGCGGTGGCCCGAACCTCACGGCGCTGACGCAGTTCGCTCCAGCTCGCGACGGAGCGGGCTCCGCCCATGAGCTCGAGCAGGGCGCCGATCGCCTCGCCGTCACGCACGACCACGCGATGGACCCCGCGCACCTCCCGCGCCTTCGCCGCGATGTGCAGGCGACCGGCGGCGCCGACGAGCGCCATCGCGGCTTCGTTGCCGGGGCAGGTCACCTCGAGCGCGGCCGAACGGCCGGGATCCGTGAGCGTGCCGGCGGCGAGGAAGGCGCCGCGCCAGACCGCCGCGAGCTCCTCGCGGTTGCCGGTGGTGAGACGGTTGGGAAGTCCGCGGATGGGGCGACGGCGAGCATCCAGCAGGCCCGTCTGGCGCGCCAGCGTCTCGCCCCCGTCGAGCACCCGCACGAGGTAGTGGCTTGTGCGGCGCACGCCGGACGCGGGCACGACGGAGATCTCGGCACGCACTCCGTAGAGCTCGGCAATATCGCGGCGGATGCGCGTGGCGAGCAGCTCGGACTCGACCTCGGACTCGACCGCGATCCGCCCCGAGATGACGTGCAGTCCCCCGGAGAACCGCAGGATCGTCGCCAGCTCCGCGGCGCGGATCGTGGTCTTGCCCGAACGGATGGCGGCCAGTTCGTCCTTGACGTCGCCTGTCAGTGCCACGGGCAGTACTCCTCTTGATCCTCAGGGCTTCGGGTGGGGCCTTCGGGGCGACTACTCGCGGCCCAGGTCCCGGTGCTTCACGTTCACGACGACTCCGGGGAGGTCGCGCAGGAATCGCGCGAGTTGCTCCGCGATCGCGACCGAGCGATGCTTCCCCCCGGTGCATCCAATGGCGATCGTAGCGTGCCGCTTGTTCTCGCGCTGATACCCGGCGAAGACCGGAGCGAGCGCATGGGCGTACGACTCGACGAACTCCTCGGCCCCGGGCTGCCCGAGCACGTAGGCGACCACCTCGGCGTCGGTTCCGGTGAGCGCCTTGAGCTCGGGGATCCAGAACGGATTCGGCAGGAACCGCACGTCGGCCACGTGATCGACGTCGGTGGGCAGACCGTACTTGAAGCCGAAGCTCATCACCGTGACCCTGAGCCCCGCCTGATTCTCCTCGGAGAAGCGCTCCGCGATCGCGGTGGCGAGCTGGTGGATATTGAGCTCGGAGGTGTCGATCACGATGTCGCTGAACTCGCGCAGTTCCGCCATGCGCGTGCGCTCCGCAGCGATGCCGTCGAGCAGCGTGCCGTCGCCCTGAAGCGGATGCGGGCGCCGCACCTGCTCGAAGCGGCGCACGAGCGCGGCATCGGTCGCCTCGAGGAAGAGCACGCGCACCATGGAGCTGTCCCGCAGCGACTCGATCGCGGCCTGCACGTCGGAGAACAGGCGTCCGCCGCGCACGTCGACGACGGCGGCGATCCGCGGGAGCGCGTTGCCCGCGCGTTCGGCGAGCTCGACGAGCGGGCGGAGCATCTGCGGCGGGAGGTTGTCGACGACGTACCAGCCGAGGTCCTCGAGCGCGTTGCCCACGGTGGATCGGCCGGCGCCGGACATCCCGGTGACGATCACCATCTCCTGGGTGGGGCCCGGGACGGGGACCGGGGTGGGAGTCTGCTCGGCCATCGGGATCAGCCTACCCGCGCAGGCGCTCGACGATCGTCGTCGCGAGCGTGGGTCCGATCCCCCGCACCTCGGCGATCGCGGCCTCGTCGGCGGCCCGCAGGCGCGCGACCGAGCCGAAATGGGTGAGCAGCTCCTTCACGCGCGACGGCCCGAGACCCGGGATCTCGCCCAGCACCGACTGGATGTCGTTGCGCCGTTTCGCCCGCTGGTAGCTGATCGCGAAGCGGTGCGCCTCATCCCGGATGCGCTGCACGAGGAACAGGGCGTCGCTGTTGCGCGGCAGGATGACGGGGTAGTCGGAATCCGGCAGCCACAGCTCCTCGAGCCGCTTGGCGATTCCGACGAGGGTGATGCCGTTGACGCCCGACTCCTCGAGCGCCCGCTGAGCGGCGGCGACCTGCGGCTGACCGCCGTCGACGATGAGCAGCTGCGGCGGGTAGGCGAACTTGCGACGCTTGCCCGTCGGCAGGCCGTCGACCTCCTCCTCTACCTCCGCGGGAGCCTCTCTGAGGTACGCGAGCCGGCGGGTGAGCACCTGGTGCAGGGACTCGGTGTCGTCGGCGTACTCCGGGATGCTGAACCGGCGGTACTGATCCTTGCGGGGCAGGCCGTCCTCGAAGACGACCATCGACGCGACGATGTTGGTGCCGGAGAGGTGCGAGACGTCGTAACACTCCATCCGCAATGGCGCCTCGGCCATCCCCAGAGCCTCCTGCAGATCGGAGAGCGCCTGCGACCGGGCGACGAAATCGGCGCTGCGCCGCGACTTGTAGAGCACGAGCGCGTTCATCGCGTTGGCAGTGACCGTCTGGGCGAGCGCGGCCTTCTCGCCGCGCTTGGCGATCGAGAGCTTGACGCGCGATCCGGCGCCCCGCAGCTCGCCGAGGAACCGCTCGAGTTCGGGGGTGTCGTCGGGCAGGGCCGGCACGAACACGTCGCGCGGTGGCACCGAGTCGTCGTACGCGTTCTGGAGCACCGACTCCACGAGCTCGGGCAGGTCGACATCGAGCTCCTTGTCGACCACCCATCCGCGCACGCCTCGGATGCGTCCGCCACGCACGATGAACTGCTGCACGGCCGCGGCGAGCTCGTCGTGGGCGATGCCGAACAGGTCAGCATCCACGCCCTCCTCGAGCACGACCGCGTTCTTGGCGAGCGCGGTCTCCATCGCGGCCACCTGGTCGCGGTACCGGGCGGCGGACTCGTAGTCCATCGCCTCGGACGCCTCCTTCATTCGCCGCGTGATCGTCGTGACGTAGCGCGAGTCGTTGCCGCTCATGAAGCTCGCGAAGTCGAGGGCGATCGACTTGTGCTCCTCGAGCGTCACGCGTCCCACGCACGGCGCCGCGCACTTGCCGATGTCGCCGAGCAGGCACGGGCGACCGGTCTGCTGGGCACGCTTGTAGGTGGCATCCGAGCAGCTGCGCATCGGGAAGGCCTTGAGCATGATGTCGACCGTCTCGCGGATCGCCCAGGCGCGCGAGTACGGCCCGAAGTACCGGGCGTTCGGGATGCCGCGGTTGCGTGTGACCATCACGCGCGGCACCGGATCGCCGAGGGTGATCGTGAGGTACGGGTAGGTCTTGTCGTCCTTGTACTGCACGTTGTACGGCGGATCGAACTCCTTGATCCAGGTGTACTCGAGCTGCAGCGCCTCGAAGTCGTTGCCGACGACAGTCCACTCCACCGAGGCCGCGGTCTGCACCATCTTGCGCGTGCGGTCGTGGAGGGTCGCCGGCGGAGCGAAGTAGTTCGACAGCCGGGCACGAAGGTTCTTGGCCTTGCCGACGTAGATCACGCGGCTGGTGGCATCCCGAAAACGATAGACGCCCGGCTGCTGGGGGATGTCGCCGGCCTTGGGCCGCCAGCTCAGTTCGCGGGACATGCCGCTCCCCCGGGCCCCTGATTCATCGCGGCGACCGGCTCACACTCGCTCGCCCGCGAGGATCTCGCGGAGGAAGAATCCGGTGTGGCTGCCCTGGACCGCCGCGAGCTCCTCGGGTGTGCCGACGGCCAGCACCTCGCCGCCGCCCGCGCCGCCCTCGGGCCCGAGATCGATGAGCCAGTCGGCCGACTTGATCACGTCGAGGTTGTGCTCGATGACGATCACGGTGTTGCCCTTGTCAACGAGTCCGCCGAGCACGGCCAGGAGCTTGCGCACGTCCTCGAAGTGCAGTCCCGTGGTCGGCTCGTCGAGCACGTACACGGAGCGACCCATCGACCGGCGCTGGAGCTCGGTGGCGAGCTTGACGCGCTGCGCCTCCCCGCCGGAGAGCGTCGTCGCGCTCTGGCCGAGACGCACGTAGCCGAGCCCGACCTCCTCGAGCGTCTTGAGGTAGCGGTGGATGGCCGAGATCGCCTCGAAGAAGTCCGCGGCCTCGCTGATCGGCATGTCGAGCACCTCGGCGATGGACTTGCCCTTGTACTTCACGGCGAGCGTGTCGCGGTTGTAGCGCGCTCCCCCGCACACCTCGCACGCGACGTACACGTCGGGCAGGAAGTTCATCTCGATCTTGATCGTGCCGTCGCCCGAGCAGTTCTCGCAGCGGCCGCCCTTGACGTTGAAGCTGAAGCGACCGGGCAGATAGCCGCGGGCCTTGGCATCCGCAGTCTCGGAGAACAGGGTTCGGATCTTGTCGAACACGCCCGTGTAGGTGGCCGGGTTGGAGCGCGGGGTGCGGCCGATCGGCGCCTGGTCGACGTGCACGACCTTGTCGAGGTCGCCCAGCCCGGTGACGCGGGTGTGCTTTCCCGGGATCTGACGGGCCCCGTTGAGCTCATTGGCGAGCACCTTGTAGAGGATGTCGTTCACGAGGCTCGACTTTCCGGAGCCGCTCACGCCGGTGATCGCCGTGAACACGCCGAGCGGGAACTCGACCGTCACGTTCTTGAGGTTGTTGGCCCGCGCGCCCTCGACGGTGACGATGCGCGTGCGGTCGATCGGACGCCTCGATGCCGGCGTCTCGATCGCGCGGCGGCCGGAGAGATAGTCGCCCGTGATCGACTCGGTGTTGGCGAGAAGATCCTGGTACGACCCCGAGTGCACGACGCGGCCGCCGTGCTCCCCGGCGCCGGGCCCGATGTCGACGATCCAGTCGGCCGTGCGGATGGTGTCCTCGTCGTGCTCGACGACGATGAGGGTGTTGCCGAGGTTCTTGAGCTTCACGAGGGTCTCGATGAGCCGACGGTTGTCGCGCTGGTGCAGCCCGATGCTCGGCTCGTCGAGCACGTAGAGCACGCCCGTGAGACCGGAGCCGATCTGGGTCGCGAGACGGATGCGCTGCGCCTCCCCACCGCTCAGCGTCGCCGCCGCGCGCATGAGGTCGAGATAGCTCAGCCCCACCTCGATGAGGAACTCCAGCCGCAGCCGGATCTCGCGCAGCACCTGCGCGGCGATCTTGGCGTCACGCGCGGAGAGCTGGAGCCGGGCCATGAAGCCGTGGGCGTCGGCAAGACTGAGGGCGCACACGTCCGCGATGCTCACCCCGTCGACCGTCACCGCGAGAACCTCCGGCTTGAGCCGCTTGCCGTCGCACACCGGACACGGGATCTCGCGCAGGTAGGCCGAGAAACGCTGGCGCTGCACGTCGGTCTCGGCCTCGAGGAACTTGCGCTCGATGTAGGGCATGACGCCCTCGAAGCCCGTCGAGTACTTCATCTCGCGGCCGTAGCGGTTCTTCCACTTGACGGTCACCTCGAAGTTGTTGCCCTTGAGGATCGCCTCCTGCACGTCGTCGTTCAGCTCGCCCCACGGCGTGTCGAGGGAGAAGTCGAGATCCCGGGCGAGACCGGCGAGCAGCTTCTCGAAGTAGTTGAACAGCCCCTTGCCCGAGTTGGTCCACGGGAGGATGGCCCCCTCGGCGAGGCTCACGGAGGAGTCGGCGATCAGCAGGTCGGCATCCACCGACATGCGGGTGCCGAGCCCCGAGCATTCCGGGCAGGCGCCGAACGGCGCGTTGAACGAGAAGGTGCGGGGCTCGATCTCGGTGAGCTGGATCGGATGCGCGTTCGGGCACGACAGCTTCTCGCTGAAGGTGCGCCAGGCGGCATCCCCCTCGAGGTCCACGTAGTTGATCGCGACGAGGCCGTCGGTGAGGCGGAGCGCGGTCTCGAGGGAGTCCGTGAGCCGGGTGAGGATGTCGTCGCCCGCCACGAGACGGTCGACGACGACCGAGATGTCGTGCTTGTACTGCTTCTTGAGCGTCGGGGGGTCGCTGAGCTGGATCTGGTCGCCGTCGACGATCGCGCGGGAGTAGCCGCTCGCGGCGAGCTCCTTGAAGAGGTCGACGAACTCGCCCTTCTTCTGCGAGATCACGGGGCTGACGATCTGGTAGCGGGTGCCGGGCTCGAGGGTCATGAGCTGGTCGGCGATCTGCTGCACCGACTGCCGCTCGATGCGTTCGCCGCACACGGCGCAGTGCGGCACGCCGATGCGGGCCCAGAGCAGGCGCATGTAGTCGTAGATCTCCGTGATCGTGCCGACGGTCGACCGCGGATTGCGGTTGGTGGACTTCTGGTCGATCGACACCGCGGGGCTCAGGCCCTCGATGAAGTCCACGTCCGGGCGGTCGACCTGGCCGAGGAACTGCCGGGCGTAGGCCGAGAGCGACTCCACGTAGCGTCGCTGCCCCTCGGCGAAGATCGTGTCGAAGGCGAGGCTGGACTTGCCCGACCCGGAGAGTCCCGTGAACACCACGAGCGAGTCGCGCGGGATCACGAGATCGACGTTCTTGAGGTTGTGCACGCGCGCGCCGCGCACGCTCAGCACGTCGTTGGCCGTCGGGCGCCCCGAGATCACGGCGAGCATCCGGCTCTCATCGAGCTCGGCATCCTCGGGCACGGGGGAATTCAGTTCGGCGATCGACACTCTCTATATTCTACGGAGGCCACCGACACTCGCCTCCGGCCGGGCCGGTCCACTCGATCGGCGGCGGCCTCGCGGGTCAGTGCGGCGACCCTCAGCGCAGGTGCCCCGCCTGCTCCATCTGCCGCAGCTCCTTCTTGAGGTCCTGCACCTCGTCGCGGAGGCGCCCGGCGAGTTCGAACTTGAGCTCGCCCGCAGCCTGGAGCATCTGGGCATTGAGGTCGGCGATGATCGACTCGAGGTCGTTGCCTCCCGCGGCCGCCAGCCCTTCGCGCCGCAGATTCGGGGTCGGCGCGCGCTTGCGGCCGTCCTTGCCGGCGAGCAGCTCGGCCGTGTCCGCACCTTCGCGCATGAGGGCATCCGTGATGTCGGCGATCTTCTTGCGCAGCGGCTGGGGGTCGATTCCCCGCTCGACGTTGTAGGCGATCTGCTTCTCGCGACGACGGGTGGTCTCGTCGATCGCCTTCGCCATCGAGTCGGTCATGACGTCGGCGTACATGTGCACTTCGCCCGAGACGTTGCGGGCGGCCCGCCCGATCGTCTGGATGAGCGACGTGCCCGAGCGCAGGAAGCCCTCCTTGTCGGCGTCGAGGATCGCCACGAGCGAGACCTCCGGGAGGTCGAGGCCCTCGCGGAGGAGGTTGATGCCGACGAGCACGTCGTAGACGCCCTGACGCAGCTCGGTGAGCAGCTCCACCCGGCGCAGCGTATCGACATCAGAGTGCAGGTAGCGCACCCGTACGCCGTGCTCGCCCAGGAACTCGGTGAGCTCCTCGGCCATCTTCTTCGTGAGTGTCGTCACGAGCACCCGCTCGTTCTTCTCGACGCGGATGCGGATCTGCTCCAGCAGGTCGTCGATCTGGCCCTTCGACGGCTTGACCACGATCTGCGGGTCGACGAGGCCGGTGGGGCGGATGACCTGCTCCACGATCGAGTCGGTGATCCCCAGCTCGTACTTGCCCGGCGTCGCCGACAGGTACACCTTCTGGCCGGTGCGCTCGAGGAACTCCTCCCAGCGCAGCGGACGGTTGTCGAGCGCGCTCGGCAGCCGGAACCCGTGCTCCACGAGCGTGCGCTTGCGCGACGCATCCCCCTCGTACATCGCGCCGATCTGCGGCACCGTGACGTGGGACTCGTCGATCACGACGAGGAAGTCCTCGGGGAAGAAGTCGAGGAGGCAGTGCGGGGCCTCGCCGGGCGCGCGCCCGTCCATGTGGCGCGAGTAGTTCTCGATGCCGTTGCAGAATCCGATCTGCTCCATCATCTCGATGTCGAAGGTCGTGCGCATGCGCAGCCGCTGCGCCTCGAGCAGCTTGCCCTGGCGCTCGAGCTCCTGGAGCCGCTCGGCGAGCTCCTCCTGGATGCTCGTGATCGCGCGCTGGATCGTCAGTGGGCTCGCGGCGTAGTGGGTGCCCGGGAAGACCGACACGGCATCCATCGTGCGCACGACATCGCCCGTGAGCGGGTGCAGGGCGTAGATCGCCTCGATCTCGTCGCCGAACATCTCGATGCGGATCGCGAGCTCCTCGTAGACGGGGATGATCTCGATCGTGTCGCCGCGCACCCGGAAGGTGCCGCGGGAGAAGTCGTAGTCGTTGCGCTGGTACTGCATCGACACGAAGGTGCGAATAAGGGTCTCGCGATCGATCCGCATCCCCACCTGGAGGGCGATCATCGCCTCGAGGTAGGACTCCGGCGCACCGAGGCCGTAGATGCACGACACCGTCGAGACGACGACGACGTCACGCCGGCTCAGGAGCGAGTTGGTCGTGGAATGCCGTAGCCGCTCGACCTCGGCGTTGATCGACGAGTCCTTCTCGATGAAGGTGTCCGTCTGCGGGATGTAGGCCTCGGGCTGGTAGTAGTCGTAGTACGAGACGAAGTACTCGATCGCATTGTTCGGCATGAGGTCGCGGAACTCGTTGGCGAGCTGCGCCGCGAGCGTCTTGTTGTGCGAGAGCACGAGGGTCGGCCGCTGCACCTGCTCGATGAGCCAGGCCGTGGTCGCCGACTTGCCGGTGCCGGTCGCGCCGAGCAGCACGACGTCGGTCTCACCGGCGTTGATGCGCTGCGCGAGCTCGCGGATCGCCTGCGGTTGATCCCCGGACGGGACGTACTCACTGACGACCTCGAACGGGCGCACCGAGCGTGTGGGTTGCATGGTTCCAGCTTAGGCACGGCCGCCGACACCGGGCCCGGCGGGATCAGCGGATCGCGACCGCGGCGGCGTGCGCCATCGCCCACAGTTCGTCGGCCTGCGCCAGCGTCTCCTCGAGCGTGCCGTTGCTGTCGATCACGACGTCGGCCAGTGCGAGACGCGCGGTGTCGCTCGCCTGCGAATTGAGCCGATGGGTCGCCTCCTCGCGCGTCATGCCGCGCAACTCGATCAGCCGCCTCAGCCGCGTCTCACGGTCGGCGTGCACGACGACGATCAGGTCGAACCGCATCGGTCGCTCGGCGTTGGCCTCGGCGAGCAGCGGCACGTCGTAGACCACGACGGCGGCGGGATCGGCGGCCTGCGCCGCTTCGAATCGCTGGGTGGCGAGGCGCCAGATCGCCGGATGGGTGATGCCGTTGAGGGCGAGCAGCGCCTCGGCGTCGGCGAAGACGATCGCCCCCAGCGCCGCGCGATCGAGCGATCCGTCCGGGGCGATCACGGAGGGCCCGAACCGCTCCGCGATGGCCGCCAGGCCGGGCGTTCCCGGTTCGACGACCTCCCGGGCCAGGCGGTCGGCATCCACCGTCACCGCACCGAGCTCAGCGAGTCGGGTCGCGACCGCGGTCTTGCCCGACGCGATGCCGCCCGTGAGTCCGATCAGGTACATGACCCACATGTTAGCCTCGGGCGTAACCCGACACGGGGCTCGTGGGAGAGGATGCCGATGCTCGAACTGCTCACCGGAACCGGACTCGCCGTCGCTGCCGGTCTCAACGCCTACATCCCGCTTCTCGTTCTCGGTCTGGCCGGGCGCTTCCTCGATTTCGTCGTGCTGCCGGAGTCGTGGCGCTGGCTCGAGAACCCGTGGGTGCTCGGCATTCTCGGCGCGCTGCTCGTGATCGAGATCGTCGCGGACAAGATCCCCGTCGTCGACAGCATCAACGACTGGCTGCAGACGATCGTGCGTCCCGCGGCCGGCGGCATCGCCTTCGGCACCGGATCGGGTTCCGCCACCGCCGTGGTCGAGGACCCGGCCTCGTTCTTCACCTCGAACGCGTGGGTGCCCGTCGCGATCGGCGTGATCCTCGCCCTCGGCACGCACATCACGAAGATGGCCGCGCGACCCGCGCTCAACGCGGTCACCGCCGGCGCGGCGGCCCCGGTCGTGAGCACCGCCGAGGACATCGGCAGCGTGGTGCTCAGCTTCCTGGCGCTGCTGCTCCCGATTCTCGTGCTCGTGGCGATCGGCGGGCTCATCGTGGCCGTCGTCTCGGTCTTCCGGCGCGCCGGGCGCAAGCGGCGCGAACAACTCAACGACAACCCCGCCCTCTAACGCCGAACGGCCGGCCCCCCAGGGGACCGGCCGTTCGTGTCGATGACTCGAGGAGCGGTGAGCTCTAGGAGTTGTTCGAGAGCTTCTCGCGCAGCGCGGCGAGGGACTCGTCATCGGCGAGCGTGCCGCCACCGGTGGTCGAGGCCTCATCGCTGGAGAACGTGGACGCCCCGGCGGGGGCCGCCGAGATGTGGTCCTCCTCGAGAGCCGACGCCGCGACCTGCTTCTTGTGCTGCTCCCAGCGAGCCTGGGCGGCAGCGTAGTCCTGCTCCCACTTCTCGCGCTGGGTCTCGAAGCCGTCCTTCCACTCGTTGGTCTCCGGGTCGAAGCCATCCGGGTACTTGTAGTTGCCGGCGTCGTCGTACTCGGTGAGCATGCCGTAGAGGGCGGGGTCGAACTCGGTGCCCTCGGGGTCGACGCCCTCGTTCGCCTGCTTCAGCGAGAGCGAGATGCGACGACGCTCGAGGTCGATGTCGATGACCTTGACGAACACGTCGTCACCGACCGAGACGACCTGCTCGGCGAGCTCCACGTGCTTGCCGGAGAGCTCGGAGATGTGGACGAGACCCTCGATGCCCTCGGCGACGCGAACGAACGCACCGAACGGAACGAGCTTCGTGACCTTGCCCGGGGCGACCTGACCGATCGCGTGGGTGCGGGCGAAGACCTGCCACGGGTCCTCCTGGGTGGCCTTGAGCGACAGCGACACGCGCTCGCGCTCGAGGTCGACCTCGAGGATCTCCACGGTGACCTCCTGGCCCACCTCGACGACCTCGGAGGCGTGCTCGATGTGCTTCCACGACAGCTCGGAGACGTGCACGAGACCGTCGACGCCGCCGAGGTCCACGAAGGCACCGAAGTTGACAATGGAGGAGACGACACCCTTGCGAACCTGGCCCTTGGCGAGGTTGTTGAGGAACGTCGTGCGGCTCTCGCTCTGCGTCTGCTCGAGCAGCGCACGGCGGGACAGCACCACGTTGTTGCGGTTCTTGTCGAGCTCGAGGA
>CALRJN020000021.1:0-38622 GCA_943367555.1 Synechococcus sp. UW140 | reverse complement strand
GAGCCGGGGGCGCCGAGCACGGCGGCGGATGCGGCATCCGGCAGCATGATCACCGCCTGCTGGGACGGGTCGAGCGGCACCGGCGGGCGGGCGCTCGGCGATGCGCCCCCACGTCGGAATCCCTCGCTCGCCACGCGACTCACGTTAGTGCGCTCCGCTGACAGAGAACGGCGCCGGAGCACCGCGCCGGATGTCGTAGCCTGTCACTCGTGGACATTCGCATCGGTATCGCCAACTCCCCCCGTGAGATCGCCTTCGAGTCGTCGCAGACCGCGGCCGAGGTGGAGAAGCTCGTCGCCGGAGCACTCGACTCCGACGCAAAGTTCATCAAGCTCGCCGACGACAAGGGCAAGATCTACCTCGTGCCGACCGTCAGCCTGAGCTACATCGAGGTCGGCTCCGAGGAGTCGCGCCGCATCGGCTTCGTCGCGTAGGCGCCCCGATGGAACTGCTCTTCGTCACCGTTCTCGGCGCCGGCATCGGCTTCGTCGTGCGCTACCTCGTGCCGCAGCGCGACGCCTACGGCATCCTGCTGCTCCCGGCCGTGGGTGCCGCGGCGACCGCGATCACCTGGGTCGGCCTGCTGTGGGCTGCGCGCCTCACCTTCGATGGCACCTGGATCTGGGTGGCCGCGCTGGCCGCTGCGGTGCTCGCCTCGCTCGCGTTCGCGATCCTCCTCCCCCGGCGTCGCGCCGAGGAGGACGAGCAGCTGTTCGCGAAGCTGTCGGCCGGCAAGGCCTAGGCTCCCTCAGGCCGCGCGGCGCACCGGTGTCGCGCGCATCAGCATCCGACGTTGCCGTTGCCAAAACTCAGGCTGACGTGTCACCTCGAGCTGCGTCACGGCCTTGCGTTCGCGCAAGGTCCTGAATTCCTGCTGGCCAGGGCCTACGGATGAGCTGACCCCGCGGGTCGCACCTACCAGACGCACGCCCAAGGTGGTTTCCGCCCACGCGCGCGAAAACTCAGGTCGAGGTGTTGCGCCGCACCAGAAACCCGGCGTGAAGTAGTGCGTCGTCCTGAGTTTCGGCGAGTGGGGCACGATCGTGCGTATGCGCCGTGGGAAGCTGGCTGCGAAGCTGATGCGCGCTGCGCACCACGCTACACTTTCGGCTGATGACGGATCTGACCCCCATGGACAACCCGCCGCACCCGGGCGAGTTCCTTTCCGAGATCTACCTCGAGCCCCTCGGCGTGAGCGGACGCGAGCTCGCCAAGCATCTCGACGTCTCTCCCTCCACGCTCAGCCGGGTACTGAGCGGTGCGAGCCGGGTCACTCCGGAGATGGCCCTTCGGCTGTCAAAGGCACTGGGCCGATCCGCCGAGAGCTGGCTGGCCATGCAGGATGCCCACGATCTGTCGATCGCCCGCCGTGACGTCAACCTCGACCGGGTGACCGTGATGGACGTCGCGTCGTAGCTACAGGCCGTCAGGCTAGGACGGGTCCACGATCCCGATCCGATGCGTGACCGTGGCAATCTCCGAGAAGGGAACCCGCTCCAAGCTCGGCTCCGGATACAGGGGCCTCAGGATGCTGGTCTCCATCGCCACGATGACTCCGATGTCGACCCAGCCGAGGAACCGACCTAGCGTCGCTCCCCTCGGCACTAACCAAGGCGAACCGAGCACCCAGACGATCGTCGCCAGCGGCACATAGATCCACAACAGGATGCCGCGAAGGACGAGCAGTAGGAGGCCGCCGATCGCGGGGACGGGGCCCTTGCTCATGTCGCAGGTGCGATCGACAACTACGCCGTCAACCCCAGGGCATCCATCCGCCGGGTGTGCGCTGCGATGAGGTCCGAGAACACGGGCTCCACGCGAGCCTCGTCGCCGCGCTGGTCGTCGGTGAAGTTGAGCACCGTGCGGGCCAGGAGCATCGTGTCCCCGATGAGGCGTCGGCCCCACATGGCGAGACGGGATGCCAGCCGCGGGTGCTCTTCGATGGCCGCGGTCAGCTGCTCCGCGAGCACGCTCTCGGCGGTGGGGGTGGCGTAGATCGTGGCGACGCGCTCCGCGAGCCCCGAGGGCAGACCGGGCGCGAGGCGCGCGAAGAAGTCGTCGAGGAAGCCGGTCGTGAGGTACGACGTGGTGATCGTCTCGAACCAGTCGGCACCGCGGGTGACGCGCTCGAACTCGTCGGCGGGCGTCGTGTAGGGCTCCATTGCCTCGGCGGGCGTCGAGCCGAGGCGGGTGATCTCCTCGGCGAGCGCACGGTGGCGCGCGATCGAGCGCTCGGCGGCCTCGCCGATCGCGGCCTTGGCGGCGGTGGTGGGCGCGGTGGAGATCGCGCGGGAGAGGTTCTCGAACAGGGTCAGCTGCACGTAGGCGGCGCGTCCCAGGAACTCGAGCGGGGCCGGCGTGAACTCGTGCAGGTCCACCTTCGTGGTGGCGACATCCTCGGTGCGGGGACGCAGCCGCGGCACCTCGATGCGCCGTCGACGACGGGAGAACCAGTTTGCCACCCGCCCAGCCTAGGGCGTTGGCGGGGCGCCTGCGGCTTTGGACCTCTCGCGACCGGCTAAACTGTGCCCATGCCTCCCATTCTGGCGGAGGCCCTGCGCCCCAGGACACAAGCGGGCGTACCCGCTGATCCGACAGGCATCACTACGTTGACATTCGCAGATCTGGGCATTGAGCAGGACATGGTCGATGCTCTCGCCACCAAGGGCATCATCGAGCCCTTCCCCATCCAGGAGCAGACCATCCCCATGGGTCTGTCCGGCCAGGACATCATCGGCCAGGCCAAGACGGGAACGGGCAAGACGCTCGGGTTCGGCCTGCCCCTGCTTCAGGCCCTCGGCACGAACCCCGAGCCGGGCGTCAAGGCGCTCGTCGTGGTGCCCACGCGCGAGCTGTGCGTGCAGGTGGCCGAAGACCTCGTGCTCGCGGCATCCAACCGGGCCACCAAGATCGCGGCCATCTACGGCGGCAAGGCGTATGAGGGCCAGGTCGAGGAGCTCAAGGCCGGCGCGCAGGTGGTCGTCGGCACCCCGGGCCGCCTGCTCGACCTCGCGAGCCAGCGCCTGCTGAGCCTCAAGGACGTCAAGGTCATGGTGCTCGACGAGGCCGACAAGATGCTCGACCTCGGCTTCCTGAGCGACATCGAGAAGCTCTTCTCCCAGACGAGCCCCACGCGCCACACGATGCTGTTCTCCGCGACGATGCCCGGCCCGATCGTGGCCCTCGCCCGCCGCTTCATGAACCGGCCCATCCACATCCGCGCGACGGACCCGGATGAGGGCCTCACCCAGGCGAACATCAAGCACGTCGTCTACCGGGCGCACTCGCTCGACAAGGACGAGGTGATCGCGCGCATCCTCCAGGCCGAGGGCCGCGGCAAGACCGTCGTGTTCACGCGCACCAAGCGCGCCGCCGCCAAGCTCGTGGAGGAGCTCAACGATCGCGGCTTCAACGCCGCGGCCGTGCACGGCGACCTCAACCAGGAGCAGCGCGAGCGGGCGATGGCCGCGTTCAAGGCCGGCAAGAAGGACATCCTCATCGCCACGGATGTCGCGGCACGCGGCATCGACGTCAACGACGTGACCCACGTGATCAACCACACCATCCCCGACGACCACGACACCTACCTGCACCGCGCCGGCCGCACCGGCCGCGCGGGCAAGACCGGCATCGCGGTCACGTTCGTGGACTGGGATGACATGCACAAGTGGTCGCTCATCAACCGGGCGCTCGACATGGGCATCCCGGAGCCGATGGAGACGTACTCGTCGAGCCCCCACCTGTTCGACGACCTCGACATCCCCGCGGGCACGAAGGGCCGCCTGCCCGGCGCCCACGCGCCCGTCGTGCGCGACCCCGCGCCGCGCACGGGTGGGCGTGACGGCGGTCGTGACGGCAACCGCGGGTCGCGCGATGGCGGACGCGCACGCAGCGGCGGAGCATCCACCACCGCCAGCGCACCCAGCGAGCCGCGCGCCGAGGGCTCGCGCCCGCCGCGGTCGCGCAACCGCACGCGCACCCGTCGCACGGGTTCCGGCTCGGGCGCGACGTCAGCTCCCGCGTCGGAGTAGTTGTCAACCCGAGTGGCCCTCGGGTACGTCGTGATGGCACAGTGATCCTGGAGGCCATCATGCGCAACGCACCCCTGACCACCCTGCTCGTCGTCGCGTCCGCGAGCCTGCTCGCCGGATGCACGGCGGCACCCCCGCCCGCCGACGAGCCCCCGGCGGACCCGGGTCTGACCGCGGACACGTCGTGCGTCGTCGACACCTGGCAACTCGACCTCGATGACTACCAGGCGCAGTCGGAGACCTACCTCACCGGCCTCGGCATCCCGATCAGCGATTTCCTGATGCTCGGCAGCCAGGAGCTGCAGATCACCTCCGACGGCCTCATGGCGATCTCGACGGACATCACGACCAACGGCACGCTGACGGCAGGCGGTCAGAGCATCCCGATCACGACCTCCACGGTCAACAGCTACTCGGGCGACTGGGTGTGGGAGGGAGACGGAACGCCCCTCGCGATCAGCAACTGGGGGCTCGTCGGTGACGACCTCTCGGCGGGCGAGCTCGCGGAGGGCGTCGACCTGCCCGTGGTCGACTTCACGGGCGTGCCCGCGGTCGACGTGCAGTGCTCGGCCGACGAACTCGTGCTCACGGTTCCGGGTGCCCCGCTGACCGCACGGTTCGTGCGTTCATGAGGTCCCTGGGCGCGGTCGGGGCGCTTCTGATCGTCCTCACCGGATGCGCGGCACCCGCCGTGCCCGGGGATCCCGTTCCGCCCGCCGACGATGCCGACCAGACCGCGTGCCTCACCGCGGGGTCGTGGACGCTCGATCTGATTCGGTACGCCGAGGATGTCGCGACGGCCGACTCGCTCGCGTCGGCCCCGATCCAGGACGCCACGGCATCCGGTTCGCTGTCCATCCGGTTCACGGAAGACTTCCTCTTCGCGGGGGGCGCGACGGCGTTCACCACGGAGCGTCGGTACGAGAACGACGGCGAGACCGTGGTCGCCCGATGGACGCGCGACGACGAGGTGAGCGGCGAGTGGGACTGGTTCGACAACGAGACTCTCGTGTTCAGTCGGGTCGTCTACCTCGCCGAGTCGTCGAGCAACGAGGCGATCGTCAACGACCAGGCCACCGTGAACTTCTTCCCGGAGCCTCCGCGGTTCTTCCTCAGCGACGGCGGGGCCTGGACGGTCGCCTGCACGCCCAGCGAGCTCGTGCTCGACAGCGGTGCCGTGATCCCCTGGCATTTCGTTCGCGGCTGAGCTAGCCGACGACCACGCTCGATCCCGTCCCGCGGGCGAGCAGCTTCTCCAGCACCTCGGGGCTCGTCGTGTTCTCGGCGAGCCGGTTGGGCTTGCCCTCGCCGTGGTAGTCGCTCGCGCCGGTGAGCTCGAGCCCGTACTTCTTGGCGAGCACCCGCAGGCGAGCCTTGCCCTCCTCGGTGTTGTCGCGGTGGTCGATCTCGAGGCCGAAGAGGCCCTCGTCGGCGAGCTGGCGGATGACGGTGTCATCCATCGGCCGATACTTGCCGTAGGTCGCCGGATGCGCGAGCACTGGCACCCCGCCGGCCTCCACGATCATGCGCACCCCTTCGAGCGGGCTCGGCGCGTAGTACTTCTCGTAGTAGCCGCCGCGCCAGTGCAGGATGCTCTCGAACGCCGCGCTGCGGTTGGGCACGTGACCCTTGCGCACGAGCGCGTCGGCGATGTGGGGGCGCCCCATCGTGGTCTCGCCCGTCGATTCGGCGAGCACGTCGTCCCACGTGAGGTCGTAGTCCTGGGCGATCTTCTCCACGATGCGTTCGGCGCGGTGCAGTCGCCCATCGCGGATGCGCGCCGTCTCGGCCACGATCGTCGCGTCGAGCGGGTCGAAGAGGTAGGCGAGCATGTGCACGCTCGCGGGCCCGTAGTTGGTGCTCAGCTCCATGCCCGGCACCACCATGAGGCCGGTTCCGGATGCCGCGGCGAACGCCTCCTCCCAGCCTGCGGTGGAGTCGTGGTCGGTGAGGGCGATCACCCCGAGGTCGAGGGACGCCGCTTCGCGCACGAGCTGCGTGGGGGTCTGGGTGCCGTCGGAGACCGAGCTGTGCGTGTGCAGGTCGATCGCGCGCTCGGGCATCCTGCCATCGTATTGGCTCGAACGCTCGGCCCTTCCGGAGCCTGGGTGGTTTAGGCTCGGCGGGCCATGATCCGTTTCATCTCCGCCGCCGTCGTGCTGCTCTCCGCGGTCGCCCTCGCGATTCTGGCGTGGCCGCAGCTGTTCGGCTTCGCGCACATCACGCCGGTCGCGCAGATTGTCGCGCTGCGCGGGCTCGCCGTCGCGGTCGCGCTGGTCGGAGCCCTCGCGTTCACGGTGATCGCCCTGATCGCCCAGCCCGTGCGCCGCTTTCTCGCCTCGCTCGCCGTGCTCCTGCTCGTGTTCGCCGCGATCAACACGGCGGTGCTCGCCAGCCGCGGGTTCGGCAACCTCGGGTTCGAGACCGAGGGTGAGGGCGACATCACGGTGCTGAGCTGGAACACCCTCGGGGATGCCCCGGCCGCGGCCTCCGTCGCCGGCCTGGCCCTCGACACCGGGGCCGACGTGGTCGCGCTCCCCGAAACGACGAACGCGATGGGCCTCGACATCGCGGCTCTCATGCAAGACGCCGGTCGCCCGATGTGGGTGCTCACCGTGGCCTACGACCAGGTGTCGAAGGCCAACTCCACCACGCTGCTCGTGAGCACCGACCTCGGCGAGTACGCCGTGGACGAGAGCGTGCGCACCACCTCGGTGCTGCCGACGGTGCTCGCGCGGCCCGTCGACGGCACCGGCCCGACGATCCTCGCCGTGCACGCTCTCGCCCCGATCCCACCCATGCTTCCGGGGTGGCAACTGGACCTCGCGTCGCTCGCGGCGGCCTGCGCGAGCGGCGACGTCATCCTCGCGGGCGACTTCAACGCCACCCTCGACCACATGAGCGGGCTCCCCCGTGCTGACGGAGGCACTCTCGGGCGGTGCGCGGATGCCGCCGACGCCACCGGCAACGCGGCGGTCGGCACGTGGCCGACGATGCTGCCGCCGCTGCTCGGCGCGCCCATCGACCACATCATGGCGAGCCCCGAGTGGCGCGTGACCGGGATGCGCGTCATCCAGTCGCACGACGGTCTCGGCTCCGACCACCGGCCGGTGCTCGCGCAGCTGTCGCGCGCGGACTGACGCCCTCCGCGCGCATCGGACCATCCGGTGCGAGACTGGACCCATGGCCGATTCCTCCAGCCCCACGCCGCGCGCCACCTCGAACCGCTCCACGACCCCGGTCTCCGAGACGTTCGCCGAGTACATCTCCGGCCAGTGGGCCGACCGCGCGGATGCCCTTCCCGCGCCGCGCGAGCAGGCCCCGTACGCGGCCGACCGCCGGGCCCGCCTCAGCGCGCTGCACCCGGGCAAGCGGCTCATCCTTCCCGCGGGCGGAGCGAAGGTGCGCTCCAACGACACGGACTACCCGTACCGCGCGCACAGCGCCTTCGCGCACCTCACCGGCTGGGGCGCGGATGCCGTCGCCGGCGCCGTGCTCGTGCTCGAGCCCACGGGGAACGGGCATGACGCCAAGGTGTACTTCCGCGAGGGCGCCGGGCGCGACACCGACGAGTTCTACGCCAACCCCGAGATCGGCGAGTTCTGGACCGGCCCCCGCCCGAGTCTCGCCCACGTCGCCGCCGATCTGGGGCTCGCCACCGCGGGCATCGCCGCATTCGCCGACGTGCTCGACGCGGTGGATGCCGACACCCTCGTCGTGCGCGACGCCGACCGCGACATCACCGACCAGGTCGACGGCCGCCGCCTGCTCGCGGCGGACACCGAGAGCCTCGGCACCGACGGCGACGCCGACCTCGCGCGCGACCTCGGCGAGCTGCGTCTCGTGAAGGACGCGTTCGAGATCGCCGAGATGCGCGCGGCCGTGGATGCCACCAAGCAGGGTTTCGACGACGTGATCGCCGACCTGCCGCAGATCATCGCCCACCCCCGCGGCGAGCGCCTTGTGGAGGGCACCTTCAACCGGCGCGCCCGGGCCGAGGGCAACACCGTCGGCTACGACACGATCTCGGCCTCGGGCCCGCACGCGTGCATCCTGCACTGGACTCGCAACGACGGCGCCGTCGTGCCGGGCGACCTCATCCTCATCGACGCGGGCATCGAGCTCGAGAGCCTCTACACCGCCGACATCACCCGCACCCTGCCGGTGAGCCGCACCTTCACCCCGGTGCAGCGTCGCGTCTACGAGGCCGTGCTCGAGGCCGCGGATGCCGCGTTCGCGATCGTGAAGCCCGGCATCCGGTTCCGCGAGATCCACGCCGCGGCGATGGCGGTGATCGCGGCGAAGACGGGGGAGTGGGGCCTCCTGCCGGTGACGGCCGAGGAGTCGCTCGACCCCGAGCTGCAGTACCACCGCCGCTACATGGTCCACGGCACGAGCCACCACCTCGGGATCGACGTGCACGACTGCGCGGGCGCGCGACGGGAGCTCTATCTCGACGGCATCCTCGAGGCGGGCATGGTGTTCACGATCGAGCCGGGGCTCTACTTCCAGCCCGACGATCTCAGCGTGCCCGAGGAGTACCGCGGCATCGGGGTGCGCATCGAGGACAACATCCTCGTCACCGAGTCGGGCGCCGAGAACCTCTCGGTCGGCATCCCCCGCACGGCGGACGACGTCGAGGCCTGGCTGGCGTGAGCCGACGCGGTCGGCTCGTCACGATCGTCGCCGTCGCCCTGGTGACGGCGGGATGCTCGACCGCCCCCCTGCCCGGCACCGTGAAGCCCAGCCCCTCGCCGACCGCGATCGCGACGTTCACCCCCGTGGATGCCCTGCCCTTCGGCACGATCATCGCCGACGCCGGCGTGGACTTCGATTCGCCCGACGGGGCCATCCACTGCGGCATCCTCGGTTTCGGTGATGGACGTCAGTTCTTCGGCTGCGCCGTCGACGACGCCACCTACGGCGAGCCCGCCGGCACGAGCGCGGGCTGCGGCGGCGGCTTCCGGGCCGACGTGGGCGGCTCCCCCGAGGTGCTGTGCGACGACACGATGTTCGCCGGGCAGACTCCCGACCGCTACCCCGACGTGCAGACGCTGCGGATCGGCTCGAGCATCACGAGCCTCGGGGTGACGTGCTTCTCGGGCGACGACGGCATCGCGTGCCGCACCGACACGACCGGCGCGGGATTCCGCGTCTCCCCGGACAGCTTCGAGGTGTTCTGAGCGCAGCCGCGGTCGGCGTCAGCCGTCGGCAGGAGTCCGCTGGAGGGCATCCTGCGCCGCGAGCGTCAGCTCGGGCGCGACGATGATCTGGTAGCTCCCGGCGATCACCTGGTGGGTCGACGTGAAGTCGCGACGGCGCCGGTTGATCGCGTAACTCGCGATCCCGAAGATCATGCCGAAACCCGCACCGATGAGCAGCGCCGCGCCGAGGTAGCCGAACGCGGTGGTCGGGCTGAACAGCACGAGCACGAGCCCCAGGAACAGGCCGAACCACGCGCCGCTCGCGGCCCCGGTAAGCGCTGCGCGACCGTAGGAGAGCTTGCCGGTCACGCGCTCGACGGTCTTGAGGTCGCTGCCGACGATGCTCAGCTGCTTCACGTCGAACTCGGCCTTCGCGAGGCGATCCACGACGCTCTGCGCCTCCGGGTAGGTCTCGTAGGTGCCCAGAACCTCGCCCTGCGGCAGTCGCGGGGCGGCCGCCGCACGGCGGGCGAAGGGGGAAGGGGTGCTCACCGGGACATTGTTCCACGCGGGGGTAGGGTTTTACCCGTGAGCAGCACGAGAGTCTTCGCCGCCCGGCTGGTGGGCTGCTCCGTTTTCGACCCCAACGGCGACCGGGTGGGCAAGGTGCGCGACGTGCTCGTCGTCTACCGCACCACCGGGGGTCCCCGCGTGGTCGGGATGATCCTGGAGGTTCCCGGCAAGCGTCGCGTCTTCCTCTCGATCGGTCGGGTCACGAGCATCGGCTCGGGCCAGATCATCGCCACCGGACTCATCAACCTCCGCCGCTTCGAGCAGCGCGGCGGCGAGGTGCGCGTCATCGCCGAACTGCTCGGGCGCAAGGTCACCCTGCGCGACGGCTCCGGCGTCGCCCACATCGAGGATGTCGCCCTCGAGGAGGTGGGTCTCGGCGAGTGGGAGATCAGCCAGGTCTTCCTGCGTCGACCGCGCACCACGGCATCCCCGTTCGGCAAGGGCGCCACCGTCTTCGCGGACTGGCCCGACATCATCGAGAGCACGACGGCCGGCGAGGCGCAGTCCGCCACCCAGCTCGTCGCGACCTATGCCGACATGCTCCCCGCCGACCTCGCGAGCGCGATGCTCGACCTGCCCGAGCAGCGCATGCTCGAGGTCGCCGAGGAGCTCAGCGACGACCGCCTCGCCGACGTGCTCGAGGAGATGCCCGAGAACGAGCAGGTCGACATCCTCAACCAGCTCGACGACGACCGCGCCGCGGACGTGCTCGATCAGATGCAGCCGGATGACGCCGCCGACCTCATCGCGCACCTCTCCGACGAGCGTGGCGAGGCCCTGCTCGAGCTCATGGAACCCGAGGAGGCGGACGACGTGCGCTTCCTGCTCTCCTACGCCCCGGACACCGCGGGCGGTCTCATGACGACCGAGCCCATCATCGTGTCGGCGGATGCCACGGTCGCCGAGGGCCTCGCCCTGATCCGCCGCCACGAGCTCGCCCCCGCTCTCGGCGCCGCGATCTGCGTGACCCTGCCGCCCTACGAGCCGCCGACCGGCCGCTTCCTCGGCATGGTGCACTTCCAGCGGATGCTGCGCTACCCGCCGAACGAGCGCCTCGGCACCCTGATCGACCCCACGCTCGAGCCCGTGCGCGCCGACACGAGCGCGGCCGAGGTGTCGCGCATCCTCGCCAGCTACAATCTCGTCTCCGTCCCCGTCGTGGATGAGACGCACCGCCTCGTCGGGGTGGTGACCATTGACGATGTCCTCGACTACCTGCTGCCGGACGACTGGCGAAGTACCGATTCGGAGGCGAAACCCCCGACCGATACTTCGACCGCAGCGATTCCCCTGAGGGGAAGGAGGACACCCAGTGGCACGCGCAGGTAACCGCAACGATTCACGGCTCGACTCGCCCAAGGGTCTGCGCAGCAACTTCTCGCTGTTCCAGTCCCGCGACCGCATGGGGCGCTTCTCCGAGGCGTTCGCGCGTGGCATGGGCACGCCGTGGTTCCTCGTCGGCATGTCGGTCGTGGTCGTGGCCTGGCTGCTGTTCAACACCCTCGCGCCCGAGGAGGCGCAGTTCGACCCGCGCCTGACCAACTTCACGCTGCTCACGCTCATCCTGTCGCTCCAGGCCTCGTACGCCGCGCCGATGATCCTCCTCGCGCAGAACCGGCAGGACGACCGCGACCGCGTGCAGATCGAGCAGGACCGCCAGCGCGCCGAGCGCAACCTCAACGACACCGAGTACCTTGCGCGCGAGGTCGTGGCCCTGCGGCTGGCCGTGAAGGATCTCGCGAGCAAGGACTTCATCCGGGCCGAGTTGCGGTCGCTGCTCGAGGAGCTCGACAAGGACAAGCCCGACCCCAAGGCGGAGTGAGCGTGTCGACGCCGTCCGGCGGATCGAGCCCGTCGAGGTCTGACCCCGTCGACCTCGAGTCCGCGGTCCGCACCGCCCTCGCGCGCGTCATCGACCCCGAGCTCCGGCGGCCGGTGACGGAGCTCGACATGATCAGCGGGGTCGCGGTCGATGCGGCGGGTGCGGCATCCATCGGCCTCACGCTGACGATCGTGGGATGCCCGGCCGCCGACACGATCGAGCGTGATGTGCGGGCGGCCGCCGCCTCCGTGGCCGGCGTCACCTCGGTCGACGTGACCGTCGGCGTGATGACCCGGGAGCAACGCGACGCCCTCACCGAGAAGCTGCGCGGCGGGCGCTCGAAGACCCTCCAGTTCGGGCCGGACACGCTCACGCGCATCTACGCCATCACGAGCGGCAAGGGCGGTGTCGGCACGTCGACCGTCACCGCCAACCTCGCCGTCTCGCTGGCCCGCCGCGGCCTGGCCGTCGGACTCATCGATGCCGACGTCTTCGGCTTCTCCATCCCCGGTCTGCTCGGCATCGCGGGGGCCAAGCCCACCAAGGTCGGCGAGATGATCCTGCCGCCGATCGCCTACGACGTGAAGGTGATCTCGATCGGGATGTTCCTCGGCGATCAGACCGCGGTCTCGTGGCGTGGTCCGATGCTGCACCGCACGATCCAGCAGTTCCTCACCGACGTGTTCTTCGGCGATCTCGACGTGCTGCTCATCGACCTCCCGCCGGGCACCGGCGACGTGGCGATCTCGCTCGGACAGCTGCTGCCGCAGGCGCAGGTCGTGGTCGTGACCACGCCGCAGGCGGCCGCGGCCGAGGTGGCGGAGCGCAGCGCGATCGTCGCCCGCCAGACCGGGCAGGAGGTCATCGGGGTGATCGAGAACATGGCCGGGCTCGTGCAGCCCGACGGCACCGTGCTCGACCTGTTCGGGTCGGGCGGAGGGGCGGAGGCGGCGCGGCGGCTCGGGGTGCCCCTGCTGGGGTCGATCCCGCTGAGCCGGGCGCTGCGCGAGGGCGGGGATGCCGGCGAGCCGGTCGTGCTCGCGGATGCGTCGGATGCCGCGGCGGCCGCGCTCGAGGCGATCGCCGCGCAGCTCGCGGTGCGCGAGCGGGGGCTGGCGGGGCGCAAGCTCGGCGTCACGCCGTCAGGCGGGTGAGGTCTCGACGAGCTCGACCCGCGATCGAGCGCTGCTACTTGCGGGTCGGGATGCGTCCGTAGCCGTCGCGCACGACAGCGAACAGGGAGCCGATGATGCCCGCGAGAGCGAGGGCGGCGAGGACGATGAGGTCGATAGTCATAGCTCAATTACAGTCGCGTCAACCATGTAGAACAAGCTCATGCTCCTAAAGTGATCATGTAGCCTGACTACATGGACATCCGCCGCCTGGAGCTCCTCCGCGAGCTCGCCGATCGCGGTTCCGTGACGGCCGTCGCGGCAGCCACGCACCGCACCGCCTCGGCAGTGTCTCAGCAGCTCAAGATCCTCGAGCGGGAGGCGGGAGTGCCGCTCACCGAACGCTCCGGTCGCGGCATCCAGCTCACCTCGGCGGGCCGGGCCCTCGCCCGCACCGCCACCGACGTCGCGACGGCGATCGAACGCGCTGAGGCGCTGTGGGACGAATTCCGCGCGCAGCCGCGCGGTGAGGTGACGCTCACGATCTTCCCCAGCGGCGGCCAGATGCTGCTGCCGGGCCTGCTCGACGCGGTCTCCGGGATGCCCGGGCTCACCCTCCACGCGAGCGACGTCGACCGGGCCGTGTCCGAGGTCGACGACCTCACCGCCGACTTCGACCTCGTCGTCGCGGACTCGCCCGGCATCCTGCCCGCCTGGACGCAGCGACAGCTGTCGATCATCGAGCTCATGCGCGAGCCGCTCGATGTCGCCCTCCCGGAGGGGCATCCGCTCGGCTCGCGGCGCTCGCTCACCCCCGCGGACCTCATCGACGAGACGTGGATCGGAGTGCCGCCGGGGCTCCCGTTCGACCGGGTGCTGCGCGGGATCGAGGCCGCCAACGGCAGCCATGCGCGGATCGCGCAGCGCTTCACCGACAACGGGATCGTCGAGTCGCTCGTGGCTGCGGGGCACGGGATCGCCATCCTCCCGCGCTTCACGACCCGCGATCGCGAGAACGGCCTCATCACGCGCCCGCTCGAAGGAGTGCGCGCGTCACGCCTCATCTCGGTGCTCATGCGCCCGGACCGCGCCGAGCGACCGTCGGTGCGGCTCGTGGTAGAGGCGCTGCGCACCGAGGCGACACGCTTCGTGCGCGAGCATCAGGGCGCCTGAGCGAATGGTCCCCACGTCGCACGACGACGTAGGCTGGAATCATGTCCGGCACCACGATCGACCGGTCGCTCACCGCTGAGCTGGTCGCAGACCTGTCCGCCACGAGCGGCACCACCGCGAGCATCATCGCCCCGTTCACGGGCGAGGTGCTCCACGAGCTGCCGCTGAGCTCCGTCGACGATGTGCGGGATGCCGCGGCCGCCGCCCGCGTCGCGCAGGCCGCCTGGCGGCAGACGTCGCCCGCCCACCGCCGCGCGATCCTGCTCAAGGCCCACGACTTGCTCGTGGAGCGCCGCGAGGAGCTGCTCGACCTGCTCCAGACCGAGACCGGCAAGACGCGAGGCAACGCGTTCGAGGAGGTCTTCCAGGGCGCCGCGATCACGCGCTACTACGGGGTCGCGGCCCGGCGGATGCTTGCGACGCGTGGCCGCCGCGCGGGCATCCCCCTGATCGTCGGCACCCGGGTGAGCTACCGCCCCAAGGGTCTCGTGGGAATCGTCACCCCGTGGAACTACCCGCTCGCCCTCTCCCTCATGGATGTCGTGCCGGCCCTGGTCGCGGGCAACGCCGTCGTGCAGAAGGCCGACAACCAGTCGGCGCTCACGATCCTCGCATCCCGGCGGGCCTACATCGACGCGGGCCTGCCGGCGGCGCTGTGGGCCGTGGTGACGGGAGCGGGGGATCCGATCGGCAACGCCGTTGTGGATGCCGCGGACTACGTGTGCTTCACCGGGTCAACGCGGACGGGCGCGTCCGTCGGGGCGCGGGCCGCCGCATCCCTGCATGGAGTCTCGCTCGAGCTGGGCGGCAAGAACCCGCTCATCGTGCTCGACGACGTCGACCCCGAGCGCGCCGCGAAATCGATCGCCTATGGCTGCTTCTCGTCGATGGGTCAGCTCTGCGTCTCGATCGAGCGCATCTACGTGCCGCGCTCGATCGTCGAGCCGTTCACGGCCTCCTTCGTCGCCGCCGTCGGTCAGCTGAGGCAGGGACCCGAACTCGACTACTCGACGGATGTCGGATCGCTCACCAACGCCTTCCAGCTCGAGCGGGTGCGCGCCCACGTCGAGGATGCCGTCGCCCAGGGCGCGACGCTGCTCGCGGGCGGTCGGGCCCGCCCCGACCTCGGGCCGCTGTTCTTCGAGCCGACCGTGCTCGCCCACGTGACCGAGGGCATGGCGTGCTTCGCCGACGAGACCTTCGGACCGGTCGTCGCGATCCACGTGGTCGAGAACGAGGAGGAGGCGATCGCGGCGGCGAACGCGACCGAGTTCGGGCTCAACGCGTCGATCTTCACCCGCTCGCCCAGGCGCGCTCGCGCCATTGCTGATCGGCTCGACGCGGGCAGCGTCAACATCAACGAGGGCTACCGGGCGAGCTTCGGCACCGTGGATGCCCCGATGGGCGGCATGAAGAAGTCCGGCCTCGGGCGCCGCAACGGCCGCGAGGGGCTCCTGCGCTTCGTCGAGGCGCGCACCGTCTCGACGGCGACGGGCATCCTGACGCTGCCGCGCACGGGTCGCGAGTGGCAGCAGTTCGTTCCGCTGATGCTCCTGCTGCTTCGGGTGCTGAAGGGCGTGCGGCGGCGCTAGCCGGCCGCCGCCACCTGCGTCACGATCGCCGCGAGCTCCGTGAGGAACGGGGCCGGGTCCATCGTGTCGGAGTACACCTCAACCGCGCTTCCGCCGATCGAGAGGATCGCATAGCAGCCGTCCCCGCATCCGGTGAGAGCGAGATCGGCACCGGCGACGTCGACCGACTCGAGCGACGGGATCGAGTAGTACGGGCGATCGCCGCGTGCCTGGATTTCGGGGACCGCCCAGGCGCCAGCCGGGAGCACGCTGACGCGCGCCACATCGACCTCGCAGCGCAGAACTCCGGCACGACCGATCGCGACCGAGTCCGGATACGACGGCGCGACCTCGTCGGCGCCGCCCGCGCAGATCGACCCGATGAGCACGCCCGTGGGCGCGACCCAGACCGCATTCGGAGCGCCCGCACTCGCGATCGCCGCCGTGAGGTCGTCGATCAGCCCGCGCATCCGGGCCTCGAGCGTGTCGACCGGCGCACCCTCGCCGCTGCCCTGCACGTCGGCATGCGCCCAGTAACCGTCGACGAGCACATTGGCGAAGCAGCTGTAGTAGCCCGGGTCCTGCGAGGGGCAGAAGTACTCCGAGGTCGTCGAGCCCTCCGGGTAGACGATGGCGCCGTCATCCACCTGCCAGACGCCGACGTCGAACGCGGTGTCGGCATCCGGGAGCACGTCGATCACGAGGTGCTGATCCCAGCTGTTGTCGGTCTTGAACTCCCCACCCCAGGTGCACGACAGCACCCCGACCTGACGCGTAGCGCTCTCGGCCAGGTTGCGCTCGGTGAGCTCGTCGAGTCTCAGGGAGACCGCGGTGCCCACCACGTCGGCGGCCCCCGTGTCGGAGAAGAGATCGGTGCAGGCGAGCGGGAGGCGCGGGAGCGGGAGGCCCTGCACCGCCGGGACGGTCGACGAGGGCTCGGTGGTAGGCGCGACCCTGTCGGTCGGTGTGGCCGGACTGCCGCATCCGGCAAGCAGGAGCACGATCAGCGCGGGACCAGCGAACGACCGAAGAGACATGCTCAGAATCTAGCGGCTCAGGTCGCCTCGGAGTCGAACGGCGCGGGGCGCCCCTCCTTGAGGAAGCGCTGCCGCTGGGCGTACGCGGACTCGATCGGCGGCTTCACGACGGGCACCGGCTCGTCGTCGACGAGGGCCTCGCGGATGATGCGGCGCGGGTCGTACTGGCGCGGGTCGAGCTTCTTCCAGTCGATGTCGTCGAAGTCGGGGCCCATCTCCTCGCGCATCCGCTCCTTCGCGCCATTGGCCATGACCCTCAGGGACTTGACGAGACGGGCGAGCTGCGAGGCGTAGTAGGGCAGACGCTCCGGGCCCAGCAGGAAGACCGCGATGATCCCGATGATCAGCAGCTTGTCGAAGGTGAGGCCGAAGGACACCCGATCAGGATAGCCCGGGCCGCTGGGGGCCTCGTCTACAGTGGAGCGAATGAGGAGCGCAGCGTGAGCGACAAGCAACTGAGCTGGAAGTACGCGGAGGAGTTCGTCACCGAACGGGCCGACATCCAGCTGGCGCGTCAGCACTCCCTCGAGCTGGGCATCGACGCGGTCTCGCCCGCCGTCGGCGCTCAGCTCGCCTTGCTCGCGGCCGCGTCGAGCGCGTCGAGCATCATCGAGATCGGCACCGGTGCGGGCGTGAGCGGCCTCTGGCTGCTCAGCGGCGCACCGGATGCCGTGCTCACGACGATCGACGTGGAGGTCGATCACCAGCAGGTCGCCCGTCGCGCGTTCCAGGAGGCGAGCATCCCCGCCAACCGGCTGCGACTCATCGCGGGCCGCGCCGCGGAGGTTCTGCCGCGCATGAACGAGTCGAGCTACGACCTCGTCGTGATCGACGCGGACCCGGCGAACGTGATCGAGTACGTCGAGCACGGCCTGCGGATGGTGCGCCGCGGCGGGATCGTCGTCGTCGTGCACGCGCTGTGGCGCGGACGCGTCGCCGATCCCGCGCAACGGGACGACGTGGTCGCCGGATTCCGCCTGCTGCTCACGGAGATCTCCGGCTCGGAGGCCGTCATCGCGAGCCTGTCGGCCTCAGGCGACGGGCTCCTCCAGCTCGTGAAGGTGTCGGAGTAGAGCGGTCTGATCAGACCGCGACGACCGCCGCGAGGGCGTCGTGGAGTTCCTTGGCCTCGGCGTCATTCACGGAGACGACCAGACGGCCACCACCCTCGAGCGGAACGCGCACGATGATGAGGCGACCCTCCTTGACAGCCTCCATCGGCCCGTCACCGGTCCTCGGCTTCATGGCTGCCATGAGCAATCCCCTTTCAAATGGATACGTGTCCATTATCCGTCATGGAACCGATAACCCGAAAACGAACGATTGGGGACGGGCCGGCAACGCCGGTGGACGTGTTCACCGCGTCGCTCACGGCGGTGTCCAGTCATAGCCGTCCACCCACCAGCCGATGTGGATCCACGCCCACTGACCGGCGATGAACAGCAGCACGATGAGCACCCGGTAGATCCGCGACCGCGGCTGCGCGAGCACCCCGACGAGCGGCGCGAGCGGCATGAGAAGTCGGAACGTGCTCGACTGCGGGAAGAAGACGGCGAGCAGGTAGAGCGCATAGCTGGCCGACCAGAAGCGCAGGTCCGGGCCGAGCCGTCGGGCCCACGGCGTGAACAGGAAGGCGGCGTAGCCGAGCACGAGCACCGCGAGCAGCACGAGCAGCGCCGGCTGGGGAATCCCGAACCACGGCGACCAGAACCCCGTGGCCTGGATCCACGGTGAGAAGGGCACGAGCTCGACGCGCCCCACGTAGGGCGCGCGCCACGCGAGCTCGGTGTCGGTGTACGCGGTGAGCGACCCCGTCACGGCCGCCGCGATGAGCAGCCACGCGAACCCCATGAGCGCGCTGAACAGGCCCACGACGATCGTGGCGACACGTTCCTGCCACGGGTACGGGTCGCGCGCCCGCGTGAACCAGCGATGGATGACGTGCAGGAGCATCGTGAGCGCGAAGGCGAGGCCGCTCGGCCGGGTGAGCGCCATGACCGCGATGACGGGCAGCATCGTCCAGTACCGCCGCTGCACGAGGAAGTAGAGCGCGAGCACGAGGAGGAACAGGTGCATCGACTCCGCGTAGGCGACCTGCAGCACCGGGGAGAGCGGCGAGACGCAGAACAGCACGACGGCGAAGAGCGTCGTCGACGACGGGAGGAACAGGCTCAGCAGCCGGTAGAGCATGAGCGCGGTTCCGAGCGCGAACCCGACCGAGACGATGACGGCGACCACGGGGAAGTCGAGGGTCGTCACGAGCATGAGTACGCGGACGAGCGCCGGATACGCCGGCATGAACGCCCACGCGCTCTCGCCGACGTAGCCGTCGTCGGTGATCGGCAGGTCGGCGGGATACCCCACCGCCGCGACGATGAAGTACCAGTGGCCGTCCCAGATCGCGGCGAAGTCGAAGTAGTTCGGGGATGCGCCGGTCCACGCGTTCTGCTGCTGGGCCGCGGCGTAGGCGAGCATGATCGCGGTCGTGATGACCCGCGAGACGACGAAGATCGCGACGACCTTCACCGACCAGTCGCGGTGGAGCTGGGAGAATCGCGGCAGCGATTCCGCGACCCCAGCGCCGACCGAGCCTGCGAGGTCGGGCTTCGACGTCAGTTCGCGGTCAGCCACGCCCGCAGCCCCCCTTCGCACGCGAGGATCTCGCCGGCATCCACCCGCTCGTCATCGGCGTGGGCGCGCAGCGGGTCACCAGGTCCGTAGTTGACCGCGGGGATGCCGAGGGCGGCGAAGCGCGCGACATCCGTCCAGCCGTACTTGGGAGCAGCAACCCCGCCGACCGCCGCGAGGAAGTCCTGCGCCAGCGGCGCGTCGAGACCCGGTCGGGCGCCCTGAGCGAGGTCCGTGACGGTGATGTCGAAGCCGTCGAACACGTCCTCGAGGTGCGCGATCGCCTGCTCGGGGCTGCGGCTCGGCGCGAACCGGTAGTTCACGCTGATCACGGCCTCGTCGGGGATGACGTTGCCGGCGACCCCGCCGGTGATGCCGACGGCGTTGAGTCCCTCCCGGTACACGAGGCCGTCCACCTCGAGCTCGGCGGGCACGTACGCGGCGAGGATCGCGAGCACGGGCGCCGCGGCGTGGATCGCGTTGACCCCCACCCATGATCGTGCGGAGTGCGCCCGCACCCCGGTGAGGCGGATGTCGACGCGGGCGGTGCCGTTGCAGCCGCCCTCGACCGTCGCGCTCGTCGGTTCGCCGAGGATCGCGAAGTCGGCGACGAGGAGGTCGGGGCGGTTCGCGGCGAGCCGCCCCAGGCCGTTGAGATCGCTCGCGACCTCCTCGTGGTCGTAGAAGATCCAGGTGAGATCGACCGCGGGATCGGTGAGTTCGGCGGCGAGCTTCAACGCGACCGCGACGCCGCCCTTCATGTCGACCGTCCCCCGGCCGATGAGCATCTCGCCCTCCACCCGCACCGGCAGGTTGGCGTTGATCGGCACGGTGTCGATGTGGCCGGCGATCACGACGCGGCGCTCGCGGCCGAGCGACGTGCGCGCGACGACGGCATCCCCGTCCCGGAACACCTCGAGGTGGGTGCATCCGGCCAGACTCGCCTCGATCGCATCGGCGAGGGGGCCTTCGTCGCCCGACACCGATTCGATGTCGCACAGCTGCCGCGTCAGCTCGACGCTCGTGGCGCGCAGGTCGAGCACGGGGAGGGCGGGATCGGTGACGGGCACCCAGCCAGTTTAAGTACTCTGGGGATCATGACTTCACGAGCAGCCTGGGGCTACGGCCTCACGACGGTGGCCCGGGACGGGACGGTGCTCGACACGTGGTTCCCCCGCCCGACCCTCGGGGCCCTGCCGAGCGGCGTGGAGCGCCACCTGGCCCCGTCCGAGTTCGAGGAGCTGCTCGGCCCCGACCCCCGCCGACGCGTCGAGATCGAGTTCCGCACCATCGAGATCGATCTGGATGCGGCGCCCGCCTCCACCCCGGACGCCTACCTCCGCCTGCACCTGCTCAGCCACCTCCTCGCCGCGCCGAACACGATCAACCTCGACGGGATCTTCGGGCACCTGCCGATCGTCGTGTGGACGACCGCGGGCCCGATGCTGCCCGCCGACTTCGAGGCCTTGCGGCCGCTGCTGCAGCGGGCGGGGATCTCGGCGACCGGCATCGACAAGTTCCCGCGGCTTCTCGACTACGTCTCGCCCGACCGCGTGCGCATCGCCGACGCGTCCCGAGTGCGGCTCGGCGCGCACCTCTCCCCCGGCACCACGGTGATGCACGAGGGCTTCGTCAACTTCAACGCCGGCACGCTCGGCACGTCGATGGTCGAGGGGCGGATCTCGCAGGGGGTCGTCGTGGGCGACGGCGCCGACATCGGCGGCGGGGCATCGATCATGGGCACCCTCAGCGGTGGCGGCACGGAGCGAGTGTGGATCGGCGCGCGTGCGCTGCTCGGCGCGAACAGCGGCGTCGGCATCCCGATCGGCGACGACACGGTCGTGGAGGCCGGTCTCTACGTGACGGCGGGCACCAAGGTGCTCGTGATCGACGGCACCGAGCCGCCCCGGTCGGTCAAGGCCGTCGAGCTGGGCGGGGTGCCCGGACTGCTGTTCCGCCGCAACTCGCGCACGGGGGCCGTCGAGGTGCTGCCCCGAGAGGGCCGCGGTGTCGAGCTCAACGCGGCGCTCCACGCCTGAGCGACGCCGCCTGACCGCGGCGTGGACCTCCGTGGCCGTGGCCGCCGCCCTGCTGACGGGGTGCGCGCCGAGCGACGAACGGGTCGTGCAGGGCCGCTACGGACCGAACGCGCCGATCGCCGTGCTCAACCGCACGATCGAGGACGGGCGCTACACGGTCGGCTACTCGCTGTGGATCTACGTCGCGCCGCGGGAGGGCCCCGTGAACGTCAGCTGCTTCATCGTGGATGGCAGCGGTCGGGTCGCCTTCTTCGCCGACCTCGAGCGCACCGCGGCACCGGGGCGCTGGACGAAGCTGGCCGCGGAGGGAACGTTCGACCTGCCGGAGGTGACGCTCGGCATCCGCTGCGCCCCCGCTCAGGACTCGACGCTCGAGGTGGTGCTGCGCGACGTGCGACTCGACGTCGTCGAGCTCTAGTCCCGCGACGGTTCCGGACTCGCGCCCTGCGTCTGGGCCTCGAGGTCGGCGAGGTCACCGAGGAGGTCGAACAGGCGCTGGTCCCGCTCGCGCGCGTAGGCGGGATCCGGCGGCGCGGCGCGGCGAGCCGCGACGGCCTCGATCGAGGCGCCGATCTCCCGCCACGCATCAGCGCGCGCCGTGCGCACGAGGTCGAGCACGAAGGCGGGGTCGTTGCTGAGCTCCTCGAGGCGCAGCGAGAGCGCCCGCGACACTTCCTCACGGCGAGCGAGGGCGTCGACATCGACCGAGCGGAAGTCGCTCGCGTGGGTCGGGCGACCGTCGCGCTCCCCCGCGCGAGCGCGCTGGGCGCCGATGCGGGCCGCGTCCACCCGTTTCTCATGCGCGAGGTTCAGCAGCTCCTCGTGCACCCCCTCGCGGTAGCGCGCCTCCGAGTAGTCGAGCCGGTCGCGCAGCGAGGTGAGCACGACGAGGTTCTTGACGGCGAGGCGCACTCCGGCGGCGGCGATGAGCACGCCCTCCTCGACGAGGTCGTCGAGGCTCGGCTCCGGTCGCGGTTCAGGCGCGACGTATCGTCCGAGGTTGATGCGACGTCGACGCTGGTACCACCTCATCGCCGTTCCCTCAGTCGAGCGCGGACTAGCGCGTGGGCCACGCCCGGGCGGGCGCGCCCGTGTAGAGCTGCTGGGGGCGACCGATCTTGGTCCTGGGGTCCTCGTTCATCTCACGCCAGTTGGCGATCCATCCGGGCAGACGGCCGATCGCGAACAGCACCGTGAACATGCGCGCCGGGAAGCCCATCGCCTTGTAGATCACGCCGGTGTAGAAGTCGACGTTGGGGTAGAGCTTGCGCGAGATGAAGTAGTCGTCGGCGAGCGCGACGGCTTCGAGCTCCTTGGCGATATCGAGCAGCGGGTCGTCGACGCCGAGCATCGAGAGCACCTCATCGGCGCTCTCCTTGACCAGTCGCGCGCGCGGATCGAAGCTCTTGTACACCCGGTGGCCGAAGCCCATGAGCCGGATGCCGTCCTCCTTGTTCTTGACCCGCTCGACGAACTTCTTGACGCCGTCACCCGAGTCGCGGATCTCGCCGAGCATCTTCAGCACGGCTTCGTTGGCGCCGCCGTGAAGGGGACCGTAGAGCGCGTTGATCCCGGCCGAGATCGACGCGAAGATGTTCGCCTCGGTCGAGCCGACCAGACGCACCGTCGACGTCGAGGCGTTCTGCTCGTGGTCCTCGTGCAGGATGAGCAGGCGGTCGAGCGCCTTGCTCAGCACGGGGTCGACGACATACGGCTCGGCCATCGTGCCGAAGTTGAGCTTGAGGAAGTTGTCGACGAAGCTCAGGGAGTTGTCCGGGTAGAGGAACGCCTGGCCGAGGCTCTTCTTGTGCGCATAGGCGGCGATCACCGGGAGCTTGGCGAGCAGGCGGATCGTGGAGATCTCCACCTGCTCCGGGTCGTGAACGTTGAGGGAGTCCTCGTAGTACGTGCTCAGGGCCGACACGGCGCTCGAGAGCACGGACATCGGATGCGCGTTGTGCGGCAGCGCGTCGAAGAAGCGACGGAGGTCCTCGTGGAGGAGCGTGTGACGGCGTACCTTCTCGTCGAACTCGGCCAGCTCGCTCGGGGTCGGAAGCTCGCCGTGGATGAGGAGCCAGGCGACCTCGAGGTACGTGGAGTTCTGCGCGACATCCTCGATCGCGTAGCCGCGGTAGCGCAGGATTCCGGCATCCCCGTCGATGTAGGTGATCGCGCTGCGGGTCGATGCGGTGTTGACGAAGCCCTGATCGATCGTCGTGAAACCGGTCTGCTTGGTGAACGTCGAGATGTCGATCGAATCGTGGCCGTCGGTGCCCCGAACGATCGGGAACTCGGCCGTTCCCCCCGGGAACTGGAGGGTGGCCGTCTCGGTCTCGATGGAGGCGTCAGTCACATCGATAGCTTACGGTTCCCGGAACACCACTGTGGCATCCGCCAAATCATGCCGAGCGCTGATGGAGATCAGCGACAGGTCAGGAATCGAGCTCGAGTCGCGCGACCGCGTCCGCGATGGCCTCGTCGGTCGCCGTGAGGGCGATCCGCACGTGCTGCGCGGGGGCCTCGGCATAGAACGTGCCGGGGACGACGAGGATGCCGCGGTCGGCGAACTCGGCCACCGACGCCCACGAGTCCTCGCCCCTGGTCACCCAGAGATACAGTCCGGCGTCGCTGTGGTCGATCCGGTACCCGGCGCGACGCAGGGCGGGAGCGAGCCGCGCACGTCGCGCGCGGTAGAGCTCGCGCTGCGCAGCGACGTGCGCCTCATCCGCGAGAGCGGCGATCATCGCCTCCTGGATCGGGGCCGGCGGCAGGAGACCGGCGTGCTTGCGCACCGCGAGCAGTTCGGCGATCAGGGCGCGATCGCCCGCGACGAACGCGGCCCGGTATCCGGCCAGATTCGACTGCTTGCTCAACGAGTAGACGGCGAGCACGGAGGAACGGTCATCGCCGACGACCTCGGGGGCGAGGATCGACGGGGTCGGGTCGGAGCCCGTCCAGTTGAGTTCGGCATAGCACTCGTCGCTCGCGATCACGGCCCCCAACTCCCGCGCCCGCGCGACCGCGGCCCGCAATTCGTCGGTGTCGAGCACCCGCCCATCGGGGTTGCCGGGGCTGTTGACCCAGATGAGCGCGGTCTCCCGCGGCCAGTCGGCCGGGTCGTCCGAGGCGACGACGGTCGCCCCCATGAGCGCCGCCCCGATCGCGTAGGTGGGATAGGCGACCGCGGGCTGCACGACGACATCACCGGGCTTGATGCCGAGGAGCATGGGCAGCAGGGCGATGAGCTCCTTCGACCCGATCGTCGGCAGCACCTCGGCCACGTCGAGGCCGTCGACGCCGCGGCGGCGCGCGAACCACTCCACGATCGCCTCGCGCAGCGCCGGGCTTCCGGCCGTCAGCGGGTAGGCGTGGGCGTCGGCCGCCGCAGCCAGGGCGTCACGGATGACGGCGGGCGTGGCATCCACCGGCGACCCCACGGAGAGGTCGATGAACCCGTCGGGGTGGCTCCGAGCGCGCGCGGCGAACGGCGCCAACGAGTCCCAGGGGAAGTCGGGAAGCGTCAGGGGCGTGCGGGCCACTCAGCCCTCGCCGCCACCCGCGGGCAGGGCGGCGATGAGCGCGTGATCCTTGTGGATGACGCCGACCTTGGCGGCGCCGCCGGGCGAACCCACCTCGTCGAAGAACTCGACGTTGGCCTTGTAGTAGTCGGCCCACTTGCCGGGCAGATCGTCTTCGTAGTAGATCGCCTCGACCGGGCAGACGGGCTCGCACGCACCGCAATCGACGCACTCGTCGGGGTGGATGTACAGCATTCGGTCGCCCTCGTAGATGCAGTCGACCGGACACTCGTCGATGCACGCGCGGTCCTTGAGATCGACGCAGGGCTGGGCGATGACGTACGTCACTTCAGATCAGGACCTTTCGCGGCGGGAGGGACTCCCATATTATCGCGTGCGCGCTCGACGCCCCGCCGGCCAGCCGAGCGCGGCCGCCGCGATCGCCACCGGTCCGACCGTCCAGATCAGCCCCACTGACGTGTCGGGGGTGCCGAGGATGCCGCCGCCCGCGACGAGGATGAGCGCCACCTGCACCGCGATCATGCCGAGCGCCCCGGCCGCGGCCACGAGCCGACCGGGGAAGACGAGGCGCAGGCCGGCGAGGAACGCCGCGACGAGGGGAAGTCCCACGATGAGCCCCCAGGGCACGCTCGCCCCCGCGATCTCGGTGCTCGCGCCGTGCGCCACCGTGAGCACACCGCCGACGAAGGCACCGACGAGGAGCGCGAGCACGCAGGCCACGAGCTGACCCGACCACCCGCCGGCGGCGAGCCAATCACGCTGCTCGAGCACCCGACGGGCGAAGTTCTCGGCCGGCGGCTCGGGGTCCGCCATTCCGGCGGCGTCGAATGCTCGGCGCCGGCGATCATCCGCGGTCACCGGGACGCTGACGTCCCCGGCCCCCGACGTCGCCATGTACACGGGCACGCCGATCACGTCCGCGGCCGTGAGCAACGCCTCGTGCACGCGGGCGCGATCCGGATGCGGCGCGACCGACGCGACCCCCGGGGTGACGATCACGTCGGGGACGAGGTCGATGAGCACCGCGGCGATGTCGGCGGCGATCTCGGCGGGATCCGCGTCCGACACCGCGTCGGGCCCGCCCTCGGCGCTGGGGCGGTACCGGCGGGGAGGGCGACCCGTCCAGCGCGCGTCAGCGTCCCCGAGCGTTCGAGCATCCGTGACCCCCAGGGCGCGTGCGGGGGTGGTCGCGCCGGCGGGCTCGAGGCAGGTGAGGGTCGCGACGGATGCGCCGGCATCCAGCAGACTCAGGATCGCGCTCGCCGCCGACGCGACCTCGTCGCCCGGCAGCGCGTGCACGACCAGCACCCGTTCCGTCATCCTTCGCTCCTCCGTAGTCAAATAATACTCGCGAATGGTCGGGTCGGTCAGGATAGGTTAGGCTTGCCTTACTCAGTAGTTCCGAACCGAAGGTTTTCCCGTGCTCTCCAACGTGCTCATCGGCCTCCGCGAGGGGCTCGAGGCGGCGCTCGTCGTCGGGATCCTCCTCGCCTACGTCACCAAGATCGGTCGACGCGACGTGCGCGCGCGCCTCTGGCTCGGCGTCGCCCTCGCGGTCGCCCTCTCGCTGGGCGTGGGCGCCGTGCTGACCTTCGGGACCGTCGGGCTCCCGTTCGAGGCGCAGGAGATCGTCGGCGGGGTGCTCTCGATCCTCGCGACCGCGTTCGTCACGTGGATGATCTTCTGGATGCTGCGCACCGCGCGCGGGTTGTCCCACCAGCTGCACGCCGAAGTCGATGAGCACCTCGTCGGCGCCGGCTGGGGTCTCGTGCTGGTCGCCTTCCTCGCCGTCGCCCGAGAGGGACTCGAGACCGCCCTGTTCCTCTGGGCGGCCCTGCAGGCGAGCGGCACGACCGCGTTGCCCCTGGCCGGAGCGGCGCTCGGGCTCCTCGCCGCCGGTGCCCTCGGCTACCTGATCTATCGCGGCACCCTGCGGCTGAACCTCTCCGTGTTCTTCCTCTGGACCGGAGCCGCGCTCGTGATCGTCGCCGCGGGCGTTCTCGCCCACGGGGTGCACGCGCTCCAGGAGGCCGGGGTGCTCCCCGGGCTCACCGCCCTGGCCTTCGACGTGAGCGCGATCATCCCGCCCGACAGCTGGTACGGCGCGCTGCTCAAAGGCACCCTGAACTTCTCGCCGGCGACCACGTGGCTGCAGGCGATCGTCTGGGTCGCGTACGCGGTTCCCGTGATGACGATCTTCCTGGTCCGCTCCCGGACCGGGCGGCCTGCGTCGGCCGTTCCCGTCGCCGTCCACTGACCGAGCAAACGCCGGAAGCCCGCCGGGACGACCCGACGGGCTTCCAGAGCGCGAGAGGCTAGTTGGTGGCCTCGGCCGACGTGACCGTGTAGTTGGCGACGAAGCCGTTCTCGTTGTCCGAGGCGACGACGACGAGCACGCCCCACTTGTCGGTCGTGCCGAGGTAGGTGCCGCCCTCCGCCGTCGAGCCGGCGAACTCGCCCTGGCTCACGAAGCCGGCACCCTCGAGCTGCGCCTTGATCTGGTCGATCGCGTCGGCGCCGCCCACCTTGACGGTGATGTTGAAGACGCGGCCCTCGTTGTTGCCGATCGAGCCGCCGAAGAGGATCTGACCGTCGATGACCGGCACCTCCGACGCCGGGTAGCCGTCGGGCAGGCTCGTGCCGCCGAGGTCGACGTCGCCGCCGGTGGCGCCCTCGATGATCGACTCGATGGGGTTGGAGAAGCAGCCCGACAGGGCGGGGGTGATCAGGAGCGCCAGGGCGATCGCGATCGGGGCGGTGTAGCGGGTGCGCAGCGTGGTCATGAGGTCCTCCAGAGTTGGGATGTGATGTGGATTCGGATGGGATGGGATGGGATTGCGATACAGGATTCGGACGAGACGATCTAGGGTCGGGGGCGGCTCACTCCTTGAGCACGACGATGTAGGTCACGACGCTGCCGTACTGGCCGTTGTCGTTGGCCGTGAGGTTGATGAGGTAGCTCGCGTTCTCGAACACCCCGAATGAGCCGTCCGCCGTCGTGGAGTCGAGCTCAGTGGTGTACTCGGCGGAGATCAGGCGCGCCCTGGCGTCGTCGTAGCCGCGACCGAGGTCGGACGTCGTGATCATCACGGTCCAGCCGGTGCCGAGGTCCATCCCGAACGCGACGGGACCCTCGATGAGCGGGATGTCGGACGGGAAGGTGGCCGGGATCGACGCGCTGGATCCCTCCTCCGCCGGCACCTCGACGATGGTGTCGCCGCTCTCGACGACGGGGTCGCCGCTGCCGTCACCCCCGGAGGAGCTGGAGCCGCCGCCGGTGCCGCCCCCGGGCAGGGGGGCCGGCGGGAACGGGGAGAACGAGCATCCGGAGAGCACCAGGCTCGTCACGAGAGCGAGACCGGCCACCGGGACCACGAGGATGCGCGGCTTCACTGCGCCAGCGTAGCGTGCAGGAGTTTCATTCACTACCGCGTTCTCTCGTGTCATACCTTCCCGACGCGCGAGGGCGCCGGAAAGGTTGACACGGTCGACTACGCGTTCTGCTTCTTGCGCTGAGAGTAGGCGCGGGCGCGGGCGTTGGAGTCCAATTCGACCTTGCGGATGCGGATCACCTCGGGGGTCACCTCGACGCATTCGTCCTCGCGCGCGAACTCGAGGCACTCCTCGAGGGTGAGCTTGCGGCTCGGCGTCATGCGCTCGAAGACGTCCGACGTCGACTGGCGCATGTTGGTGAGCTGCTTCTCCTTGGTGATGTTGACGTCCATGTCGTCGGCACGGGAGTTCTCGCCCACGACCATGCCCTCGTAGACCTCCTGCGTGGGCTCCACGAAGAACGACATGCGCTCCTGGAGCGCGGTCATCGCGAACGGGGTCGCGACGCCGGCACGGTCGGCGACGATCGAACCGTTCGTGCGGGTCTCGATCGCCCCCGCCCACGGCTCGTAGCCGTGCGAGATCGCGTTGGCGATGCCGGTGCCGCGCGTGATCGTGAGGAACTCGGTGCGGAACCCGATGAGGCCGCGCGACGGCACGATGAACTCCATGCGCACCCACCCGGTGCCGTGGTTGGTCATCGTCTCCATGCGGCCCTTGCGGGATGCCATGAGCTGGGTGATCGCGCCGAGGTGCTCCTCGGGCGAATCGATCGTGAGGTGCTCGAAGGGCTCGTTGAGCTTGCCGTCGATCGTCTTCGTGACCACCTGCGGCTTGCCGACGGTGAGCTCGAAGCCCTCGCGGCGCATCTGCTCGACGAGGATCGCGAGCGCGAGCTCGCCCCGGCCCTGCACCTCCCAGGCATCCGGGCGGCCGATGTCGACGAGCTTGACGGACACGTTGCCGACGAGCTCGCGGTCGAGGCGGTCCTTGACCATGCGCGCCGTGAGCTTGTGGCCCTTGACCTTGCCGATGAGCGGGCTCGTGTTGGTGCCGATCGTCATCGAGATGGCGGGATCGTCGACCGTGATCGTCGGCAGCGGGCGCACATCCTCGGGGTCGGCGAGGGTCTCGCCGATCGTGATGTCCTCGAAGCCGGCGACGGCGACGATGTCGCCGGGGCCCGCCGACTCGGTCGGGAAGCGGTCGAGGGCCTTGGTGATGAGCAGCTCGGTGACGCGCACGTTGGCGACCGAGCCGTCGTGCTTGACCCAGGCGACCGTCTGCCCCTTCTTGATGTGCCCGTTGAAGACGCGCAGGAGGGCGAGACGCCCGAGGAACGGGCTCGAGTCGAGGTTGGTGACCCAGGCCTGGAGGGGGTGGGCGTCGTCGTAAGTGGGCGCGGGGATGTGCTTGAGGATCGCGTCGAACAGGGGCTCGAGGTCGTCGTTGTCGGGGAGCTCGCCGTTCTCGGGACGGTTCCAGCTCGCGGCGCCGTTGCGTCCGGACGCGTAGACGACGGGCACGTCGAGCACGGCGTCGAGGTCCATGTCCGGGAAGTCGTCGTGCATGTCGCTCGCGAGGCCCAGGAGCAGGTCCTGGCTTTCGGAGACGACCTCGTCGATGCGGGCATCCGGACGGTCGGTCTTGTTCACCAGCAGCACGACCGGCAGCTTGGCCTCGAGCGCCTTGCGCAGCACGAAGCGGGTCTGGGGCAGGGGGCCCTCGCTCGCATCGACGAGGAGCACGACGCCATCCACCATCGACAGGCCGCGCTCGACCTCCCCGCCGAAGTCGGCGTGGCCGGGGGTGTCGATCACGTTGATCGTCACGGGACCGTCGACCGCGTGCTTGCCCGCGTAGGAGATCGCCGTGTTCTTGGCGAGGATCGTGATGCCCTTCTCGCGCTCGAGGTCGTTCGAGTCCATCGCGCGCTCCTCGAGGTGCGCGTGGGCGGCGAACGAGTTCGTCTGGCGGAGCATGGCGTCGACGAGGGTCGTCTTGCCATGGTCGACGTGGGCAACGATCGCCACGTTCCTCAGGTCGGTGCGGGTGGCGATCGCCATGACGGATGTTCCTTAGCTGTTGGGGTCCTTCGTGGACCGGGATGCCGCGCGAGACTCGCGCCGCTCGCGCTGCGCGATCGGATCGGGCAGTGGCACGGCGGCAATGAGCCGCTGGGTGTAGGGGTCTCGGGGGTTGCGCAGGATCTCGTCGCGCGTTCCCTGCTCCACCAGTCTACCGCGATGCATGACCGCGATCCGGTGCGCGAGGATATCGACGACCGCGAGGTCGTGGCTCACGAACAGGCACGCGAACTGGAGGCGCTCCTGCAGCTCCTGCAGCAGGTCGAGGAATCGGGCCTGCACGGACACGTCGAGCGCGCTCGTGGGCTCGTCCGCGACGAGGAGATCGGGGGTCAGCGCGAGAGCGCGGGCGATCCCGACGCGCTGGCGCTGGCCGCCGGACAGCTCGTGCGGGTAGCGATTGCGGTAGCTCGTCGGCAGCTCGACCTGGGTGAGCAGCTCCTGCACGCGCTTGTCGAGGTCCTTGCCCTTGGCCTCGCCGGCGAGCAGCAGCGGCTCCCCGATCGACTGGCCGATCGGCATGCGCGGGTTGAGGCTCGAACCCGGGTCCTGGAAGACGATGCCGGTCTTGCGGCGCAGCGGACGCAGTTCCTTGGGTCCGGCATCCGAGATGTCGTGTCCGACGACGGTGAGCCTGCCCTCGGCGATCGGCAGGAGGCCGACCGACGCGCGACCCAGGGTGGTCTTGCCCGATCCCGACTCCCCCACGAGGCCGAGGATCTCGCCCGGGAAGATCTCGAGGTCGATATTCTCCGCCGCCCGGAACGCGGGCACCCGCCCGCGCTTGGGGTAGTCGATCGACACGTTCTCGAAGTGGAGCACGGGCGTGCGCTTCTCGGCGACGTTGGCGTGATCCTGCTCGTTGACCTGCACGACCGCGGTGCCCAGGTGCGGCACGGCCGCCAGGAGCGATTTGGTGTAGGGATGCTGGGGCTTGGTGTACACGTCGATGACGGTCCCCTGCTCCACGGCCACGCCATCCTTCATCACGAGGATGTTGTCGGCGAGGTCGGCCACGACGCCCATGTCGTGGGTGATGAGGATGATCGCGCTGTCCAGTCGCGTGCGCAGGCTGCGCAGCAGCTCGAGGATCTCGGCCTGCACCGTCACGTCGAGGGCCGTCGTGGGCTCGTCGGCAATGAGCAGCACCGGATCGCACGAGATCGACTGGGCGATCATCGCGCGCTGCCGCTGTCCGCCCGAGAGCTGGTGGGGGTACTTGTGGAACGCGGTCTCGGGATCGGGCATCTCGACCTTGGTGAGCAGGTCGATCGCGCGCGCCTTGGCCTCGACCGGACCGAGGTCGTAGTGCGAGCGCAGGGCCTCCATGATCTGGAACCCGATCGTGTAGACCGGGTTGAGGGCCGTCATCGGCTCCTGGAAGATCACAGCGATCTGGTTGCCGCGCACCGCGCGCAGCTCCTTCTGGGGGATGCCGAGGATCTCGCGCCCGAGCAGGCGCACCGACCCGGTGACCTTGGCGTTGGCGGGCAGCAGGCCGAGGAGGGCCATCGAGCTCGAGCTCTTGCCGGAGCCGGACTCGCCCACGATGGCGAGCACCTCCCCGCGCTTGACCGTGTAGTCGAGACCGATCGCGGCCGGGTAGAAGACGCCGTCGACCCAGAAGTCGACGCCGAGGTTCTGGACCTCGAGCACGGTCTCAGTCGTCGCGGTGGCGGTGGGAGTCATCGGATGCCCCTTGCGGTGTTCGTGGTGCGTTCTGAAGTGGAGGCGGCGCGGTCTGCGAAGCTGGAGTCATGCGATTCCACCCCACCAGCTTCCGTCCGGTGTTCGGCCGGGTTCTCAGCGTGATCGTCGGCGGCATCGCGGGTACCGGCCTCGTGGGATTCCTGGTCGCGGGCGACCTCGCGGATCTCGCTCGGTTCGGCTGGGGCCTGCTGCTCATCGGCGCTGTGGTGTTCGCCCTGTTCTGGTTCCCGCGCATCGACATCGCCGAGCACGAGGTCACGGTGCGCAACGTGTTCAGCACCGTGCACGTGCCGTGGCCCGCGATCCAGCGGGTCGACACCAAGTACGCGCTCACCCTGCACACCCTGGGCGGCGTCGTGACGGCGTGGGCGAGCCCCGCCCCCAACCGCTACGCCAGCCAGAGGTCGAGCCGGGACTCGGCGCGGATCGCAGGCGACCCGGTGGGCTTCGCGCCGCGGCCGGGCGACCTGCTCGAGACCGAGAGCGGAGCGCCGGCCTACCTGATCCGGCGCCACCTCGACGACCTGCGCGAGGCCGGTCATCTGGATGCGCCCGTTCTCGAGGGCGGTCGCTTGCGCCGCGACATCCATTGGGCGACGATCGCGGTGCTGGGCGCGCTGACGCTCGCGACCGTGCTCGGCATCGTGCTCTAGCGCGAGGGTCGGCATCAGGAGTCGTCCCGCTTCGGGGCCGGGCGGTCCTCGTCCGTGGGCGGCGGAGCGTAGTAGCCCCGTCCCCCGACGCCGCCCTGCATCCCGACACCGCGACCGGCGACCTCGACGGTCGCGCGATCCAGAAGCGGGTCGGCCTCGCCCATCTTGCCGCGGCGCAGCAGACGGTCGCTCGGCATCCGGCGCTGACGCGGGTCGAACGCGTCGCGCAGACCGTCGCCGATGAAGTTGATGCACAGGGCGATCGCGATGATAAAGAGGCCGGGCCACCAGAACAGCCACGGACGGGTCGCGAAGGCGACCTGATTCTCACTGATGATCTTGCCGAGCGACGTATCCGGCGCTTGCACCCCGTAGCCGAGGAAGCTCAGGCCCGTCTCGATCAGGATCGCCGCCGCCATGAGCAGCGTCGAGTTGACGATGATCACGCCCACCGCGTTGGGCAGGATGTGGCGGAAGATGATCCGTCGGTCGCGCGCGCCGGCGACGCGGGCGGCGTCCACGAACTCCCGCTCGCGCAGCGAGAGGAACTCGCCGCGCACGAGGCGCGCGAGCCCGGTCCACAGCACGAGACCGAGGATGACGGCGAGGATGACGGCGCCCGAGATTCCGAAGCGGCGACCGAGCACGGCGCCGATGACGATCACGGGGATCGTGATGACGACGTCGGTGAAGCGCATGAGCACCGAGTCGGTCCAGCCGCGGTAGTAGCCCGAGATCGCGCCGACCACCGTGCCGATGATCGTCGCGATCGCTCCCACGATCACCATGATCATCAGGGACTGCTGGGTGCCGCGCATCACGACCGCGAAGATGTCGCGGCCGACCTCATCCTGACCGAACGGGTGGTTGCCGATCGAGAACGGGAACAGGCTCAGTGTCGGACGCCCGCCGTTCTCCACCGCGACCGCGATGTTCCAGGTGAACTGCCACCAGCCGCCCGACTTCCAGTCGCCGAAGGCGACGCCCACCGAGGTGAACGCGAGCACGATGATGAAGGCGAGCACCACCATCGCGATGAGCGCACCGCGGTGGCGGAAGAACCGCTTGCGCACGATCTGGCCCTGGCTCAGGCCCGCGATGTCCTTGAGTTCGATCGAGTTCTCGGCGTCGGTGACGCGGCCGTCGGTGTGTCCGGGGTCCGGGACGGGAACGTTGCTGCTCATCAGGACACCCGGATTCTCGGGTCGAGACCGGCGTAGACCAGGTCGGCGATCAGATTGAAGAGGATGGCGAGGCCACCGGTGACGAGGAAGAACGCCATCACCGGGTTGGGATCGACCTTGTCCAGGCCGTTTTGGAACAGAGCTCCCATGCCGGTCCAGCCGAAGACGCGCTCGGTGATGACCGCGCCGCCGATGATGCCGCCGATGTCGAAGGCGACGATCGTGGCGATCGGGATGAGGGCGTTGCGGAACGCGTGGCGCACGACGACCGTGCGCTCGGTGAGGCCCTTGGCCCGCGCCGTGCGGATGTAGTCCTGGTTCATCACCTCGAGCAGGCTCGCGCGCGAGTACCGCGTGTAGGTGGCGAACGAGATGAGGATGAGCGCCATGGTCGGCAGGAGGAGGTGCGTGAACAGGTCGACCCCGTGCACCCAGAGCGAGCCCTCCAGCCCGGGCGTGCCCGAGCCGATCGTCGCGATCGGGCGCCCCTTGATCCGGCCCGAGCTGGCGTAGTCGTCCCACACCTGCATGAACCGGTCGAGCGAGAGCACGGCCCAGGCGATGAAGCCGACGATCGCGGCGGTGCGCATGACGGGAGCGGGGTCATCCTTGCCGAAGATCTTGCCGAGCCCGATGCCGAGGAGCACGAAGAGCACCCCGAGGCCGACCCATCCCCAGAACGGCAGATCACGGCTCAGGAAGATGAAGGGGAACCAGAGGGCCGCGCCCACGGCCGCGACCACGAGGGTCGCGCGGAGGGCGCGCCGGTTGCGCAGGCCCGTCGAGATCGCCGTCACGCCGAACGCGGCGCCGAGCAGTGTGATGATGACGCCGACGATGCCGATGTGCGGGTAGCTGAACCAGTTGCTCAGCTCCAGGTAGACCAGCAGCGCCGCCGACGAGACCGCGGCGATGCCGAAGGTCAACAGCTTGTAGGTGCGTTTGCCCGGCAGGATCGACATCCAGATCAATCCCGAGACCACCGCCAGGATCGGGATGATCCACCACACGATCTGCGGATCCTCCAGGAAGTCGTTGAAGCCGATCGCGATGTACTGCTTGAGCAGCACGGCGACCCAGAAGATCGGCAGCGAGAAGAACAGGAACGACAGGAAGGTCACACCGTAGTCGTAGCCGCTGTACTGGCGCAGCGCGGTCGTGATGCCGATCGTGAGGCCGAGGAAGATCGCGATGACGCTCGCGATCGTCACGAGCTGAAGGGTCGACCCGGCGGCCTGGGCCAGCAGCACGTTCACCGGCTGGTTCTGCACCGTGACGCCGAGGTCGCCGAAGCCGGTGGTCTGGCGGCCGAAGAGACCGGCGAGTCCGAAGATGCGCGAAAGCCAGATGAAGTACCTGAGGTAGGGCGGAACGTCGAGGTCGAGCAGCCTCGTGCGGGCCTCGATGAGCTGCTCCTTGTTGGGAGCGGTGCTCGTGCGCAGATCCTCAAGGGGGTCTCCTGACAACGCCGTCAGGATGTACATGAGATATGTCGCAGCAAGAAAGATGAAGAGCGAGGCGATCAGTCGCCTCACGATGAATGTTGCCACGAGGGCACCTGCCTTTGAACGCGTCTTCCAAGGGTGGGCGCTGGGACCCCGTGCGGGATCCCAGCGCCCGGATTGTGGCCTGGTGGTCAGGCGGTGAGGTTAGCCCTCAGCCGTGACCGGGCTCCAATCCCAGATGTTCCAGAAGATCGTCGGCGACAGGGGCGACGACGCGATGTTGGCGATCGCGTTCTGGTCGTACGCGGTCACCTGCGGGAACTGGAAGATCGTGACTCCGTAGAAGTCCTCCCACAGCAGCTTGTCGACCTGCTGCTGGATCTCGATCTGCTTGGCGGCGTCGAACTCGCCATCAAGCTGGGTCAGCAGGTCATCAACCTCGGGGTTGCTGTAGAAGTTGAGGTTGTTGATGCCGCCCGTCTTGAAGGTGGGCGAGCTGCCCGTGACACCGAGGCTCGTCGACTGCCATCCGAAGAGGGACGCGTCGTACGCACCCGGGGTGCCGAGGAGGCCACCCCAGTCCGGGCTCGAGCAATCCGTGACATTGATCCCGGCGAGAGCGGCCGACTGCTGGATCAGCAGGAACTCGTTGGCACGACGAGGGTTCGTCGAGCTGAAGAGCATGCAGACCTCGGGGTTCGTCACGCCGGCCTCGGCGACGAGCGCCTTGGCACCTTCGATGTCGACCTCCGCGTAGGCGGCCGAACCGTTGTTCGCGACCGAGTCGTCGTAGCCCGCGGCACCCGGCAGGAAGATCTGCGAGTTGCGGACCTCGGCTGCGGGCTGAAGCGGAACGATCAGCTTGTCGACGATCTCCTGGCGGGGGATCACCTTCATGAACGCCTCACGCAGGAGCGGGTTGTTGAAGTTACCGCTCTTCGACTGGTCGAACTGGAGGTCGATGTGCTCGTAGGTTCCCTCGTTGCCGCCGAGGACGGTCACGTCGAGAGCCGCGAGGGCGTCCGCCACGTCCACCGTCGCCTGGGGCGAGATGACCTGCACTTCACCGTTCTGCAGCGCCTGAACGGCCGCGAGCGGGTCGGTGATGAAGCGGACGGTGATCTCCTCCACGTCGGGGAGGTGGTCTCCGACGTAGTTCTTGTTCGCCGTGAGGGTCACGTACTGGTCAGCGACGAAGTCGGTGATCGTGTACGGGCCGTTGCCGATGACCAGCTCGGTGTCGGCCGGCATCTCGGTGAAGTTGAAGCCCGAGTTCCAGAACGACGAGATCGACGCGAGAGCGGCAGCATCCTTGTCGGTGATCGCCTTGATGAGAGCATCCTTGGCGGCCTGGTTGTCGTCGAGGCCGAGGGCGTTCTTCGCGACCACGTGGGCCGGAAGGCCCGCGCCCGTGAAGGCGATCTCCCAGTCGACGTACGGGGCGTCGTAGGTCAGCGTGATCGACTTCTTGTCGTCGGACACCTCGGGGAGGGTCGAGACGAGGCCGATGCCCTGCGGGTTCGACGGGTCGGCGCCGGAGTCGAAGAAGACGACATCCGTGGGGAAGTCGCTCGTGAACGCGCCGGTCTCGGGGTCGGTGAACTCGGAGGAGTCGAAGTCGGGCGTGTTGTACGCACCCGAGAGAGCCACCCAGTTGAGCAGAAGGTCGGCAGCGTCGACGGCGGTGCCGTCGGACCACTTGACGCCATCGGCGATCGTGTACTTGACCACCAGCGGGTCATCCGAGATCTTCTCGTAGCTACCGAACGACGTGTCCTGCACGAGTGCCGGGGTGTTGTCGTAGTAGTTGAAGCCCGAGTTGGTCGAGTAGATGATGTTGGCATTCGCCGTGGCGTTACCGAACGACGTGGACCCGTTGTACGAATAGAACGGCTGGTTCCAGGCGACCGACAGTGTGGATCCCTCGACGACCTCGGACTGCGGCGCTGCGCAGCCAGAGAGGACGAGAGCACCGACGGCGACCGTGGCAGCAGCTGCCGCGAATCGCTTGATTCTCAATTTTCCTCCTGTGCAAGATGAGCGAACGCCACGACGATTCCTAGCGTCGTGGCGCGCTTGGTAGTTCACACCCTAAACGGGGGTATGAATGTGTCAAAACCCTAGGCCGAAACGTTACACAGCAGTAACGAGGTCTCAACTTCCTTGCGCCCCGTGGAGCATTACTGCGCGAAAGTGCCGCGATACGCTCGAAACGTGCGCGTTCACCCCTGCGACGAACCGATCGAGCGTGACTGAACGCGTAGCATCGAAGGGTGGACTCCCGCCGCTTGTCACGAACCTCCAAAGCGCCCCTGCTGATCTTCGACGGCGACTGCGCGTTCTGCACTACCTCCGTGAACCGGCTTCAGACGATCCTGCCCCGGTTTCCCGAAGCCACCCCGTGGCAGTGGCTCGACCTCGACCAGTACGGGCTGACCGCCGACGATGTGAGTCGATTCGCGTGGGTCGTCACCCCCACCCACCAGTACGCTGGTCACCTCGCCTTCTCAGCACTCCTGCGGATGCAGCGGGGGCTCCTGTGGCGGTTCGCCGGCCACCTTCTCGCCACCCCGCCGATCTCGTGGGTCGCTGCCGCGGGCTATCAGTGGATCGCCGCCAACCGGCACCGGCTTCCCGGAGGGACCCCCGCGTGCGCCCTGCCGCCGGAGGTTCGGTGAGCGGCGCGGACCCAATGCCCGTTCCGTCGCGCGGGCGGCTCGGGGCCGAGATCCTCATCGTGCTCGGACTGTCGGCCGGGGCATCCGCCGTCTATTCGATCGTGTCGATCGTGGAGCGCGTCACGCGCACCGAGGCCCTCGGCGACCAGACCGCGACGATCAACCGTCCGCTGAGCGCGCGGCCCACCTTCGACCTGATCTACCAGCTGCTCGGGGTGTTCTTCGACCTCGTGCCGGTGATGCTCGTGATGTTCCTGCTCTGGCAGACCGCGCGGCCGCACCTCGGGCGGCTGGGCATCGACTTCCGTCGACCGGGACGGGATGCCCTGCAGGGCCTCGGGCTCGCCCTCGTGATCGGCATCCCCGGGATCGGGGTCTACCTCCTCGGGCGAAGCCTCGGACTCACCGTGAACGTCGTGCCGAATGCGCTCGACACCTACTGGTGGACCGTGCCCGTGCTGCTGCTCTCCGCCCTGCGCGCCGGACTCACGGAGGAGATCATCGTCGTCGGGTATCTGTTCGCGCGGCTGAAGGACCTGGGCTGGGGTCGGTGGACGATCATCCTCTCCACCTCCGTGCTGCGCGGCAGCTACCACCTGTACCAGGGCTTCGGGGCGTTCGTCGGGAACTTCGCGATGGGCATCCTGTTCGGCTGGCTGTACACGCGGTTCGGGCGGGTGCTTCCGCTCGTGATCGCGCACACCGTGATCGACGCCGCGATCTTCGTGGGCTACCCGTGGGCGGCCGCGACGTTCCCGGGCCTGTTCTCGTGACCTGAGGGCGGCACCGCTCGCCAAGCAGTCACGCTGCCCGCTGGGTTGCGTCGATCGAACGCACGTCACAGGTGGACTTGCGTTCGATCG
>CALRJN020000020.1:0-39027 GCA_943367555.1 Synechococcus sp. UW140 | reverse complement strand
CCCATTTCTGGGCTTCGCCGCGACGCCAGCGCCGAGCGCCGTCCCGGCGCTCGGTTGGGAAGGTCACTCCGCGATCGCGGTCAGAAGTCGATCCGCGGCTCGAAGCCCTCGTCGCGCAGCCGCGCGAGCACGAGCTCGGCGTGCTCCGGCCCGCGGGTCTCGATGTGCAGTTCCAGTTCGACCTGGCTGATGAGCAGCCCGCCGCCGTGCCGCGTGTGCAGCACCTCCACCACGTTGGCCGCACATTCGGCCACGAGCGCCGAGACTCGCGCGAGCTGGCCGGGGCGATCGGGGAGCGGGATGCGCAGCTTGAGGTAGCGCTCCGACGCGGCCAGACCGTGGCTGATCACCCGCTCCATGATCATCGGGTCGATGTTGCCGCCCGAGAGCACGACGACGGTCGACCCCGAGTTGGTGATCTGCCCCGAGAGGAGGGCGGCGACGCCCACCGCGCCGGCGGGTTCCACGACGAGCTTGGCGCGCTCGAGCAGCACGAGCAGCGCCTGGGCCATGTCGTCCTCGCTCACGGTGACCACCTCATCCACGACCCGACGGATGATCTCGAAGTTGAGCTCGCCCGGGCGGGAGACGGCGATGCCGTCGGCGATGGTCGGGTGCACCGTCACCGCGGTCGGCTCACCGCGGTCGAGCGAGACCGGGTACGCCGCGGCGTTGACCGCCTGCACGCCGATGATGCGCACGGTGCGGCCGTCGAGGGCCGCGCGCTGCTTGATGGCGCTCGCGAGGCCCGAGATGAGGCCGCCGCCGCCGATCGGCACGACGACCGTGTCGATGTCGGGGCGCTGGTCGTAGAGCTCGAGCCCCAGGGTGCCCTGCCCGGCGACGATGTCCTCGTGATCGAAGGGGTGGATGAAGACGGCCCCGGTGGTGCGGGCGAACTCGGCCGCCGCGCGCAAGGGCTCGTCGACCGTGTGACCGCGCAGCACCACCTCGGCGCCGTAGTCCTTGGTGGCCTGAAGCTTGGGCAGCGGAACACCGACGGGCATGAAGATCGTGGCCTTGATGCCCAGCTCGCGGGCCGCAAACGCGACGCCCTGGGCGTGGTTGCCGGCCGACGCGGCGACGACTCCGCGGGCCTTCTCCTCGTCGCTGAGCTTGGAGAGCCGGTTGTAGGCGCCGCGGATCTTGTAGGAGCCGGTGCGCTGGAGGTTCTCGCACTTGAGGTAGACGTCGGTGCCGAGGATGTCGGCGAGGTACCGCGAGCTCTGCAGCGGCGTCACCTGGATCACCGCGGAGACGCGGTCGCGCGCCTCCTGGAAGTCGGCGAGGGCGGGACCCACGAGCACGGGATCAGGCATGGCCGAGCACATCCTTCGGGGTGGGGTTCGGGTTGGTGCGCCACGCACCGGACGCGAGGTAGTTCACGACCACATTGGTGACGGCGACGACCGGGACGGCGAACAGAGCACCGGGGATGCCTGCGGCGAAGCCGCCCGCGGCGACCGCGAACACGACGGCGAGCGGATGCACCTTCACCGCGGTGCCCATCACGAGCGGCTGGAGGATGTGCCCCTCGACCTGCTGCACGAGCAGCACGATCCCCAGCATGATGACGGCCGGGATCGGCCCGAGGTAGACGAGCGCGACGAAGACGGCGAGTGCCCCCGTGACGAGGGCTCCGACGACGGGGATGAACGACCCGAGGAACACTGCGACGGCGATCGGGATGACGAGCGGGAACCCGCCGAAGAACAGGCCGAGGATCCAGGCGCCGAGGCCGATTCCCACGGCATCCACGAAGGCGACGAAGATCTGCACCTTGACGAAGGTCGTGAGGGTGATCCAGCCGGCGTGTCCGGAGCGGTCGACCGCGGTACGGGCGCGCTGCGGGAACAGGCGCACCACCCAGCGCCAGATGCCCGCACCGTCGATCAGGATGAAGATCGTGGCGAAGATCGTGAGCAGCAACCCGGCGATCAGCCGGCCCGCCGTGGACCCGAGGGAGAGCGCCCCGGAGAGCAGCACGTTCGAGTCCTGCTGGATGGCCGCCCAGAACTGCTCGAGATAGGCGGTGATGTCGGCGTCGGTGAGTTGCAGTGGCGAGGCGAGCAGCCACGCCTTGAGATCGTTGTAGGCCTGCACCGACTGGTTCTGGAGGTCGGAGTAGCCCGAGCGCACCTGCGAGATGACCACGAAGACGAGTCCGGAGATGATCCCGATCGTGCCGACCATGGCCACGACGATCGCGAGCCACTTGGGCCAGCGATGGCGCACGAGCATGTTCACGAGTGGCACTAGCAGCGCCCCGAGCAGGATCGCGATCATGAACGGCACGACGATCAGCTGGAACTGGATGATGAGGAACACCAGCACCGCCATGACCCCCACGACCAGCAGGATCCGCCACGAGTAGGCCGCCGCGACCTTCAGGCCGTGCGGGACCGCCTCATCCGGGTCCGCCGGCGGCGGGGTCTTCTGTCGTCCGAGAGCCACGCGCACAGTCTAGATCGCCTGCCGCGAGCCTTTCTGCGACCCGTCCGACGGACGGTGACCAGCGCTAGGGTCGAACGGTGGTCGACACCCTCTCCGCGGCGCAGGCTCGCCGCGTCGCGCTCGCCGCGCAGGGCTTCGGCCGGGCATCCGGAGTCGTCGGCACGCGCCAGCTCGGCCTCGCGCTCCAGCGCCTCGCGGTGCTGCAGCTCGACTCGGTGAACGTGTTCGAGCGCAGCCACTACCTGCCGCTCTACGCCCGCCTCGGCGCCTACGACAAGGCCCAGCTCGACCAGCTCACGTTCACGCGCCGCAGCGCCTACACGGAGTACTGGGCGCACCAGGCGGCCATCATCCCGATCGAGCAGCGACCGCTGTGGCACTGGGCGATGGCCGGTTGGCGCAGCGAGCACAAGGAGGTGGGGCGCTGGGGCGCCGCCCACCCGGAGATGCTCGACTTCCTGCGGGCCGAGCTTCGCGAGAAGGGCGCCCTCACGGCGGGTCAGGTGGAGCACGATGCCAACGTGCGCCGAGGTCCGTGGTGGGGCTGGTCCGACGTGAAGATGGGCCTCGAGACGCTGTTCATGTGGGGCGAGGTCGGGGTCGCCGGGCGCACCCGGTTCGAGCGCACCTACGATCTGGCCGAGCGACTGATCCCGGCCGATGTGCTCGGCCGCGACATCCCGAAGCCGGAGGCGGTGCGCCAGCTCGTGGCGATCGCCACGCGCGCGCTCGGGGTCGGCACCGCGCGCGACATCGCCGACTACTTCCGGCTGATGCAGGACGTGACCAAAGCGGCGATCGTCGAGCTCGTCGAGGCGGGCGAGCTGATCCCCGTGCGCGTCGAGGGCTGGCCGCAGCCGGCGTGGCTGCACCGGGATGCCCGGCTCCCGCGCCGCATCGAAACGGCCGCGCTGCTCTCCCCCTTCGACCCCGTCGTCTGGGAGCGCGAGCGAGCCATGCGGATGTTCGGCTTCCACTACCGCATCGAGATCTACACACCCGCGCCGAAGCGGATCCACGGCTACTACACGCTTCCGCTGCTCATCGACGAGGCCCTCGTCGGCCGCATCGATCTCAAGAGCGACCGGCAGGCGGGAGTGCTGCGGGTGCAGTCGGCGTGGGAGGAACCGGGGCACGAGGTCGACCTCGACCGAGTCGTGGCGCTGTTGCGGCGGACCGCCGACTGGCAGGGATTGGATCGGATCGCCGTGGTCGACCGCGGCACCCTGGCTCCCAGACTGGCGCGCGCCCTCCCGGATGTGTCAACCTGAGCCACTCTCTCTAACGTCGGAGGAACATGACCCGCATCCTGCAGCCGAGCGCACTCATCGCCGCCGGCGCCCTACTGCTCCTCACCGTCGCCGGGTGCACGCCCGGCACCCCCAGCCCGACCGAGACCCCCACGGCGATCGAGAGCCCCTCACCGACGCCCACGCCGACCCCGACGCTCGAGCCGATCAGTGCCCCTGAGCCGCGGATCGACCTCACGTGCGCCGAGCTGGGAGACGCTCTCCCGCTCGCTGGATCGTTCATCGAACCGGTCGCGGCAATCTCGCGCGCGGCGACCGAGTACGGCGCCTACCCCTCGCGGCCCGAGGAGTACATCGTGCGCAGTGTCGGCGGCCTGGTCTGCGAGTTCAGCAACGGCCAGCCGCAGAGCCGGGTGCTCGGCCCGAACCCCGCCTACGTCGGGGTGCGCATCTTCGTGCTCCCGGATCCCGGCGTGCAGTGGGACCGGTACGTCTCGTATTACGGCGTCTCCGGAGACCGGGACGCGTACTGCGCCTCCAGCTCGAACTGCTACCTCAACGCGCTCGGGGGGTCGAGCTGGGTCGACGGGATCGTCGTCGGCGCGGTCAATGACGCGGCGGGGACGACGGTTCTCGACGCGGCACTCGCCGCGGTGACCACGGCCTCACCCGGGGCCGCCCCGTGGACGCCGCCGGCGGGCACCCTCGCGCTGCCGGATGACTGCACGACCTACATCGACGGGCCGGAGCTCCAGTCCGTGACCGGACTGGCGAGGGTGTTCGACCCGACCAGCTATGGAGGCGGAGGCTGGAGCCTGTTCGCCGGTGCGTCGGCGATCGACGGCTCGCCGTCGTGCTTCTGGGCGTTCGAGTTCGCCGACGCCGGCATCGGAAGCCTCAAGGTGCTCCGGGGCGGCGAATGGGCGTGGGCGGAGGCCCGCGAGATCGTCGGCTCGGCCCCGATCACCGTTGCCGGACTCGGCGCCGACGATGAGGCCTGGCTGCGCTGCGGCGCGGGTGACTCGTGGTGCGTCGTCGACCTCATGCTCGGTGGCAACTGGCTCGAGCTCTACCTCACCGATGAAGACCCGGGAGAGCCCTTCGACCGCCGGACGGTGATCCAGAACATCGCCGCGGCCGTCGTCGCCAACGTCGCGCCGTAGCTCGACCTGCCGAGGTTAGAAGGTGTTGCCGATCTCGCCGAGACGCTTGACGCGGTCGGCGATCGGCGGGTGGGTCGAGAACAGGCGGGCCATCGCGCCCGGCTTCGACGGGTCCGAGATCCACATGTGCGCCATGCCCGAGTTCTGCCGCTGCATCGGGCGGCCGTACTCGCCGAGCTTCTGCAGGGCGGAGGCGAGGGCATCCGGATGCCGCGTGGTGAGCGCGCCGGTCGCGTCGGCGAGGTACTCGCGCTGACGGGAGATCGCCGCTTGCACGATCGCCGCCACCAGCGGGGCGATGATGAATGCCGCCAGCCCGAAGATCAGCACGATCGGGTTGCCGCCGTTGTTGTTGCTGCGACCGCCGAAGAACGAGATGCGCAGCAGCATGTCCGCGATGAAGCCGACGGCGACGACGAGCCCGAAGACGATCATCGACACCCGGATGTCGTAGTTGCGCACGTGCCCGATCTCGTGGGCCATGACGCCCTCGAGCTCCGAGTCATCCAGCAGCTCGAGGATGCCCGTGGTCGCCGCGACGGACGCGTGCTGCGGGTCGCGCCCGGTCGCGAACGCGTTCGGCGCCGGATCGTTGATGATGTAGACCTTCGGCATCGGCGTGCCGGTCGTGATCGAGAGGTTCTCCACGATGCGGTACAGCCGAGGGTTGTCGGCCTTCTGGATCTGGTGCGCGCCGCTCAGGGTGAGCGCCTGCGAGCTTGCGGCGAAGTACTGGATGACGGCGTAGATCGTCGCGATCACCAGGGTGATCACCACGATGCTCCAGTCACGGTAGATGTAGGCCGCGAGCGCCGCCAGTCCCCCGATGATCACGAGGAACAGTAGGACGATGAAGACGGTGTTGCGCTTGTTCTTCGCGATGGCGCGATACATGGAGAGCTACAGGACTCCCGACTAGAACTGCACGCGGGGCGGCTCGGCGATCGCCGCGGCATCCGCGACCTCGAAGAACTCGCGCTCGGTGAAGCCGAGGCCGCGCACGAAGAGCGTGTTGGGGAACACCTTGATCTTCGTGTTCAGCTCGCGCACACCGCCGTTGTAGAACCGACGGCTGGCCTGGATCTTGTCCTCGGTGTCGACGAGCTCACCCTGGAGCTGGAGGAAGTTCTGGCTGGCCTGCAGCTGCGGGTAAGCCTCGGCGACGGCGAAGATCGACTTGAGGGCCGTCTGCATGTGGTTCTCGGCGACGGCGGCATCGGCCGGTCCCTGCGCGGAGAGCGTCTCGGCGCGGGCCTTCGTGACGTTCTCGAAGACCTCCTTCTCGTGCGCGGCGTAGCCCTTGACGGCCTCGATGAGGTTGGGCAGCAGGTCGGCACGACGCTTGAGCTGAACCGTGATGTCGCTCCACGCCTCGTCGACACGAACGTTGAGCGTGACGAGCGAGTTGTACGTCGTCCACAGGTAGATGCCGATGATGACGACAAGCAGGACAATGACGCCGATGACGATGAGGAATTCCATGCGATTACTATACGGCCGCAGCGCTGCCGGTTCCTATGGACAACCTGAGCGGATGCCGGGCTAGGCTCGCGCCATGAACACCACACCGGCGGTGCGGATCAGCGACCTGAGGGTACGGCGCGGCCGCCAGGAGGTCATCCACGGCCTGGATCTGCAGATTCCCCGCGGCAGCCTCACGGGCCTGCTCGGGCCGAGCGGCTCGGGCAAGACCACCCTGCTGCGCTCCATCGTGGGGGTGCAGCGGCTCACCTCGGGAACGGTGACGGTGCTCGACGAGCCCGCGGGCGCCCGCATCCAGCGCGGTCGGATCGGCTACGTCACCCAGTCCGCGAGCGTCTACGACGACCTCACCGTGCGCCAGAACCTGCGCTACTTCGCGACGATGGTGGGGGCGCCCCGCGCAGACATCGACCGGGTCATCGAGCAGACCGACCTCGGGGATGAGGCCGATCGCCTCGCCGGGGCGCTTTCCGGCGGCCAACGCAGCCGCGCGTCCCTGGCCGCGGCGCTGCTCGGCTCGCCCCCGCTGCTCGTGCTCGACGAGCCGACGGTCGGGCTCGACCCCGTGCTGCGCAGCGACCTGTGGGCCATCTTCCGTCGTCTCGCCGCCGACGGCTCGACCCTGATCGTCTCCAGTCATGTGATGGATGAGGCGACCCGCTGCGACCGTCTGCTCCTGCTGCGCGGCGGCAGCCTCCTCGCCGATGTCACTCCGGCCGAGCTGCTCGCCAGCACCGGGACGACGGATGCCGAGGAGGCGTTCCTCACCCTCATCCGCCGCTCCGAAGGGAGCGCGGCATGAGCCTCACCCGCACTCTCGCGACCGCCGGCCGCGTGCTCACCCAGATCCGTCATGACCCGCGCACGATCGGGCTCATGCTCGTCGTGCCGAGCCTGCTCATCGGTCTGATGGCGTGGATCTTCTCCGACACCCCGGTGTTCGACCAGGTCGGCCCGGCGATGCTCGCGCTCTTCCCGTTCATCATCATGTTTCTCGTGACGAGCATCGCCACCCTCCGGGAGCGCCGCTCGGGCACTCTCGAGCGGCTGCTCACCCTGCCGATCGCCAAGCTCGACTTCATCCTCGGCTACACCCTCGCCTTCGGCCTGCTGGCAATCCTTCAGGCGGGCATCGCCGTGGCGTTCGCCGTGCTCGTCTGCGGCCTCGACATCCAGGGCTCGATCTGGCTCCTGCTGGCCGTCGCGCTCGCCGACGCGGTGCTCGGCACTACGCTCGGCCTGCTCGCGAGCGCGTTCGCGTCCACCGAGTTCCAGGTGGTGCAGTTCATGCCGGCGATCGTGTTTCCGCAGGTGCTGCTCGGCGGCATCATCGTGCCGCGCGAGGACATGCCCGACGTGCTCTACGCGATCTCGGACTGGCTTCCACTCTCCCACGCCATCGACGCCCTCAACGCGGTCGCGCGCGACGATCAGGACGCCGGCTACGTGGGCGGCAAGCTGCTGATCATCGGAGCGTTCGCCGTGGGCGCGATCGTGCTCGGGTCGATCACACTGCGGCGGCGCACGCCCTAGCGGCATCCGGTCAGCGACCGGCGAGCAGCCTCTGGAACCACCCGTAGGAGCGTTTCGGGGTGCGCTCCAGGGTCTCGAAGTCCACGTGGATGAGCCCGAACCGCTCCCGGAATCCGGCCGCCCACTCCCAGTTGTCCAGGAGCGTCCAGACGAAGTACCCGCGCAGGTCGACCCCGGGAGCGCCGGCGAACGCGACGGCGAGGTGCTCGGCGAGGTAGTTGACGCGCGCCGCGTCATCCACCGCCCCATCGATGACGACGTCGGGGAAGCTCGCGCCGCCCTCGGTGATGTACACCGGCGGGAGGGCGTCGCCGTAGCGCGCCGCGTAATCGCGCAGGGTGTGCCCGAGGTAGTCGGGGGCGATCGGCCAGCCGAAGCCGGTGGTGGGGTACTCGTCCAACGTGCGCAGGTGGAAGGGGAGGTCGCGCATCGCGGCGGAGTCGGTGCCGTCGGGGGTGCGGGCATCCTTCGGCGGCCCCGCGGCGATGCGCGTGGGCATGTAGTAGTTGAGCCCGTAGAAGTCGAGGGGCTGTTGGATGGTCTTGAGATCCTCGGGGTCGACGTCGAGCAGGGCCTTGAACTGCTTGCGCGCGAGGAACGGCACCTTCGGGTAGCGGCCGAGCAGCACCGGATCGGCGTAGATGCGGTTGGCGACGAGGTCGAAGATGTTCGCGAAGCCGCGGTCGGCGATCGTGTCGCGTGCCGGCTCCACCGGGGTGTGCACGTTGGTGATGCCGATGCCACCGGTGACTCCGGTGGAGCGCAGGGCCTGCACCGCGAGCCCGTGACCGAGCAGCTGGTGGTGCACCGCGGGCAGCGAGTCGAAGAGCAGCGTCGCCCCGGGCGCGTGAACCCCGAGCGCGTACCCGTTGAGGGTGACGGTCGTCGGCTCGTTGAGGGTGACCCACTGCGCGACGCGATCGCCGAAGGCCTCCCCGGCGATCTCGGCGAAGTCGGCGAACCGACCCGCGGTGTCGCGGGACATCCAGCCGCCCGAGTGCTGGAGGGGTTCGGGCATGTCCCAGTGGAACAGCGTGACCATCGGGGCGATCCCCGCGGCGAGCAGCTCGTCGAGCAGCCGATCGTAGAACGCGAGCCCCGCCCGGTTCACCGAGCCCGATCCGCCGGGCTGGATGCGCGGCCACGACAGCGAGAAGCGGTACGCATCGAGGCCGAGCTCCTTCATCAGGCGCACGTCCTCCGGGTACCGGTGGTAGTGGTCGGCGGCCACCGAGGCATCCGAGCCGTCGGCGATGCGCCCCGGCTGGGCCATGAAGGTGTCCCACGTCGACGGCTCGCGGCCATCCTCGCGGATGGCGCCCTCGATCTGGAACGCCGCCGTCGCCGCCCCGAGCACGAAGCCGGGCGGCACGAGCGCCGCGAGTCCCTCGGGGTCGTCGAGCCACTCGCTGCGGGTGGCGCGCTTCACGATCCGAGCACCCGCTCGAGGTACTCGTTGCCGAACACCCGGTCGGGGTCGAGGCGGTCGCGCACGGCGACGAATTCGTCGAAGCGCGGATACGCGGGCCGGAGGTCGTCGGCGGTGCGGAAGTGCATCTTGCCCCAGTGCGGGCGCCCGTCGTGGGCGCGCATGATCGCCTCGACCGCGCGGAAGTAGGGCTCCTCGTTCTCTCGGAAGAACCGGTGCACCGCGATGTAGCCGGTCGCCCGACCGGAGGCGGTCGACATCCACAGGTCGTCGGGGGCGGCCGAGCGCACCTCGATGGGGAAGGAGATGTTCCAGCCCTGGATATCGATGAGGTCTCGCACCTCCTGCACGGCGGACGGGATCGCCTCGACGGGGATCGCGTACTCCATCTCCTTGAAACGCACGGTGCGGCTCGACGTGAACACGCTCGGCGAGGCATCCGTGAACTCCCGATTGCCGGTGAGCTTCACGGCCAAGCGGTTGATCGGCGGGATCGTCCCCGGCGCGAGGCGGCCCAGATTGACGATGCCGCGGTAGACGCCGTTGGCCATGAACTCGTCATCGAGCCAGCCCGAGAAGCGACCGAGCGGATGCCGCGGCGCGTCCCCGGCCAGGCGCGTGTTGGTCTTCGTCGACGCCGTCTCGGTGTGCGGCCACACGTAGAACTCGAAGTGGTCCGCCGTGGCGATGCGCTCGCCCCACTCGGCGAGCACGGTGCCGATCGGCTCGGGGCGCTCCTCGGCGTGGAGCAGGAACTCGGGCACGCATTCGATCGTGACGTCGACGAGCACGCCGAGGGCGCCGAGGCCCAGCGCGACGGCGGGCAGAAGCTCGGCGTTCTCGGTGGCGCTCACCCGCAGGATGCCGCCGTCGGCCGTCACAAGGGTCGCCGCCCGGATGCGCGTGGCGAGCCCGCCGAACGCCGACCCGGTGCCGTGGGTACCCGTAGAGGTCGCCCCCGCGAGCGTCTGCCGGTCGATATCGCCCATGTTCTGCAGGGCCAGGCCGAGCGGGGCGAACAGCGCAGGCAGCTGGTAGAGGTTGGTGCCGGCCCCGAAGGTGACGAGGGTGCCGTCGACCGCGAGCACGCCGTCGATCCCGGAGAGGTCCAGCTGCACGCCGTCGGTCGCCGCGATCGGGGTGAAGGAGTGGCCGGCGCCGATCGGCTTGAGGGGCAGACCGCGCTCGCGTGCGAAGCGAACGGCCTCGGCCACCTCGTCCGCGCTCGACACCCGCGCCACGAAGGCCGGTCGGGCATCGACGGAGCGGCCCCAGTTGCGCCAGCGCCCGCCCGCGCGCACGTCAGCTGTCGTCGACACGATCGTCACAGGAACGCCTTTCCCTCACCGCGGTAGGTCGGAATGGTCTCCACGATACGGTCCCCATCGACCACGGCGAATTCGAGCAGGTGCTCACTGAGCTCGCCCGCCTTGGTGTGGCGCAGCCAGACCCGGTCCCCCACCGCCATGCTGGATGCCGCAGGCCCCCGCACGGGCGATTGCACCTCGCCCGCGCCCTCACGAGGGAGGTAGCGCAACCCCGTCGGCCACGCGACCTGCGGCAGCCGGTCGGCGCCGGCCGGACCGGACGCGATCCACCCGCCGCCGAGCAGCACGGCGATGCTGGGGGTGGGCTTGCGCACCACCGACAGGGCGAACGCGGCCGCGGGGGCGGGCTGGAAGTGGCTGTAGCCGTCGAAGAGGTGGGGGCCGAAGAGGCCGCTGCCCGCCGCGATCTCGGTGATCGACGGATCGGCGGCAGTGCGCTCCAGCGAGCCGGTGCCGCCGCCGTTGACGAACTCGAGCTCGGCGACGTCGCGCACCGCGGTCACGACGGCACCGCGACGCTCGGCGAGCTCCGTGGCGGAGTTCTCCTGCATCCAGCTGACGGTGCGCCCCCGCACCGGGCGACCCGGCGGACGGTTGGTGAGCCCCGCGATCTGCGCCTCGTACGACATGATGCCGACGAGCTCGAATCCGGGACGGTCGACGATCGTCCGGGCGAGGGCGACGGCCTGCTCGACCGTGTGGACGGGCGACCGGCGGACTCCGACGTGCCCGAGGGTGCGCGAGATCCAGGACGCGTCCAGCTCGAGACAGACCCGGATCGACTCCCGGGCCCCCGGGGCGACGACGGAGTCGACGAAGTCGAGCTGCCCCACCGAGTCGACCATGATCGTGACCCGGCTCGCGAGCCGGGGCGAGGCGCCGAGCGCGGCCAGCGCGGCGCGATCCGCCGTCGGGTACGCGACCACCACGTCGTCGATCGTCTCCGCGAGCCAGAGCGCCTCGGGCAGGGTGTAGGCGAGGGCGCCGGCGTATCCCGGAAGGGCGAGCACGGCATCCGTGACCGCACGCACCCGGATCGACTTGGTCGCGACGCGGATCGGGCGACCGGCCGCGCGATCGAGCATGTCGTGGGCGTTGTGGGCGAGGGCGGCGAGGCTGATCGCGCCCAGGGGGGTGTCGAGTCCGGCGGTCGCCGCGGAGAGCGAGGCCCAGTAGGCCGAGGGATCCGACCACGGTGCGGTCGTCGGGCGAGCGAGCGGCAGCGTCATGCTCCGGCTCCCTTCGAGGTCAGCGCGGGGCTCGAGGGCGACGCGGAGGTCGGGGTGTCCGCGCGCGCGGCGGTGCGCGCGGGGAGGGCGAGGGCGGCGAGGGCGGGCGCGGCGAAGTCGATCACGCGGCGGGCGGCCGCGGCATCCCGGTCCACCAGCCAGGCGAGGGTGATGCCGTCGGTGATCGTGAGCACGAGGCGGGCCACCTCGACGACCGGGCGATCCCAGACGACGCCCGCGGCCGCGGCTCCCTCCACCAGCACGGCGGTGACGGCAGCGGTGTAGGTCTCGTACTGGTTGCGCGCGAGCGGCTCGAGCCCGGGGGTGCGCAGGGCGTACTGCAGCAGCTCCTGCAGCACGAGCTCGCGGGCCGGGTCCTCGATGATGTGGTCGAGGAAGGCGCTGAGCCCGTCGTGGAGGGATGCCTCGATGGTGCGTCCCGGGCGCAGCGCGGCGAACACCGACACCTCCTCGCCGTCGACGACGTAGCGCACGAGCTGGCTCATCATCTCGTCATGCGAGCGGAACGCGTAGTGGAAGCTCGCGAGCGACATTCCGGCTTCGGCGACGATCGCGCGCGTCGTGGCTCCGGCGACGCCCTCGCGGGCGATCACCCGCAGGGCGGCGCGGACGAGCAGCTCGCGACGTTCGTCGGCGGCGATTCGGGGCACGGGGTCTCACCTTCCGCGGCGGGTCGGATCACCGCAGTGGGTCAACTGTCCCAGACGAGTGACCTTGACCGCAATCGCGACGTGCCGATCAGCCCCAGGCGTCGGCGGGCGCGGTGACGACCGGAACCTCGACGTAGGACCAGTGGCCGCCGTTGGCGTAGTGGCCCGACGCCCACGGGGAGGCCCAGATCGCGGACTCGGTGACCTCCGTCGGCGCTGACGCCGCGAAGGCGGCGACGATCTCCGAATAGCCGGGGTTGCCGTTGAGGGCCGCCGCCGCATTCTGCGCCGCGTCGCGCAGGCTCACGTAGCTGCCGGTGCCCCCGCCACCCCCGGAACCCCAGCCGTTGTTGAGCGGATTGTTGCGATTCCACCAGCTGTCGGTGTAGTTCTCCTGGCGCATCCAGCGGGTGAACACGGTCACGTTGTTGTCGGTGATCGGCAGACCGGTGAGCAGAAGCACGAGCTTGGCGAAGTCGTAGTTGGTGCCGCCGGAGACCAGCGTCTCGATGCCGGGGGTCGCGGCGAAGCCGTCGCGCGGCAGCACGGCGATCGCGGCAACCGGCGGGACCTCGAGGGACTGCGCGTGGGAGCTGATGAACGCCTGCATGAGCTGCGCCTCGGTCGGCCACGGTGGTGGAGCGAGAAAGCTGGTCGCTGCGAAGGCGAAGGCGACGGCGAGAGCGCCAGCGTTGAGGAGGTCCCTCGGACGCCGCCCCGGGAGAGCCCAGGGCGGTGCGGGGAACGTGGCGATGATGTGCGTCATGGATGAGTGGGGAGCCGCGAGCGCGCCATTCGACGTGATCCGGTCCGGGGTGCCACCCTACGCCTGGATTCGGCGATGACCCTGTGAAGGCGCTGGGTGCGGGGATCTCGGGGGGCGCCGTTCACGCGGCCGGTCGCCTTCACCGAAGCGATCCGGGTCGCGGTCGGTCAGGCGCGGCGCCGCACGAGGGTCGACGCGATGAGCGCGGTCACAAGCCGGGTGCCGAGCACGACGGCGGCGAGCGCGGCGAACCCGACCGCTCCCATGGAGGCCTTCGTCGTCAACTCGATCGCGTCGAAGACCGCGAACACGAGGCTGAAGATGATCGCGAGGATCCCGACCACCGGAGTGGGCCAGCGCATCACGATCACCGTTGCCAGGAGCGACGCGATGACCATGGAGGCGAGGCTGATCGGCGAGTCGAGGAGGACCGAGACCGGGACGTCGGAGCTCTCGGTTCCAGTGGGCTTGCCCTCGACGGCAACCCCCGCGACGATGAGGCCCGCGGCAACCATGAAGAGAACTCCGACGATCAGGCCGATGGTGGCGGGCTGAAGGCGGGTGAACACCCACCCACCCTATGGGGATCGATGCGTCCGCATAATCACCCGCGCGGGGGGTCTCGAGATTCGTCGAGGTCGAGACGGATTCGCCCTTCGGTGATGCCCGGGTCTCGGTCCGGCGTCGGCGCGGGAACGACCAGGCGTTGCTCGCGATCCTGCTCGTCGCGGGCATCCATCGCCGTCGGATGGAAGAGTTCGTCGAACGTGGCGGTCAGCAGCCCCGACCCGGCCGAGCTCGGTCCGCGCTTCTCCGGATGCCGCTTGAGGTGCACGGTCCAGGCTGCGAGCCCGGCGAGCACCGCGATGCCCCCGAGGGCGATCACCACGAATCCGAGCATGGATGAAGGCTACGCGTGCCCCGGGATTCGACTCCCCTACTGAGCCGCGTCTAGACCGCTCCGCGGCCCGGCCGACTGCTCAGCGGGGGCCCACGTCGGGTTCTCGCGGCCTGCCGACGTACGGCCTCGCGCGGCGCCGGAGCGCCGCGTGAGACCGTGCCCCGGCAGGGATTCGAACCCTGACTCGGACGATTTTAAGTCGTCTGCCTCTGCCAGTTGGGCTACCGGGGCGCGGCGCCAGTTTGCCATGGGATGCGGCTGCCGCGGCATCCACCCGCCCACATCGGCGCCAACGCCCGCCCGTCGAGAGTGCAGTTGTCGCGGGTCGCGACGCGCGCCACCCCCGACAACTGCACTCTCGGCATCCGCGCGGAGCGTCCAAGCCGCCGAGTCGGGGCAGAGGGTTGGATGCGCGGCGAGTGTGGCAACCATTCGCCCCGATTCGGCGGAGTGCGTGGCAGAGGTGCCCCCGAAACGACGGATGCCCGGCCGAAGCCGGGCATCCGCGACGAGAGACCTACGCCTTGGGGCGCGAGGCGAACTCCTCGAAGGCCGCGCGCGGGTTCGTGCGGGCCTCGAGCGCGACGAGGTCGCGACGGAGCAGGAAGTTGAGGATCCAGTTGCCGAAGACGCGGATCTTGCGCTCCCACATCGGGATCGCGAGGCCGTGGTAGCCGCGGTGCATCACCCAGGCGAGGAAGCCCTTGACGGCAAAGCCGCCCGACTGGAACACGCCGTTGTAGAGACCGAGGCCGGCGACGGCACCCATGTTCTTGTGGAAGTAGTCCTTCGGGTTCTCCTCGCGGAGCACCGCGACGATGTTCTTGGCGAGCAGCTTGCCCTGGCGCACCGCGTGCTGGGCGTTCGGCACGCAGAACCCGCCGACGCCACCACCCGTGAGGTCCGGGGTGGCCGTCACATCGCCAGCACCCCACGCGCCCTCGACGACGCTCTGGTCGTTGATGACCCGGAGGTCGGCCTGAACGCGCAGACGACCGCGCTCCTCGACGGGGAGGTCGGTGTTGCGCAGCACCGGGTTGGCCATGACGCCGGCCGTCCAGATGATGAGGTCGGACTCGAAGGTCTGGCCGGTGGAGAGCTCGATCTTGCCGCCGACCGCCGAGCTGAGCTGGGTGTCGAGGTGGATCTCGGCGCCGCGGTGCGCAAGCGACTTGATCACCCAGAGGCTCGTCTTGAGCGACACCTCGGGCATGATGCGACCCATCGCCTCGATGAGGTGGAAATGCGTGTCGTCGAACGTGAGCGTGGGGTACTGGCCGACCAGCGACGAGGCGTAGCTGCGCAACTCGGCGAAGGTCTCGATGCCGGCGAAGCCGCCGCCGACCACGACGACCGTGAGCAGGCGGTCGCGCTCCGGACCGGCCGGAAGGTTGGAGGCGAGAGCGAAGTTGGTGGCGAGGCGGTCGCGCACCGCGATCGCCTCTTCGATGTTCTTCATGCCGATCGCCTCATCCGCGACACCCGGGATGGGGAACGTGCGCGACACGGAACCGGCGGTCACGACGACCTGGTCGTAGTCGACCTCCCACGGCTCGCCGACGGCGGGCGTGATCGTGGCGGTCTTCGACGCGTGGTCGATCTTCGTCACCTTCGCGTTGATGATCGTGGTCTTCTTCAGGTGACGACGGTGGCTGACGACCGCGTGACGGGGCTCGATCGAGCCGGCCGCGACCTCCGGGAGGAAGGGCTGGTAGGTCATATACGGGAGCGGGTCAACCATCGTGACCTCGGCCTCACCGCGACCGAGCCACTTCTCGAGCTTGAGGGCCGTGTAGAAGCCGGCGTATCCGCCGCCGACGATCAAGATTTTGGGCACGTTGAAACTCTCTGATAGAGGAAGGACGCCACAACCCTACTCCGTTCGGCGTAAGCGCTTGACACGCCGCACGGCGCCCACGGCGACGAGAGCGAAGAGTGCGGCAAAGCCGAGGACCACGAGAAGCGGGATCCCCGCGGTCCTCAGGAGGTTCACGGTCGGAAGGAGCGTGCCGAGCGGGTCGCGCGGGCCCGCGGCGACGGGCGCGGGAGTGGCGGCGACCGGCGCGGTCGGCGTCGGGGTGGGCGTCGAGTCGGCGCGGCGGTACAGGGTGATCCAGTCCGACAGCTCCCCCATCGGGTTCTCGGTGACCGTGGGGACGGGAGCGACGACGGCGGCAGCGGCATCCACGAGCCCGAAGCCGTAGATCGGGTCGGTGCCGGGGCTGCCGGCGTCGCGCGCGGTCGCGGTGATGCGGTTGATCACGTTCGCCACATCGAGTCCCGGATGCGCGGCCCGCACGAGCGCGACGATCCCCGCGACGATCGGGCTCGCCCCGCTCGTGCCGTTCCAGGTGACGTGCCCGCCGCCGGGGATGACGCCGACAAGGTCCTCGCTCGGAGCGGCCACGCCGATCGTGATGCCCTGGGAGGACGCGTCGAAACTCGCCTCGCCCGCGCGGTCGAGGCCGGCGACCGTGAGCACGCCCGGCATCGTGGCGGGAGCGCCGACGACGGTCGTGCCGTTGCCGCGGTTGCCGGCCGCGGCGACCACGACGACGTCGTTCTCCATCGCGTAGAGGAACGCCTCATCCCAGCTCTCCGGCCAGTCGAGTGTGTTGCGCGTGAGCGACATGTTGATCACGTCGGCGCCGTTGTCGACCGCCCAGTGCACGGCCTCGACGATCTGGTCGTCGGACGACTCGCGGCCCTCGCCGAACCCGATCGAGATCGCGAGAATGGATGCCGCCGGCGCGGCCCCGATCACCCCGCTGTCGGCGCCCGTGCCCCGTCCGGCGGCGAGCGCCGCCACCATGGTGCCGTGCTCGCTTCCGCTCGAGCCCACGGGGGTGCCGTCGGACGTTCCGAGGCCGGAGAAGTCCTCGCCGTCGATCACGGCATCCCGCAGTTCGGGGACCGTGGAGTCGACGCCCGTGTCGATCACGGCGATCGTGACGCCCGCGCCCTGCGTGGTCTCCCAGGCGGTGCGGATGCCGTAGGCGTCGAGCCAGTACTGCGCCGACCGCACCGAGTCGGCGCTGGCCGGGGTGGCCACGACGAGGGACCCCACGATGGCGACGACGAGCGCAGCCGGAACCAGACGCCTCACTCGTCCACCACCCCGCACTCGCACACGGTGGGCGACCACGCGGCCTCCGCGAGGGCGAGGTCGCCGATGGGGTTCAGTCCGGGTCCGGCCGCGAGGGCGTGCCCGACGAGGGCGTGGAGGCACTTCACCCGGTCGGGCATGCCCCCCGCCGAGATGCCGTCGATCTCGGGAACCTCCCCCGCCGTCGCGCGGTCGGCCAGGTACTGCTCGTGGGCGACCCGGTACTGCGCGGCGGTGTCACCCTCGAGCAGGGCGGCGAAGCCCGGCATCCGGCCCTCGGCCTCGAGCGTCGAGACCGCGGCCGTCGCGGCCGGGTGCGTGAGGTAGTAGAACGTGGGGAACGGCGTGCCGTCCGTCAGCCGCGGGCGCGTCGAGACGACGGTCGGGTTGCCGCACACGCAGCGCGCCGCGATCCCGACGACGTCGCGGGCGGGGCGTCCGAGCTGCTGGGAGACCACGCGGATGTCGCGGTCGCTCGGCCGGGCGAACGGCGGGCGGGTCACTGGGCCCCCTCGACGGGCGGGGCGTTGAGATCGGTCGGGAGGGCATCCGTGAGCCCCGCCGTGAAGATCGAGGACACGAGGGTCGAGACCCAGTCGACCTGGGTGGTCTGGATGCTGTCGCTGACCGGCTGGCCGTCGTTCGTCGCGAGCCCCCCGCCATCGCCGATCACGAGGTAGCTGATGTCGCCGGGGTAGACGTAGAAGAGCCGCTCGCGGGCCTGCGACTCGATGTAGGCCGGATCGGACCAGCGGGCGACGTCGTCCTGAAGCTCCGCGACGGACTGCTCGGCCTCGTCGACCGACTGCTGCAGCTGCGCGATGGTCTGCTGCTGCTCGATGAGGATCCTCAGGTTGGGCGCCAGCACGATCACCGCGAGGATGAGGATGCCGAGCATGAGCACCGTGAACCCGGAGAGCCGCATCGTGCGCAGCCAGTGCTCCGGCGCGGTCTCCTCGCGCGGCATCGTGACGGGAACCCGTCGGGTCTGCTCGCGCCTGGCCATGGGTTCGATGGTAACCCGGGGCGCTGCGGACAGCAGTCGAGCCCGCCGAGGAGATCTCGACGGGCTCGAACAGCTGGCGGGTACTAACCCCTAAAGCGGGGGAACGCCGAGCGGCCCGCGTAGACCGCGGCGTCGCCCAGCTCCTCCTCGATGCGCAGCAGCTGGTTGTACTTGGCGACCCGGTCCGAGCGCGCGGGGGCGCCCGTCTTGATCTGGCCCGAGTCGGTGGCGACCGCGATGTCGGCGATCGTCGTGTCCTCGGTCTCGCCGGAACGGTGCGAGATGATCGTGGTGTAGCCGGCGCGCTGGGCCAGGCTCACGGCATCCAGCGTCTCGGTGAGCGTGCCGATCTGGTTGACCTTGATGAGGATCGAGTTCGCGACCTTCTCCTCGATGCCGCGCGCGAGGCGAGTCGGGTTGGTGACGAACAGGTCGTCGCCGACGATCTGCACCTTGTCGCCGAGCTCGGCCGTGAGGTGGGCGTAGCCGGCCCAGTCGTCCTCGGCCAGCGGGTCCTCGATGGTCGCGAGCGGGTAGTCCTTGACCAGGCCGACCCAGAACGCGGTGAGCTGCTCGCCCGTGAGGGTCTGCTTCTCGAAGGAGTACACGTCGTTCGCGAAGAACTCGGTGGCCGCGACATCCAGCCCGAGCGCGAAGTCCTTGCCGGGGGTGAAGCCCGCGGTCTCGATCGCCTTGACGATGAAGTCGAGCGCCGCGCGGGCCCCGGGCAGGTCGGGGGCGAAGCCGCCCTCGTCGCCGAGGCCGGTGTTCTGGCCGGCCTTCTTGAGCTCGCCCTTGAGGGCGTGGTAGACCTCGGTGCCCCAGCGCAGACCCTCGGCGAAGGTCTCGGCGCCGATCGGCAGCACCATGAACTCCTGGATGTCGAGGGCGGTGTCGGCGTGCGCACCGCCGTTGATGATGTTCATCATCGGCACGGGGAGCGTGTGGGCGTTCGGCCCGCCGAGGTAGCGGAAGAGCGGCAGGTCGGCCGAGTCGGCGGCGGCCTTGGCCACGGCCAGCGAGACGCCGAGGAGGGCGTTCGCGCCGAGCTTCTTCTTGTTGTCGGTGCCGTCGAGGTCGATCATCTCGGCATCGATGAGGCGCTGGTCGGCGGCGTCGAAGCCCTCGATGGCGGGGCCGAGCACGTCGAGCACCGCCTCGACGGCCTTGAGCACGCCCTTGCCGCCGTAGCGGTGCTTGTCTCCGTCGCGCAGCTCGTACGCCTCGAAGGCGCCGGTGGAGGCGCCCGAGGGAACCGCGGCGCGAGCGACGGTGCCGTCTTCGAGCAGCACCTCGACCTCGACGGTGGGGTTGCCTCGGGAGTCCAGGATCTCGCGTGCGCCGACTGCCTCGATCAAGGCCATGGGGGTACTCCTCTTGTGAACGATGTCTCGTGAAAGATTCAGGGTGGTGGGTTTCGCCTAAATCCTAGCCCCGAGCTCCGGCGCGACCTCGCCCCGTTCGACCCACGCGCGCAACGATCTGTTGAACAGTTCCACGTTCTCGATGTTCCACTGGTGGTGCATTCCGGGGGCGATCGCGGCACCCCAGCCGTGGTCGGCGGCGATCGCGAGCGACGCGCGCGTGATCGCGGGCGAGTCCTTCTCCCCGGCGACGGCGAGCGCGGGGGCGCGCACCGCGTCCAGGGTCGCCGCGGGCACGCCGCGTCGCACCTCCGCGTAGATCGCCTCCGCGGTCTCGCGGCGGATGCCGAGGCCGGTCTCGATGAAGAGGTCGGCATCCTCTCCCCGCAGTCCGTAGCTGCGGGCGAGGTTCGCCCAGAATCCGCGCTGCTCCCAGAACCTCAGCAGCAGTCGAGCGGTCGCCATGTCGCGGCGGCGCGGGGGCGCCAGTTGGGCGCTCGCGAGGAACAGGCTCGAGACGAGGTGCGGATGCCGCGCCGCCAGTTCGACGGCGACGCTCGACCCGAGCGACAGGCCCACGACGTGCGCGGCGGTGCCATCGAGAAGCGTCGCGAGTCCGTCGGCGGTGGCCGCCATGGACTCCCACGGTTCGTCGTTGCTCGCCCCGAACCCCGGGAAGTCGGGGACGAGGATGCGGTGGTCGGTGAACGCGGGAACCTGCTGCCCCCACATCCACCCGGCGACGTTTCCGCCGTGCAGGAACAGGATCGTCGGGCCGGACCCGTCGAACTCGATGTGCTTCACGCGAGCACCTCCAGCGCGTTGGCGATGAGGCGGTCGAGCTGGGCCACGAGAGCCGGCTCGTCGATGCCCTCATCGAGACCGTTCTGGTGGCGCTCGAGCCCGCTCCAGGCGGCGTCGATCAGCTCCCGGCCCGGCTCGGTGAGGCTCACGCGCAGGGCGCGGGCGTCGTCCGGGTCGGGGGCCGTCGTGAGCAGACCCCGCTCGACCAGAGCGCTCACGCGCTGGGTGATGCTCGCTCGGCTCACGTCGAGGTTGGAGGCGATGGCCTGCTGGCTCGGCTCACCCATCAACCGCACCATGAGCAGCACGAGGAAGGGGGCGTAGCGGATGCCGTGCTCGCGCTCGAGGTACCCGTCGGCGACGCGGTCGATGAGCGCCGTCGCGCGGTGGAGCTTGAAGGCGGCGCTCGCGGTGATGTCGGTGGAGGTGAGGTCGTTCATAATGTTAAGACCTTAACATATTTCCGACCGCGGGTCGACCCGCCCAGGGCTCAGGCGATCGGGCGGAACACGAGGTCGTCGACGTCGGCGATCTCCGCCGTGACGTACGCGTAGCGGTCGTAGCCGGATGCTGCGAGCTGCTCGAGCAGCGGCGCGAGGTTGCGCGGCTTGCGCTCCAGACGCACCCGGGAGCCGCGATCGATGAGCGCGGCCTGCAGCCGGGCGAGGTGAGCCGCGGAGACGTCGCCGTCGTGCACGAGCGCCGCGGCATCCCCCCGCCCGTCGCTGGGCAGTTCGACGAGCTCCACGAGACGCTCGAAGCCGAGCGAGAACCCCGCCGCCGGCACGTCGGTGCCGAGGAAGCGCCCGATCATGCCGTCGTAGCGTCCGCCGCCGCCCAGCGAGTAGCCGAGCGAGGGGTGGGCGACCTCGAAGATCGCGCCCGTGTAGTAGCCCATGCCCCGCACGAGCCACGGGTCGAACTGCACGATCGGCTCGCCGATCACCTCGTTCACGGCCTCGCCGATCGCCGCGAGCGACGCGACGGCGTCGGCATCCACCCCCTCGGGAAGGAACTTTCGGATCGCGGCCTCGCCGAACGGCAGGTGCTCGCGCGTGGTCGGCCGGTGGAAGAACGCCTCGAGCGCATCGACGGCGGCCGGCGTGTAGCCGCGCTCGCGCAGCTCGGCGATGACCCCGGTGTGCGCGATCTTGTCGAGCTTGTCGACCGTGATGAGCACGCCGTCGAACTCCGCCGCGGCGAAACCCAGAATGCCGAGGGCGCTCGTGAGCAGCCGACGGTCGTTGACCCGGATGACGCAGCCCGTGAGCTCGAGCGCCCGCAGCGTCGCGGCCGTCGCGGTCAGCAGCTCGACCTCGGCGAGCGGTCCCGCCTCGCCGATGATGTCGATGTCGCACTGCACGAACTGGCGGTAGCGCCCCTTCTGCGGGCGCTCCGCACGCCACACCGGCGCGATCTGGATGGCGCGGAACACCGTCGGCAGCTCGGCCCGGTGACTCGCGTAGAACCGGGTGAGCGGCACCGTGAGGTCGAAGCGCAGCCCCAGGTCGGCGAGGTCGAGTGGATCGGATGCGGTGCGCAGGTCGTCGACGGTGACCCCGCGCTTCATGACGGCGTAGGCCAGCTTCTCGTTGTCGCCGCCGAGCCCCGCGTGCAGCCGGGCGCTGTCCTCCACGACCGGGGTCTCGATCTCGTCGAAGCCGTGGGCCCGGTAGGTGTCACGGATGACGGTCAGCACGCGTTCGCGCTGCGCCTTCTCGGCGGGGAGGAAATCGCGCATGCCGCGCGGGGGGTTCACCGGGGAGGCCATGCGTCGATTCTCTCAGGGGATTCGGACGGGGCCGCGCGACCACCCCCGAAAAGGTGACGTACAGTGGTCGTGCTGCTCGACCCGTCGACGGGTCTGAGAGACGGAGCACTGCTCCCCCAGATGCGAGGCCGGTGGTTCGGGTAAACCCGCCGGTCCTCTGCGGGCACGGTCGCCGTCATGGGCGCGTTCAGCGCTGACGAGGGCCGTGTCCTCAGGTGCCCTCTCCGTTCGGGTCGGGGAGGGCACCGTCTACTCGACGGTGCCGATCACGCCGGCGTCGCTGGCCGACTCCACCTCATGCCGACGGATCTCGCCCTGCAGCTCGCGCAGGGCCCCGCGCAGCGCACGCTCGGAGTCGAGGCCGTTGGCCTTCGCCGAGGCGACGATCGCGAGCAGCAGCGGACCGAGCTCGTCCTCCGACTGCACGTTCACCGCCCCCGGCAGCGTCGCGTCGAGCAGCCCCACCTTGTGGGCTCGACCGAGGAGCTTGTCGGCGAGCGCGAGCGCGGGCATCCCCTGCGGGATGCCGTCGAGGGCGCTCGTGCGGTGCGGCTTCTCGGTCTTCTTGAGGTCGTCCCAGACGGCCATGACGTCGTCCGCCTTTTCGGCAACCGCATCCCCGAACACGTGCGGATGCCGGCCGATCATCTTCGCGGTCATGTGCGCCGCGACATCCTCGAGAGTGAACTCGCCGGCCTCGGCCGCGATGTCGCTGTGGAAGACCACCTGGTAGAGCACGTCGCCGAGCTCCTCGATGAGCTCCTCGCGCGACCCCGACTCGATCGCGTCGACGAGCTCGTAGGTCTCCTCCACGAGGTACTGCACGAGCGACTCGTGGGTCTGCTCGCGGTCCCACGCGCAGCCGCCGGGGGCCCGCAGCCGCTCGAGCACGGCGATCAGCTCATCGAGCTTCGGATGCGGCGGCGCGGGCTCGGTCATGCGCACCAGTCTGGCATCCCTGGTCAGCTGACCACCCGGTCGTCGCGGTGCCGGGCGAGCTTGGCGGCATAGCGCTCGGTGAGCTGCGCCATGAGGTCGGGGGTCGCGCGGTCGAGGCCGAATACGTAACCGGGGAAGTCGAGCTCCTGCTGGATCGCCCAGATCTCGTCGTGGCGATCGGGCGAGAGGAGCTGTGCAGGATCCCCGACGGCGACCCAGGCGATCGGCACCGTCGAACCCTCAGGCAGGTGGGTGCGCAGGTGCACGACGGCGTTGATGCGCACCTCGCTGCCCCGGTCGATGCGCGCGCCATTGAAGACGCGCACGCCGGTGGCAAGGAACACGTCGTTGCCGATCGTCGCGCCCGAGATCGACGAGAGCGGCCCGATGAGACAGTGGTCGCCGATCGTCACCGAGTCCGCGGCGCTCGAGCGGATCACGGCGTTCTCCATCACGATGACGCTCTCCCCCAGCGTGATGCGCCCACCCTCGGCCGTGATCACGGCACCGTGGAGCACTTGGCAGTCGGGCCCGATCGTCACGTCACCGCTGATCACGGCGGTGGGGGCGATCACCGCGGTGGGGTCGATTCGGGGCGAGGCCCCGGCGTGTTCGAGGATCATGCGGTCACCCTACGCCGCCGTCACTCGGGCGGGCATCCCAGCGACTGGATGACACGCGCCCAGTAGTTCACTTGCGCCGCGGTCGTCGCGAGCACCACGATCTCGCGCTCGGTGAACGCCGCGGTCAGCCGGGCCGTGAACTCGGCCGGGAACTGCAGCGGGGTCGCCGAGATCAACCGGGCGTACTCGATGGCGATAGCTTCGCGGTCGGTAAAGCCATCGAGCGACGCGAGGCCCTGCACCGCTAGGCGCTCCTCCTCCGACATGAGCTGCTCCCAGCCCGCCGAGTTCATCCCGACGCAGAACGGGCAGCTCACCGCGAACGACACGGCCATGCGCACGAGCTTGAGCATGCGCTCGTCGAGGTCGCCGTCGTCATGGGCGATCAGGGACTCGAGCACTCCCGAGCCGACCGCGGCCTTCGGGTACCACGCGAGCAGCTGGGCAGGGAGCAGCTCGGTGCCGGTGCGGCGCTGAGCGACCTTCAGCCCCCATCGCAGCAGCAGGGGGATGCGGGCAGGCGGGGCGATGATCGCGGTCATGGCCCCATCCTCCTGCCCGTCGGGCGCTCCTGCCACACTGGGGGCATGGCCCGGCGCGCGATCCTCATTCTCGTGCTCGTGCTGCTCGTCGCCGGCGCGATCGCGGCCTTCACCGCGCTGCGGGGGTCACCGTTCCCCTCGTTCTTCGGCGAGCCGATCGGCGGGGGAACCGGCGACACCGCCCAGAGCGGCGCCCCGGTCCCGGATGCCGCGACCGACGCCGTGGTCGACTTCGTGCACGACGGGGACACCCTGACCCTCACGGACGGACGCAAGGTGCGGCTCATCGGCATCGACACCCCCGAGGTCGGCGACGGCGCCGAGTGCTGGGGCGACGAGGCCACCGCCGCGCTCCGCGCGCTCGTGCCCGAGGGCTCCTCGGTGCGGGTGCTCGAGGATCGCGACCCGTTCGACCAGTACGGCCGCTCGCTGCTCTTCGTGTTCACGCCCGACGGCACGAACGTGAACCTCGAGCTCGTGCGCGAGGGCGCCGCCGAGGTCGTCTACTTCGCGCCGAACGACCTCTACCAGCCCGAGCTGCTCGCCGCCGAGACCGCGGCGAGGGATGCCGGGCTGGGTCTCTGGGGCGCTTGCGGCTGACCCGCGGCGGGCCGGCCGCTACGCCGGATCGGGCGCGGGAGCCGTCGCCGGAGCATCCACGGCCGGAGCCACCGCGCCGCGCGGCATCGCCAGCGTCGCCACGAAGGTCAGCACCGCCGCGATCGTCGCGGCGATGAACACCCCCGACGCCGCGGCCTCGATCACCGCCGGGTCGGCGGCATCCGCCCCCGCCCGGAGGAACACCGCATTGGCGACGGCCCCGAAGATCGCGATGCCGACGGCGCTGCCCACGTTGCGGGCGAACAGGTTGAACCCCGTCACGACCCCGCGCTCGTTCCACTCGACGCTCGACTGCGCGTAGATCAGGCTCGGCGTGGCGACGAGGCCCATGCCGAGACCCACGATGAACGACGCCGACGCGACGATCGCGACGGAGGGGGTGAAGGCGAAGATCGCGAGGATCGACGAGCCGGCCAGCGTCAGCAGCATCCCGATGATCATCGTCGCGCGGAAGCCGATGCGCAGATAGATGCGACCCGAGACGGCGGCGGCGATCGGCCAGCCGATCGTCAGGGTCGCAAGCGCGAAGCCGGCGATCAGCGGCGAGACCCCGCTCGCGCCCTGGAGGTAGAGCGGCACGTACGAGGTGAGGCCCGTGAGGCTCGCCCCGATCCCGAGGCTCACGAGCGTCGTGACGACGATGAGCCGACGTGAGAAGACCCACAGGGGGATGATCGGCTCGGCCGCCCGACGCTCGACGAGCACGAAGACGACGAGCAGCACCGCTCCCCCGGCGAACAGGGCGATGCTCGTGAGCGAGCCCCACTCCCACGATCGACCGCCTTCCAGCACGGCGAGCAGGATCACCGTGAGCGCGGCGGCGATGAGCGCGGCGCCCGCGTAGTCGACCTTGTGGGTGCGGCGCTCGACGGATTCGCGGAAGTTGCGCACGAGCATCCACGCCGCCAGCAGGCAGAGCGGGATGTTGACGAAGAAGATGCCGCGCCACGCGTCGAACTGGGCGAAGAGCCCGCCGACCGTGGGACCGACGACCGCGGCGATCGCCCACACGCTCGCGAGGTAGCCCTGCACCTTCGCGCGCTCCTGCACGGTGTAGATGTCCCCGGCGATCACGATCGCGATCGGCAGCACGGCGCCCGCGCCGATGCCCTGGAGCGCCCGGAAGATGATGAGCTGGAGCATGGTCGTGGCGAAGCCCGAGAGGATCGAGCCGAGCAGGAAGATGCCGATGCCGATGAGGATGATCGGCTTGCGCCCCACCATGTCGGCGAGCTTCGAGTAGATCGGAACCGTCACGGCCTGGGTGAGCAGGTAGACGGAGAACAGCCACGGGAACTGCTCGAACCCGCCGAGATCGTCGACGATCGACGGCACGGCGGTCGAGAGCACGGTGGCCTCGATGGCCACGAGGAACGACGTGAGCATGAGCGCGATGAGGATGGGGCCGCGCTCCGAGCGGAAGCCGACGTCGTTGGTGGTCACCCTTCACCCAACCACATGGGCGGGGCGCGGCATTCCCCGTGCGACGATGGGGGGATGCTGGATCCGGCCTGGGCGGCGACCCGACCCGTGCTCTGGGTCGCCCTCGCCGTCATGCTCGCGCTGCTCGTGGTGCGGTCCATCCGGGCGGACCGCCGGGGCTACCAGAAGTTCAAGCGGTTCCGCACCACGGCGAAGCGGCAGGCCTTCTACCGCGCGATGCTGAGGAGCTCGGCGCTGCAGTTCGGTGTCGGCGCTCTCATCGTGCTGCTGTTCGCCGGCCAGTTCGTGGCGCCGCTGCTCGACGAGCTCGCTGGGTGGCCCGTCGTGGCCGACGTGCGGCGCTGGATCGCGACCGACACGCTCGTCTTCGTCGGCATCCTGCTCGGCCTGCTCGCCGCGTTCGGCACGCTCACCTGGGCGGGAGTGCGGGCCGCCCGCCAAGAGGGTGTGGCGACGATCGGGGATGTCGCGGCGCTCCTGCCCCGCAACCGGCAGGAACTGCGGCTCGGCTGGCTCCTCTCGATCAACGCGGGCGTCAGCGAGGAGCTGATGATGCGGCTCGCGCTGCCCGCGCTCATCTACGGCGCGACCGGGAGCGCGGCGGTGGCCGTGTTCGGCAGCATCCTGCTCTTCGGGGGCCTGCACCTCTATCAGGGCTGGACCGGGCTCGTCGCGACGACCCTCGTCGGAGCTTCGATGATGCTGCTCTACGCCGTGTCCGGCACCATCCTCGTGCCGATCGTCGTGCACGCGCTCATCGACCTGCGCTCCCTCGTCTTCATCCCGTGGGCGGTCTACGCGGTGCACCGCATCGACGGCGTCGCCAACCCGATCGCCCGCGTTCCGGTGCCGGCGGGCGAGGCGTTGGATGAGGCGACGCCTCAGGTCACTCCGACGGCGGCGACGCCGGAGTCGTGACCGGCGCCGGGAAGATCGCCGTCAGCAGCCCGCCCGCCCACTCGATGAGCTGCTCGTCGGTCGGCTCCGGCGGCAACGGCACGATCACGACGGCCCCGGCCGCGAGGTAGCGCGACCCCGGGTACATGCGCTGCAGCCGCACCTGGATGGAGTCGGCGAGGTCCGCCGGCGCCACGCGCAGTTTGTCGCCCATGACGACCACCTCGCTCAGGCCCGCCTTCTGCGCGGCCCGACGAAGTCGCGACACGGCCACGAGGTGTCGCACCTGCTCGGGCGGCTCGCCGTAGCGGTCGGTGAGCTCCTCGAGAACCCGGTCGATCGCGTCATCCGAGGCCGTCGGCGCGCTCGCAGTGGAGAGCTTCTGGTAGGCCTCGAGGCGCAGGCGCTCGCTCTCGATGTAGTCCTCGGGCAGGTGCGCGTCCACGGGCAGTTCGAGTCGCAGCTCGGTCTGGCCCTCGGCCACGTCGCCGCGGAAGGTCGAGACGGCCTCGCCGATCATCCGCAGATAAAGGTCGAAGCCGACGCCGGCGATGTGGCCGGACTGCTCGCCGCCGAGCAGGTTTCCGGCCCCGCGGATCTCGAGGTCCTTGAGGGCGATCTGCATGCCCGCGCCGAGCTCGTTGTTCGCGGCGATGGTGTTGAGCCGCTCGTGCGCGGTCTCGCTCAGCGGCTTGAGCTCGTCGTAGAGGAAGTAGGCGTAGGCGCGCTCACGGCCGCGACCCACGCGCCCGCGCAGCTGGTGCAGCTGGCTCAGGCCGTACTTGTCGGCGCGGTCGATGATGAGCGTGTTCGCGTTGGCGATGTCGAGCCCGGTCTCGATGATCGTGGTGGAAACGAGGATGTCGAACTTGCGCTCCCAGAAGTCCACCATGACCTGCTCGAGCACGGCCTCCCCGAGCTGACCGTGGGCCACCGCGATGCGCGCCTCCGGCACGAGCTCGGCCAGTTGAGCCGCGACCCGGTTGATGCTCGACACCCGGTTGTGCACGAAGAACACCTGGCCCTCGCGCAGCAGCTCCCGCCGGATCGCGGCGGCGACCTGCCGGTCGGAGTAGGGCCCCACGAACGAGAGGATCGGATGCCGGTCCTCCGGCGGCGTCGCGAGCGTCGACATCTCGCGGATGCCCGTGACCGCCATCTCGAGCGTGCGCGGGATCGGGGTCGCCGTCATCGCGAGGATGTCGACGTTGGTCTTGAGCTTCTTGAGCGCGTCCTTGTGCTCCACCCCGAAGCGCTGCTCCTCGTCGATGATCACGAGGCCCAGATCCTTGAAGGCGATCCCCTGGCTGAGCAGGCGGTGGGTGCCGATCACGACATCCACCGTGCCGTCGGCGAGGCCGGCGATCGTCTCCTTCGACTCCTTGTCGCTCTGGAACCGGGAGAGCGCTCGCAGGTGGATGGGGAACCCCGCGAACCGTTCCGCGAAGGTCTCGATGTGCTGGCGCACGAGGAGTGTCGTCGGCACGATCATCGCGACCTGCTTGCCGTCCTGCACGGCCTTGAACGCCGCGCGCACGGCGACCTCGGTCTTGCCGTACCCGACGTCGCCGCTCAGGAGGCGATCCATCGGAATCGGCCGCTCCATGTCGGCCTTGACCTCGTCGATCGTCGTGAGCTGGTCGGGCGTCTCGGCGAAGGCGAAGGCCTCCTCGAGTTCGCGCTGCCAGGGCGTGTCGGGGCCGAACGCGTGCCCCTTGCTCGCCATGCGCGCGGAGTAGAGCTTGACGAGCTCGACGGCGATGTCGCGCACCGCCTTGCGCGCCTTGCCCTTCGCGGCCGCCCAGTCGCTGCCGCCCATCTTGCTCAGGGTGGGGGCCTCGCCGCCGACGTACCGCGTGAGCAGGTCGAGCTGGTCGGTGGGCACGAACAGCTTGTCGCCCGGGTAGCCGCGCTTGTTGGGCGCGTACTCGATCACGAGGAACTCGCGCTGGGTCTTGATCGCGTTGCGACCGCCCGTGCTGACCTCGCGCTGAACGAGCTCGACGAACTTGCCGATGCCGTGCGTGTTGTGCACGACGAAGTCGCCAGCCTTGAGCTGCAGCGGATCGACGACATTGCGTCGACGGCTCGCGAGCTTCTTCACCTGGCGCGAGTCGTAGCCCGCCGAGCGGCCGAAGAACTCGGACTCGCTGAGCACGGCGATCCTGGCGTCCGGCAGTTCGAACCCGGTGTCGATGGATGCCTGCAGCAGGTAGGCGACGCCCGGTTCGGCATCCGCGGGGAACGTCTCCACCTCGCGCCCGGACAACTCGTGCTCGGCGAGCACCTGCGCCGCGCGCTCCACGAGGCCGTGGCCCTGGGCCGCGACGACGACGGTCCAGCCGTCGCGCAGGAGGTCGCCCACGTGGCCGACGGCGCCGTCGGGCTGGCCCGCGAAGCTCGGCACGGCGCGGGCGTTGAGGCGGAGGTAGTCGTCGTCGGTGTCGTCGTCTTCCTCGCGGGTCGAGCTCGTCGAGACCTCACCGGCGAGTGAGGCGCCACTGTCGAACGCGCTCAACGTCCACCACGGCCGCGCCCCCGCGGACTCGCGCAGGCTGCCGAGCGTGACGAAGTCCCCGGCATCCAGATCGATGGGGGCCTCGGCGCCCGCGGTGGCGGCGTTCCACGCGGCGGCGAGGAACTCCTGATTCGTCTCCGCGAGGTTCACGGCGCGGGTGGCGACCCGCTCGGGGCCGATCACGGCGATCGCGGCATCCGCAGGCAGGTAGTGGGTGAGCGGCACGAGACGGTCGACGAGGGCCGGGGCGAGCGACTCCATGCCGTCGACGGGGATGCCCTCGCCGATCTTCGCGAGCATCGTCGACAGGCTCGGGAACTCGTGCTGCATCTCCCGCGCGCGCTGGCGAACCGCGTCGCTGAGCAGGAGCTCGCGGCTCGGGGCGAGCGACGCGCTCGTGAGGTCGACCGGGAGCGAGCGCTGGTCGGCGACCGAGAACGCGCGGATCTCCTCCAGCTCATCGCCGAAGAACTCCAGCCGCACCGGATGCTCGTCGGTGGGCGCGAAGACGTCGAGGATGCCGCCGCGCACCGCGAACTCGCCGCGACGTGTGACCATGTCGACGCGCGTGTAGGCGAGGTCGACGAGGCGGCGGCTCAGCTCCGGCAGGTCGTAGCCGCGCTGGCCCTTGGTGAGCTGCACCGGCTCGATGCTCGTGAGGTTGTCGGCGAGGGGTTGCAGGGCCGCGCGCACGCTCGCGACGAGCACGAACGGCGCGGTGGGGGCATCCTGCCAGTCGCGTAAGGCCCGAAGAGCCGCGATCCGCTTGCCGACGGTCTCGGCGCTGGGGCTCAGTCGCTCGTGCGGGAGGGTCTCCCAGGCGGGGAAATCGCGGATGACGGCGCCGGGCAGGTAGGCGCCGAGTGCGCGAGCGAGCGCCTCCGATTCGCGGCCGGTCGCGGTGATCGCGAGCAGGGCGCGCGGCTGCTTCGCCGCGGTGAGCAGACCGGCGAGCAGAGGCGCGTCGAGGCCCTCGACGAGGGAGAAGTCGGCGCTGCGGTCGGCGTTGCCCAGGGCCAGCTCGACCGTTCGGGCGCGCGATAGCCCCGGGAGAATTCCGTCGAGTGTCACCGCACGAGTCTACGTGCGACCCAGGCGGGTCGAGCTTGTCGAGACCTCACGGACGAGAGAGCGGGTCGAGCTTGTCGAGACCTCACCCACGAGAGAGCGGGTCGAGCTTGTCGAGACCTCACGGACGAGTGACTCAATCTCGAGCATCCCGCGATCGACTCAGCCCGGGCAGGTCGTCGAACCGGCCGTCGATGAGCGCCTGACGCTTGGCTCGCCCCCATCCTTGGAGCTGTTTCTCGCGAGCCCAGGCGTCATCGATCCGGTCGAACTCTTCGAACCAGACCAAGCTGACAGGCTGCCGCTTCGCGGTGTAGGCGCCACCGAGCCCCGTGATGTGCTGGTCGAGGCGGGCATCTAGGGATCGTGCGCTGCCGACGTAGTACGACCCGTCGCCGCACTGCAGAATGTAGGTGAAGGGCATGAGGCAAGGATGCGGACCCGCATCGTGCCATTGGGCTGGCGACGGACTGACCAGGGGATGACTCGGCAGAGGCCGTCGCTGGTGAGGTCTCGACAAGCTCGACCCGCCAGCAGCTCGAGCCGCCATCACCGTCGCTGGTGAGGTCTCGACAAGCTCGACCCGCCTTGAGGAACTAGCGCGGGGAGTGGAACTTGAGCTGGGCGGCCGTCAGGCCGTCGGTCGCGATCGACTCGACGGCGTCGGCGGCATCCTCGAGCAGAGTCGGCAGTACCTCACGCTCGGCGGACCCGAAGTCCTTGAGCACGAAGTCGGCCGCGGGCTGGCGGCCGGGCGGGCGGCCGATCCCGATGCGCACGCGCGTGAAGTCGCCTGTGCCGAGGGCCGCGATGATGTCCCGGATGCCGTTGTGTCCGCCGTGTCCGCCGCCGTGCTTGAGGCGCACCGTGTCGAACGGGAGGTCGAGCTCATCGTGGAGCACAATGAGGCGCGACGGTTCGACCTTGTAGAAGCGGAGCAGCGCAGCAACCGGCCCGCCCGACACGTTCATGAACGTGTTGGGCTTGGCGAGCACAAGCCGCGGTCCCGCGGGAACGCTGCGCCCCTCCGCGACCGACGCATTGGTCTTGTGGCTCTTGAAGCTCGCGGAGGCGCGATCGGCCAGAAGCGCGAGCGCCATCTGGCCGACGTTGTGACGATTAGCGGCGTAGCCGGGCCCGGGGTTGCCGAGCCCGACCACGATCCACTGATCGTCCACGGGGGTGATCCGCCGGAAGATTACTCGGCGTCCGCAGCAGCAGCGGCCGAGGCCGCGGCCTGAGCGGACGCGACGGCGGCATCCGCCTCCTCGTCGGCGGCCGACGCACCCGCGGGGTGCGTGATGCCGACGATGAGCAGGTCGGGGTCGGAGAGCAGGGTGGCGCCGGCCGGGAGCTTCAGGTCCTTGGCGGTGATGTGAACGCCATCCGTCAGGCCCTCGATGCTCACGACGACGCTCTCGGGAATGTGGGTCGCCTCGACCTCGAGGGAGATCGTCTGCGTGTCGAGCATCGCGATCGTGCCCGGGTAGGACTCGCCCTCGAGGTGCACGGTGACATCGACGGTCACCTTCTCGCCCTTGCGCACGACGATGAGGTCGATGTGCTCGATGATCTGGCGCACCGGGTCCTTCTGCACGTCCTTGACGAGCGCGAGCTGGACCTTGCCCTGGATGTCGAGCTCGAGGATCTGGTTCGACTTGCGCAGGATGAGGGCCGTCTCGTGACCCGGGAGGGTGACGTGCTGCGGCTCGGTGCCGTGGCCGTAGATCACGGCAGGGATCTTGCCGGTGGCGCGGATCTTGCGCGCCGCGCCCTTGCCGAAGCTCTCACGAACCTCGGTCAGGAGGTGGTTGCTGACTGCCTTCTCGGCCATGGTGATTCTCCTTGCGGGCTTGATGGCCCTGTGGTGGGCGCTGCCGCCCGGATCGGTATGTGGTCAACTCGAACGCATCAGCGTGAGGAAAAGCCCGCCGGACTTGCCCACCGCGTCGATTACGGAACCCAAGAAGATTCCCTCGCCGAAGTTCAGGGCCCAAGTTTACACGTCAGACGCGTCGAGCACGACGCCAGCGAATTCCCAGAGCGAGCGCGAGCAGCAGCGCCCCGGTCGCCGCCGTCGCGCCTTGCGAGGCGAGGATGCTCAACCCGAACGTCAGCTCGTTGAGGCCCGAGCCCACCGGCAGGGCGCGCGGCGCGACCAGGAGCACGAGTCCGGCCAGGAGCATGAGGGCACCGAGGATGGCGACGCCGAGGGTCGACCACTTCGCCGTGGCCACCGCGAGGCCGAGGAGCAGCACGGAGGCGATCAGGAGAACGATGTCGATCGGCTCGGGCCCGCCGAAGAACGCGCCGAGGGAGCGCCAGAGTCCGTACGCGGCGGTGGCGCCGAGCAGCACCCCCGCGATGCCGGCGACGAGGGCCACCGCGACGCTCACGGCTCGCGCGGCCGTGCCGGGCCGCCCGGCGGCCAGTCGAGCGGCCAGCCCGCCGGCGACGAGGATCACCCCGGTCACGAGCAGACCCCCCGTCGCGACGGTCGCGTCGAGCCCTGAGGACAGCACCGGGTCGAGCGAACGGACGGGAGCGCCGAACGCACCCGGGCCGATCGCGAGCCCGATGATGCCGGCGACCACGCTGACGCCTCCGACGATCAGCACCCCGAGGGAGGAGAGGGCGACGGTGAGCGCCGTTGCCGCGACGAGCACCAGGGCGACGAGGACGAGCACGAGTGCGAGGGGGTCGGACAGTGCCGACTGCCCGGTCTCGGCGATGGTGCGGTAGGCGCGAGCACCCCCCGCGGCGAGCACGAGTTGGGCGGCGACCGCGAGAGGGATCGCCAGGAGACTGATCAGACGTCGAGTCATACCCGAATCGTAGCGACGAGGTGAGAGCGCGTCACTAGTCAGTTGAGTCGGTTCGCGATCGCCGCGACGAGCTCACCGGCCGGTCCACCGTCTCGCACGACGATCCCCCGCTCGTGGGGTTCGAGTTGCTCGAGCGTCGCGAGCTGCGACTCCAGCAGCGACGCCGGCATGTAGTGGCCGGTGCGGACGCGCATCCGCTCCTCGAGAAGGGCCCGCGGCGGGTCGAGGTGCACGAACATCGCATCGGGCGCGGACGCGCGGATCGCGTCGCGGTAGGCCCGGCGCAGGGCCGAGCACGCCATGACGAGTCCGGTGCCTGATGCCGCGGCGAGCGCTTCGCCGACGAGAGCGAGCCACGGCCACCGGTCCTCGTCGGTGAGCGGATGCCCGGCGGCCATCCTCTCGACGTTGGCCTCGGGGTGGAGGTCGTCCGCATCCGCGAACGGGATGCCGAGGCTCGCGGCGAGCGCGGCCCCCACCGTGGACTTGCCGGAGCCGCTGACGCCCATGACGACGATGAGGGGCGGCCGGAGCATCCACCCACGATAGCGATAGCCTTGTGCGGGTTTCGGTACGGGTTTCAGTAGGCCGCGGAGCGGCTCATGACCCCTCGGGTTAACAGGAGAACACAGTGGCACAGGCAAACATCGGCGTCGTCGGACTCGCGGTCATGGGCTCGAACCTCGCGCGCAACCTCGCGAGCCGCGAGGGCAACACGGTCGCGATCTTCAACCGCACCTTCGAGCGCACCGAGACGCTGCTCACCGAGCACCCCGAGGCGGAGTTCGTCGCCGCGAAGGACTACGAGGAGTTCGCCGCCTCCCTGTCGAAGCCCCGCACCGCGATCATCATGGTGCAGGCCGGCAAGGGCACGGATGCCGTGATCGATGCGCTCGTGAACGTCTTCGAGCCGGGCGACATCATCGTCGACGGCGGCAACGCGCTCTTCACCGACACGATCCGCCGCGAGAAGGCGGTGCGCGAAACCGGGATCAACTTCGTCGGCGCCGGCATCTCGGGCGGCGAGGAGGGCGCCCTCAACGGCCCCTCGATCATGCCCGGCGGGTCGGATGAGTCGTGGGTGACCCTCGGCCCGATCCTCAAGTCGATCGCCGCGATCGCCGAGGGCGAGCCGTGCGTCACGCACGTCGGCCACGACGGCGCCGGCCACTTCGTCAAGATGATCCACAACGGCATCGAGTACGCCGACATGCAGCTCATCGCCGAGGCCTACGACCTCATCCGCCAGGGCACGGGCGCGACCCCGGCCGAGATCGCCGACATCTTCGCCGAGTGGAACAAGGGCGACCTCGACAGCTACCTCATCGAGATCAGCGCCGAGGTACTGCGTCAGGTGGATGCCGCCACCGGCAAGCCGCTCGTCGACGTCATCCTCGACCAGGCCGGGTCGAAGGGCACCGGCGTCTGGACCGTGCAGACCGCGCTCGACCTCGGCATCCCCGTCTCGGGAATCGCCGAGGCCGTGTTCGCCCGCGCCCTCAGCTCGAAGCCCGCGCAGCGCGCCGCTTCGGCCGGACTGCCCGGCCCCGCCTCCCCGGCGACCGTCACCGACCGCGATGCGTTCGTCGAGGACGTGCGCCGCGCGCTCTACGCGTCGAAGATCATCGCCTACAGCCAGGGGTTCGACGCGATCGTCGCCGGCGCCGAGCAGTACGGCTGGGACATCAAGAAGGGCGAGATCGCCAAGATCTGGCGCGGCGGCTGCATCATCCGCGCCCGCTTCCTCAACCGCATCACCGAGGCCTACGCCGCCGACCCGGGCCTCGTCGCCCTCGTCACCGCGCCGTACTTCGCCGACGCGATCGCCGGAACGCAGGAGGCCTGGCGCCGCGTCGTCGCCCACGCGGCGGCGGCCGGCATCCCGAGCCCGGCGTTCTCGAGCTCGCTCGCCTACTACGACGGCCTGCGCGCGAACCGCCTCCCAGCGAGCCTCGTGCAGGGCCAGCGCGACTTCTTCGGAGCGCACACCTACCTGCGCGTCGACAAGCCCGGCACCTTCCACACCCTGTGGTCGGGCGACCGCACCGAGATCGAGTCGGCGGGCAGCTCGCACTAGCGCACCTCACCCCCCCCCCCCGCGAGATCGCCGATTTTGCGGGTGCGTCCCCGCCGACACCCGCAAGAGTGGCGATCTCGCGAAAAGCACCGCTAGCGGCGCGCGGCGAACCTCAGCCGGAACTGCTGGGGGGATGCCGTGAGCCGGTAGGCGGGCAGCACGCCCGGCCCGCACGCCGCCGTTCCCACCCCGTACTGGGCGTGGTCCAGCACGACGTGGGTGCGACCGCCGGACGGAAGCTCCTCGAGGCGCGTCGCCGCCGCGATCTGCTCAGTCGACCACGGTCGCACGGTGGCCGCAAAGGGCTCGCCGCTGATCTCGATCGCGTGTGGCCCGCCGTCGAGCACGAGCTGACGGATGCCGCGGCGCGAGCCCGACTCCTGCGGTCGCACGTTCGGCACCGGGAGGTCGGCCACAGCCGCGGTGTGCCAGCCGAGGCGGGTCCCCTGCCCGGTATCCGGATACGCTGGACCGGGGCCCTGCCCGAACCAGCGCGCGTTCGCGTACTCGGTCGGCAGTGAGAACGAGAGCCCGACCCGCGCCCACGTCGCCGGACCGCCGAGGGGTTCGACCGTCGCATCGAGAACCGCATCATCGCCATCGACCGACCACACCAGGGTCAGCTCAACGAGCTCATCGCGCCCCGCGCCACCGACGCGGCTCACGACGGTCGCCCGGTCCGTCCCGTGCTCGACCGAGACGAGACGGGAGACGAGCCGGTCGAGCCCGAGGTGCGCCCAGCGGGTCGCGAGCGGCTGGGAGTCCGGCTCGGTCCACTCGACCCCGAAGTCGTTGTCGATCGGGGCACGCCAGAGCTCGAGGCGGAAGTTCTCGACGGGCGTGTCGCCGAGGGCGACGAGAGCGCCGGTCGCGGCATCCAGTCGCACGGGTCCGATGCCCGTGACGATGGGGGTGCCGTCGATGCGGGGCGCGCTCACCGTCGAGTGCTGAGCCCACGCGATCTCGTGACCAGCGGGCGCCCACGGCGCCTCGGCACGGAGTCGTGCCGAGAGGGTGACGACATGGCCCGCCGCCGCAAGCTCACCAGGGAGCGCGACGACCGCACGCCCACGGGCGACGATCGGAGGCACCTCGAGCGACCCCGATGAGACGACCCCTCCGGCCGACTCGACCACCCAGTCGAACGCGAGGTGCGCGGTATCGATGACGTCGTAGCGGCTCTCGATCGTCACGCCACTGAGGTCGTCGGCGATCCGCAGCACGACCGGCGCGAACACCGCCTTGAGGTCGGCGAGCTGCGGCCGCGGCTCGCGATCGGCGGAGACGAGCCCGTCGATCACGAAGTTGCCGTCGTGCACCACCTCGCCGAAGTCGCCGCCGTAGGCCATCGACCCATCCATGCGCCGGATGCCGTGCTCGAGCCACTCCCAGATGAAGCCGCCCGCGAGCCGCTCGTGGGCCTCGAACAGGTCCTGGTACTCGGTGAGCCCGCCGGGTCCCGTGCCCATCGCGTGGGCGTACTCGCACAGCATGAAGGGCATGGCCCGGCGCCGGGCGTCGAGCGCGGCATCCTCGAGCGCCGGCTCGGCGCGGGCGCCGATCGCCGCGACATCCCCGTGCGAGGCGTACATGCGGCTCCACACATCGACGTACTCGCAGTCGTAGTCGCCCTCGTAGTGGATGGGGCGGCTGCCGTCGCGCTCGCGCATCCAGTCGGCCATCGCCGCGAGGTTGGCTCCCGTGCCGGCCTCGTTGCCGAGCGACCACAGGATGATGCTCGGGTGGTTCTTGTCGCGCTCCACCATGCGGGCGGCGCGGTCGAGGTAGGCCTCGCGCCAGACGGGCTCGTCGGACGGGTTGCGCCGCCACCCGACATTGCCGAACCCGTGCGTCTCGATATCGCACTCGTCGATCACCCAGAAGCCCAGCCGGTCGGCGGCCTCGAGCAGGTCGGGATGCGGCGGGTAGTGGCTCGTGCGGATCGCGTTGATGTTGTGCTGCTTCATGAGGTGCAGCTCGGCCTCGAGCATCGCGCGCGGCACGGTGCGTCCGAGGTCGGGGTGGTGCTCGTGACGGTTGACGCCGCGGAACATGATCGGCACGCCGTTGACCTGGAGCACCCCGTCGTCGATGCTCACGGTGCGGAATCCGATGCGCAGCGTGACCGTCTCGCTCGCCGTCGCGACGACGAGGTCGTAGAGCCGTGGATGCTCGGCCGACCACGGTTCGATGCCCGGGATCGAGAGCTCCTCGCCGACCGCGGCGGTGATCCCGAGTTCCGGGAGGGACACGGATGCCGCGGCTCCGGCATCCACGACCGCCTCCACCGTCAGAGTGCCGACGCCGCCCGCCCATCCCACGCGGGCGAAGACGTCATCGACTCCCCCGGTCGGACGAGAGCGCAGGGTCACCTCGCGCACGATGCCGGGGAGCCACCACTCGTCCTGATCCTCGAGGTAGCTCGCGGCGGAGAACTGGGCGACACGCACGACGAGTTCGTTGCGGCCGATACGCAGGACGGCGGTCGCATCGAAGCTCGTGGGGAGCCGCGAGCCACGGGTGGTGCCGAGTTCGACTCCGTTGAGCCACACAGTGGCCGCCCCCTCGACGCCCTCGAAGCGCAGCACCGCGCGCTCGGGTACGGCGTCGAGCTCGAACGTGCGGGCGTAGTCGCCGACGGGGTTCGCGTCAGGCGGGAACGGCGGGTCGATCGGGAACGGGTACTGCACGTTCGTGTAGGCCGGCGCCCCGTGCGGCCCCGGGTGGAGCGCGTCGTGCGCGGGCATCACCCAGCTCGACGGCACGGGCATCCGGCCCCAGGTCGATTGATCTCCACCGGGGAGGTCGTCCGGGGCCGACGCGACCGACGGCGACCAGCGGAACGCCCACTCGCCGCTGAGGTCGAGCACGGGAGCGTCGCTGTTGAGCGCGGCCACGGGCGGCAGACTGCCGCGTCCGGGGCGCGGGTCGGCGAGGTCGTCAACGAGGGTCATCGAGCCCGCACCCCGCGATACCGCAGGGTGACGAACTGGAACGGACGCAGAGTGAGCTCGGGGCCGGCGGCCCCGGTCTCGCGTTCGAGCAGGTCGGTGATCACGACCGAATCGTACTCGGCATCGACCGCGATCGTCGCGGCGGCCCGGGCGCCGAGCGACTCGTAGACGCGCACGACGAGGTCGCCGGAGCGGTCCTCGGCGAGCTTGACCGTCTCGACCACGACGGCCGGGTTCGAGCTCGTCACGAGGGGCGCGACGGG
>CALRJN020000019.1:0-44032 GCA_943367555.1 Synechococcus sp. UW140 | reverse complement strand
CGCGGCATCCCTCGGCCTGGTCGACACGGTGGATGCCGCGGCCGACTGGCCCGCGATCGAGCTCGAGTTGCGCGGCCCCCGCCCCGCGACCGAGGTCACCCCGCCGCCCACCCGCCGCGGCGAGGTGATCGCGGTCTGGGGTCCCGCCGGGGCGCCGGGCCGCACGTCCCTCGCGATCGGCATCGCCGCCGAACTCGCCGCGGCCGGCCATGCCGTCGCCCTCGCGGACGCGGACACGCACGCCGCGTCGGTCGCCCCCGCGCTCGGGATGCTCGACGAGTCGCCGGGGTTCGCCGCCGCCTGTCGGCTCGCCGGGGCCGGCGCTCTCGATCGCGGCGAGCTCGACCGAGTCGCCCAACGTTACGAATCGGCGGTCGGCGGTTTCCGCGTGCTCACCGGGATCGGGCGCCCCGACCGCTGGCCCGAGCTCGGTGCGGACCGGGTCGCGGCGGTGCTCCGCGAGTGCCGTACATGGGCCGACTTCACGGTGGTCGATGTCGCGTCGAGCCTCGAGTCCGACGAGGAGATCGTGAGCGACCTCTTCGCCCCGCGTCGCAACGCGGCCGCGGTGACGGCCCTGCGCGAGGCCGATCGGGTCGTCGCGGTCGGGTCGGGCGATCCGGTGGGGATGTCGCGGTTGCTCCGGGCGTACCCGGAGGTGCTCGAGGTCGCCCGCGGCGGAACCGCGACCGTCGTGATCAACCGGGTGCGGGCATCCGCGATCGGCATGGGCCCGGGCGATCAGGTGCGGCGCACCCTGAGCCGGTTCGGCGGCATCGAGAACCCGCACCTGATCCCGGACGACCGGCCGGCGATGGATGCCGCTCTGCTCGCCGGCCGCACCCTGCTGGAGGTGGCACCCCGATCGCCCGCCCGCCAAGCGATGCGGCAGCTCGTGCGCGCCCTCGCCCCGGACACGGTGCGACCGACGGGCCGTCGCCGCCGGGTACCCTTGTCTCGTGTCGACCCTCAGTGACCTCGTCCACGCCCAGGGGCGCAACAGCGAGGACGACATCGCGTGGCTCCACCTGCTCGTCGGGGACTGGCAGCTGCTCGCGGACCTCGCCTTCGCCGACATCGTGCTGTGGGTGCCGAGCGCCGAGGACAGCTTCGTGGCCGTCGCCCACGCTCGCCCGTCGAGCTCGGCGACGCTCTTCTACCGCGACTTCGTGGGCCAGGTGATCAAGCCCGAGTGGAAGGGCCAGGTCACGGAGGCGTTCCAGACCTCGCGGATCGTCGATACCGCCGCCCCGGACTGGTACGAGGAGACTCCCACGCGCGTGCGGGCGGTGCCCGTGCTGCGCCGACTCATGCCGAGCGGAAGCCAGACCACGGCCGAGCCCATCGGCGTGATCACCCGCCACACCAATCTGAGCGAGGCGCGCACCCCGAGCCGCCAGGAGCTCACCTTCAACGAGTGCGCCAACGACCTGTTCGCGATGATCGCGCACGGCGACTTCCCCGACCCCGGGGCGCCGTCGGCGCCACGTCGGGCCGCGCCCCGCGCGACCGACGGTCTGATCCGGCTGGATGTCGACGGCATCGTGACCTTCGCGAGCCCCAACGCGCTCTCCGCCTTCAACCGCATGGGCTTCGCCGGCGAGCTCGAGGCGGAGTCGCTCGCCGAGGTGACGACCGACCTCATCGCCGGCCAGAGCGAGGTGGATGAGTCGCTGCCGCTCGTCGTCACCGGCCGCGCCCCGTGGCGCACCGACATCGAGGCCCGCGGCGTCACGGTGAGCCTGCGCACCATCCCGATCCGAAACCGCGGTGAACGGGTGGGAGCGATCGTGCTGTGCCGTGACGTCACCGAGGTGCGCCACCAGGAGCGCGAGCTCATCACCAAGGACGCGACGATCCGCGAGATCCACCACCGGGTGAAGAACAACCTCCAGACGGTCGCCTCGCTGCTGCGCATCCAGGCCCGCCGCACCCACAGCGATGTGGCTCGGGAGGCGTTGGGCCAGGCCATGCGCCGCGTCGCCGCCATCGCCGTGGTGCACGACACCCTCTCCGAGGGTCTGAACCAGGTGGTCGACTTCGACGTGGTGTTCGACCGCGTGCTGCTGCTCATCGCGGAGGTGGCGTCGAGTCACAACACCACGGTGCATCCCAAGTCCACCGGAAGCTTCGGCACTCTGCCGAGCGAGTATGCGACTCCGCTCGCGCTCGCGCTGACCGAGCTCGTGACGAACGCCGTCGAGCACGGCCTGGCCGGCAAGAGCGACGGCGAGGTGGAGATCGTCGCCACCCGCACGTCGGAGAAGCTCACCGTGAAGGTGCGCGACAACGGCGTCGGGCTGCCCGAAGGCAAGGTGGGGTCGGGGCTCGGCACTCAGATCGTGCGCACGCTCATCCAGGGCGAGCTCAGCGGAACGATCGACTGGCACACCCTCATGGGGCGCGGCACGGAGGTCACGATCGAGGTGCCCCTCACGTGGATGCGCGGGAACTAAGCGATTCGGTGGCTAGGAGGCGCGACGAGCCCGCGCAGCGCGGCGCTTCAGCGCACGGCGCTCGTCCTCGCTGAGGCCACCCCACACGCCGGAGTCCTGCGAGGTGTCGAGCGCGTACTGAAGGCACATCTCGGTGACCGTGCACCGGCCGCAGACGCTCTTGGCCTTGTCGATCTGGTCGACCGCCGGACCGGTGTTGCCGACGGGGAAGAAGAGCTCCGGGTCCGCCGTGAGGCAGGCTGCCTTGTCGCGCCAGTCCATGGTGTTGCTCCTTCGGTGCACGCGGGGGATGAGACCGCGGAAGGCGACGCGCCAAAGGACGGGTAGCCTGATGGTTCGGGTGAGAAGATCTGAGGGATCAGCTCGCAGCACTGGGAGCGTGAAATCGACCTCACATAGACTCTCATACCGATAGATGCAAATCAATGGTTTTGTGGCGGCTGCCAGCGTGTGGACAGGAGAAGACCAACAGGTGACCAGTCCTTCCGCGAAATCCAGCGTCCCCCTTCTGACGGTGCTCGCCCTGATCGTGTTCGCCGAGTGCGCCCTGCTCGTCGCGGCGACCGTCTTTCTGGTGGTCGAACTGCTCGTGGCCACGCCGACCTCCTACGCGACCGCGATCGCCCTCACCGTGCTCGTCGCGATCGGCGCGATCTGGGTCGGCGTGATCGCGGTGAATCTGCTCCGCCGCCACGCGTGGACGCGCGGCGCGACCGTGGTCTGGCAGATCCTTCAGATCGCCGTCGCGATCGGAATGTTCCAGGGCGCCTACGCGCGACCGGACCTCGGGTGGCTGCTGCTCATCCCGTCGATCGTGGTGCTCGTGCTGCTGTTCACCCCGAGCGTGCGGGATGCGACTATCCGTCGCTGACGGTGTGACCTAGCCGTCGAGCCGGAGCTTCTTGCGCAGGCTCGCGACGTGCCCGGTCGCCTTCACGTTGTAGAGCGGCAGCGTGACCACTCCGTTCTCGTCAAGCACGAAGGTCGACCGAATGACGCCGACCACCGTCTTGCCGTAGAGGATCTTCTCTCCGAAGGTGCCGTAGGCGTCGTGCACGGCATGGTCCGGGTCGCTCAGGAGCGTGAAGTTCAGGCCCTCGACCTTCTCGAACTCCTTGAGCTTGGCCGGCTCGTCGCGGGAGATGCCGACGACCGTGTATCCGGCCGACTTCAACGAATTGAGGCTGTCCCGGAAGTCGCACGCCTGCTTGGTGCACGCCTCGGTCAGGGCCTCCGGGTAGAAGTAGAGGATCACCTTGGAGCCGCGCAGGCTGCCCAGTGACACGCTCGCGCCGTTCTGGTCGGTCAGGGTGAAGTCGGGGGCGGCGGTGCCCGCCTCGAGTCGCTCGGTCATTTCTTCCTCTCGTCACCAGTCATGCTAATCTTGTTCGTCGGCCCACCCGCAGGGGTGAACGCCAAGCACCTCTAGCTCAATTGGCAGAGCAACTGACTCTTAATCAGTGGGTTCCGGGTTCAAGTCCCGGGGGGTGTACCACCAGAATCAGGCCGCAATCGGGTCCAGCGGTTCAGCACTCCACGACGTTGACGGCCAGGCCTCCCAGCGCGGTCTCCTTGTACTTCGTGTTCATGTCGAGGCCGGTCTCGCGCATCGTCGCGATCACCTCATCCAGACTCACCCGATGGTCGCCGTCACCCCACAGGGCCATCTTCGCCGCGTTGATCGCCTTGCCCGCCGCGATGGCGTTGCGCTCGATGCAGGGGATCTGCACGAGCCCGCCCACGGGGTCGCAGGTCAGTCCGAGGTTGTGCTCCATCGCGATCTCGGCCGCATTCTCCACCTGGCGCGGAGTGCCGCCCATCACCTCGGCGAGGCCCGCGGCCGCCATGGATGACGCGGAGCCCACTTCGCCCTGGCACCCCATCTCCGCGCCGGAGATCGAGGCCTGCTCCTTGTAGAGGCAGCCGATCGCGCCCGCCGTGAGGAGGAAGCGCACGGTCGTCTCGTCGCTCGTCGGGTAGCGCCATCGATCGCGAGCGAAGGTGAGCGCGTAGTGGAGCACGGCAGGCACGATGCCGGCCGCCCCGTTCGTCGGGGCCGTGACGACACGGCCGCCCGAGGCGTTCTCCTCGTTCACCGCGAGCGCGATGAGGTTGACCCACTCCTGCCAGTACTCGGCGCCCCCGTGGTTCGGTTCCGCGAGCAGTCTCTCGTGCCACGCGCGGGCGCGACGGCGCACCTTGAGGGTGCCCGGGAGCATCCCGGAGCGGCCCATCCCGGCGGTCGCCGAATCCTGCATCGCTCGCGCGATCTCGAGCAGGCGCTCCTCGATCTCCCCACGCGAATGGTTCACCAGTTCGTTGGCCAGCATCACGTCGCTGATCGCGATCGAGTCCCGTTCGCAGTGCTCGAGCAGCTCGGCCGCCGTGCGGAACGGGTTCGGGGCCGTGGCGCCCGTCGACGGAGGGAGCGCGGGCTCCCCTTCGCGGTGCACGAAACCGCCGCCGATCGAGTACCAGGTCTCGTCCGCCACCAGCTGGCCGTCGCGCGTGAGGGTGAAGCGCATGCCGTTCGTGTGCCCGGGCAGCACGGTGAGGGGCCGTCGCTCGATGTCCTCGATCGAGAACGGCATCGGTCTGATCCCCGCCAGGATGACGGACGCACCGTCCTCGAACTCGGCCCGGCGGCGGTCGACGACCTCGGGCGAGATCGTCTCCGGGTCATGACCTTCCAGGCCCAGAAGCACGGCGGGGAAGGTGCCGTGGCCGTGGCCAGTCGCGGCGAGCGAACCGTAGAGCGAGACCCCGAGCCCGTCGCAGGTCATCAGCAGCTCGTCGTCCACGCCGGCGATGAACTGCCGCGCGGCGCGCATCGGCCCCACGGTGTGGCTGCTCGACGGACCGATCCCGATCCGGAAGAGGTCGAGCACGCTGACCGTCATCGGTCGCTCCGGGCGTTCGTCATCAGACTCCTTCCAGGGCAGCCGGGGGCCGGATGCCGAGAGTCCCTCCCTCTGTCGATGACCTGAGAGCTTCGCGCTGACGCACTTTCCCCGTCGGTGGGCTCATCGGAGCCGCTTTCCAGAGTTGCCTGACGCTGCAGTACGTGGGCCTGAGAGTTTCCGGAAGGTGTTGCTCCTACGGCATCCGCGTCACGCGGATTCTCCTGCAGTATGTGAACGGCCGATATTGAGTTGCACGGAGTCTAGCCGTGCACCTCGTCGTCCGGACAGAGGCAGATCTGGCCGGCGAGGATGCCGGTGGAGGAGACATCCCGTGCACGACCGTGAACGGCGCGTGAACATCCCCTGGGCATCCCGTTCGAGGGGTTGCGCACCCGAGCCCACCATGTAACGATTTGATCACGGCGGCCCTCGGGTCGCCGTCCAACGTTAAGCGCTCATCGACCCAGCGCGACTCTCGCGACACCGGCCAACGAGGTCCGCACGCAGTAGATTCTCAGACATGTCGAGTTCCTCCGCCGCCCCGCACTGTCGGTGCCGATCGTGACCCTCCGCGCGCTGAACCTGCTCGCCGGCGTGCTGCATCTGGCGCAGGCGGTTGCCGTCGCGGCGCTCGTGCTGCTCTCCTCGCCGCTGCTGCTTCCCGTCGTGCTCAATGCTCCGGCGGGGGCCCCGGGGGCGCAGCTTGCCCTGGAACGGGTGCTCGTGGCATCCGTCAATCTCGGGATCGGTGCGGTGATCGTGCTGCTTCTGCCCGCCGTTCACCACCTCCTCGTCGCCTCTCCCGTGCTCTCCGCGCGGTACCGGGACGCGATCGCGTTGCAGCGCAACCCGATCCGCTGGGTCGAACTCTCGGTGAGCTCGTCGGTCATGCTGTTCCTGGTGGCGCAACTCAACGGCATCGTCGACTTGGCCACCCTCGTGCTCATCTACGTCGCCCAGTCCGCTCTGGTCGCGCTGCTGTGGTTGCAGGAACGGCTGGGAACGCCCGCCCGAACCCTGCAGCCGTTCATCTTCGCGAGCATGATCGGAATCGTGCCGTGGGGTGCGATCGCCCTGAATGTCATCGCCCCCGGTGCGACGAGCGGCTACGACCAGCCCGGCTGGATTCGCGTGCTCACGGTCACCCTGCTGCTGCTGTTCTTCCTGTTCGGGATCGTCCAGTGGCTGGGATTCCAGGGCATCGCCGGATTCCGCGAGTACGCCACCGTGGAGCGCGCCTACGTGGTTCTGAGCCTTCTCACCAAGGCGGCATTCGCCTGGCAGGTCGTCGCCGGGATCGTGGCGACGACGAGCTGATCGACGGGCGGTCGCGTCATCCCTCGCCGGGGTGACCCTCGCCGGGGTGATCGGTGGCAGCCACGATCGTGGACGGCACACCCCCGGCCGGCCGGTAGGTCGCCCTCGGCTCGGCCTTCGGGATCGTCGTCGCGAGGGGGCGGGGTCGGCGCGTTCGCGCGAACTCCATGAGGATGATGTGCGCTTCGAGCAGCGCGAACTGGTCGCCCAGGCACTTGCGGGTTCCGGCCCCGAACGGGAAGTAGGCACCGCGGGGCAGACTCGCTTCGAATCCGTCGGCCCAGCGCTCCGGACGGAACGCCTCGGGCTCGTCGAAGAATCGCTCGTTGCGGTGGCTCACGAATTGGGAGACGAGCACGTGCGCGCCCTTCGGCACGTCGATGCCATCCACGGTGACGTTCTCGATGGCGCGTCTCGGAGCGACCCACACCGGCGGGGCGAGCCGGAGGGCCTCGTTGACGATCGTGCGCGCGATGGGCGCCGCCAGCACCTGACGCAGCTCGGGGCGGCGGCCCTCCGGGAGGAACTCGTCGGCCTCGGCACGCAGGGCGTCCCAGAGGTCGTCGCGATCCCGGAGGTAGCACATCGCCCACGTGAGCACGTTGGCTGTCGTCTCGTGTCCGCTGAGGATGAGCGTGAGGGTTTCGTCCCGCACCTCGGCGTGGGTCATCGCGGATCCGTCGTCCGCGTCGCGGGCGGCCAGCAGCAGCCCGAGAAGGTCGTTGCCCGGTGCCTCGCCGGCATCCATCGACGCGACCCGGCGCGCGATGATGTCGTCGGCGACCGTCGCGAGGTAGTCGGACGACTTCTTGAACGCCGCGAAGTAGGGCACGGGCGAACCGTCGAAGAGGTTCATGCCCGGCAGCATCGTGCGTTCGATCCGATCGATGGCCACGCCCATGTGGTGCTGCACGCCCTCGGCGTAGCGGTCGATGTCGGTGCCGAACAGCAACTGCGCCACGATCTGGAACGTGAGCCGCATGAGCTCCTCGTTGGCGTCGACGCGCTGGTCGGGCATCCACCCGGCCATGTGCTCGCGGGTGATGCGCTGCATCGTCTCGGCGTAGTCGTCGAGCTGGTGGTGGTGGAACGGCGGCTGCATCATGCGACGGTGGCGGAGATGGATCGGCTCCTCGTTGGTCAGCAGTCCCGTTCCGAGCACCTTGGCCATGCGCTCGAAGCCGACCCCCTTGATGAACGAGTGCTGCTGCTTGACCGTGACATCCACGACGCCCTCGGGCGAGAAGAAGGCGTAGAACAGCTCGCCGTTGAGGAAGAAGCTCGAGCGTTCTCCGTAGTCCCGCAGCAGGGTGAGCAGGAACGCGGGAGTGTCCTTGAGGAAGCGGGCCGTGAGTCCGCCAGGCAACGTACGGGGTCCGGGCGGCAACGTCGCGCCCGCCGCTCGGCGCGAGCGCACCGGCTTCGGAACCGGCGCGTACTCCGCGGGTCGGGTGGCGGTGAAAGGCAACGTCATTGGGGCCCCTTTGGCAAGCGTTGGGACCACCGTAGCCGCTCACAACCTAGGGTGGGAGGATGACCGATTCTTCCCGCATCACGATGTACGGCGCCGACTGGTGCATCGACTGCCGCCGCTCCCAGGCGCTGCTCGACTCCACGGGTGTCGAGTACGACTACGTGGATGTCGAGGTGAGCAAGGATGCCGCCGACCGCGCGCAGGCGATCAGCGGCCGCACGAGCATCCCCGTCGTCGTCTTCCCGGATGGCACCCACCAGGTCGAGCCGAGCGATGCTGCGCTGCGCGCGAAGCTCGTCGAGGTCGGTGCGCTCGCCGGGTAGGTCCAAGGTCCCTTCCGGCTCCATCCGGCCGCCGCCACACTGGGCAGCGGACCGGCCCTCATCGCGAGCGGCTGCCGCGACCTGGGAGCCTCCACCACATGTTCCAGCAGCAGCTCGACCCGATCTTCGGGTCGCTCGTCATCTCCGCGCTCGTCGCGGCCATCCCGCTCGTGCTGCTGTTCCTTCTGCTCGGAGCGTTCAAGGTCAAGGCCCCGTTCGCGGCGCTCGCCGCGCTCGCCCTGTCGATCGTGCTCGCGATCGTCGGGTGGCGGATGCCGGTGGTTCAGGCCCTGAGCGCCACCGGCGCGGGCATCTTCTACGGCCTGTTCCCGATCCTCTGGATCCTCGTCAACGCGCTCTGGGTCTACAAGCTCACCGTGGCGACGCCGTGGTCGGAGGCGTTCGGGCGCACGATCCGTTCGATCAGCAACGACCTGCGCATCCTCGCGATCCTCATCGCCTTCTGCTTCGGCGCCCTGCTCGAGTCGCTCGCCGGGTTCGGCGCCCCCGTCGCGATCTCCGCGGCGATGCTGCTCGCCGCGGGCATGAAGCCGTTCAAGGCGGCAATGGTGTCGCTGCTCGCCAACACCGCGCCCGTCGCCTTCGGGGCTCTCGCGGCGCCGATCTTCGCGCTCGTCGGCGTCACCGGCCTCCCCTTGCAGGACCTCGCGTCGATGGCCGGCCGTCAGACGCCGTTCATGGCCTTCCTTGTGCCGCTCGTTCTCGTGTTCCTCGTCGACGGCCGGCGCGGAGTGAAGCAGACCTGGCCGGTCGCCCTCGTCGCGGGCGTGACCTTCGGACTCGTGCAGTTTCTCACCTCCAACTTCTTCGCCGTCGAGCTCACCGATGTGTTCGCCGCGATCGCCACGATCGTCGTCGTGCTCCTGATGCTGAGGTTCTGGCAGCCGAGCGAGATCATCGGCGCGAGCGGCGGTGACGAGGAGAAGGTCGTGCGGCCGACGCTGCGCGAGATCGTCATGTCGGTCGCGCCGTACGCGATCATCATCGCGGTGTTCTCGATCGCCCAGATCCCCGCCGTCAAGGCCTGGCTCGGCGAGGTCGGCACGGTCACCTTCCGGTGGCCGGGGCTGGATGTCGTCAACGCGGCGGGCGATCCGGTCGCCGGCCAGGACATCCACTTCGACCACCTCAAGGCCACCGGCACCCTGCTCTTCCTCTCGGGCCTCATCACGGCCCTGCTCTATCGCGTGGGGTTCCGCACGGGCGTCGCGAGCTACGGAGCGACTCTCAAGCAGCTGCGCTGGACGATCGTCACCGTCACCGCGGTGCTCGGCCTGTCGTTCGTGATGAACCTCTCGGGACAGACGGCGACCCTCGGCATGGCGCTCGCCTCGGCCGGCGTGTTCTTCGTGGTGCTCTCGCCGATCATCGGCTGGCTCGGCGTGGCGATCACGGGCTCGGACACCGCATCCAACTCGCTCTTCGGCAACCTGCAGGTCACCGCGGCCGTGGCGACCGGCCTGCCGCCCGTGCTCATGGCGGCGGCGAACTCGTCGGCTGGCGTGCTCGGCAAGATGCTCTCGCTGCAGAACCTCGCGGTCGCCTCCGCGGCGGTCGGTCTCGAGGGCAGCGAGAACCAACTGTTCCGCAAGCTGCTGCCGTGGAGCCTCGGGTTCCTCGCCCTGATCACGATCCTCATCGTGCTGCAGTCCACCCCGGTGCTCGGCTGGATGGTGCCGACCCCGTAGCCTGAATCCCGTGTCGGATGTCGAGCTGGGCCCGTGGGCGAAGTCGCTGCCGTCGTCGAGCTGGGGGATGACCGGCCGCGAGTGGCTCGAGACCGCCCCGCGCCTCTCGCACCTCTCGACGCCGCTGCTGACGCTGGATGCCGCCGCCCTCGCGAACAACGTCGCGCTCATGGCCGGCTGGCTCGCCGAGCGCTCCCTCGCGATCGCCCCGCACGGCAAGACGACGATGGCTCCGAGGCTGTGGCGGCAGTTGCTGGACTCGGGCGAGTGGGGGATCACCCTCGCGACCGGCTGGCAGGCGCAGGTCGCTCGGGATCACGGAGTGCAGCGCATCCTGCTGGCCAACGAACTCATCGACCCGGTGGCGCTCGCCTGGCTCGGCACCGAACTGGCCGACCCCGAGTTCGAGTTCGTGTGCTGGGTCGACAGTGTCGCTGCGGTCGAGGCGATGGCGGCAGGCCTGACCAGATCCGCGAGGCCGGTCGACGTGCTCGTCGAACTCGGGGCGCCCGGCGGCCGCACCGGTGCCCGTGGCATCGAGGCCGCGCTGGCGGTCGCCGCAGAGGTCGATCGCACGCCGCAGCTGCGGCTGGCCGGCGTCGGCGGTTATGAGGGCTCGTACGGGCGTGACCGCACCCCCGCATCCCTCGCGAACGTGCGGCGCTATCTCGACGACCTCGTCTCCGTGCACGAGAGGATCGCCGTGGCGCAGGAGCCGATCGTGTCGGCGGGCGGCAGCGCATGGTTCGACCTCGTGGCCGAGGCGCTCGCCCCGCTCGTGGGGCAGGCACGCGTCATCCTGCGGTCCGGTGCCTACCAGGTGCACGACGACGGGTTCTATGCGGGGATCACCCCGCTGACCGGGCTGCGGTCGGCGATGCACGGCTGGGCGAGGGTGCTCTCGACCCCGGAGCCGGGGCTCGCCCTGCTCGATGGCGGCAAGCGCGATTTCCCATTCGACGAGGGAATGCCCACGACGCGTTACGGCCCCGTGGCGAAGCTCAACGACCAGCACGCCTACCTGCCCACCTCCGAGGCGACGGTAGGCGAGGTGCTGCGGCTCGGGTTGTCGCACCCGTGCACCGCGTTCGACAAGTGGCGGCTCATCCCGGTGGTGGCCGACGCCGACGAGGCCGACCCCCGCGTGGTCGACCTCGTGCGCACCTACTTCTGAGCGATCAGCCCTCAGCGCCGGGGCGGGCGACCATGAGCACTGTTACGGCCACGAGCAGCAGCGTGACGATTCCCGACGTCACGGCCACCGCCGGGTAGCGCTTGGTCGTGCCGGCCGCGAGGTCCGCGCCGGCGCGCTTGAGCGTCGGGGCGATGACCGTGAGCGTCGCGGTCGCCGCGAGCGAGTAGAGGATGATCGAGATGAGCAGCCACGGTGTCGTGAACGTGAGGTTGTCCTCCTCCGGCACGAACGAGACGAGTGCGAAGCCGAACAGGGCCACGAGCAGCGACAGGTAGCCGAGCAGGGTGACGGTCTTGGCGAGGCCGGTCACCTGGGCCACATTGCCGGTGCGGATGGCGCGCATCCCGGACATCGGCAGGATCGCCATCGGGCCGATGATGAAGACGGCGGCGGTCACGTGGAGAAGAGCGAAGAGGGTTTCCATCGGGCCAGCATGGCGGGGCTTCGCTCCTGGGGGAGGGGGCGAAGGTCCCATGAATGCGAAAGGAGCCCCGGACCCAGGTCCGGGGCTCCTCACACGCGGGTGGTGCTACTTCTTGGGCTTCTCGTCGAAGACCTCGGCCTCCATGGCGTCGTAGCCCTCCTTCTGCGGGTCACCGTGCATGCCGCCGGACAGCGCGTACTCCTCCTCGGGCGAGAGCACGAGGCGGTGGCGGCCGATGAGGGTGAACAGCAGGATGCCGACCACGAAGATCACGAGGAACGTGATCACGGCGGTGAGGAACACCGAGTTGAACAGGATGCCCAACAGGGCCCCGACGGCGATCACACCAGCAACCACGGCCCCGCCGACGCCGGTCGGCGACTTGTAGGGCCGCGACGCGTTCGGGAACTTGCGGCGCAGGATCACGAACGACACCATCTGCAGGATGTACGACACCACCGCACCGAGCACGGCGATGAACAGGATGATTCCGGATGCCGCGGCCCCGGCCTCGGCGCTGATGCCCGGGAGCACGATCAGCACGAAGGTGAGGATGAGGTAGCCGACGATCGCACCGACGAGCAGGGCGACCCACGGCGTCTGGTGCTTCTTGCCCGTGAGGGACAGGAACTTCGGGTAGTAGCCCGCGCGGCTGAGCGAATACATGTTGCGTCCGTAGGCGAACATGATGCCCTGCAGCGACGCGAGCAGACCGACGAGAGCGAAGAGCGCGAGGATCGCCGCGACGCTCTCGGGCAGGAACACCCGGAAGCCCGCGAGCAGCGGCTCACCGCTGTCGGCGCCCGAGGCGATCGCGGCCGATCCGGTGACCGCCGGGTTGAGCACGAGCACGAGGAGGGCGAAGAACGACAGGGTCACGATGCCCCACACGCCGGCGCGGGGAATGTCGCGCGACGGGTTCTTGGACTCTTCGGCCGCCAGCGGAAGCTCCTCGATGCCGAGGAAGAACCACATCGCGAACGGGAGCGCGAACAGGATGCCGATGCCGCCGAACGGCAGGAACGCCGTGTTGCCCTCGGTCGCCGGGATGTCGAGGAGCTTGGAGAAGTCCACGGAACCGGTGGCGATGGCGCTGATGGCGAAGAACAGGATGACCGACATCGAGATGACCGCCACCACGAGGGCGAAGCGGAAGCCGATGGACGCCCCGAGCGAGTTCAGCGACACGAAGACGACGTAGAGGATGAGCCACCACACCGGTTGCGGCAGCGAGAGCCCGGTGAGCCCGGAGAGCGCGCTGTCCGCGTAGATGCCGGAGAACCAGACCACCACGGCCGTCGTGACGACGTACTCGATCGTCTCGGCAAGTCCGGTGACGAAGCCGCCCCAGGGGCCGAGCGCCGCGCGGGCGAAGGAGTAGGCGCCACCGGTGTGCGGCATCGCGGACGACATCTCGCCGATGGAGAAGATCATCGTGAAGTACATGACGATGACGATGAGGGTGGCGATGAACAGTCCGCCCCATCCGGTCGTGCCGATGCCGACGTTCCAGCCGGAGAAGTCACCGGAGATGACGGCGGCGATGCCGATTCCCCAGAGCCCCCAGAAGCCGGCGCTGCGGCGGAGACTGCGTTTGTCGAAGTAGCCCGCCTCGGCTCGCTGGTAAGTAGCGCCGCTAGCGGACTTCGTGTTCGTGTCGGTCATCAATAACCTCCGGGGGAAGATGGGGGCGCGGTCGGGCGACCGCGCACCGAATTCCCATGAGTTTGTCGGCTATTGGTACTCGGTGTCTACCTTTGGACGTTAATTCCGCGTTACGGTAGGCCGAGCATCCCGCGATGGGGATGCGGCAAAGGTCGGGAACGCGCCCGCGACGGCGCGGTCGAGAAGGAGCACCAAGTGACGGCATCCACCACTTCGAAGCGCACGGGCAATCTCACAGTGCAGGAGTTGACCGCGCTTGTCGCGGCCAAGGAGATCGACACCGTCATCATCGCCTTCACCGACATGCAGGGCCGGCTCGTGGGCAAGCGGGCCTCGGCCCGGCTCTTCCTCGAGGATCTCGCGGAGCACGGCGCCGAGTGCTGCAACTACCTGCTCGCCGTCGATGTCGAGATGAACACCGTGCCCGGCTACGCGATCAGCTCGTGGGAGCGCGGCTACGGCGACATGGCGATGATGCCCGACCTCGACACCCTGCGGCTCATCCCGTGGCTGCCCGGCACCGCGCTCGTGACGGCCGACCTCACGTGGCTCGACGGCACCCCGGTCAACCCCGACCCGCGGCAGGTGCTCAAGCGCCAGCTCGCGCGGCTCAAGGAGAAGGGCCTCGACGCCTTCGTCGGCACCGAGCTCGAGTTCATCGTGTTCGAGGACAGCTTCCGGGATGCCTGGAAGAAGAAGTACGTCGACCTCTACCCGGCCAGCGACTACAACATCGACTACGCGCTTCTCGCCTCGAGCCGGATGGAGCCGCTGCTGCGCGACATCCGCAACGGCATGGATGGCGCGGGCATGTACTGCGAGGGCGTCAAGGGCGAGTGCAATCTCGGCCAGCAGGAGATCGCGTTCCGCTACACGGACGCGCTCGGCACGTGCGACAACCACTCCGTCTACAAGAACGGGGCGAAGGAGATCGCCGACCAGCACGGCAAGAGCCTCACGTTCATGGCCAAGTACAACGAGCGCGAAGGCAACTCGTGCCATATCCACCTGTCGGTGCGCGGCACCGACGGCACCGCGGTGATGGCGGACAAGGACCGGCCCTACGGATTCTCGAAGCTCATGGAGCACTGGATCGCCGGCCAGCTCGCCACGATGCGCGAACTCTCCCTCTTCCTCGCGCCCAACATCAACTCCTACAAGCGCTACGTCGAGGGCAGCTTCGCGCCCACCGCCGTGGCGTGGGGCCTCGACAACCGCACGTGCGCGCTGCGGGTCGTCGGCCACGGCCACGGCCTCCGGGTCGAGAACCGGGTGCCCGGCGGCGATGTGAACCAGTACCTCGCCGTCGCCGCGCTCATCGCCGGCGGCCTCTACGGCATCGAGCACGAACTGGAGCTCGAGCCGATCTTCGAGGGCAACGCGTATGTCTCGGATGCGCCCCGCATCCCCACCTCCCTGCGTCAGGCGGCCGAGCTCTTCCGGGGCAGCGAGATCGCCATCGAAGCCTTCGGCGAGGATGTCGTGTCGCACTACCTCAACAACGCGCGGATCGAGCAGGCGGCCTACGACGCGGCCATCACGGATTGGGAGCGGGTGCGTGGCTTTGAGCGGTTCTAAGCCGATTATCGGCCTCACCACCTACCTGGAGCAGGCGCAGACGGGCGTGTGGGACGTGCCCGCGAGCTTCCTGCCCAAGGTCTACTTCGAGGCGGTGAACCAGGCCGGCGGCATCGCCGTGCTCCTGCCGCCGCAGCCTGTCGACTCGGACATCGCCCATCGGGTGATCGACTCGCTCGACGGCCTCATCATCTCCGGCGGCAAGGACGTCAACCCGGCGCGTTACGGCCAGGAGCCGCACCCCACCACCGACGAGCCACGGCACGATCGCGACGAGTGGGAGGACGCGCTGCTGACTGCGGCCATCGACCGCGGCCTGCCGTTCCTCGGCATCTGCCGCGGTGCCCAGATCCTCAACGTCGCGCTCGGGGGAACCCTCGTGCAGCACCTGCCCGACGTGGTCGGGAGCACGCGCTACAACCTCGGCGGCGGGGTCTTCGCGGTCAACGAGGTCGGGGTCGAGGCATCCACCAAGCTCGGCGCTCTTCTCGACGGCGACGAGAAAGTCGACGTGAAGAGCTACCATCACCAGGCCATCGACGAGCTCGCGCCCGGGCTCGTCGTGTCCGCCCGCAGCGACGACGGCACGATCCAGGCCGTCGAGCTGCCGACCGTTCCGTTCGGGGTGGCCGTGCAGTGGCATCCCGAGGAGGACGCCGTGGAGGATGCCCGCCTGTTCGCCGGACTCGTCGAGGCTGCGAAGGAGTACCGCCGTGGCTGAGACCGAACTCATCAACCCCGCGACCGCGACCGCGTTCCGCACCCTGCCCCAGTCGAGCCTCGAGCAGGTGGATGACGCGGTCGCTCGCGCCGTCACCGCGCAGCGCTCGTGGGCCGCCCTCGCCCCCGCCGCTCGTGCCCAGGCCTTGCGCGACTTCGCCACCGTCGTCGGCGACCACGTCGAGGAGCTCGCGCTGCTCGAGGTTGTCAACTCCGGGCATCCCATCAGCCAGGCGCGGTGGGAGGCCGGGCACGTGCGCGACGTGCTCACCTACTACTCGGCCGCCCCCGAGCGGATGATCGGCAAGCAGATCCCCGTGGCCGGCGGCCTCGACGTGACCTTCCTCGAGCCGCTCGGCGTCGTCGGCGTGATCGTGCCGTGGAACTTCCCCATGACGATCGCCAGCTGGGGCTTCGCGCCGGCGCTCGCCGCGGGCAACGCGGTCGTGCTCAAGCCGGCGGAGTGGACGCCGCTCACCGCGATCCGACTCGGCGAGCTCGCCCTCGAGGCGGGCCTGCCCGACGGACTCTTCCAGGTGCTTCCCGGCAAGGGCAGCGTCGTGGGGGAGCGGTTCGTCACGCACGAGATGGTGCGCAAGATCGTCTTCACCGGCTCCACTGAGGTGGGCAAGCAGGTGATGGCCGGATGCGCGAACCAGGTCAAGGCGCTCACGCTCGAGCTCGGCGGCAAGAGCGCCAACGTGGTGTTCGCCGACTCGGATGTCGAGAAGGCCGCGGCCACCGCCCCCTACGCGGTGTTCGAGAACGCGGGCCAGGACTGCTGCGCGCGCAGCCGCATCCTCGTCGAGCGCTCGGTCTACGACCGCTTCCTCGAGCTGCTCGAGCCGGCCGTGCAGGGCGTCAAGGTCGGCGACCCGACCGATGAGGCCACCGAGATGGGTCCGCTCGTCTCGAAGGCGCACTTCGACTCCGTCGCCGCCTTCGTGCCGGATGACGCGGCCGTCGCCTTCCGCGGCACCAAGCCCGACGGCCCCGGCTACTGGTTCGCTCCCACCGTGCTCACGCCGACCTCCCGCACCGATCGCGTCGTCACCGACGAGATCTTCGGCCCGGTCGTCGCGGTGCTCCCGTTCGACGACGAGGCCGACGCGATCGCGCTCGCCAACTCGAGCATCTACGGCCTCTCCGGGTCGATCTGGACCCGGGATGTCGGGCGCGCGATCCGCGTGGCCCGCGGGGTCGAGAGCGGCAACCTCTCGGTGAACTCGCACTCCAGCGTGCGCTACTCCACGCCGTTCGGCGGCTTCAAGCAGTCGGGACTCGGGCGCGAGCTCGGACCGGATGCCGCATCCGCCTTCACCGAGACCAAGAACGTCTTCATCTCCACGGATTAACCGCCTCGGAAAGGGAACCACAGTGGCAGTCACCAAGATCGACCTCACCCAGCGCCTCGCGGGCAAGGTCGCCGTCATCACGGGCGGTGCGAGCGGCATCGGTCTCGCGACCGCGCGCCGCTTCGCCGCGGAGGGCGCGACCGTCGTCATCGGCGACTTCAACGTCGAGACCGGCGAGAAGGCCGCGGCCGAGGTGGGGGGCCTGTTCGTGCAGGTCGACGTGACCGACGAGGACCAGGTCAACCACCTCTTCGACACCGCCGCCTCCACCTACGGCTCCGTCGACATCGCCTTCAACAACGCCGGCATCTCCCCGCCCGACGACGACTCGATCGAGACGACCGAGTTGCCGGCCTGGAACCGCGTGCAGGACGTCAACCTCAAGAGCGTGTACCTGTGCTCGCGAGCCGCGCTGCGCCACATGGTGAAGCAGCAGTCGGGATCGATCATCAATACGGCATCCTTCGTGGCGGTGATGGGGTCGGCGACCTCGCAGATCTCCTACACGGCGTCGAAGGGCGGCGTGCTGGCCATGACGAAGGAGCTGGGCGTGCAGTTCGCGCGGCAGGGCATCCGCGTCAACGCCCTGTGCCCCGGCCCGGTGAACACGCCGCTGCTACAGGAGCTCTTCGCCAAGGACCCGGAGCGCGCCCAGCGCCGTCTCGTGCACATCCCCAAGGGCCGGTTCGCGGAGCCTGAGGAGCTCGCGGCGGCGGTCGCGTTCCTCGCCAGCGACGACGCGTCGTTCATCACGGCGTCGACATTCCTCGTCGACGGCGGCATCAGCTCGGCCTACGTGACGCCGCTGTAGGTCATGACGATCGCGGGGGACGGATTCGAGCACCTCGTCGATGAGGTGCTCTTCCGTCCCGTGCGCTCGGGCAACTCGTTCGAGGACACGGTCGCCCGGCTGCTTCAGACCATCCGACTCGGCGTGGTGCAGCCGGGGGAGCCGCTGCCCCCGGAACGCGATCTCGCCGCGCGATTCAGTGTGAGCCGCGACACCGTGCGCGAGGCCATCCGGTCGCTGTCGGATGCCGGATACCTCGTCTCCCGTCGCGGACGCTACGGCGGCACGTTCGTGAGCGACACCCTGCCGCACCCGGTGCCGGCGGGCCAGGTCGTGCTCGATGCCGCCGAGATCGATGACGTGCTGGGACTGCGGGGCATCCTCGAGGTCGGCGCAGCCCGGGCCGCGGCGGAGCGCGAGTTGAGCTCGACCGAGCGCGAGCTGCTGTGGACCCGGCTGCGGGAGACCGCGGCCGCCTCCGTCGAGGACTACCGGCGATTCGACTCCCGTCTGCACCTCACCATCGGCGAGGTCGTCGGGATTCCCTCGTTGGTCTCGCTCCTCGCCGACAACCGCACTCGGGTGAATCAGCTGCTCGACGGCATCCCGCTGCTCGCGCGCAACATCGAGCACTCCAACCAGCAGCACGAGGACATCGTCGTGGCGATCCTCACCGGCAACGCCGAGCGAGCGGCGGCGTCGATGGGGGAGCACCTGGAGGGATCGGCCGCCCTGCTGCGCGGCTTCCTCAGCTAGGCGGGCGAGCTCGAGAGTATCCCCGTGCACGGATTCCCGGCAACACGCCGCTCGGGTTCGGCGACTCGCGGCGGTACCTCGAGGATCCGTGCGCGGGGGCACTCCCGGCACGGGAGTGACGGGTCAGCCGCCGACCGCGGCGAGGATCTTGGCGAGGTTCTTGTCGCGGGTGGCATCCGTCTTCGCGGCGGCCCACGGATCGACGAGGGTGCGCTGCTTGGAGTAGGACAACGCCGTGAACGCCTCGAGCACGCCCGCCGCCGCGAGCGCGGCGACGAGCTCCGGGGGCAGCTCGAGCACCCGAGGCGCGTCGTCGAGCTCGAGTGCGACGACGATCGTGTCACCGCCCGAGACGCCGGACCCCTTGCGGTTCTCCGCGCTGAACGCGATGCGGTACGCGCCCTGGTACCAGCTCACGCTGTTGCGGTAGGAGTACTCCCCGATCGTCACGACCACGGGATAGCGCTTGGCCGGGCCGAGCTGGGCCATCACGTCCTCGGGAACGACGATCCCGATCGGGCCGCCGGCGGCCTCGAGCGTGGTGGTGAAGGTGACGCTCATCGGGTCAGGCGGTGGGAGGGGTCTTCGGGGTCGCGGGCTTGGTGACCGGGGCCGGCTTCGTCGCGGCCGGGGTCGGCTTCGCCGGGGCGGCAGCCGGGGTGGCGGATGCCGCGGCGGTCGTGCCGGTCTCCGCGGGCCGGTTCTTGGCCACGTAGATCTGGGCCGCCTGAGTGGCGACGAGGAGGAACCGAACGAGCAGGAAGATCAGGCCGCCGATGATCGCCAAGCCCACGAGGAAGGCGACGCCGGTGAGGGCCGTCACGATGAATTGGGCGAAGGGGCCGAAGCCCGTGCCGGGTCCGTCGAAGTTCATGGTCAATCCTCCAGCTCGCTGAGTTCCTCAGACTCCTTGACGACCGTGCCGATCGCGATCGCCACGGTGAGACCCCAACTGACCCAGGCGAGAACGAGCCTCCAGTCGCGGGGTCCGCGACGGGTGGACTGCACGACGCCGATCACACCGAACAGCGCACTCACCACGCTCGCGTTGAACAGGAACTTGCGCATGACCGCCTCCAACCGTCGTGACCACGCTACCGGCTGGGGCGAGGATCTCCCACCCGTGGGCGCAGGGGAGCATCCGAGAACCACCGCGGGCGGGGCGTCCGTTGGGTGACCGTTCCCTGAGAGTTCACCGCGAACTGACCGATCGGACAGATTTCTGACCGATCGGTCAGGTAGCGTGAAACGCATGTCCAGCCAAGAGGATCTCCGCCTCATCGCTCTCGCCGAGTTCGCGAGCGCGGGATACGCGGCGACCTCGCTCCAGCGGCTGGCCGAGCTCGCCGGGCTCTCCAAGTCCAGCGTTCTCTACCACTTCGACTCCAAGGAGGCCGTGCTCGAGGCGGCGATCGATCCCGCCCTCACGCGCATGGAGGAGATCCTGGCCGAGCGCGAGCGCGGTCAGCTCGACGACGCCGGGCGTCGGGAGTTTCTCGAGCAGTTCGTCGACCTGCTGCTCGACCACCGGCTCGAGGTGCACCTGTTCATCAATCAGGGCCCGTCGCTCGTCGACGTGCCCGTGATTGACCGCGCCAACGCCCTCGTCGAACGCATCGCCGCGTTCTTCGCCGCGAACACCGCGAGCACCGTGGAGAAGATGCGCTTCGGCATCGCGCTCGGTGGTGCGGCCTACATGCTGTGCACCGCACAATCACTCGGCCTCACGGTCGGCACTCGCGAGGAGACCAGGGTTGCTCTCCTCACGATCATGGGCGAGCTTCTCGCTCCCATTCGAATCCGCTAGATCCTGCCGTCCGGCAGGCCAAACCACCCTGGGGTTACCGTGGCAACACTGCTCTATCGGCTCGGCCGTTTCTCGTTCCGGCGCCCCTGGCGCGTGATCGGCGTGTGGATGCTCCTGCTCGTCGCGACCCTCGGATCGGGCATCGCCCTCGGCGGTCAGACTCAGGAGTCGTTCGCGATCCCGGGCACCGAGTCGCAGGCGGCTCTCGATCACCTCGAGTCGGTGTTCCCCTCGGTGGCGGGCGCGAGTGCGTCGGCCGTCGTCGTGGCGCCGGCCGGGGCATCCATCGCCGACAGCGAAGCGACGATCGAGAGGCTCGTCACGGCGATCGAGGCCGTGCCCGGGATCGACTCCGCCATCAGCCCGTTCAGCGAGTACGCCGGCAAGGCGATCTCCGACGACGAGTCGATGGGACTCATCCGGGTGCAGTTCGACGGGCCGTCGTCCGACGTCACCGACGCGACGATCGCCGACCTCCTCGCCACCGCCGACATCGGCACCGCCAGCGGGCTCCAGGTGGAGTTCGGCGGCCAGGTCTTCGCCGACAACACCGTCGGCATCACCGTCACCGAGGTCTTCGGCGTCATCTTCGCGGGCGTCGTGCTCTTCATCACCTTCGGCTCCCTCCTGGCCGCCGGGATGCCGCTGCTGTCGGCCCTGCTCGGCGTCGCCATCGTCATGGGCACGATCATGACCCTCTCGGCCTTCACGACCGTTTCCAGCTCCGCGCCGCTGCTGGCGCTCATGATCGGCCTCGCCGTCGGCATCGACTACGCCCTCTTCATCCTCTCGAGGCATCGCAGTCAGCTCGCCCGGGGCGAGGACCCCGAGGAGTCCGCCGCGATGTCGGTCGGCACCGCAGGCAGCGCCGTCGTCTTCGCCGGCCTCACCGTGATCATCGCGCTGCTCGGCCTGCTCGTGGTCGGCATCCCGTTCCTCAGCGTCATGGGAATCGGGGCCGCGGTCGCCGTGCTCCTCGCGATCGGCGTGGCGGTCACCCTGCTTCCGGCGCTCCTCGGTCTGGCCGGTCGACGGCTCATCCCCAAGGAGGGCTCGCGCTCGTGGAAGCGCGCCCAGGAGAACTCGACGGCCCGGCCGATGGGCCTGCGCTGGGTGCAGGGCGTCATGAAGCGCCCCATCCTTGCGACCGTCGGCGTCGTCGCCGTGCTCGGAACCCTCGCCATCCCCGCCGCGAGTCTCGACCTCAACCTGCCCGACGGCGGATCGCAGCCCGTGGGTTCGACCCAGCGCCAGGCCTTCGACCTCGTGAGCGACGGATTCGGTCCCGGCTTCAACGGGCCGCTCATCATCTCCGTCGACATCACCCAGACGGTCACGATCATGGAGGACCTCGACTCGATCGCGAAGGACCTGCGCGCCCTCGACGGGGTCGCGTACGTCTCGCAGGGCTTCCCCGACGAGGGGCTCGACACCGCGATCATCCAGGTGACCCCGACGACCGCGCCGGATGCCGTGGCGACCAAGGCGCTCGTGCAGGAGATCCGCGACCTCGCGCCCGCGATCGCGGCGAAGTACGACACCCCGATCGCGGTCACCGGCACGACGGCGGTGGGCATCGACATCTCGAACCGCCTCACGAACGCGCTCGTGCCGTTCGGCATCATCGTCGTCGGGCTCTCGATCCTGCTGCTGATGATGGTCTTCCGGTCGGTGCTCGTGCCGCTCAAGGCCGCCGCCGGCTTCCTGCTCAGCGTCGTCGCCTCGTTCGGGGTGATCGTCGCCGTGTTCCAGTGGGGATGGTTCGGAGAGCTGCTCCACGTGGAGACGCCGGGCCCGATCCTCAGCTTCATGCCGATCATCCTCATGGCGGTGCTCTTCGGGCTCGCCATGGACTACGAGGTCTTCCTCGTCTCGGGCATGCGCGAGGAGTTCGTGCGCACCGGCGACGCGAAGTTCGCGGTGAGTCGCGGATTCGCCAACGGAGCCCGCGTCGTTACGGCCGCCGCCCTCATCATGTTCTTCGTCTTCTTCGCCTTCGTGCCGGAGGGCAGCGGCACGATCAAGCCGATCGCGCTGGGGCTGGCCGTCGGCATCGCGTTCGACGCCTTCCTCGTGCGCATGACGCTCGTGCCCGCCCTCATGACCCTCTTCGGTCGGGCCGCCTGGTGGATGCCCGCCTGGCTCGGTCGCCTGCTGCCCAACGTCGACATCGAGGGCGAGCAGCTGCGCGAGCACCGCCACGCGGTGGACTGGGCGGAGGCCGAGGGCGAGTTCGCGATCAGCGCCGACTACCTCGTCTCCGGATCCCGCGACCACGAGGTCGGTCCGATCTCGATCGGCATTCCGCGCGGTGCGATCGTCGTCGCCAGCGGCGACGCCCTCGACCGTCGTCTCGTCGCCGCGACGCTGTCGGGCCGCCTCGATCCCGTGTCGGGCCGCGCGCAGGTGATGGGGCATCCGCTGCCGTCCGAGGCCCCGGCGGTGCGCTCGCTCGTGGCCCTCGCTGACGTCGGCGGCTCGCAGCGATCCGAGACCACCGTGACCGTCGGGGAGTTGCTCACGGAGCGGCTCGAGATGACCCTGCCGTGGTACCGGGCTCTCACCACGCGGCGGGCGCGGATGCGGTGGCTCGTGCGCGCCAACGGCGCGCTGCGCGCCGCGACCGATCGCGAGTGCGCCGAGATCACGGCGCAGAGCACTCTCGTGGCCCTGCCCCAGCTGGAGCGCGCGGTCGCCCTCGCCACGGTGGCCCTCGCTGAGCGCACGCCCGTCGTGATGCTCGATCAGCTCGACCCATTCGCCAATCCTGAGGATGAGGACGCCTTCGTGACCGCCCTGCGCTCCCTCGCCCCCGCCACCACCACGATCGTCATCGGCACCCCGGTGCCGAGTCGCGCGAGCTCACTCACCGCGCGCGCCGATCGGCCGGTGGTCGAAATCGACCTCTACTCGCTCGCTCTGGAAGGACGCGTCTGATGACCTCCCGTTTCGCCCGTGCCCGCACGTGGGGCGGCCTCGCTGCCGTCGTGCTCGTGCCTCTCGCCTTCGCCGGACTCTTCGTGGGCGCGCTCGGTCAGGGCACGACCGCGATCGATTCGATCCCGGTCGCGATCGTCAACGACGACACGCTCCAGACCATCACGAACGCCGACGGAACGGTGACGAACGTCTTCGCCGGCCGGCAGCTGGTCACCGAGCTCACCGGCTCCGAAGGGTTCGACTGGACCATCACGAACGCCGACGACGCGGCCGCCCTGCTCGACGCCGGCACCGTCTACGCCGTGCTGACCGTGCCGTCGAACTTCTCCGACTCGATCCTGTCGCTCTCGAGCGACAACCCGCAGAAGGCGGACATCTCGATCCGCACGGATGACTCGCACTCCTACCTCACGGGGTCGGTCGCGCAGGTCGTGGGCCAGACGATGACGGACACCTTCGGCAACGCGATCACCGCGCAGTACATCGGCGGGATCTACGCGTCGCTCGGCGACCTCGGCACCTCGCTCACCTCGGCGGCATCCGGTGCCACCGATCTGGGCAACGGGGCCACGTCCCTCGCCTCCGGGCTCACGCAGTACACCGATGGCGTCGATTCGCTCGCGTCGGGGCTGTCCCAGCTCGACTCGGGCGCCGCGGGCCTCTCCCAGTTGAGCTCGGGCGTCGCCACGTACACCTCGGGGGTCTCGCAGCTGTCGAGCACCCTGTCGTCGATCAACGGCGGTCTGCAGGCGGAGGTCACCGACCCCGTGCTCAAGGGCACGCTCCAGGCCGTCGTCGACGGGCTCGCGGCGTCGGCCGCGGGCGGAAGCACCCTCAGTGCCCAGACCTCGAGCGGGATCGCCGGCATCCAATCGGGCATCTCGCAGAGCACGGCCGGGGCCTACCAGCTCTCGGCCAATGGCGGATCGCTCGTGGATGGCGCCAGCCAGCTGGCATCCGGGGCGAGCGAGCTGGCATCCGGCCTGCAGTCGGGTGCGGACCAGCTCGGCTCGAGCGATCCCACCTCAGCGGCGACCTCGGCCGAGGTCGCGGCCGACCCGGTCGGGCTCACGGTGACGACGGACAACCCCGTGTCCGAGGTCGGGCAGCTCGTGGCGACGTTCTTCGTGCCCCTGGGGCTGTGGGTCGGCGCGCTCGCCGTGTTCCTCGTGATGCGTCCCGTCACGCGGCGCGCCCTCACCTCGACCGCGCGCAACGGGCGGCTGGTGGCCTCCGCGATCCTCAAGGCGAGCGTCATCACGGCCTCGCAGGCGGCGCTGCTCGTGCTGCTGCTGCACGGAGCCCTCGGGGTGGCGTGGAGCCTGCTTCCGGCCACCCTGGGCTTCTCGCTGCTCATCGCGCTCGCGTTCACGGCGTTCCACTACCTCCTGACGATCGGACTGGGCCGCGGCGGACTCGTCGTCTCGCTCTTCCTCCTCGCCGTGCAGGTGACCTCGACCGGTGGCGTGTATCCGATCGAGTTGCTGTCGACGCCGTTCCAGCTCGTGAGCCCGTTCCTGCCGCTGACCTACGCCGTCGACGGGATGCAGAACATCATCTCGGGCGGGGATGTCGGGGCCGTGGTCTCCTCGGCGCTCGTACTGCTGGGCTTCGGGGTGGCGAGCGTCATCGTGGCGCTGTTCGCGATCCGCCGCACCCGCAACGCCGCGGCGATCGGACTGGTGCCCCGCCCCGCCTGATCGGCCCCGCCTGATCGGCCCCGCCTGACCGGCCCGAGGCGAGAGCTCAGGCGGCGCGGCGTGTCACGGCGCTCGCGCCGTCGGTGCGCAGGCGCCGGAGCTCGGATTCGACGTGCGCCCAGAGCTGCTCGTTCTCGGGGACGGCGGTGACGGCATCCCGATGCTGGCCCGTCGCGGTACGACGCTCGAACGCCCCCGCGACCTCCCAGGCGATGGTAGCGGCGACGGCGGAGACGAAGAGACCCTCGTCGTCGGATGCCCGGCCGAGGGTCACGCGAAAGCTGCCGCCGGGGCCGAACAGGTGCGCGAGCCGATCACGCATGAGGTCGAAGACGGCTTGCTTCTCCTCATCACTGAGAGGGTGCGTCATGTCCCCATTCTGGGGGACCGGATGCGGCGCCCGCGCCCGACACGCCGCGGAACTAGAGCCACCCTCGTCTCTTGAAGACCACGTACAGCACCGAGCCCGAGGCGAGCATGAGGGCGAGCGCGAACGGGTACCCGAGGGGCCAGTCGAGTTCGGGCATGAAGCGGAAGTTCATGCCGTAGATGGTGCCCACGAGAGCCGGTGCGAACAGGATGGCGGCCCAGGAGGAGATCTTCTTCACCTGATCGCCCTGCTCGATGCTCGCGCGGGTCATCAGGCGCATCTCCTCGTTCTGGGATTGCATCACGAGAGTCGAATGCACGGTGAGCGCGTTCTCGAGAAGCACGCGGAACGAGTCGGCGCGCTCGACCGTCTTGAAGGAGTGGTCGAGCACGTCGAGGAAGCCCCGCTGGAGTTCGACATCGACGTGGTACTTCTCGAACCCCGCCTCGAGCGACTGGAGCATCCCGACCAGAGGCTGGGTCGCGCGCTGGAACGCCATCGCCTCGGCCGCGAGCTCGTAGATGCGGCGGGACACCGCGGCATCACCGTGGAAGATCTGCTCCTCGATCTCATCGATGTCGTTCTCGAGCCCGGCGATCACGGGCTGGTACTCGTCGACGACCTCATCGAAGACGGCGTAGAGCACCGCCTGGGCTCCGAGCTTGAGCAGGTCGGGCTGGCGTTCAAGGCGCTTGCGCACCCGCCCGAGATCGGGGGATTCCGCGTGCCGCACCGTGATCGCGAAGTTGGGACCGACGAACAGGTGCACCTCGCCGAACTCCACCTGCTCCGGCGCGTCGAGATAGCGCGCGCTGCGCAGCACCACGAAGAGCACGTCGCCGAAGCGCTCGAGCTTGGGACGCTGATGGCCCTTGAGGGCATCCTCGACGGCGAGCGGGTGCAACCCGAACTCGGTCGCGACCGCGCGCAGCTCATCCTCGGTGGGGCGGTAGAGGCCGATCCAGGCGAAGCCCCCGCGGTCATGGAGCGCTTCGAACGTCAGCTCGAGCGAGACGTGCTCGGTGTCACGCACCCCGTTGCGGTAGATGGCATTGTCGATGATGGGGATGATCGGGCCTCTCTGGTTCCGCTCAGACTGCCTGCCTAGGATATGCCCGACCCGCTCCGACCCCGGGTCACTGGAGGCCTCGATGTCGATCGTCCGCCGTCGCGTCATTGCGGCGCTCATCGTCTCCGCCGTATCCGCCCTCGTGATCGTGCTCGCGATCACCCGGCCCTGGCTCGCGCTCGTCGATGTGCGGGTCGATGAGGCCATCCCGACCGCCGTGGCGACGGCCGCGCCATCCGCGGACCCCACCGCCACGGCCGACCCGCCCGCGGGCCCGATCGCGATCGCGACCGGGGGGTTCATCAGCCACGAGCACGAGACCTCCGGCACCGCCACGGTGATCGAGAACGCCGACGGCAGCCGGGTGCTCGCGATCGAGAACCTGAGCACGACCAACGGACCCGACGTGCACGTCTGGCTGAGCGCCTCGGATGTCGTGCCGGGCACCGACGGATGGTTCGTGGCCGGCGGGGCCCCGTTCATCGACCTCGGTCCGATCAAGGGCAACCAGGGCAACCAGGTGTACGACATCCCCGCCGGCGTGGACCTCGGCGAATACCGGAGCGTCTCGCTCTGGTGCATTCAGTTCAGCGTCTCGTTCGGCGCGGCGCAGCTCGTCTAGACAGGTCGGGGAGTCGGCGAGGCTCAGGCGGTGCGGTGCTTCGAGCGCCGGTACGCGCGTCCGGCCGCGAGGTGCCCGGCGGCGAACTCGCGCGTCTCGCGCAGCATCGCGAGGCGCTCCTCCTCGGTGCGCGCCGACCGAGTGTTGACCTCGGCGATCACCGATCCGTCCCACGACCGAGACCCCAGGTACTGAAGCACCTCGGCGACCGGCTCCACCCCGTGGCCCGGGATGAGGTGCTCGTCGAGGATGCGCCCCTCCGCCATCGATCCGGCCCCGTCGCACAAGTGGATGTGGCGAAGGCGCGAGCCCATCGCCATCGCGTACTCGAGACTGTCGCGGCCGCCGAGCGACGCGTGGGAGAAGTCGAGGGTGATCGCGTCGCAGTCGACGCGGATCGGGTCGGGGCTCGGCGCGTAGCCGCGGATCGCGACCCCGCCGATGAGCCACGGGAACATGTTCTCCACCGCGAGTTGCACGCCGTAGCGCTGCTCGAGGGTGCGAACGGTCGCCTCGAAGTCCCGGGCGTAGCGGCCCTGCCAGCGGAACGGCGGGTGCACGACCACGGTGGGAGCCCCGAGCGTGGCCGCCATCTCGGCCGACTTCTCGAGCTTGGTGGTGGCATCCCCCCAGACGAGCTGGGCAAGGGGAAGAACGGGGGCGTGCACGGAGAGCACGGGGATGCCGTGCTCGGCCGACAGCGCGGCAAGCGCCGCGGCATCCCGGGTCACCGGATCAGCGGTGACCATGACCTCGATGCCATCGAAGCCGACCTCCGCGGCGATGGCGAAGGCGTCGGCGGCGGGGCGAGGCCCGGCGCACGTGGTGCTCATGCCGATGGTGATCATCGGGATCAGGATGCCGCACGCCACGAACGACGCGGTGGAGGACACCCCTCGGGCAGATGAACGATCCGTGACGAAATCCGCACGCGCTCGTTCACTGCTACCGTGGAAAGACGATGCCCTCTGCAACGCACGACTCGATGTACGACTTCGTGGTGGTATCGAACCGCCTGCCGGTGGATCGCATCGAGGATGCCGACGGCACGGCCCACTGGGCCACCTCCCCCGGGGGTCTGGTGACGGCGCTCGAACCCGTGATGCGGGACGCCGGGCGCGCGTGGGTGGGATGGGCCGGTCAGGCCGACCTCGAGGTCGAGCCGTTCGAGAACGACGGCATCCACCTCGTGCCGGTGCCGTTGACGGCGGACGAGGTGGAGAACTACTACGAGGGGTTCAGCAACGACACCCTGTGGCCGCTCTACCACGACGTCATCGCATCGCCCAGCTATCACCGGGTCTGGTGGGACAGCTACGTCGAGGTCAACCAGCGGTTCGCCGCGGCCGCGGCCGCCGTGTCCGCGGAGGGCGCCGTGGTCTGGGTGCAGGACTATCAGCTCCAGCTCGTGCCGCGGACGCTGCGCCGGGCGCGACCCGACCTGACGATCGGCTTCTTCAACCACATCCCGTTCCCGCCGTACGGCATCTACTCGCAGCTGCCGTGGCGCCGTCAGGTGATCGAGGGGCTCCTCGGGGCCGACGTGATCGGCTTCCAGCGGGTGGCGGATGCTGCCAACTTCTCCCGCGCGGTGCGTCGACTCACCTCCCACAACACGAGGAATCCGGCGATCGAGGTCGAGGCTCCCGGCGAGCCGACCCGGCGGGTGATCGCCAAGGCCTTCCCCATCTCGATCGACTCCGCGAGCTTCGAGGCGCTCGCGCGCGAGCCCCGCATCCAGGCCCGGTCCCGCGAGATCCGCGACGGGCTCGGCAACCCGAAGACGGTGATGCTCGGCGTCGACCGCCTCGACTACACGAAGGGCATCGGGCACCGGCTCAAGGCCTACGGGGAACTGCTCGCGGAGGGCCGAATCTCGGTGGACGACGTCACCCTCCTCCAGGTCGCCAGTCCCAGCCGCGAGCGGGTCGAGGCCTACATGAACCTCCGCGACGAGATCGAGCTGACCGTCGGACGCATCAACGGCGACTTCGCCACCATGAGCCACACGGCGATCAGCTACCACCATCACGGTTATCCGCGAGAGGAGATGGTGGCCCTGTACCTGGCCGCGGACGTGCTGCTCGTCACCGCGCTGCGTGACGGGATGAACCTCGTGGCCAAGGAGTACGTGGCGAGCCGCTTCGACAACGACGGCGTGCTCGTGCTGAGCGAGTTCACGGGCGCCTCCGACGAGCTGCGCAAGGCGCTGCTGATCAACCCGCACGACATCGACGGGCTCAAGGAGGCGATCCTCACCGCGATCGCGATGCCCCGCCGGGAACGCACGAGCCGGATGCGGGCGATGCGCAAGCGGGTGCTCACCAACGATGTCGCCCGCTGGTCGAGCGGCTTCCTCAGCGAACTCACCGAGGCCCGCGCCCGGCGCTTCGACCGACTCACCCCGCAGGAGCTGCCCGACGACCTCGAGTGGACCGTGGAACGAAAGAAGGCCCGCTGACCTCATGGTCGACGTCGACACCCCGCCCCGCTACTCCCGCCTTCCCGAACCGCTCGTGGGGGCCCTGCGCGAACTCGCCCGCACAAAGCGCCTGCTCGTCGCGCTCGACTTCGACGGCACCCTCGCCCCCCAGGTCGACCGTCCCGACCAGGCTCGCGCACTTCCGGAAGCGCGGGACGCGGTGCTGCGGCTCGCCGTGATGCCGCGAACCCGCGTGGCTCTCGTCTCCGGCCGCGCCCTGCGCAGTCTCGAACAGGTTGCCGATCTTCCCGACTCCGTGCTGCTCGTGGGCTCGCACGGGATCGAACTGCGGCTCGACGAGCCGGCCGAGCTCACCCTCGACACGGCCGAGCTCCAGCAGGTGGACGCGCTCAGCACGGCGCTCGGCGAGGTCGCGGATGCTGTCGACCAGGTCTGGCTGGAAGCCAAGCCCGCGGGCTTCGCGCTCCACACCCGGCTCGCGACCGAGCACAACTCCCGGGTGGCACGCCTCGTGGCGCGCAGCGAGACCGCCGAGATCGACGACCTCACGATCCGCGAGGGAAAGGACGTTCTCGAGTTCTCGGTGCGCTCCACGACCAAGGGCGAGGCCGTGGAGCACCTGCGCCGCTACACGAGCGCCGACGCCGTGTTCTACGCCGGTGACGATGCCACCGACGAGGACGCGTTCGCGGCCCTCGGCGCCGACGACCTCGGTCTCAAGAGCGGCGAGGGCCACACGCTGGCCGGTTTCCGTGTCGCCGGTCCCGTGCAGATCGCGCGCGCGCTCAGCCTGCTCGCCGACCTCCGTGAGGGCGACGTTCACGAGCAATGACCTCGGTGCGAGGCGGTACCCTCGTACCATGCCGGAAACCCCCGCCACGCCTGACATCAAGCCCCGCTCCCGCACCGTCACCGATGGCATCGAAGCCACCACGTCCCGCGGAATGCTCCGCGCGGTCGGCATGGGCGATGACGATTGGGCCAAGCCCCAGATCGGCATCGCGAGCTCGTGGAACGAGATCACGCCGTGCAACCTGTCGCTCGACCGGCTGGCCCAGGCGGCCAAGGAGGGCGTGCACGCCGCGGGAGGCTACCCGCTCCAGTTCGGCACCATCTCCGTCTCCGACGGCATCTCCATGGGCCACGAGGGCATGCACTTCTCTCTCGTCTCCCGTGAGGTGATCGCCGACAGCGTCGAGGTCGTCATGCAGGCCGAGCGGCTCGATGGTTCGGTCACCCTCGCGGGCTGCGACAAGTCGCTGCCGGGCATGCTCATGGCCGCGGCCCGTCTCGACCTCGCGAGCGTCTTCCTCTACGCCGGCTCGATCGCCCCCGGCTGGGTAAAGCTGTCGGACGGCACCGAGAAGGACATCACGATCATCGACTCGTTCGAGGCGGTCGGCGCGGTCAAGGCCGGCAAGATGAGCCTGGAGGACGCCAAGCGCATCGAGTGCGCGTTCGCCCCCGGCGAGGGTGCCTGCGGCGGCATGTACACCGCGAACACCATGGCGAGCATCGGGGAGGCCCTCGGCATGAGCTTGCTGGGCTCCGCGAGCCCCGCCGCCGCCGATCGCCGACGGGACTACTACGCGCACAAGAGCGGCGAGGCCGTCGTGAACCTGCTGCGGCAGGGCATCACGGCCCGCGACATCCTCACCCGAGAGGCCTTCGAGAACGCGATCGCCGTGCTCATGGCATTCGGCGGGTCGACCAACGCCGTGCTGCACCTCCTGGCCATCGCCAACGAGGCCGAGGTCGAGCTGAGCCTCACCGACTTCAACCGGATCGGCGACCGCGTCCCCCACATCGGCGACCTCAAGCCGTTCGGCCGCTACGTGATGAACGACGTCGACCGTCACGGCGGCGTGCCCGTCGTCATGAAGGCGCTGCTGGATGCCGGACTCCTGCACGGCGACGCCCTCACGGTCAGTGGCAAGACCCTGGCCGAGAACCTCGAGCAGCTCAAGCCGGGAGCCGTGGACGGCACCGTCGTGCGCACCCTCGACAACCCCATCCATGCGACCGGGGGGATCACGATCCTGCACGGATCCTTGGCCCCCGAGGGTGCCGTCGTCAAGACGGCCGGCTTCGACGCCACGACGTTCGAGGGCCCCGCCCGCGTCTTCGAGCGCGAGCGCGCTGCACTCGACGCCCTCACGGAGGGCACGATCGAACCGGGCAGCATCGTGGTGATCCGCTACGAGGGACCCAAGGGCGGACCCGGAATGCGCGAGATGCTCGCGATCACCGCCGCCATCAAGGGCGCGGGCCTCGGAAAAGATGTACTACTCTTGACCGACGGCAGATTCTCAGGCGGCACAACCGGCCTGTGCATCGGCCACATAGCTCCCGAAGCGGTGGACGCAGGTCCCATCGCCTTCGTGCGCGATGGTGATCTCATACGGGTCGATATCGCAGCTCGCTCGCTCGACCTACTGGTCGAACCAGCAGAGCTGGAAGCTCGCCGCAACGGCTGGGCTCCTCTTCCTCCGCGCTATACCCGTGGCGTCCTCGCGAAGTACTCCAAGCTCGTGCACTCCGCTGCGGAGGGCGCGGTCACGGGGTAGTTTCGGCTTCGATCACCGACCAACTCAAGGAATCATTCATGTCCACGGACACCACCCCGCGACCCAAGTCGACGGGACCGGAAATCCTCACGGGGTCGGGCGCGATCCTGCGCTCCCTCGAGAATCTCGGCATCACCGACGTCTTCGGTCTCCCCGGCGGGGCGATCATGCCGTTCTACGACGAGCTCATGGCCTCGACCACGATCCGCCACATCCTCGTGCGTCACGAGCAGGGCGCCGGCCACGCGGCGGAGGGCTACGCGTCATCCACCGGCAAGATCGGCGTCGCGATCGCGACGAGCGGACCCGGCGCGACCAACCTCGTCACGGCGATCGCGGATGCCTACATGGACTCGGTCCCGCTGCTCGCGATCACCGGCCAGGTCTTCTCCACCTCGATGGGAACCGATGCGTTCCAGGAGGTCGACATCGTCGGCATCACGATGCCGATCACCAAGCACTCCTTCCTCGTGACGCGCGCCGAGGACGTTCCGGCCACGCTCGCCGCGGCGTACCACATCGCCACGACCGGGCGTCCGGGCCCGGTGCTCGTGGATGTCACGAAGGACGCCCAGCAGAAGAGCGCTCCGTTCGTGTGGCCCCCCAAGGTCGATCTCCCGGGCTACCGTCCGGTGCTCAAGGCGCACGGCAAGCAGGTGCAGGCCGCAGCCCAGCTGCTGGCCGAGGCCGAGCGCCCCGTGTTCTACGTCGGCGGCGGCGTCATCCGGGCCGGCGCGTCGAAGGAGCTGTTCGAGCTCGCGACCGCGGTCGGCGCGCCGATCGTGACCACGCTCATGGCGCGCGGCGCGTTCCCCGACTCGAACCCGCTCAACCTCGGGATGCCCGGCATGCACGGCACCGTGCCCGCCGTGCTCGCCCTCCAGGAGGCAGACCTGCTCATCTCGCTCGGCGCCCGGTTCGACGACCGCGTCACGGGCAAGGCCAGCGAGTTCGCCCCGCACGCGAAGATCGTGCATGTCGACATCGACCCGGCGGAGATCGGCAAGATCCGCGCCGCGGACGTCCCCATCGTCGGCGATGCCAAGGACGTCATCGTCGACCTCACCGCGGCTTGGGCCGATGTGACGAAGAAGAACAAGCCGGACTACACGGCCTGGTGGACGCGTCTGACGACCCTCAAGGAGCAGTACCCGCTCGGGTACACGATGCCCGATGACGGTCTGCTGTCGCCGCAGAAGATCATCGAGCGCATCGGACAGCTCTCCGGCCCGGAGGCGATCTACGCCGCGGGCGTGGGGCAGCACCAGATGTGGGCGGCCCAGTTCATCAAGTACGAGCGCCCCAACGCGTGGCTCAACTCCGGCGGCGCGGGCACGATGGGCTACGGGGTTCCCGCCGCGATGGGCGCCAAGGTGGCCAACCCCGAGCGCGTCGTGTGGGCGATCGACGGCGACGGGTGCTTCCAGATGACCAATCAGGAGCTCGCCACCTGCACGATCAACAACATCCCGATCAAGGTGGCGATCATCAACAACTCGTCGCTCGGCATGGTGCGCCAGTGGCAGACCCTGTTCTACGACGGTCGTCACTCGTTCACCGATCTCGACACCGGGCACGGCACCGCGATGATCCCCGACTTCATCAAGCTCGCCGAGGCCTACGGCTGCCTCGCGATCCGGGTGCGCACCGAGGACGAGGTGGATGCCGCGATCGAGCTCGCCCTGGCCACCAACGACCGCCCCGTGGTGATCGACTTCATCGTCAGCCGCGACGCGATGGTGTGGCCGATGGTGCCGCAGGGGGTCGGCAACTCGAGCGTGCAGTACGCCCGAGATCACGCGCCCGAGTGGGAGGAGGAGTAACCATGAGCCACGTTCTCTCCCTGCTCGTCGAGGACAAGCCCGGCCTGCTCACCCGCGTCGCGGGTCTGTTCGCCCGCCGCGGCTTCAACATCGAGTCGCTCGCCGTGGGCAAGAGCGAGATCGAGGGCCTCTCGCGCATCACCGTCGTCGTGGATGTCGAGCAGCTGCCGCTCGAGCAGGTCACCAAGCAGCTCAACAAGCTCGTCAACGTGATCAAGATCGTCGAGCTCGACCCGACCCAGTCGGTGACCCGCGAGCACCTGCTCATCAAGGTCAAGGTCGACAACACGACGCGCTCGCAGATCCTCGAGGCCGTCACCCTGTTCCGGGCGAAGGTCGTGGATGTCGCGACCGACGCCCTCGTGATCGAGACCACGGGCGACACCCCCAAGATCCAGGCGTTCCTGCGGGTGCTCGAGCCGTACGGCATCAAGGAGATCGCGCAGTCGGGACTCCTGGCCATCGGGCGCGGATCGAAGTCCATCACCGAACGCGTCTTCAAGAACTAACCCCTGTCGCGGGTCGAGCTTGTCGAGACCTCACCGACGCACCACACACAACCGAAGGAACGAAACAGTGGCAGCAGAACTCCTCTACGACACGGATGCCGACCTCTCCCTCATCCAGGGCAAGAAGGTCGCCATCGTCGGCTACGGCTCGCAGGGCCACGCGCACGCGCAGAACCTCCGGGACTCCGGCGTCGAGGTGAAGATCGGCCTCAAGGAGGGCTCCAAGTCCACGGCCAAGGCCACCGAGGAGGGCTTCGAGGTGCTCAGCGTCGCCGATGCCGCCGCATGGGCCGACGTGATCATGATCCTCGCGCCCGACCAGCACCAGCGCGCGATCTACACGAACTCGATCAAGGACCAGCTGACGCCGGGCAAGACCCTCGCCTTCGCGCACGGGTTCAACATCCGCTTCGGCTACATCGACGCGCCCGAGGGCGTGGATGTCATCCTCATCGCCCCGAAGGCCCCGGGCCACACGGTGCGCCGCGAGTTCGTCGCGGGCCGTGGCATCCCGGACATCATCGCGGTCGAGCGCGACGCGTCGGGCCACGCCTGGGACCTCGCCCTCTCCTACGCGAAGGCGATCGGCGGCACCCGCGCCGGCGTCATCAAGACCACCTTCACTGAGGAGACCGAGACCGACCTGTTCGGTGAGCAGTCGGTGCTCTGCGGTGGAACCTCGCAGCTCGTGATGTACGGTTTCGAGACCCTCGTCGAGGCCGGCTACCAGCCCGAGATCGCCTACTTCGAGGTACTGCACGAGCTCAAGCTCATCGTCGACCTCATGTGGGAGGGCGGCATCGCCAAGCAGCGCTGGAGCGTCAGCGACACGGCCGAGTACGGCGACTACGTCTCCGGCCCGCGCGTGATCGACCCGTCGGTCAAGGAGAACATGAAGGCCGTGCTCGCGGACATCCAGTCGGGTGCGTTCGCGAAGCGCTTCATCGCCGATCAGGATGCCGGAGCGCCCGAGTTCCTCGCCCTCCGCGAGAAGGGTGCCGCGCACCCGATCGAGGCCACGGGCCGCGGTCTGCGCGCCCTGTTCGCGTGGAAGCAGCAGGACGCGGACTACACCGAGGGCAGCGCGGCGCGCTAGGGATCATGTTCTGGCGGCCGGGACGGCCGCCGCGGCGAGGGCCAGAAATGGCCCTCGCTCCTAGCTCCAGCGCGCCTCCGTTGTCGTTCTCGGGGCGTGTACCCCCGCGCACGGATTCGGCCAACACGTCGAGTTGCTCGCAGAGACGCTCCGCACCGCCAGAGGAATCCGTGCGCGAGGGCACCGGAGGACTAACATCGCGTCATGACGATTCCTCCGCCCTCGGATGCCGAGGTCGTTCCCCTGACTCCGTACTCTCTCTCGGGCGCACCGGTCCTGCCTTCCGCCGGCCTCGGAGTCGTCGCGCTTCGAGCAGCGATCATCCTCGCGATCGCGTCGATCCTCGCCTCGGTCATTCTCGGCATTGCCGGCGCCCCGTTCGTCGACCGCTCCGGGCCCACGCCGTCGTTCGCCTTCAATACGAACGACGCCGACCCGAGAACCGCACTGCTTGGCCTACTCAGCCCCCTGCATGCTCTCCTCGGCACGCTCGTCGGGCTGTGGATCATCGTCCAGAGCATTGTCGCGATCACGGCGAATCGAGGTCGTCGACAGGCGATCATCGCCCTCGTCCTTGCGGTGCTGACGCCGGGCATCTCGCTGACGATCTACTTGTTGATCATGCTGCTGCCTCGCTAAGGCAACCCGAATGCGACTCCGTTACTTCTTCTGGGGCCAGCGGATCGTCGGCTCCGCGCGCGGCATCGGGCCCGGCAGTCCGCTGAGCAGCCAGACGACGAGGGCGATGAGCCGCTCGAACTGGGAGGCGAAGAACGCGGCGATGATGAGGGGCGCGTAGAGCGCCCCGAGGTAGGTCGCCGTGATGACCAGACCCCCGCTGCGCCACCACGGGATGGCGAGCAACGCCGGAACGAGCACGAGCAGCGCACAGCGAGGATCGAACGCGAACCCCGCCCCGGTGCCCGCAGCGATCGCGAGCGCCCCGGCGATCACCTGGGCGATGAGCAGGATGCCGAGCCCCCCGCCGTGCCGGGCGTAGCGTTCGAGACCCACCGCGCCCCACATCACCCGAGCGCGCAGCTGGTGCACGCCCGACTCGACGAGGGCCACCCTAAACGTCTCGTCCGCGGTGCGCCGCAACTCGAGCGACCCGGATGGGGCGACCCTGGCGAGGTACGAGAGGCGGTCGTGGAGGATCGCCGGGAGCGTCTGCTTGCCGTAGCTGGCGATGAGCCCCCAGAGGAACGGGGGCACGGACGCGAAGTCGGTGCCGTTGCCGACGGTGGGCGGCTTGGTGAGGTCGTGCGCAGGCACCTCCGTGACCGTGCCGTCCCGCGGATCCACCCAGCGGAAGGCCTCCATGAGCTGGAAGTCCCGGTTCAGCCGGTAGAGGAGCGGGAGTCGGGTCAGCGGCTCCCCGGTGGGTGTGACGAACGGCACGAGCATCCCCCTTTACCTGATCCGAACACGGCGTTCACGTTCCGCGAACTCGTGGCTGACATTGTGTCAGGTGCGGGCGGGGACACGCCCGACTCACGAGGAAGGATTCCCATGAAGCACATGCTGATCGCCTCGGCTCTCGCCGGGGTGCTCATCGCGGGGGCGGCCGTACCCGCCTCCGCGGCCACCGTCGACGTCGACGTACCCACCACGCTCGCGGCGATCCAGGCCGCCGGGGCGCGCGCCACGGCATCCCGGATCTCGGCGATCGAGCGCACGATTCCCGCGCTCACCCGCAACGAGTGCATCTCCGACGCCAGCCGTGGGCAGGTGATCGGATCCCTCGAGTCCGCGGCCGACGGGATGGAGACCCTGCGCGACGAGATCGCCGCCGCGACCACGGTGGAGGACGCCGCCGCCGACTACCGGGCGGTGTTCGAGGAGTGGCGTGTGTTCGGCGTCGTCATCCCGCAGGCGCACTACGTGGCGGCGGCCGAGTGCCTCGAAGGCACGAGCATCCCTGCCCTCATCGACGTGCAGACCGGTCTGGAGGCGGCGCTCGCGGCTGTTCCGGATCGCGTGACTCCGGAGATCGAGGGGAGCATGGCCGAGCTGGATGCCCAGCTCGCGACCGCGCAGTCGGAGATCGCGGGCGTCTCGGCCGCGGCGCTCGCCGTGACCGTCGCCGACTACAACGCGAACCCCTCGGTGCTCAGCGACGTGCGGCTCTCGATCTCGTCCGCGGGTTCTGCGGCCCGGCTCGCGCGGATCGCCGCCGGTGATGTGGTGGAGGCCCTGCGATGAGGCGCGCGCTGTTCGCGGCGATCGCGACCGTGGCGGTGCTCGCGACCCTGACCGGATGCGGTTTGCGGAGCGGACGCGACGGCTCGCCGGACTCCGCTCCGAGCACGGCGACGACCACGGCTCCGTCGTCGAGCGAGGTGAGCCTCGATGCTCTGCTCGACGAGCTCACAGAGGTCGACGCGTCACTCGATGACGTGGCGTCGAACCTGTCGGACGGACAGTCGGCCGAGGGACAGGAGTAGTCCCCGCGCCCCTCTATGCTCGATCCATGACAACGACGTCTCCTTCACCCGTGATCACGCTCACCCCCGCACGACGCGTCGCGGGGGTGCTCCGCTTGGTCGCCGGTGCGACCCTGCTGGGGGCCCTGATCTTCCAGATCATCGACAAGGTCACCAACAACGACATGATCCCGGATCAGTACTTCGCGTACTTCACGATCGAGTCGGCGATGATCATCAGCGTCGTGCTGTTCGTCGGCGGGTGGATGGCCCTGACGCGCGAGAGCGACACCGTGCTCTACACGCAGATCCGTCTCTCGATCCTGGCCTACGCCGTCGTGATGGCGGGCGTGTACAACGGCCTGCTGCGCGGCATCCCGGATGAGGGCTACGTGGTGGTGCCCTGGCCGGGCGAGATCATGCACGTGTGGATCCCGCTGTTCGTGCTTCTCGACTGGCTGTTCTCCCCGGGGCGGCCGGCGCTGCGCTGGTCGTCGCTCTGGGTCGTCGTGATCTATCCGCTCGTGTGGGTCGCCTTCACGCTCGTGCGGGGCGCCCTCACGGGCTGGGTCCCCTATCCGTTCTTCGAGTTCGAGACCGGATTCGTGAGCATCGCCGCCTACGTGCTCGGCATCGCCGCGTTCATCGTTGCCGTTGCGGCACTGGGCATCGCGTACTCGCGCTGGCGCGCGCGGGCCGTCGCCTAAGCGGTCGGCACGGGATCGAGCACGACGAGCGGGATCTGCCGCTCGGTCTTCGTCTGGTACTGCGCATAGTTGCGGTGCTTCGCGACGATGCGCTCCCACAGTTCCGCGCGCTCGGCATCGTTCGGGATGCGCGCGATGCGTGCTTCCTTCGGCCGCCCCTCGATCACAGCCTCGACCGCCGGGTTGTCACGGAGGTTGAGGAACCAGGCCGGATGCACGTCGTCGCCGCCGCGCGACGCGACGACCACGTAGGAGTCGCCCAGCACGAGCGGAGCCGTGAGCATCGTGCTCCTCGGCTGACCTGACTTGCGGCCGATCGTGGTCAGCTCGAGCACCGGCATGCCGCCGAGGTTCCAGCCCAACCGCCCGCCCGTCACGGCCATGGCGAAGCGGTGGATGCCATTCATCGCGCGCATCGAGAAGTCACTGGGCATGAGTCGAGGCTACCCGGGCTCTCAGTCGCCGCCGAACCGCTCGGTCTTGATCGTCAGCGGGTCGTGCCCCGCCGCGATGAGGTGATCGGCGGCCGCGGCGACGAAGCCGTTCGGCCCGCAGACGAAGATCGCGGGATGCTCCGCCGGCGGGATCGTCGCCTCGGCGACGAGCGCGGCGGTGATCCGTCCAGCGGGAGTGGCGTGACCCGGCGGCGTGCGGCGGGTGTAGGCGATCGTCAGGTCGAGCGTGCCGGCGGCCGCGGCATCCATCAGCTCATCGACGTAGAAGACGTCGTCGGGGCTGCGCACGCTGTAGAGCAGCCGGAGGGGCACCGTGCTGCCGGCTGCCGCGTGCGCGCGCACCATCGCGAGCAGCGGCACGATGCCCGAGCCGCCCGCGACGAGCTGCACGGGCGCGGTCTGCTCGGGCTTCCAGGTGAACCAGCGGCCGAGGGGACCGCGCAGCTCGAGCTGGTCGCCGGCGCGCAGCTCCTCCACGAGGTAGGGCGAGACCTCGCCATCGGGGATGAGGTCGACCGCGAGCTCGACGCGGTCACCCGGTCCGGCGGACGCGAGCGAGTACGCGCGGGCGGCCTGGTAGCCGTCGGGCGCGGTCAGCCGGATGTCCACATGCTGGCCGGCCGTGCTGCCCTTCCAGCCGGGCACCTCGAGCACGATCGTGCGGGCGTGCGGCGTCTGCGGCCGGGACTCGACGACGGTGCCGACGAGCCAGTCGCGGTAGCTCACGAATAGCGCTCCTCACGCCACGGGTCGCCGTAGGTGTGGTACCCGTTCTGCTCCCAGAATCCGGGGTTGTCGTCGCGCTGCATCGTGATGCCGCGCACCCACTTGGCGCTCTTCCAGAAGTAGAGGTGCGGCACGAGCAGTCGGGCCGGCCCCCCGTGATCGGGCTCGAGGGGCTCGCCGTCGAACTCGGTCGCGATCCACGCTTGGCCGTTCATGATGTCTTCGAGCGGGAGGTTGGTCGTGTAGCCGCCGTAGGAGCGCACCATCACGTAGTCGTAGCTCGACTCGACATCCTCGAAGAGCGTGTCGAGGCTCACCCCGCGCCAGTCGGTGCCGAACTTCGACCAGCGGGTGACGCAGTGGATGTCGGTGTGCACGTCTTCGAGGCCGAGCGCGTGCAGCTCATCCCACGTCCACGTGAGCTTCTGGCCCGTCTCCGTCGCGATCGTGAACGACCAGTCGGCGGTGTCGAGCCGCGGCGTCGGGCCCGCGGAGAGCACGGGGAAGTCCTCGGTGACGAACTGTCCCGGGGGCAGATCCGGGTTCGACTCGCGGGAGCGGCCGGAGAAGCCGCGGGAGAAGATGGCCATGGATGCAGCGTACAAGGCGGGGCTCTCGATGCGGCGCCCGGCTTCCTCGATCAACGCATAGGTCGTCCATAGGTTTCTCATAGGTCTCGCCGCCAGTCTCGCTGCATGACAACCCGAACCCCTTTCATCGTCGCCGGGGCCGCGCTGGCCATCACCGGCCTCGGGCTCGCCGGCTGCACCGCCGCGAGCACGACCGATCACTCGTCGATGTCGACCGAGTCAACGACCGAATCGCCCTCCTCCTCGCCCTCGACCGGCTCGACCGCCGACGGGCTCATGCTCGCGTCGTGGGGCGACAACGTCTCCGTGTCGTTCGCCGACGGCACGATCCGCTACGTCTCCGACGGCATCCCCAACCACGACCGTCAGGCCGAGTACGCCGTGCCGACCGCGGGGGTGCGGGTGCCGGATGCCTCGACCGCCGTCGCGGCCGCCGACCCCACGGTCGCCCAGAGCTACGACTTCACGATCACGACGAATCCGGTGCTCGCCGACGAGCCCACCTCCACGAGTCTCGGCACGATCGGCGTGATGATCTCGGGCGCGGCCCTCTTCAACCCCTACGAGGGTGACGGCTCGACGGTGGCGACGGCGTCCAACTTCACGGTGCTGAACGATGCGGGGCAGGAGGTGGCGTTCCTCGACACCTGCAACGGGCATCCCACTCCCATGGGCTCGTACCACTACCACGCGCTGCCGAAGTGCATCACGGCGGTCGTCGACGAGGAGGGCGGGCCGTCGCACATCCTCGGCGTCGCATTCGACGGCTTCCCGATCTACGGGGACCGTGCGATGGACGGAACCCAGCTCACCGCCGCCGACCTCGATGAGTGCAGCGGGATCACCTCGGCGACGCCCGAGTACCCGGAGGGGATCTACCACTACGTGCTGCTCGACACCGCCGACTCGAGCTCGTCGATCCGCTGCTTCAGTGGTGTCGTCGACTCGTCGCTGGCCCAGACCGGGGCCGGGGGAATGGGCGGAATGCACCCGTAGGCTTGGGGGATGACGCTCTCCCTCGGACTGCCCGGCGTGCGCCGGGACCCGGGGGAGGCGCCGTCCGTCGTCGGGCGTCCTGACGTGCCCGAGCTCGTCGACAGTTTCGGGCGCGTGGCCCGCGACCTCCGCATCTCGCTCACGTCGGCCTGCTCCTTGCGGTGCACGTACTGCATGCCAGCCGAGGGGCTGCCGGTCATCCCGCGCGATGAGCTGCTGAGCCCGGCGGAGATCGGCCGTCTCGTGCGGATCGCCGTACGCGATCTCGGCGTGCGCGACATCCGCTTCACGGGAGGTGAGCCGTTGATGCGGGTGGATCTCGAAGAGATCATCTCTCGGTCGGCCGCCGTGGCCGACGGCGCGTCGCTCAGCCTCACGACGAACGGGATCGGCCTAGACAAGCGCATCGACTCGCTCGTGGCGGCCGGACTCACGCGCGTGAACATCTCCCTCGACACCGTGGACCGCGACCACTTCGCCCGCCTCACCCGCCGCGACCGGCTGCCCGCCGTGCTCGCCGGGATCGAGGCTGCGCGCCGCGCCGGGATCACCCCGCTCAAGATCAACGCCGTGCTCATGCGCGACACCCTCGCGGGCGCCGCCGACCTGCTCGCGTGGTCGCTCGAGAACGGTGCGGCCCTGCGCTTCATCGAGCAGATGCCGCTGGATGCCGACGAGACCTGGGTGCGCGACAACATGGTGCCCGCGGCCGAGCTGATCGAGGTGCTGTCCTCCCGGTTCGCCCTCTCGCAGCCGCACCGCGACGACCCGCACGCCCCCGCCGAGCAGTGGCTCGTGGATGGCGGCCCCGCCACCGTGGGGATCATCGCCTCGGTCACCCGCAGCTTCTGCGACGCGTGCGATCGCACCCGCATCACCGCGGAGGGCACCGTGCGCTCGTGCCTGTTCGGCGACGACGAGACCGACCTCCGAGCGCTGCTGCGCAGTGGCATGGATGATGCGGCCATCGCCGACCGCTGGCGCGCCGCCCAGTGGGGCAAGCAAGCCGGACACCGTATCTCCCGCCCCGACTTCGTGCGCCCGGTGCGCTCGATGGGGGCCATCGGTGGTTGAGGTGCGCTACTTCGCGGCCGCCGCGGAGGCCGCGGGGTGCGAGTCGGAGGCGCTTGAGGCCTCCACGGTCGGCGCCCTGAAAGCGCTGCTGATCTCTCGCTACGGCGATGCCATGGCGCGGGTGCTCGCGTCGGGCTCGTTCCTCGTCGACGGCGTGGTGAGCCGCGACGATGCCCGGGCCCTCGGGTCGCGGGTGGACGTGCTGCCGCCGTTCGCGGGGGGTTGAGCCGGGCCTGCCGCGGATGTGGGGCGCGCCGTTCGGTGCCGCTGCGCACGGATTCTCCTCGACGCGCCGCCCAACTCGCGCACCCATCGCGTGTCGCCTCGGAAATCCGTGCGCCGGGGTACCGGGTTGTCATGCCGCACGCGGCCAGGAGGTCGCACGGATTCGTTCTCAATGTGCAGTAGACGTGAGTGGCCGTCGGGTCCTTGAGAGCGGGTCAGCGCTCCCGCAGGTCCCGGACGTTGAGCAACGACCTAAGGTCGAGGGACCGGCGGACGCCGTGGTCGGTCACGGCATCGACGATGACGACGGTTCCCGACACCTGGGCGCCCGCGAGTTCCACGAGTCGCTGCAACGCGCGCAGCTGACCTCCGGTGTCGGCCCAATCGTCGACGAGAAGAACGCGATCGCCCGGCAGCAGCAGACGCTTGCGGAGGGTCAACTCGAGGTTCCGCCCGCGATAGTCGAGCGGGGTGCGAGCGCTCAACCAGAGATCGCTGTCGGCGAGCTCGCGTCTCGACTTTGCCGCGCCCGCGAATCCGACCCCGAGGTGCCGTGCCACGAGGGCTCCGAGAGCGTATCCGCTCGTCTCCGGCCCCAGCACGACCGTGGGTTCTCTGTCCGGCACAAGGGCGCTCAGCGCGTGCCCGATTCCGGCGACGATGCTGGGTTCGCGCATCCACCCGGTGCGATCGGCACCCGAGCTTCGTGTGCCGGCATCACCGACCCACCGGAAGCAATCCCGAAGCGCGCCGATGAGGGTCGGGTCGACCATCCCTACAGCCCCACCCACTCCGTCACGCCGTCGGCGAGGTGCTGGCGCTTCCAGATCGGCACGCGCTGCTTGATGAGCTCGACGAGCTCGGCGCACGCGGTGAAGGCCTCGGCGCGGTGCGGGGCCGCGACGGCGGCGACGAGGGCGAGGTCGCCGATCGCGAGGGACCCGATGCGGTGGGCGGCGGCGACGCGCAGGCCGGTGCGGGAGGCGACCTCGCGGCAGCAGTCCTCGAGGAAGGTCACGGCATCCGGGTGCGCGGAGTATTCGAGCAGGCTCACGGATGCCCCGTGGTCGTGGTCGCGCACGATCCCGCGGAACGCGACCAGGGCGCCGTTCTCGGGCGAGAGCACAAAGGCCTCGACGGTGTCGGGGTCGAGGGGGTCGGGCGAAATGGTTGCCAGTACAGGCGGGTCGAGCTTGTCGAGACCTCGGGAGGCGATACTCGG
>CALRJN020000018.1:0-46959 GCA_943367555.1 Synechococcus sp. UW140 | reverse complement strand
CGAGCTCGGGCACCGCGACATCCTGCACCTCGCCGGCCCGTTGGACTGGCTGGATGCCCGTGCCCGCGAACAGGTCTGGCGCGAGCAGCTCGTGGCCATCGGCATCGAACCCCGCCCCGTCGCGCTGGGCGACTGGACGAGCGACTCCGGCTTCGCGGCCGCCGCGAGCCTGCCCGCCGAGGTGACCGCGGTCTTCGCGGCCAACGACCGCATGGCGCTCGGTCTCATCCACGGGTTGTCGGTCGCGGGCCGACGCGTGCCCGAGCACGTGAGCGTCGTCGGCTTCGACGACGTGCCGGATGCGCGGCACTTCCTCCCGCCGCTCACGACGGTGCGGCAGGACTTCCGCGCGCTCGGCCAGCGGGCCGTCGAGACGCTGCTGGCCGAGCTCGAGGGTGCCGAGGTACCGCGCCGCGTGCTCATCGGGCCCGAGCTCATCGTGCGCGCCTCGACCGCGAAGCCGCGTCCGTGACGGGGGCCGCTCAGGGAAGCCGCGGTCTTGACGCAGGCAAAGTGTTACCGGTAACATCACGAAGCGTGAGCAGTGTCGATCGCGCCGTCGCGGCATCCATCGCCGCGTCCATCGCTCGTGTGCGCGTCGAAGTCTGCGACCTGCACGCCGAGCTCGTGCGCAACCAGCTCATCGTCTGGACCGGCGGCAACGTCTCCGGCCGCGTTCCCGGCACCGACCTCTTCGTCATCAAGCCGTCGGGCGTCGCGTACGACGACCTCACGCCGGAGAACATGATCCTGTGCGATCTCGACGGCAGCGTCATCCCCGACACCGACGGGTCGGACCGCTCGCCCTCGAGCGACACCGCGGCCCACGCCTACGTCTATCGGGACATGCCCTGGGTCGGCGGCGTCGTGCACACGCACTCCACCTACGCCACGGCGTGGGCGGCGCGCGGCGAGGAGATCCCGTGCGTCATCACGGCGATGGCCGACGAGTTCGGCGGGCCGATCCCCGTCGGCCCGTTCGCGATCATCGGCGACGACTCGATCGGCCGCGGCATCGTGCAGACCCTTCAGCACCACCGCTCCCGCGCCGTGCTCATGCAGAACCACGGACCGTTCACGATCGGCACGTCGGCGAGGGATGCCGTCAAGGCGGCCGTGATGGTCGAGGATGTCGCGCGCACCGTGCATCTCGCCCGCGCCGCCGGCCCGCTCATCCCGCTCCCGCAGGACGCGATCGACCGCCTGTTCGAGCGCTACCAGACCGTGTACGGCCAGAGTGAGGACGACCGCCGATGAGTGCAGATCAGATCTCCCGGGGGCTGACGGCCCTCGGCATCGAGCTCGGCTCGACCCGCATCAAGGCGTGCCTCGTCGGCGAGAACCCCGCCGACGTGCTCGCTGTCGGAGAGCACGAGTGGGAGAACCAGCTCGTCGACGGGCGGTGGAGCTACTCGCTCGAGTCCGTCTGGGCCGGCGTGCAGGCCGCCTACGCCGCGCTCGTCGCCGATGCGGTCGCGAAGCACGGCGCCGCGCCGACGACCTTCGGGGCCATCGGGGTCTCGGCCATGATGCACGGCTATCTCGCGTTCGACGCGGCCGGCGAACTTCTCGTGCCGTTCCGCACGTGGCGCAACACCTCAACGGGGCCGGCCGCGGCCGAGCTCTCCGAAGAGTTCGGCGTCAACATCCCGCTGCGCTGGTCGATCGCCCACCTGCACCAGGCGGTGCTGGATGCCGAACCGCACGTCCCGCACATCGCCAGCGTCACCACCTTGGCCGGTTACGTCCACCGTGCGCTCACGGGCGAGCACGTGCTGGGCATCGGCGACGCGTCCGGCATGTTCCCGATCGACGACGCCTCCCGAAACTACGACCCCGCGATGCTCGCCACCTACTCCCGACTCGTGGGCGACCGCGCGCCGTGGCAGGTGGCGGACCTCCTGCCCGCCGTGCTCCCTGCCGGTGCCGCGGCCGGTCACCTCACCGCCGAGGGCGCCGCAGTGCTCGACCCCACCGGGGTGCTGCAGCCGGGCATCCTCTTCGCGCCGCCGGAGGGCGACGCCGGCACCGGAATGGTCGCCACCAACTCGGTCGCCCCGCGCGCCGGCAACGTGAGCGCCGGCACGAGCATCTTCGCGATGGTCGTGCTCGAGCGTCCGCTCGCCCGGGTGCACGACGAACTCGACGTCGTCACGACCCCTGCGGGCGACCCCGTCGCGATGGTGCACTGCAACAACGGAGCGAGCGAGCTCGCGGCGTGGGTGTCGGTGTTCCGCCGGTTCGCTGAGGCGGCCGGGTCCCCGGTCGACGCCGACACGGCCTACGAGGCCCTCTTCCTCGAGGCCCTCGAGGGTGAGGCGGATGCCGGCGGCATCCTCGCCTACAACCAGCTCGCCGGGGAGCCGATCGCCGGCCTCGCGGCGGGACGGCCGCTCATCGTGCGCACCGACGACAGCACCCTGTCGCTGGCCAACCTCATGCGAGCCCAGCTCTACGGCGTGTTCGCCACGCTGAGCATCGGAATGTCGGTGCTCGACGAGGAGGGCGTGGAGCTCGACCGCATGTTCGCGCACGGCGGGGTGTTCCGCACGGCGCGCGTGGCGCAGCGCTTCCTCGCCGCCTCCCTGCACGTTCCGGTCTCGGTCGCCGAGACCGCCTCCGAGGGCGGGCCGTGGGGGATGGCCGTGCTCGCGTCCTACGCGGCATCCGGCGCAACGCAGCCCCTTGCCGACTACCTCCAGGCCCACGTCTTCCTCGGCGCGAGCGTCACCGTCGTCGAACCCCACCCCGACGACGTCGCCGGCTTCACGACCTACCTCGACCGCTACCGCGCGGGCCTCGCCATCGAGCGAGCCGCCGCCGACTCCATCTGACCCACCATCAACGCAAGGACACCCTCATGACCGGCAGCATCATCCCCGACCTGAAGAAGAACGTCGTCTGGTTCCTCACCGGCAGCCAGGACCTCTACGGCCCCGAGACGCTCGAGCAGGTCGCCGCGCAGAGCAAGGCCGTCGTCGCGCAGCTCGCCGCGTCGAGCGACATCCCGGTGACCATCGAGTGGAAGCCCGTGCTCAAGAGCTCGGACGCGATCCGCCGCGCGATGCTCGACGCCAACGCCGACGACAGCGTGATCGGCGTCATCACGTGGGCGCACACCTTCAGCCCGTCGAAGATGTGGATTCACGGCCTCAACGCCCTCGACAAGCCGCTGCTGCACCTGCACACCCAGGCCAACGTGGCCCTGCCGTGGAGCGAGATCGACTTCGACTTCATGAACCTCAACCAGGCCGCGCACGGCGACCGGGAGCACGCCTACATCCTCAGCCGCATGTCGGTGCCCCGCAAGACGGTGGTCGGGCACGCGAGCAACCCGGCCGTCACGGCATCCATCGGCACCTGGTCACGTGCCGCGTCAGGCTGGGCCGCCGTGCGTTCGATGAAGCTCGCGCGCTTCGGTGACAACATGCGCTTCGTCGCCGTGACCGAGGGCGACAAGACCGAGGCCGAGATCCGCTTCGGGGTGCAGGTCAACACGTGGGGCGTCAACGAGCTCGCGGATGCCGTGCACGCGGCCTCCGAGGCCGACATCGACGCCCTCGTCGCGGTGTACGAGGCCGACTACGACGTCGTGCCCGAGCTGCGCAAGGGCGGCGAGCGCCACGACTCGCTGCGCTACGGAGCCGCGATCGAGCTGGGCCTGCGGTCCTTCCTCGAGGCCGGCGGATTCTCGGCGTTCACCACGAGCTTCGAAGACCTCGGCGCCCTGCGCCAGCTGCCCGGGCTCGCGGTGCAGCGCCTCATGGCCGACGGCTACGGCTTCGGCGCGGAGGGCGACTGGAAGACGGCCATCCTCGTGCGGGTCGCGAACGTGATGGGCGCGGGCCTGCCCGGCGGGGCCTCCCTCATGGAGGATTACACCTACCACCTCACGCCCGGCGAGGAGAAGATCCTCGGCGCCCACATGCTCGAGGTGAGCCCGTCGCTGACCACCGCCAAGCCCAGCCTCGAGATCCACCCGCTCGGCATCGGCGGCAAGGAGGACCCGGTGCGCCTCGTCTTCACGGCCGATTCGGGTCCCGCCGTCGTCGTCGCGATGAGCGATATGCGCGACCGCTTCCGGCTGGTCGCCAACGTGGTCGAGAACGTGCCGCTCGACGAGCCGATGCCGAAGCTCCCGGTCGGTCGCGCGGTGTGGAAGCCCGCGCCGGACTTCGCGACGAGCGCCGCGTGCTGGCTCACCGCGGGCGCGGCGCACCACACCGTGATGTCCACCGCCGTGGGCGTGGATGTCTTCCGCGATTTCGCCGAGATGGCCGGCGCCGAGCTGCTCGTCATCGACGAGGACACGACGCTGCGCGACTTCCAGAAGGAGGTCCGCTGGAACGCGGCGTACTACCGTCTCGCGCAGGGGCTGTAGCCGCCCCGTCACGCTCGTCCGTCGCCCCCGTGCATAATGGAAGCCGGAATGTGAACGTACACACGAGCGATGGAGCACGGACGAGCGATGGAGCCAGAGAAGGTTCGCGCCCCGAACATCCGTGACGTCGCCAAGCTCGCGGGGGTGTCGTATCAGACCGTCTCGCGCGTGCTCAACGAGCATCCCAGCATCCGGGACTCCACGAAGCAGCGCGTGCTCGACGTCATCGACGAGATCGGCTACCGCCCCAATCAGGCGGCGCGCGCGCTCGTCACGAGCCGTTCCCGCACGATCGGCGTGCTGACCTCGCAGAACGCGCACTACGGTCCGGCGACGAGCGTCACGGCGATCGAGCACGCGGCGCGCGAGGCCGGCTACCGCATCACCGTCACGAGCGTCGCGTCCAGCGACTACCCGTCGATCAAGGCCGCCCTCGACCACCTGCAGGCGCAGGCCGTCGAGGCGATCGTCGTCATCGCCCCGCAGGTGCGGGTGCTCGAGGCGATTCGCGAGCTCGAGATCGACGTTCCCTACGTCACCCTGCAGAACGCGGATGTCGGCGGCGCCGAGCACAGCCTGTCGGTCGACCAGGTCGCGGGCGCGCGGCTGGCGACGCAGCACCTGATCGACCTCGGGCACACCGAGATCATGCACATCTCCGGCCCGCAGGACTGGATCGAGGCCGAGGCCCGGATGCAGGGCTACCTCGACGCGATCAACGGCGCCGATCTGCGCACCCGCGCTCCGATCCTCGGTGACTGGACCGCCCACTTCGGCTACTACGCCGGGCTCGAGTTGCTGCGTCTGCGGGACTTCACCGCGGTGTTCGCGAGCAACGACCAGATGGCGCTGGGCCTCATGCACGCGTGCTGGGACTCGGGTCTCGACGTTCCGGGCGACATCAGCATCGTCGGCTTCGACGACATCCCGGAGGCCGCCCACTTCTACCCGCCCCTGACGACCGTGCGTCAGAACTTCGCGGAGATCGGGCGTCGAGCCGTGTCGCTCCTTCTCGCCGAGTTGCAGGGCGTCACGGTCGACCAAGGGGCGATCGTTCCCGAGTTGGTCGTGCGGCGATCGACCGCGGAACCCCGCCACAGATCGTGACCTATCGGTGACCTAGCATGTTGACAGATGTGACCGTTTCGTGTGTATTCTGATCGTCGTCATGTGAAACGGTCACATTCCGGTTCGCGGGCGTCCACCACAGCACACGAACCACTAGACGATGGAGTCTGATGAGCGCGTTCAGCCCCGAGATCGAGGTCGCGATCGCGCGAACTCGTGAAGAGGTGGCCGCGCTTCACGGTGAGCTGGTGCGCAACGCCCTCGTCAAGTGGACCGGCGGCAACATCTCCGGCCGCGTCCCCGGGGCCGACGCCTTCGTGATCAAGCCGAGCGGCGTCGCCTACTCCGACCTCAGTCCCGAGAACATGATCGTCTGCGACCTCGACGGCAACGTCGTCAAGGACACTCCCGGCAGCGAGCGCGAGCCCTCGAGCGACACCGCTGCTCACGCCTACGTCTACCGCAACATGCCCGCCGTCGGCGGCGTCGTGCACACGCACTCGCCGTACGCCACCGCCTGGGCCGCGCGCGGCGAGGCCATTCCCTGCGTCATCACGGCGATGGCCGACGAGTTCGGCGGGCCGGTTCCCGTCGGCCCGTTCGCCATCATCGGCGACGACTCGATCGGCCGAGGCATCGTCGAGACCCTCGACGGTCACCGGTCGCGCGCCGTTCTCATGCAGAACCACGGCCCGTTCACGATCGGCCGCACCCCCCGTGACGCCGTCAAGGCGGCCGTCATGGTCGAGGATGTCGCGCGCACCGTGCAGCTCGCGCGCGACGGCGGCCCCCTCATCCCCATCCCGCAGGATGCCATCGACTCGCTCTACGACCGCTACCAGAACGTCTACGGACAGGCCGCCCAGGGGGCCATGTCCTAGTCGCCCACAGACTCGCCGGGATCCGTCCCGGTCAGAGGCCCGATCTTCATGGACGAGACCGGGCGCAATGCACCACAACCGACAGTCCATCAATCGAAAGGAAACACAGTGAAGAAGAGGACTATTCTCTCTCTCGTTGCTGCTGGTGCCATGGTTGCCGGCCTCGCGGCCTGCGCCCCGGCAGCGGACAGCGGCACCGGTGGCGAAAGCGGCCTCATCGGCGTTGCGATGCCGACCAAGTCGTCGGAGCGCTGGATCGCCGACGGTAACGCCCTGAAGGAGACCCTCGAGGGCGCCGGCTTCACCGTCGACCTCCAGTACGCCGAGGACGACATCCCCACCCAGGTCAGCCAGGTCGAGAACATGATCACCAAGGGCGCCAAGGTCCTGATCATCGCCGCGATCGACGGCACCACGCTGACCAGCGTTCTCCAGGAGGCCGCTGACGGTGGCATCCCGGTCATCGCGTACGACCGCCTCATCCGCGACTCGGAGAACGTGAACTACTACGCCACGTTCGACAACTTCCTCGTGGGACAGCAGCAGGCCTGGACGCTTCTCAAGGGCCTCGGCCTCACGGAGCTCGACGGCACCCCGATCGCGGACGCGCCTGCCGGCCCGTTCAACATCGAGCTGTTCGCCGGTTCGCTCGACGACAACAACGCGTTCTTCTTCTTCAACGGCGCCATGGACGTGCTCCAGCCGCTGATCGATGACGGAACCCTCGTTGTCAAGTCCGGCCAGGTCGACATCGAGCAGGCCGCCACCCTCCGTTGGGATGGTGAGGTTGCTCAGAGCCGCATGGAGGACCTCCTCACGGCGAACTACTCGGACGGCAGCAAGGTCAACGCCGTTCTGTCCCCGTACGACGGCCTGTCGCGTGGAATCATCTCCGCGCTGACCGACGCCGGCTACGTGGTTGGTCCGGAGTGGCCGATCATCTCCGGCCAGGACGCCGAGGTCGACTCGGTCAAGGCGATCCTCGCCGGTGAGCAGTTCGCGACCATCTTCAAGGACACGCGTGAGCTCGCCAAGGTTGCCGCTGGAATGGCCGAGGCCGTTCTCAACGGAACCGAGCCGGAGATCAACGACACCACGACGTACGACAACGGCAAGCTCGTTGTCCCGTCCTTCCTGCTCGGCCCGGTGCCGGTCGTCAAGGACAACGTCAAGGAAGCCCTCGTTGACACGGGCTACTGGACCGCAGCGGAGATCGGCCTCTAACGAGACCCGATAACCACTGTTCCACCCTCGCTGGTGGTGGGGGAGTCCTCGGATTCCCTCACCACCAGCACCCGTAAACCAGTACCATCCCCCACAGGTACCTTCCCCTCAGCACCAAATCAGCTCAGCGAAGCCACAACAAGGAAGTCGGCGCGTACGTGACAACGAACATCCTGGAGATGCGCTCCATCACCAAGACCTTCCCCGGCGTCAAGGCCCTGCAGGACGTGACCCTCGAGGTCGCCCGCGGCGAGATCCACGCCATCTGCGGCGAGAACGGCGCCGGCAAGTCCACCCTCATGAAGGTGCTCTCGGGTGTCTACCCGCACGGCACCTACGAGGGCGACATCGTGTTCGAGAACGAGGTCGTGGAGTTCAGCGACATCCGGCACAGTGAAGCCAAGGGCATCGTCATCATCCACCAGGAGCTCGCGCTGAGCCCTTACCTCTCGATCGCCGAGAACATCTTCCTCAACAACGAGGTCAAGGGCCGTTTCGGCCTCATCGACTGGAACAAGGCCAACCAGGAAGCGGTGAAGCTTCTGGCCCGCGTCGGCCTCCGGGAGAACCCGACCACCAAGATCCGCGACATCGGCGTCGGAAAGCAGCAGCTCGTCGAGATCGCCAAGGCGCTCTCCAAGCGAGTGAAGCTGCTCATCCTCGACGAGCCGACCGCCGCCCTCAACGACGAGGACTCCGATCATCTGCTCGACCTGATCCTGCACCTCAAGGAGCAGGGCATCACGTCGATCATCATCAGCCACAAGCTCAACGAGATCAAGAAGATCGCCGACACGGTCACGGTCATCCGCGATGGCAAGACGATCGAGACGATCGCCAAGACCGACGTCACCGAAGAGCGCATCATCAAGGACATGGTCGGTCGCGACCTCGAGCACCGGTATCCGGATCACACGCCGCACATCGGTGAGGAGATCCTCCGCGTCGAGAACTGGACGGCCCATCACCCGCAGGACCCGAACCGCGTGATGGTCGACAACGTCAACCTCAACGTCAAGCGCGGCGAGATCGTCGGCATCGCGGGCCTCATGGGCGCGGGGCGCACCGAGTTCGCGATGAGCCTCTTCGGGCGCTCCTACGGCAGCCGGATCAGCGGCAAGGTCTTCAAGAACGGCGAGGAGATCCAGACCCGCAACGTGGCCGAAGCGATCGAGAACGGCATCGCCTACGCGACCGAGGACCGCAAGGTCTACGGGCTCAACCTCATCGAGGACATCAAGCGCAACATCTCGATGGCCTCGCTCGGCAAGATCTCGCGGATGGGCCTCGTCAACGACAACGAGGAGTACAAGGTCGCCAACGAGTACCGTGCGAGCCTGAACATCAAGGCCCCGTCGGTGCTCGCCAAGACCGGTAAGCTCTCGGGCGGCAACCAGCAGAAGGTCGTGCTGTCGAAGTGGATCTACTCCGACCCCGACGTGCTGATCCTCGATGAGCCCACGCGCGGCATCGACGTCGGGGCGAAGTACGAGATCTACACGATCATCAACCGCCTCGCCTCCGAGGGCAAGGGCGTGATCGTCATCTCGTCCGAGCTGCCGGAGCTGCTGGGCATCTGCGACCGCATCTACGCACTTTCGGAGGGTCGCATCACCGGCGAGCTTCCGATCCAGGAGGCCAGCCCCGAGGCCCTCCTCAAACTCATGACCATGGAAACGCCCCGCTAGCGGGCCCCGGCGAACCACGCACAAGGAGCACACAATCCCATGACCGACACGTCCACCAAGTCCACCGAGGTCGCCAAGGCCGGCCCCTCGTGGTTCAGCTCGATCGTCTCCGATCTCGGTAAGAACGGTATCTTCCTCGCCCTCATCGCCGTCGTCGTGCTGTTCTCGATCCTCACGCAGGGCATCCTGCTGCGGCCGCAGAACATCTCGAACCTCATCGTGCAGAACGGCTACATCCTGATCCTCGCGATCGGCATGGTCATCGTGATCGTCGCCGGTCACATCGACCTGTCGGTCGGATCGGTCGCGGCCTTCATCGGCGCCGTCTCCGGCGTGTTCGCGGTGAAGATGGAGCTGCCGTGGTGGATCGCGATCATCCTCTCCCTGCTGATCGGAGCCCTGGTGGGCGCCTGGCAGGGATTCTGGATCGCGTATGTCGGCATTCCAGCCTTCATCGTGACGCTGGCCGGCATGCTCATCTTCCGAGGGCTCGCGCTCGTCGTGCTCGGCAACTCGAACATCGGCTCGTTCCCGGAGGAGTACCGCGCGCTCGGTAACGGGTTCTTGACGAATGTGTTCGGGGAGTTCCCCGTCGATCCCTTGACGATGGGGATCGCGGTCATCGCGGTCATCGGGCTCATCGTGCAGCAGGTGCGCACCCGCTCCGGGCGCCGCAGCTACGGCCAGGAAGTCGAGCCGCTCGGCTGGTTCGTCGCCAAGCTCGTGCTCGTCACCGCGGGTGTCATGGCCTTCGCCTACGCGCTCGCCGTGTTCAAGGGCATCCCGATCACGCTGATCATCCTCGCGGTGCTCGTGCTCGTCTACGGCATCGTCACCAACCGCAGCGTCTTCGGTCGTCACGTCTACGCGATCGGTGGCAACCGTCACGCCGCCGAGCTGTCGGGTGTCAAGACCCGCCAGGTCGACTTCTTCATCTTCGTCAACATGGGCTTCCTCGCGGCGCTCGCCGGTCTCGTCTTCACGGCGCGACTCAACCTCGCCGGCCCGAAGGCCGGTGACGGCTTCGAGCTCGAGGCGATCTCCGCCGCCTTCATCGGTGGCGCGGCCGTGCAGGGCGGCGTCGGCACCATCGGCGGCGCGATCATCGGTGGTCTCATCATCGGTGTGCTCAACAACGGCATGTCGATCCTCGGCATCGGCATCGAGTGGCAGCAGGCGGTGAAGGGCCTCGTGCTCCTCTTCGCCGTCGCCTTCGACGTGTTCAACAAGCGTCGCGCCGGCGGTCGCTAGTCTTCTCAGGTCAGCCGAACGGCCCCTTTTCCCTCGGGAATCGGGGCCGTTCGGCTTACCTCGGCGCGGTCAGCTCGCGTGACTGCGTCGGTAGGCCGCAGGGGTCGTGCCGCACGCGGCGCGGAAGCGGTCGTAGAACTGGCTCACCGACTGGAAGCCGACGGTGGCCCCGATCTCCTGCACCGCGAGCGTCGACGTCAGCAGCAGGCGCTGGGCGTGGGCGACCCGGCACTGCGTGAGATACGACCCGATCGTCGTTCCCACATCGCGCCGGAACGCGGTCATCGCATAGCCGGGATGAACGTGCACTGCGCGGGCGACGTCGGCGACGGCGATGGGCTCCGCCGAGTGCTCGGCGATGAATGCGGCCATGAGGCCTGCGAGCGGAGACGCCCGGTCGGCGGCCTCGGACCCCGGGGAGGGGAGCACCCCGACGAGCGACTCGAACGTGAGCCGCCGAACGAACGCCTCGAGTTCGAGTCGCACCGTGCCCTGCGACCACGGAGTGCCGTCGGCGAGGTCGTTCTGCCACTGCTCGAGGCGGGCGAGGGGCGAGGTGGCCGCGTCCGCCCCGTCGAGCAGCAGCACCTCACCCCGCAGCAGCCGCGAGGTCACCCCCGTCGGCGCGGTCCAGGTGAGGAACAGGCCGAGCGGCACCGTCATCCACTGCACCCAGTCGTCGGGAGCGTCGTCGATGAGCTGATGGGGGCGAGCGGCCCAGAACGCCGCCATCCGGTTCGCGGGGATCTCGACGAGCGTGCCGTCGATGCGATAGCTCATGGGCGTCGGTGCGAAGTTGAACTCGATGTCGTCGTGCTGGTGGGCGACCGTCATCCGCCCCCGGTGGGAGCGCTGGCTCGCAAGCCCGAAGCTCGGCTGACTCGTGTCCACGTGCATGAGGATCCCGGAATTTCTTATGGTGGGAGCGGATGTTCTTTGGCATCGTAATCCCTAACGTGGGATGCGTGTGGAGCTCGACCGATCCCCGCACTCTCCACCCCGACCTCACAGGAGCACCCATGACCCCGTCCGCCGCGGCCGATTCGCTCGTCGCCTCGTCCCACCTCAGCGAGGAGGAGGTGCGCAGCTTCGATGAGAACGGGTACCTCATCCTGCGCAATCGCATCCCCGCCGACCTTCTCGTGCGCCTGCAGGATGCCGCCGCCACCTGGGTCGCCGAGGGCCGCGAGGTCTCGCCCGACGACCCCGCCTCCGTCGACTACCACTACGCCAACCGCGCGATCGGCCGGGTGATGTTCCGGGTCGATTACGTGCACAACAAGGGTCAGGCGGCCTCGCTCGAACTGCTCGGCAGCCCGGCCGTGCTGGGGATCGCCGAGAGCCTCGCCGGGCCCAACTTCGTTCCCACCTACGAGTCGCTCGTCTTCAAGAACGAGGGTGATGGCGCCGCGATCGAGTGGCATCAGGATGCCGTGCATCCGCGCAACTACCGGGTCTTCAACATCGACGTCTACCTCGACGAGTCGCGAATCGGAGCCGGCGCCCTGCGCGTCGCCCCCGGCTCCCACCTCGGGCCCGTGGACATCTGCGACCTCAAGGACAAGTACGGCTGGGACGCGCCGGGCGTCGTGCAGGTCGAGATGGAGCCGGGCGACGTGCTCGTGCACGACGTCATGGTGGTGCACGGATCCGAGGCCGTCACCGGCAACAAGCTGCGTCGCACGATCTACTACGAATTCCGTGGGGCCGAGCAGATCATGAGCGAGGGGCCGTGGGATGCCGCGTGGGTCGACCAGCGCTTGCGCCTGGTGCCCCTCGGCCTCGAGGAGCACGCCCGTGCCAACCCCGACGAGCCCCAGTTCGCGTGGGGGATCAGCGACGAGTTCCGCCCCGTGACCAGTGGCGACACCGAGACCGAGCTGAGGGTCGCGCACACCGCGCACAGCCCCGGCTCGTACTGCAGCGCGGGAAGCGTGCCGCTGACGAAGTAAGGCCCTGAACGCCGGGGCCAGAGACCCGCGATCCACCGATCGCGGGTCTGTGGCCCCCTTTCGGTTGACACGTCGAAAAATGCGTGAATAAGATGGGAGCGTTCACAGAAACCGCGGCAGAACCCTCGCCGCGGCGGACGGAACGCTCCACGGCCCCTCGATGGGGCCGCTACCTGCACCAGACCAACGATGATCGGGGCACATGCGATGACGGCGGCATCAGGGCAGATCGCCCGCGGGGGGCCTCGCGCCGGCGCTCCGCGTCGCGCCAAGCTCGGACACGGCAGGGCGATCGCGATCTTCATCGGGCCGTTCATGCTGCTCTACGTGCTGTTCTACGTGATCCCGATCGGCTACGCGATCTACCAGTCGTTCCTCACCGTGGAGCGCGAAGGCACCTTCGGACCCGCGACAACCGTCTTCGGCGGACTGACCCAGTACATCGCCGTCTTCCAGGCCACCGACTTCTGGGCCTCGGTGCTGCGCGTGCTTCTCTTCGGAATCGTGCAGGTGCCCATCATGCTCGGGCTGGCCCTGCTCTTCGCTCTGCTGCTCGACTCGCCCCTGCTCAAGGGCAAGAAGTTCTTCCGACTCGCCTTCTTCGCGCCCTACGCCGTTCCCGGCGTGATCGCGGCGATCATGTGGGGCTTCCTCTACTCGCCGTCGCTCTCCCCGTTCAGCGCGGTCACCCAGAACGTCGCCTTCCTCGGGGCCGATCTCGTGCTCTGGTCGATCGCCAACATCGTCACGTGGGTGTACGTCGGCTACAACATGCTCATCATCTACTCGGCGCTGCTCGCGATCCCGACCGAGATCTATGAGGCGGCCAAGATCGATGGCGCGAGCAACTGGGCGATCGCCTGGCGCATCAAGATCCCGCTCGTGACGCCCGCCCTCATCCTCACCGCGGTCTTCTCGATCATCGGAACGCTGCAGCTGCTCGCCGAGCCGCAGACGCTGCGCAGCTTCAGCACCTCGATCAACTCGACGTTCACCCCGAACCTCGCGGTCTACACGACGGCATCGGTGCCCAACTACAGTCTCGCTGCGGCGTTCTCGGTCGTTCTGGCCCTCGCGACCTTCGCGCTCTCGTTCGCCTTCCTCAAGATCACGCAGAGACGAGCATTCGCATGAGCGCGTCAACCCTGAATCGCAGCACCACTCGCCGGGGATCCCAGCGGGAGCCGCTTCTCTCCCGCACCGCCGCGATGCTGATCATGGCGGTGTTCACCCTCTACTTCCTCATCCCGATCTGGTGGCTGCTCGTGGCGTCGACGAAGACGCAGGGGCAGTTCACGACCACCCCGGCGCTCGTGTTCACGCCGGACGCCATCCAGAACTTCATCGGCAACATCGGCGGACTGTTCAGCTACAACAGCAACGTCTTCCTCAAGTGGATTCTCAACAGCGTTCTCTACGCCGGCGCCGGCGCCTTCATCGGCACGGTCATCGCGGCGATGTGCGGATACGCGCTCGCGAAGTACGGGTTCCGCGGACGCGAGGCCGTCTTCAACGTCGTGCTCTCCGGTGTTCTCGTTCCCGCGACCGCGCTCGCGTTGCCGCTGTTCCTGATCTTCAGCCAGGTCGGACTCACCAACACCTTCTGGGCGGTCTTCCTCCCCAGCATCGTGAGCCCGTTCGGGGTGTACCTCGCCCGGATCTACGCGGCGTCGAGCGTGCCCGACGAACTGCTCGAGGCCGCCCGCCTCGACGGTTCGAACGAGGTGCGCACCTTCTTCACCGTGGCGACGCGTCTCATGGCGCCCGCGCTCGTCACGATCTTCCTCTTCCAGTTCGTCGCGATCTGGAACAACTTCTTCCTGCCGCTCATCATGCTGCGGGATCCCAGCCTGTTCCCCGTGACCCTCGGTCTGTACTCGTGGAACAGTGCGATCGGCCAGAATCCGGAACTCCGGTCGTTCGTCGTGATCGGCGCGTTCGTGTCGATCGTTCCGCTCATCATCGCCTTCCTGAGCCTGCAACGGTTCTGGAGCGGCGGTCTTGCCGCGGGAAGCATCAAGTAGGTCCCATCCCCGCGCGATTCGAACTCGGGTCGCGCACACCACAACGATAGGAAGACAATGCATCGCAACCTCCGCACAGCAGCGACAGCCGTTGCCGTTGTTTCGGCGCTGGCGCTCGCCGGCTGCACGAGCACTCCCGCAGACACCGCGGGCGCATGTGAGCCCACTGACGGTCCCGTCAACCTCACCTTCGCGAGCTGGGTTCCCGGCATGGATCAGGTCGTGGCGCTCTGGAACGAGCAGAACCCCGACATCCAGGTCGAATTCCAGACGGGCCCCAGCGGCAACGCGGGCACGTACCAGAACTTCTTCAACCAGATCAAGGCGGGCAACGCGCCCGACCTCGGCCAGGTCGAGTACGACGCTCTGCCGAACTTCCGCGTTCAGGACGGCCTCGAGAACATCGCCGAGTGCGGCGACATCCTCGCGGCCGGCGACCAGTTCGTCGACTGGACCTGGAGCCAGGTGACGTTCGGTGAGGACAACGCGGTCTACGCCATCCCGCAGGACTCCGGCCCCATCGCGATGTACTACCGCGCTGACCTGTTCGAGCAGGCCGGCATCCCGGTTCCCACCACGTGGGAGGAGTACGCCGCGGCGGCCACCCAGATCAAGGCGCTCGGGTCGTACATCACGAACTTCCCGAAGACCGACGTCAACTGGTTCGCCGGCATGGTGTGGCAGCGCGGCGGCCAGTGGTTCTCCAACAACGGAACCGACTGGACGGTCGACCTGACCAGCCCCGAGTCGCTCGAGGTCGCCGACTACTGGCAGGGTCTGCTCGACCGCGGTGAGGTCTCGACCCTCGCGTCGTTCTCCGACGAGTGGAACGCCTCGTTCAACACGGGCGCTCAGTGGACCTGGATCTCCGCGGTCTGGGGTGCCGGCACCATCAAGAGCGGTGCCCCCGACACCTCGGGCAAGTGGGCCGTGGCCCTCATGCCGCAGTGGAACGCGGGCGACAACGCCGCGGGCAACTGGGGTGGCTCGTCCACCGCGGTGCTCAAGGGCTCGAAGCACCCGTACGAGGCCGCGCAGTTCGCCCTGTGGCTGAACACCGACCCCGAGGCGCTGGCTCTGGCCAACGAGCTCGGTGGTCTGTACCCGGCCTCGAAGGATGGCGCGACGCTGCCGGTCTTCACGGCCCCGCAGGAGTTCTACGGCGGACAGAAGATCTACGACGTCTTCTCCGAGGCCTCCGCTCAGGTCATCCCCAACTTCGTGTGGGGACCGACGATGACCCAGACCTACACCGACGTCTCTGACGCATTCGGCACGGTTCTGGGCGGCACCGGTACGCTGGCGGATGCGCTGGCCACCGGAACCGAGAAGACGATCGCGGCGCTGAAGGCACAGTCCATCCCCGTCGCGGAGTAGTCACACATCATCACCACCAGCATCATCCACCTCCGGGCCTCGGGCTCCAGCGTTCTGCTGGATGCCCGGGGTCCGGGGGTACCCCTTTTTCTGCACTGGGGCGCCGATCTCGGTGAGCTCGGCCACGACCAGCTCGAGGCACTCGCCGCCGCCCAGGTGGTCGCGATCCCGCCGAGCTCGATCGACGGCCCCGCCCTGCTCAGCCTGATCCCCGTCGCGAGCGAGGGCTGGAGCGGCACCCCGGGAGTCTCGGCTCATCGCGGCCCGATGACCCTCGAGCCGTCGTTCACCCTCCGCGACGTCGCCCGCCCCGACGCGACCACCGTGATCGTCACGGTCGCCGACGAGGAGGCCGGCCTCGAGGTCAGGATCGAGGTCTCCCTCTCCGACGAAGGAGTCCTCGCGCTGCGCGCGGTCCTGACGAACCGGGGCGGGACCCTGAGCCTCGGTCGACTGGGGATCAGCATTCCGATCCCGCCGCGCGCTCGCGAGATCCTGGATGTCACCGGCCGTTGGTCGTTCGAGCGCCGCCCCCAGCGCCGCGAGCTCGCCCACGGCACCTGGAGCCGCCAGACCCGCCACGGCCGCAACGGCCACGACAGCCCGGAGGTCTTCGCCGCGGGAACCACGGGGTTCGGGTTCCGCCAGGGCGAGGTCTGGGCCGTGCACCTCGCGTTCAGCGGCGACCACGACATGTCTGCGGAGTCGCACGCGACCGGCCAGGCGGTGCTCGGCGCCGCCGAGCTTCTCTCGCCCGGTGAGATCACCCTCGAGCAGGGCGAGCAGTACGCGACCCCCCAGGTGCTCGCCTCCTGGTCGCCGGCGGGGCTCGACGGCGTCTCCGAGAGGTTCCACCGCTGGACGAGGCGGCGTCGCACTCTGCGGGGCTCCCCCCTGCCTCCCCGCCCCGTCATCCTCAACACCTGGGAGGCCGTGTACTTCGACCACGACCTGGACCACCTCACCCGGCTGGCGAGCCGGGCGGCGTCCGTCGGGGTCGAGCGATTCGTGCTCGATGACGGGTGGATGACCGGCCGCACTGATGACACGCGCGCGCTCGGTGACTGGACCGTCGACCCCGTGCGCTGGCCGGGCGGACTGAGCCCCCTCATCGACCACGTGCGGTCCCTCGGCATGGACTTCGGGCTGTGGGTGGAGCCCGAGATGGTCAGCCTCGACTCCGATCTGGCGCGCGCGCATCCGGACTGGGTGCTCACGGGCTCGCCGCGTCGCCTGCCCCAGCCCTGGCGGCAGCAGTTTGCCCTCGACCTCGCCCACCCCGCGGCGTACGCCGCGATTCGCGACCAGTTGTGCGCCCTGCTCGACGAGTACGACATCGCCTACCTCAAGTGGGACCAGAACCGCGATCTTCTGGGCGGCTCGACCCATCGGCAGACCCTCGCGACCTGGCGGCTGATGGCCGAGCTGATCGAGCGGTACCCGGGCCTCGAGATCGAGTCCTGCTCGTCCGGTGGGGCGCGCACCGACCTCGGCGTGCTCGAGTTCGCCGACCGGATCTGGGCGAGCGACACGAACGACCCGCTCGAGCGTCAGCGCATCCAGCGGTACACCTCGATCGTGGTGCCGCCGGAGCTGATCGGAAGCCACCTCGGAGCCGACGTCGCCCACACGACGGGACGAGCCACCGACCTCGGATTCCGCCTGGCGACGGCATTCTTCGGCTCCGCGGGAATCGAGTGGGATCTCACCGAGACGAGCGACGAGGACCTCGCGGCCGTGACGACGTGGATCGCCGCGTACCGACGTCACCGCGCCCTCCTGCACTCCGGAACCGTGGTGCGGGCCGATCCGGCTGACCCCGCCCTGGAGCTCCACGGCGTCGTGGCAGAGGATGGCTCGGAGGCGTTGTTCGCCGCGGTCTGCCTCGAGGCGCCGCGCGACGCCACGAACGCCGGCCTGATCCTGCCGGGACTCGACGCTGACGCCGACTACCGCATCGAGCCGGTCGATCTCGGCGCCCCCGTGAGCTTCTTCCATGGCGTGCCGCCGTGGCTCGACGCGGGAGGGATCATCCTGACGGGCGGCGTGCTCGGCACGGTCGGCGTGGCGTGGCCCGCGCTCCAGGCGCAGCAGGCGCTCGTGCTGCACGCGGTGCGACTCTAGGAGCCCGACCTTCTACGCGGTCGCCTCGCGCAGCACCCGCACGCCGCCGGCCGGCACCGGGAGGAGGCCGTCGATGATCGCCCCGGTGGTGAGCTCGATGCCCGACCCGGCGACACGGACCTCGTTCCCGGAGTGGTTGATGACGAAGAGGAACCGGTCGGTCTCACTGCTGCGCACGACGCACTCGACGTCGGGCCCGAGCGTGGACACGCTGACCCCGGCGTCACGGAGCGCCCCGCCCATGACCTCGGCATAGGCGGCCTCATCGAGCTGAGTGGCCACGTAGGTCGCCCGACCGTCGCCGTAGTCGTGGGTCGTCACTGCGGGATGCCCGGCGGTCGGGCCGTCGGCGAACCTCGAGACCGTCGCCGCGCCGGTCGGGCGCACGACCTCGGTCCAGAGGCTCGCGGATGCCCCGTCGGTGAGCGTCACGGTCTCGTCCGCGGCGAGCGGGAAGAACTCCTCCGTCCAGGCGCCGAGCACGTCGGTGAAGGCGCCGGGAGGAACGGCGGCACGGGCATCCACCCGCAGTCGAAGATCCTCGTCGGCGAGCCCGGAGAAGAAGGTGATGAGCGCGTGACCGCCGTCCGCGACGTACTGCGTCACCGTGGCCGCCTCCGCGTCGGTGAGCGTGTAGAGCGCCGGTACGACCACGAGGGCGTAGTCGGCGAGGTCGGCCCCCGGCGGCACGAGGTCGACCGTGACGCCCTGCGCGCGCAGGGCGCCGTAGGCCCGGTGCGCCTGCTCGAGATACCGCAGCGCCCCCGACGGGTGCGTGTCGGATTCGCTCGCCCACCACGCCTCCCAGCTGAAGACGAGGGCGACGCGAGACTCGACCCGGCTTCCGCTCACCGGGGCGAGCTGGTCGAGCATGGCGCTCAGGGCGAGCGTCTCCCGCCAGATCTTCGAGTCGGTGCCGGCGTGCGGAATCATCGCGGAATGGAACTTCTCGGCGCCCTGCCGCGACGCGCGCCACTGGAAGAAGCACACGCCGTCGGCACCACGCGCGACGTGGCTCGCGACCGTTCGCGCCAACTCCCCGGGCACCTTCGCGTGGTTGCGGGGCTGCCAGCTCACCGCGCTCGTCGACGTCTCCATGAGCATCCAGGGATCGCCGCCCGCGAGCCCACGGGTCAGGTCGGCCGAGAACGACAGTTCGCGTTCGGGATGCGCCAGCCGGTGGTCGAGGTAGTGGTCGTTCGCGATGAGGTCCATCTCGGGAGCCCAGCGCCAGTAGTCCTGGGTGCGGATGTGGGCCGTGATCATGAAGTTCGTCGTCACCGGGATGGAGCTCGCGGCGCGCAGGATCGCGAGCTCATCGCGGTAGTAACCGAGCAGCTCGTCGCTGCAGAACCGGTCGAAGTCGAGTCGATGGGCGGGGTTGCTCGCCGACAGGGTCGCGCGAGGCGGAAGGATCTCCTCCCACGTGCCGTAGCGCTGGCTCCAGAACGTCGTTCCCCACGCGTCGTTGAGGTTCTCGATCGAGGCGTAACGCTGTTCGAGCCACCGGCGGAACGCCGCGGCCGAGACGTCGCAGTAGCAGTGCGAGTTGTGGCAGCCGAGCTCGTTCGACACGTGCCAGAGCGCCACCGCCGGGTGCGAGCCGTAGCGCTGCGCCACCGCGGTGACGAGCCGCATCGCGTGCTCCCGGAACACGGGAGAGCTCGGGCACCAGCCCTGTCGGCCGCCCGGCCACCGCCGGGTGCCGTCGGCCATCGTCGGCAGGATCTCGGGATGCTGCGTGGAGAGCCACGGCGGCGGTGACGAGGTGCCGGTGCCCAGATTGATGCGGATGCCGTTCTCGTGCAGCAGCTCGATCACCGCATCGAGGGCGTCGAAGTCGTACTCGCCGGCCCGCGGCTCGAGCGAGGCCCACCCGAAGATGTTGATCGCGACGAGGTCGACGCCGGCCTCGACCATGAGCGCCACATCGAGCGGCCAGACATCCCGAGGCCACTGCTCCGGGTTGTAGTCGCAGCCGAGAACGAGGCCGTCACCCTGCCAGCCGCGGGCCGCGGGGGAGACGCGGTGTCGCTTCACAACTGCCTCCCGGGGTGCCTGTGAGGGGTGCGTTCTGTGAACGTGCACAGAGAGTGATTCAAAAAAACCCGCTCGTGCGAACGGGTACACGCCGAGGCTATCGGGAGGCCGCGGACACTGTCAATTGGGAGCGCTCACGGATCGACCGCCTGCGGCACCTCCACGCCGGTAGCATGGCCTCATGCGACAGCCGGGAGCTCGCCCGAAGCGCGCGACCATCTTCGATGTCGCCGAGGAGGCCAAGGTCTCCCGCGGCACCGTCTCGCGGTTCCTCAACGGGGAGCCGTACGTCTCCGACTCCGCTCGCGTGGCGATCGAACTCGCGATCGCCAAGGTCGGCTACGTGCGCAACATGGCCGCCCGCAACCTCGCCTCCCGGCGCACGCGGGCCGTCGGGCTCATCGTGCACGAGCCCCACTCCGTGTTCCTCGAGGACCCCAACATCGGCGCGATCCTGCTGGGCACCAACGAGAGGCTCTCCGAGGACGACTACCAGCTGGTGTGCCTCATCATCGGGTCGGACCGCGACTCGGCCCGGGTCGCGGACTTCCTGCGCGGCGGCTTCGTCGACGGCGCGATCATCGTCTCGGCCCGCGAGCACGACCCGATCGCCCTGGCGATCGCGCAGATCGGGCTCCCCGCGGTCACCGTAGGCCACCCGTCGGACGTGCCCGAGATCCCGTACGTCGGCATCGACAATCGCACGGCCGCCCGGGACGTCACGACCGGCCTGGTCGGCACGGGTCGCACGAGGATCGGGATGATCGCCGCCGCCCTCGACCGCGACTCCGGGGCCGATCGGCTCGCCGGATTCCGCGATGCCCTCGGCGACCGATTCGACGAGAGACTCGTCGTCGACTTCCCGCTCTACTCCCGCCAGACGGGCGTCGACGGGATGCGCGCGCTCCTGGAGCGCGAACCGGCGATCGACGGCGTGTTCGCGGCCTCGGATGCCATCGCCGCCGGGGCCATCGATGTGCTGCGTGCCGCCGGCCGCCGCATCCCCGACGACGTCGGAATCGTCGGGTTCGACGACAGCGACTGGGCGATGCGGTGCGAGCCGCTGCTCTCCACGGTTCGCCAGCCAGCCGATCTTCTCGGGCGCGAGGCCGCGTCCATCGTGCTCGACCTGGTCAACGGCACGCCGCCGGAGATGGTCGGCACGCTGCTGCCGACCGAGCTCATCTGGCGGCACTCGGCCTGAGCCAGCCTCAGCCTAGGCGTGCGCGCAACCACTGGGCCTGGCGCACGAACTGGTGACCGCCGCCGCCCTCGTGGCCGTTGAACTCGTAGACGTCGATCTGCTTGTGCGCCCCGCCGTAGTTGTTGAAGGCGGCGAACACCGTGGAGGGCAGCACGATCGGATCCATCAGACCCACCGAGAAGCGCGCCGGCGCCGTGGCCCGGCGACCGAGAGCGGCCCCGTCGAAGTAGGAGAGGGTCTCGAACACGTCGTCGACGACGTCCCGGTGCGTCGCGAGGTACTGCCGCAATTCGGTGAACGGGGCGTCCGGGGTGAGCTCGACGGAGCGGCGGAAGTCGCACAGGAACGGAACATCCGGCATCACCCCGAGAAGCCCCTCGGCGAGACCGGCGGCCGCGAGGCTGATCGCCCCGCCCTGGCTGCCACCCGTCACGGCGATCGCCGTGGCATCCACGAAGTCGAAGGTGCGCACGGCGTCGATCAGGCGCACGGCGTCCGTGTAGACCCGGCGGTAGTAGTAGGTGTCGCGGCTCTCGAGCCCCCGCGTCATGAACCCCGGGAAGGCCGGGCCGGAGCCGTGCGGGTCGGGGGTGTCGCCGCCCGACCCGTGGGCACTGCCCTGGCCCCGGGTGTCCATGAGCACGTGCACGAAGCCGCTCGCCGCCCAGGCGAGATCCTCGTGGGCGAGCCCGCGTCCGCCGCCGTAGCCGACGTACTGCACGACCGTGGGCAGCGGACCGCTCGCCCGAGGGCGGGTGATCCAGCCCCGGATGGGCTCCCCGGCGAATCCGGGGAACGTCAGATCCTCGACGATGAGTTCGGTCACGGGAGTGTCGGCGGGCACGATCACGGTCTCGCCGCCGACCGCGCGGGACTCGGCGAGCGTGTTCGCCCAGAACGTGTCGAAGTCGGCGGGGCCGGTGATCTCCGGGCGATACTCGCGCAGTTCGGCGAGCGACAGGTCGGTGAGCGGCATGGGTCTCCTCCGGGGTTCGACAGCCCAGTGTTCGACGCCCAGCCTAGAGCCGCGCGGAGTACTGCTCGCGGATGATCGGCCGGAAGTCCGGGGCGGGCTCCGCCACCGTCGCGACCGGCCAGACCGGCCGCTGCCCGGTCAGGGCCCACGCCGCCTGAACGGCGGCGCCGAGAGCGACATACTCACCCGGGGTCGGGACCACGACCGGCAGGTCGAACACCTGCGCGGCGATGGATGACACGGCCGGGTTCTGCGCGGCCCCGCCGATCAGCAGGATCCGTCGCGCAACCACGCCCGCGTCGACGACGGCGTCCAGTCCCGCGGCGAGTCCGCACAGCAGGCCCTCGATCGCGGCTCGGGCGAGGTCGGCGCGGGTCGTGGACGCGAGGGTCATGCCGAAGAGGGTCGCAGTGGCATCCGGACGGTTGGGCGTGCGCTCGCCCTCGAACCAGGGCTGGAGCACGAGTCCGCCGGAGCCGGGCTCCGCCTCGAGCGCGAGTCGGCCGAGCTCATCGTGGTCGACGCCGAGCAGGGCCGCGACCGAGTCGAGCACGCGCGCCGCGTTGAGGGTCGCGACGAGCGGGAGGACCAGGCCGCTGGCATCCGCGAAGCCGGCGATCGTGCCGGTCGGGTCGGCCACCGGCGTGCCGGTGACGGCGAACACCGTGCCGCTCGTGCCGATCGACACGACCACGTCGCCCTCGACCGCGCCGAGACCGAGCGCGGCACCCGCGTTGTCGCCGGCGCCCACCCCGATGACGAGGCCGTCGACGCGGCCCGCCGACTCGGCCGGGCCGAGCACGCGCGGCAGCACCGCGTCGTGCCCGAGGGCGAGGGTGAGCACCTCGCGGTCGTACTCCCCCGTCGCCGGGCTGAAGTAGCCCGTGCCGCTCGCGTCGGAGCGGTCGGTCGTGAGCGCGTCGAGCCGCGGGTTCTCCGGGCCGAAGCCGCGCAGCCGCCACGTCAGCCAGTCGTGCGGGAGGGCGACGGCGGCGACCCGTGCCGCGCTCTCGGGCTCATGATCGCGCAGCCACCGCAGCTTGGTCGACGTGAAGCTCGCCACCGGCACCGAGCCGGTGCGCTCGACGATGTCGGGCACCTCCGCAGCGAGCGCGACCGCCGCCGCCGCCGACCGGGTGTCGTTCCAGAGCAGGGCGGGCCGGATGACCCGGCCCCCGTCATCGAGCACCACCATGCCGTGCTGCTGCCCGCCCACGGAGATCGCCACGACATCGTCGAGCCCTCCGGCCGCGGCGATCGCGGACGTCAGCGCCGTCCACCACGTCTCCGGGTCGACCTCGGTGCCGGGCGCATGAGCGGCGCGGCCCTCGCGCACCACGGCGCCGGTCGTGGCATCCACGATCAGGACCTTGCAGGACTGCGTCGAGGAGTCGACGCCCATCACGAGCGTCACGTCGTCACCGTGCTTCGCGTGCCATAACTCAGGCAGAGAGCAACGGAACGCCCGAGCCAGGCGACCATCCCGTCTGTTCCGGGGCTCCGTGCCTGAGTTACGAACACGACATTGGGGGTGGGTGTCGCGAGTGTCACGACTTACCGCGCGCCAAGAAGGTGCTCGGTCGCGAGCTGCTGCAGGCGCACGAAGCCGAACCCCTTGCCGTTGAAGTAGCTGCTCGGGTCGAAGTCCTCATAGGCGCTGCGGTCGGCCAGCAGGGCCTTGTAGCCCTCGGGCGCGGTCGGCTCGCTCAGCTCGGCCACGCGCGACGCGGCGAGCGCCTCCTGCACCTCGGGGTCGGCGCGGAAGGCCGCGGCGCGCTCCTTGAGCAGCAGGTACGTGCGCATGTTGGCGGCCGCGGAGTCCCAGACGCCGGTCTCGTCCTCGGTGCGCGAGGGCTTGTAGTCGAAGTGGCGCGGGCCCGTGTAGGCCTGCCCGCCGCCCGGGCCGCCGTTCTCGAGCAGGTCGACGAGAGCGAACGCGTTGTGCAGGTCGCCGTGCCCGAACACGAGGTCCTGGTCGTACTTGATGCCGCGCTGGCCGTTGAGGTCGATGTGGAACAGCTTGTCGTGGTAGAGCGCCTGGGCGATGCCGGCGGCGAAGTTGAGGCCCGCCATCTGCTCGTGCCCGACCTCGGGGTTGAGGCCCACGAGCTCGGGGCGCTCGAGCGAGTTGATGAAGGCGAGTGCGTGCCCGACCGTGGGCAGCAGGATGTCGCCGCGAGGCTCGTTGGGCTTGGGCTCGATCGCGAACTTCAGGTCGTAGCCCTGGTCGGTGACGTAGTCGCCGAGCAGGTTGACGGCCTCGCGGTAGCGCTCAAGCGCCTGACGGATGTCCTTGGCCGCGTCGTACTCGGCCCCCTCGCGTCCGCCCCACATCACGAAGGTCTTGGCTCCGAGTTCGGCGGCGAGGTCGATGTTGCGCAGCACCTTGCGCAGGGCGTAGCGACGCACCGCGCGGTCGTTGGAGGTGAAGCCGCCGTCCTTGAACACCGGCTGGCTGAAGAGGTTCGTGGTGATCATGGGGATGATCAGCCCGGTGTCGGCGAGGGCCTTCTTCAGGCGGTCGATCTGGGTCTGGCGCTCGGCATCCGTCGAGCCGAAGGCCCACAGGTCGTCGTCGTGGAAGGTGAGGCCGTAGGCGCCGAGCTCGCTGAGCTTCTCGACCGCGTGCACGACGTCGAGGGGCGCGCGGGTGGGGCCGCCGAAGGGGTCGGCCCCGTTGTAGCCGATGGTCCAGAGGCCGAAGGAGAACTTGTCGGCACGGGTGGGGGTGGGGGTCATGGTGGGTCCTTCAGCGTCGTCGATGATTTGTTGACATTAGGAACATAATCCATGACAGAGGATCTGTCGAGCGTTAGGGTGAGCGGGTGACGACCGAACCCGCAGGCCCGCGCGGCTCGAGCAACGACTCGGTGCGGCGCGACAACCTCGGCTCCGTGCTCTCGCTCGTGCACCGCAGCGCCGGGCTCTCGCGGTCGGCGCTCACCGCGGCGACGGGCCTCAATCGCTCCACGATCGCCGCACTCGTCGGTGAACTCACCGACCTGGGACTCGTCGTCGAGGGCGATCCCGAGCCGACGAACCGCCGCGGTCGCCCCTCGCCGCAGGTGCGACCGCATCCCGGCCCCGTGGCGATCGCCGTGAATCCGGAGCTCGACGCGATCACCGTGGGCCTCGTCGGTCTGGATGCGCGGGTGGAGCACCGGGTGCGGCATGAGGTCGATCATCCGGTCACCCCCGAGGAGGCGACCGAGATCGTCGCCGCGATCATCGACGACCTGCACGGGATGCTCGGCGCCCGCCGCATCGTCGGTCTGGGGCTCGCCGTCCCCGGCCTCGTGCGCGCGGGCGACGGCCTCGTGCGCTGGGCCCCGCACCTGGACTGGACGGATGCCCCGATCGCCGCGCTCATGGAGGAGCGCACCGGCATCCGTGCCCTCGCCGGCAACGACGCGAGTCTCGGGGCGCTCGCCGAGCACCTCTTCGGCGCGGGACGCGGCGTCGACGACCTGGTCTATCTCAACGGCGGCGCGAGCGGCATCGGCGGCGGGGTCATCGTCGACGGGCGACCGCTCGGCGGCGTGGGCGGGTACGCGGGGGAGTTCGGCCAGAACCGGCCCGGCGTCACCGATTCCCGCGATCGACTCAGTCCCGCGGGCACCCTCGAAGACGAGGTGAGCCGCGCGCGGCTCCTCGCCGCGGCCGGACTCGCCGGCGCCGACGAGCCGCAGCTGCGTCGGGTTCTCCTGGCGGCATCCGACGGCCCGATCGTCGAGGAGCTCGCCCGCCAGCGGCGCGTGCTCAGCGTGGCGGTGAGCAACGCGATCAATGTGCTCGGTCCCTCTCTCGTGCTGTTCGGCGGGTTCCTCGCGACCGTGCGCGCCTCGGACTCCGACGATCTCGACCGGCTCGTGGAGGCGCACACCGTGCGCGCCGCGTGGGAGGACGTGCGCCTCGAGTCGGCCGGGCTCGGCGATGACCTGCTGATGATCGGCGCGGCCGAGCTCGCCTTCGCTGCGCTCCTGGCGGACCCAGCGGCCGCAGTAGGCTGAGAGGCTGCACCCGCCCACCACCAGAATTGAATCCCACGCATTGACCGTCGTCGTCCACCCCGGTGACTCCCTCACCCCGCGCCAGCGGCTCGTCTACGTGATCGTGCTCGGCGCCCTGACCGCCCTCGGCTCCTTCACGATCGACCTCTACCTTCCGGCCTTCCCCCAGATCGAGACCGACCTCGCCACCACGACCGCGGTCGTGCAGCTCACCCTCACCGCCACGACTCTCGGCTTCGCGGTCGGCCAGCTGCTCGTGGGGCCGTGGAGCGACCGCGTCGGGCGTCGGATGCCGCTCATCGTCGCGACGAGCATCCATGTGGTCGCGAGCCTCGGCGTCGCCTTCGCGCCGAGCATCGAACTGCTGTTCGTGGGACGCCTCTTCCAGGGGGTCGGCGCGGCGGCGGGCAGCGTCGTCGCGATGGCGATCGTGCGCGACCTCTTCGGCGGGCTTCCGCTCGTGCGAATGCTCTCGCGGCTGTCGCTCGTCAGTGGGCTCGCGCCCATCCTCGCCCCGGTGATCGGGTCGCAGTTGCTGCTGATCATGCCGTGGCGCGGGATGTTCGTGGTGCTCGCCGTCTACGGCGCTCTCGCTCTGCTCGCGACCGTGTTCTTCATCGTGGAGACCCTCCCGCCCGCGCGCCGGGTCGACCTCGGCCACTCGACCACGCGCCAGCGGTATCGCGCGCTCTTCACCGACCGCATCTTCGTCGGCGTCGCGATCGTGAGCGGGCTGACGTTCGCGGGCCTCTTCGCGTATCTCGCGTCATCCTCGTTCCTGTTCCAGGATGTCTACGGCCTCGATCCCCAGCAGTTCGGCCTGCTCTTCGCGGTGAACTCGCTCGGCGTGGTCGGCGGCGTGCAGGCGAGCTCCTTCCTCGCGCGGTTCATCGGCCCGCAGTGGATTCTCGCGGGAGCTCTTTCCGCGCTCGTGCTCGCGGCCGCGGCGATCGTGGTGCTGGATGCCGCGGGCGCCGGTTTTGCGGGCGTGCTCGTGCCGCTGTGGTTCTTCATCACGGCGTGCGGTTTCACGTTCCCCTGCACCCAGGTGCTCGCCCTCGCCGGTCACGGATCGGAAGCGGGCACCGCGGCCTCCCTCCTCGGCGCCCTCAACTTCGGCCTCGCGGGCCTCATCTCGCCCGTCGTCGGACTCTTCGGCATCACCTCGGCGATCCCGATGGGCGCGATCATGGGCCTCACCGCCACGATCTCCGTGATCGTGCTGTGGACGGTCGTGCGTCCCTGGACCGTGCCCGCGCTCTCGCGCTGACCCCGCCAGGCGCCGAGTAGGTTGGGGGGATGCCGACGCCCGAGCCCCGCACTCGTGCCCGAGCGACCCGCTGGTGGCCGGTCGTCAGCGGCAGCACGGCTCTGGTCGCGGCCCTCGGTCTCGGCCTCGTGGTCACGCTCCGCGCGAGTCCCTTCGGGCTCGACGCCGCGTGGATGGAGGAGATCACCGAGCATCGCAGCACCCTCTGGCTCGTGCCCTCGCTCGTGATGAACACGGTCGGGGGCGGCATTCTGGGCGCATTCGTGATCCCCGTTCTCACGACGGTTCTTCTCGTGCTCTTCGGGCGCCCGTGGGGCGCGGTCTACTTCCTGCTGGCGACGATCGCGAGCGCCGGCCTGGTTCATCTCCTCAAGGCGGCCTTCGATCGCGCGCGCCCCCCGGACATCCTCGTGACCGTCGACACCGGGTCATTCCCGTCGGGGCATGTCACCAATGCCGCGACCCTCGCGGTCGCGCTCGCCTTCGTCGTCGGCCGCACCTGGGTCTGGTACGCGGGCTGCGTCTGGGTCGTGCTCATGGCCCTCAGCCGCACCTATCTCGGCGCGCACTGGGTCTCCGACACGGTGGGTGGGGCGCTGCTCGGCGCTGCCGTCGCGGTGCTCCTCTGGGCGCCCTTCGCCACGCGCTTGGGGAGAGAGTCGTGGCGCGTGCCGTGGCGGCCCAGTAGCGTCAGGGTATGAGAATCCTCCTGGTCGGCGCCGGTGGCGTCGGCGATGCGATCGCCAAGATCGCCGCCCGCCGCAGCTTCTTCGAAACGATCATCGTGAGCGACTACGACCTCTCGCGGGCCGAGCGCACGATCGCCTGGATCGAGGCGAAGCACGGCGCGCAGGGAAGCCGCTTCGTCGCGTCCCGGATCGACGCCTCCGACCCCGAGAGCGTGGCCGCGGTCGCCCGAGAGCACGGGGCCACCCACGTGATGAACGCCGTGGAGCCCAAGTTCGTGCCGACGATCTTCGCGGGGGCGCTCGCCGCGGGGGCCGACTACCTCGACATGGCGATGAGCTTGAGCGAGCCGCATCCCACCAACCCCCATGCGGAGACCGGCGTCAAGCTCGGCGACGACCAGTTCGCGCAGGCGCCGGACTGGGAGAAGGCCGGGCGTCTCGCGCTCGTCGGGATGGGGGTCGAGCCGGGGCTCAGTGACGTGTTCGCGCGCTACGCCGCCGACCACCTCTTCAGCGACATCGACGAGCTCGGCACCCGCGACGGCGCCAACCTCGTCGTGCGCGACGAGGCCGGCAACGAGATCTTCGCGCCGAGCTTCAGCATCTGGACCACGATCGAGGAGTGCCTCAACCCTCCCGTTATCTGGGAGAAGGATCGCGGCTGGTTCACGACGCCGCCGTTCAGCGAGCCCGAGGTCTTCGTGTTCCCCGAGGGCATCGGCCCGGTCGAGTGCGTCAACGTCGAGCACGAGGAGGTGCTCCTCATGCCGCGCTGGGTCGACGCCAAGCGCGTGACGTTCAAGTACGGGCTCGGCGAGGAGTTCATCGGCATCCTCAAGACGCTCCACCAGCTCGGTCTCGACAAGACCGCCCCGCTCAAGGTGCGCTCGGCCGACGGCCCGGTGATGGTCGCCCCGCGCGATGTCGTCGCCGCCGGCCTGCCCGACCCCGCCACGCTCGGTCCCCGGATGACCGGCAAGACGTGCGCCGGCCTCTGGGTCACCGGCACCGGCGTCGATGGCTCCCCCCGCGAGGTCTACCTGTACCACGTGAGCGACAACGAGTGGACGATGGCCGAGTACGAGAGCCAGTGCGTGGTGTGGCAGACCGCCCTCAACCCGGTGATCGCGCTCGAGCTGCTCGGCACCGGGGTCTGGAGCGGCAGCGGTGTGCTCGGGCCCGAGGCCTTCGACGCGAAGCCGTTCCTCGATCTCATGGCGGCGCCCGAGGCCGACGGCGGCTACGGTCAGCCCTGGGGGTTCGAGGATCGCCTCGCGCGCTGACCCGCCGACGCGGTTCGAGCCCGTCGAGATCTCACGAGGATAAACGGAGCACCGTGATCCGTCTTGCCCGATCCGCGGATGCCGCGGCGATCGACGACATCTGCGTGCGCACCGGGGCGGCGGGGCAGGATGCTCGGGGCGTGCACTCGAGCGACGACCTCGTGCCCGACGTCTGGGCCCGCCCGTATCTCGCGCTCGAGCCGGAGCTCGCGTTCGTGCTCGACGAGGGCACCGGGCCGATCGGCTACGTTCTCGGCACCGCGGACACGGCGGACTTCGTCGCTCGCTACCGGGAGCAGTGGATGCCGGGCTTCGCCGCGCGCTGGGCCGACGATGACGACCCGCGCGACCGCGACCCGATCCGGGCCGGCCTCGAGCCGGAACGGATGCTCGTGCCCGAACTCGACCGGTACCCCGCGCACCTCCACATCGACCTCCTGCCGGAGGCGCAAGGACGCGGCTGGGGTCGGGCGCTCATCGACCACTTCGTCGGGGAGCTCCGCGCGCGGGGCGTGCCGGGAGTGCATCTCGGTGTCGACCCCGCGAACACCGGCGCCGTCGCCTTCTACGCGCGCCTCGGCTTCGACCCGTTGCCCTCGGGAGTGCTCGGTCTGTCCATAAACTAGGCACCATGACGGATGCCGCAGCCCAGGTCGAAGCAGCGAAGAAGGCCCTCGCCGAGGCGGAGGCGGCGCTCGCCGCCGAGAAGCGGGTTGAGCCCGTCGAGACCTCACCGACGAAGGACGCGGGTGAGATCTCGACAAGCTCGATCCGCGGTCCGCTGGGTGCCGACGAGATCGCCACCATCAAGGCCGGTTACACCTTCGACGGCCCCGCCCTGGAGATGGGCGCCCTCGTCAACGGCGACCCGCTCGCCGACGTGCCGGTGCGCATCCCGATCGCCATGGTCAACCGCCACGGTCTCGTCGCCGGCGCCACGGGCACCGGCAAGACCAAGACCCTCCAGGTGCTCGCCGAGCAGCTCTCCGCCAACGGCGTGCCGGTGTTCGCCGCCGACATCAAGGGCGACCTCTCCGGCATCGCGAGCCCGGGGGAGCCGAACGACAAGCTCCTCGAGCGCACGAAGAGCATCGGACAGCACTGGGCGGCCGCGGCATCCCCCACCGAGTATTACACGCTCGGAGGCCAGGGAATCGGCATCCCGATCCGAGCGACGATCTCGAGCTTCGGGCCGCTGCTGCTCTCCAAGGTGCTCGGCCTCAACCCGACGCAGGAGTCGAGCCTCGGTCTCGTCTTCCACTACGCGGACCAGGCGGGCCTGCCGCTCGTCGACCTCACCGATCTGCGTGCGGTGCTCCAGTGGCTCGTCAGCGACGCGGGCAAGCCCGAGCTCAAGAGTCTCGGCGGACTCTCGGGGGCCACGGCGGGTGTCATCCTGCGCGAGCTGATCGCCTTCGCCGACCAGGGCGCCGATGTGTTCTTCGGCGAGCCCGAGATCGACACCGCGCTGTTCCTGCGCACCACCGCGGAGGGCAAGGGCATCGTGAGCCTGCTCGAGATCCCCGGGGTGCAGGACAAGCCGGCGCTGTTCTCGACGTTCCTGATGTGGCTGCTCGCCGACCTCTTCAACGACCTGCCCGAGGTGGGCGACATCGACAAGCCCAAGCTCGTGTTCTTCTTCGATGAGGCCCACCTGCTCTTCAACGGCGCGTCGAAGGACTTCATCGCCTCGATCACGCAGACGATCCGCCTCATCCGGTCGAAGGGCGTCGGCATCTTCTTCGTCACCCAGACGCCGAAGGATGTTCCCTCCGACGTGCTCGCCCAGATCGGGTCGCGCGTGCAGCACCAGCTTCGGGCCCACACTCCTGATGACGCGAAGGCCCTCAAGTCGACCGTCTCGACCTACCCGACCTCGGGCTACGACCTCAAGGAGGTGCTCACGTCGCTCGCGACCGGCGAGGCGATCATCACCGTGATGAACGAGAAGGGCGCCCCGTCACCCGTGGCGTGGACCCGCCTGCGCGCCCCGCAGGGCTCGATGTCTCCGACGCCCGCCGAGATCATGCAGGCGAGCGTGGATGCCTCTCCGCTCTTCGGAACGTACGGCACGGTAGTGGACCGCGACTCCGCGCGGGAGATCCTTGCCGTCAAGATGAACGCCGCCGCCGAAGCGGATGCCCGGGTCGAGGCCGACAAGCTCGCCGCCACTCAGGCGAAGGAGGCCGCACGGGTTCAGGCCGAGTACGACAAGGCCGTGCGGGACATGGCGAAGGGGTCGCGTCCGAAGTCGACGAGCCGCACGCCGTCGCGCTCGACGAATCGAAGCGAGCCGAACGTGCTCGACGAGGTCTTCGGGTCGCGCACGGGTCAGACCGTCGTGCGCGAGGTGCTGCGCGGGATCTTCTCCACGCTCAAACGCCGCTGATCCGCGGGCGTGCTCAGACGGCGTGGATGAGCGTGAGGAAGACGTAGACCCCGACGCCCAGGGCGGCGGTGCTCACCGCGGTGACGATGATCGCGCGCACCGGGTGTCGCTCGAACCAGAACAGCAGCCCGGGGAACTGGTCGCGCAGTTCGCGGATCGTCGTGACATCCTCGATCTTCACGACGGGCACGTCGAGCGTGCGGATGACGAGGTCGAACGATTCGGGTGACCAGAATTGTCCGCGCATGCGCACGAGCTGACGGCCCTCAGCATTCCGGACGAAGAGCTGCTGAAGAACCTCGCCTCCGCTCGACGCGGTATGCGCGAGCACGATCGAATCGATCGACGCGATGGGGAACCGGTGGCGGCGCCCGAAGAAGCCGCGCTCGACGATCTCGCTGTGATTCACCCAGATCGTCGCGCTGAAGTAGCCCACCGCGCCGAGAGCGAGGGCGACGAAGACGACGATCTGCACGCCGAGCACGAGCGTCCAGGGACCGTCCGGAACCGTGAGGAAGTAGAGCACCACGAAGACCGTGACCGTGAAGATGATGCTGGAGATCAGGCCCTGACGGAACAGGTAGCTGTAGGGGCGGATCCGGTGTGTCACCTCGTCGACCACTGCGCCCCCACGGGTTCCGGATTCACGAATGAATCGTGCTCACATCAATATATCGGCAAGCGGTTGCGGTTCGCTCACGGGGAAATCGTAGTGGGATGAGAAGAAAACTCGCGGGTCCGATCCGTAAACCGGCGGAATCGTGTGTGAGAACGCTGCAAACGGCGATCCGTGGCGGAGAATGGGGGATTCGAACCCCGCGTGGGGGCGCTGTGCTTTCACCCAACTTCAGTGACGTGGCGGAGAATGGGGGATTCGAACCCCCGTGGGGGCGCTGTGCTTTCACCCAACTTCAGTGACGTGGCGGAGAATGGGGGATTCGAACCCCCGAGGGCTTTCACCCAACACGCTTTCCAAGCGTGCGCCATAGGCCACTAGGCGAATTCTCCTGGCCGGCATCCCTCAACGAAGCGGAATGCCATAGGAGAGCATAACGGACCGAGCGCCTCGACCACTCCACCGCCCGTGGGTAGAATGGTCCTTGGCTCCTCGCGTGGCGCCATCCAGGCCAACTCCCCCAGGGCGGAAACGCAGCAAGGGTAACCGGGCTCTGGCGGGTGCGCGAGGAGTCTCTCGCGTTAACCGGGCCATAAGGCCCGTCACCTTCCTTCGCGCGGCACCTAGTGTTGTCCCGTGGCGAAGAGCATCTACGTGGCATCAGCGGAGGGGCACTCGGGCAAGTCGGCGGTGGCGCTCGGCGTGCTCGACACCCTGCTGCGCAGCGTCGGCCGGGTCGGGGTGTTCCGGCCGATCGAGCGGTCCACGACCGAGCGGGACTATGTGCTCGAGCTGCTTCTGTCGCGTGACGGTGTCGACCTCGACTACGACGAGTGCGTCGGCGTGAGCTACGAGGAGGTGCACGAGGACCCCGAGGCCGCCCTCTCCCGCATCGTCGACCGCTTCAAGGCCGTCGAGGATCGCTGCGATGCGGTCGTGATCGTGGGCTCCGACTACACGGATGTCGCATCCCCCACCGAACTGGCCTACAACGCGCGCATCGCCGCCAACCTCGGCGCCCCCGTGCTGCTCGTGCTCACCGGACGGGAGCTCGACGAACTGCGGGCCCGCACCGCCGACGAGCTCCGACAGGTCGCCGATCTGGCCCTCCCCGAGCTCGTGACGGCGCACGCGAGCCTGCTCGCGGTCGTGGTTAACCGCGCCGACCCCGAGGCGCTCGAGCCGATCGCCGAGGCGATGGCTGCGGCATCCGGTGTCGCCGCGTGGGCGATCCCCGAGGAGCCCTTCATGGTGGCCCCGACGGTGGAGGCGATCATGGGCGCCGTCGACGGCACCCTGCTCAAGGGCGACCGCGCGCTGCTGGCCCGCGAGGCGCTCGGCGTGGTGATCGCCGCGATGTCGATGGAGAACGTGCTGCCGCGCCTCATGGAGGGCGGCATCGTCGTGATCCCGGGCGACCGCAGCGAGATGCTCCTGGCCGCGCTCACGGCGCACGCCTCGGGCACGTTCCCGTCGCTCGCCGGCATCGTACTCAACGGGGGCTTCGACCTCTCACCCGTGATCGAACGGCTCATCTCCGGGCTCGACCAGACCCTCCCGCTCATCACCACCGAGTTCGGCACGTGGGCCACCGCGCAGCGCATCGCGCAGACGCGCGGGCGGCTCTCCGTGGACTCGCCGCGCAAGGTCGACACCGCCCTCGCGCTCTTCGAGAAGCACGTGGATGCCGACCGCCTCATCCGGGACCTCGGCGCTGAGCGCAGCGAGGCCGTCACCCCGCTGATGTTCGAGTACACGCTGCTCAGCCGTGCCCGCGCCGCGGGCAAGCACATCGTGCTGCCGGAGGGCAACGACGACCGTATCCTGCTCGCGGCGGCCACGCTGCTGAGCCGTCGAGTCGTGCGGCTGACGATCCTCGGCGACGAGGCCGAAGTGCGCGGCCGGGCGTCGGGCCTGGGCGTGGATGTCTCGGAGGCCGACGTCATCGACCCCGCCACCTCCGACCTGCACGAGCGGTTCGCGGAGGAGTACGCGCGACTGCGCGCGCACAAGGGCGTCACGGTCGAGGCGGCCCGCGAGGTGATGCGGGATGCCTCCTACTTCGGCACGATGATGGTGCAGCTGGGGCTGGCCGACGGGATGGTGTCGGGCGCCGCCCACACGACCGCCCACACGATCACGCCCGCGTTCGAATTCGTGAAGACCCGGGAGGGCGTCTCGATCGTCTCGAGCGTCTTCTTCATGGCGCTCGCCGACCGCGTGCTCGTCTACGGCGACTGCGCCATCGTGCCCGACCCGACGGCGACCCAGCTCGCCGACATCGCGATCTCGGCCGCGGCGACCGCCCAGCAGTTCGGCATCGAGCCGCGCGTCGCGATGCTCAGCTACTCCACCGGCGAGTCCGGATCGGGGGCGGATGTCGACAAGGTGCGCGAGGCCACCGCGCTCGTGCGCTCGCGGCAGCCAGACCTGCTCGTGGAGGGGCCCATCCAGTACGACGCGGCGGCGGATGCGGCGGTCGCGAAGGCGAAGATGCCGGAGTCGCAGGTCGCGGGCCGCGCGACGGTGTTCGTGTTCCCCGACCTCAACACGGGCAATAATACGTACAAGGCGGTGCAGCGCTCGTCGGGCGCGATCGCGATCGGCCCGGTGCTGCAGGGTCTGCGCAAGCCCGTGAACGACCTCTCCCGCGGCGCGCTCGTGCGCGACATCGTCAACACCGTGGCGATCACGGCGATCCAGGCGGAAAGCAGCTCATGACCCTCGCCTTCGTCGCCAACTCCGGCTCCTCCTCGATCAAGTGGGAGCTCATCGACGTGGAAGCCGGCACGTCCCGGCGTGGCGGCATCGTTCAGCGGATCGGGGAGCCGGGCGGCGAAGCCGCCGACCACGGCGAGGCGATGACCCGAATTCTGGGGGAACTCGAGGGCGAGCATCCGGCCGTCATCGGCCACCGGGTGGTGCATGGCGGAGCCAGATTCTCGGAGGCGACCGTCGTCACGCCCGAGGTCGAGGCGGCGATCGACGAGCTCTCGGAGCTCGCACCGTTGCACAACCCGGCGAACCTCGCGGGCATCCGGGCGGCGCAGACGGCGTTCCCCGGCGTGCCGAACGTGGCCGTGTTCGACACGGCCTTCCACCAGACCATCCCGCCCGCGGCCCACACGTACGCGATCGACCCCGCGCTCGCGGCCGAGCACGGGGTGCGGCGCTACGGGTTCCACGGCACGTCGTACCGCTACGTGTCGCGGGCCGCGGCGGACTTCCTCGGCCGCCCCCTCGACGAACTGAAGCTCATCGTCTTCCACCTCGGCAACGGGGCGTCCGTCTGCGCGATCGACCGCGGCCGCTCCATCGACACGTCGATGGGGATGACCCCGCTCGAGGGTCTCGTCATGGGTACGCGCTCCGGCGACCTCGACCCGGGCGCGATCTTCCACCTCAACCGCGAGGCCGGCCTCAGCGTCGCCGAACTCGACACGCTGCTCAACCGCCGCAGCGGCATCCTCGGACTAAGCGGCACCGGCGACATGCGCGACCTCGTGGCGGCCGTGAATGCGGGGGATGCCGCGGCGAGCCTCGCGCTCGACGTCTACGTTCACCGGCTGCGCCACTACCTCGGCGCCTACCTCGCGGAGCTCGGCAGCGTCGACGCGATCGTGTTCACCGCGGGGGTCGGGGAGAACAGCCCGATGGTGCGTGCGGGCGCGCTCGCCGCGCTCGAGGGGTTCGGCATCCACGTCGACGCGGACCGCAACGCCGTGCGCTCGCGCGACCCGCGCCGCATCAGCCCGGATGACGCCCCCGTCGCCGCCCTCGTCGTGCCCACGAACGAGGAGCTGGAGATCGCGCGGCAGTCGCTCGCGGCGATCGGCTGAGGTCCGTCCCGCGCCCCCGCACCCTCACTTCCGCGGTCTCATGCCCTTCCCGGTGCCCCGGCGCACGGATTCAGCCCGACTCGCCGCTCAACTACGGCAACACGCGGGCCCGCCCCGAGAATCCGTGCGCGAGGGCACGCCCGCGCCGCGCATCCGCGATCATCCGCTCCAACGCCTGAAGAGTCGCCGGCCATTCGCGTAACAGGTGATGTGCCCCGATCCGAAGCACTCGGACTCCCCAGAGCTCCACACCGACATCCTTGCTCCGGTCCTCGACGAACCGATCGCGGTGCCACTTCTGCCCGTCTGTCTCGACTCCGACGCAGTCATCAACGAGCAGATCGAGGATGCCCGCGCCGCCGATCTCGACCTGCGTGAGCACCTCGTGCCCGGCATCCTCGATCAGAATGCGAGCGTGGGTCTCGAGCCCTGACTGTGCGCCACGGTCGAGCCGCGCGAGTGTCCGCGCCATCCGACCGGGTGAGAGGTCGAGGAGTCGCTCGAGCCCCTCGCCCGTCAGTCGCCCCAGGTGCAACGCCGATTCGATCGCCGCGAGGGCGTCGATCGGGGTGAGGCAGGACATTGACTGAAGTAGTGCGTCCACGACTCCGACCTCGAGCGTCGTTCCCGGTGCGCTCGTTGCCGCCCAATGGACTACCGATCCAATCGGCAGTCTCCCCGGACGTCGTCCCCGTCGCGCGCGCAAGTGAAGGGCTGTGGATGACGGCCCGCACCACTGATCTTCGTGCCGGGCCAGTGCACTGACGCAGTCGAGCCGCACTCGTGCATGCGCTGCCGTGGATCGCGGCTCTTCAAGGTGCTGACAGGCGTAAAGACCGCGCGTCACCCGCTCGATGAGACCGTCGCGGATCGCGGCTGCGAGCTGCCGATCGGTGAGGCCACGCGCGGCGAGGCTGTGGGTGCTTGCGACGTGGCCGAGGCGGCAGAGCACGGTCGGATCCACGCCGGAGATCGTGACCGGTTCTTCGAGCGCCGTGCGCGGCTTCGCGCTCTTCGCGCAGTGATTGCGGTGCGTTGGGCTTGGGAGGACCAGAAGCTCCCGCTGGGCTGTTGCGTGCTCGGGATCACGGATTCCGGGCGCGACCGATGCCCCCGGTGCCCTGGCGCACGGATTCGACTCGACCTGCCGCCGTTGGAAGGACATGAGCGGCGTGTCCCTCAGAATCCGTGCACGGGGGCACGGGCGTCCGGTGGCGACCGCGGCACGCGACTGCGCGACGCCGCCTCGGGGATGCCCGGCGCCGCCGTCACCCGTGCCGACTACTCTGGGAACGTGGTTGCCGCCCTGTACCGCCGATACCGGCCCGAGACGTTCGCCGAGCTCATCGGCCAGTCCCAGGTGACCGATCCGCTGCGCACCGCGCTGCGCACCGACCGGGTCAACCACGCGTATCTGTTCAGCGGTCCGCGGGGCTGCGGCAAGACCACGAGCGCGCGCATCCTCGCCCGCTGCCTCAACTGCGCCGAGGGCCCGACGGACACCCCGTGCGGCGTCTGCCCGAGCTGCGTCGAGCTCTCGCGTGACGGTGGCGGCTCGCTCGACGTCGTCGAAATCGATGCCGCGAGCCACAACGGTGTGGATGACGCCCGCGACCTGCGCGAGCGCGCCGTGTTCGCCCCCGCCCGCGACCGGTTCAAGATCTTCATCCTCGACGAGGCGCACATGGTGACGCCGCAGGGCTTCAACGCGCTCCTCAAGATCGTCGAGGAGCCGCCGGAGCACGTGAAGTTCATCTTCGCCACGACCGAACCCGAGAAGGTCATCGGCACGATCCGCTCGCGCACGCATCATTACCCGTTCCGCCTGGTGCCGCCCGCGCAGATGCTCGACTATGTCGGGACCCTGTGCGAGAGCGAGAAAGTCACCGTCGAGCCCGGCGTTCTGCCGCTGGTCGTGCGGGCGGGCGGCGGCTCGGTGCGCGACACCCTCTCCCTGCTCGACCAGCTCATCGCCGGCTCCGAGGGCAGCACCGTGGAGTACGAGCGCGCGGTCGCCCTCCTCGGCTACACGCACGGGGCGCTGCTCGACGAGGTCGTCGATTCGCTGGGGGCTCGGGATGCCGGGGCCGTCTTCGGCGCGGTCGACCGCGTCATCCAGACCGGCCAGGATCCTCGACGCTTCGTGGAGGACCTGCTCGAGCGCCTGCGCGACCTCATCATCGTGGCCGCGACGTCGGGCAACGCGCAGGCGGTGCTCCGCGGCATCCCGCAGGACCAGCTCGATCGCATGGTGCAGCAGGCGACCACGTTCGGCACCGCCGAGCTGTCGCGGGCCGCGGATGTCGTCAATGCCGCCCTGAGCGAAATGACCGGCGCTACGAGCCCGCGTCTGCATCTCGAGCTCATGGTCGCGCGCCTGCTCGTGCCCGCGAGCGACGACACCGAGCGCGGAGCCCTCGCCCGGGTGGAGCGCCTCGAGCGTCGCGTCGGGGTGGAGGGCGCGGCCGCCGCAACGCAGGCGGGTCGAGGAGCGGCGGAGCCGCGTCTCGAGACCTCCCCCGCAGCAAAGCGGGTCGAGCCCGTCGAGACCTCCCGCCCGGCAGCCGCCGTCGAACCGACCGAGCGCAGCTCGGAGGCGACAAGGGTCGCGGAATCGCTTCGCGATTCTCCAAGCTCCACCGCGCCCGGCGATGTCACCCTCGACCAACTCCGCAACGCGTGGCCCGAGATCCTCGACCTCGTGCAGAAGGCCAAGATGAACGCCTGGGCGGTCGTGTACACCGCGCAGGCCCGTGCCCTCGACGGCGATGTGCTGACCCTCAGCTTCGTCAGCCAGAACGACGTCGACAACTTCAAGAAGCCCCAGGGCGCCGGGGACGGGGTGAGCGAGATCCTCCGCCGCGCCATCCTCGACGTGCTCGGCATCCGGGTCAAGTTCATCGCCCGCGCCGACGTGGTCGAGGCGCCGCCGGAACCGACCGAGCCCGCCGAGGAACCGCCGGTTCCTTCGGTGGATGCCGCGGGCTGGGCGGTCGCGTCGATCCCGCAGTCGGAGCCGGCCGAGGAGGCCGCGCCGCCCAAGGCGGGTCGGGGAGCGGCGAAGGCGCCAGCCAAGAAGTCCGCCGTCGACTCGACCTCGGCCTCGAAACCGTCGGAGCGCAGCTCCGACGGCGCTGGGGTCGCGGAATCGCGACGCGATTCCCCAAGCTCCACCGCGCGGATCGACGATAAGCGCTACGGCGAGTCAGTCGTGCGCGAGCTGCTCGGCGCGAGCTTCATCGAGGAGCAGGCCGTGGCCCCCCGCGTCATCCCCCGGCCGGAGGGCTGATGTACGACGGAATCGTTCAGGAGCTCATCGACGAACTCGGCCGCCTGCCCGGCATCGGCCCCAAGTCGGCGCAGCGCATCGCGTTCCACATCCTCCAGACCGAGAGCTTCGACGTCACGCGCCTCTCGGAGGTGCTGCGCGACGTGCGCGACAAGGTGCGCTTCTGCGACATCTGCGGCAACGTCACGGAGGAGCAGACCTGCTCGATCTGCCGCGACCCGCGTCGGTCTTCCGCGACGATCTGCGTGGTCGAGGAGGCGAAGGATGTCGTCGCGATCGAACGCACGCGCGAGTTCAAGGGGCTCTACCACGTGCTCGGCGGCGCGATCAGCCCGATCGACGGGATCGGTCCCGACGACCTGCGCATCCGCCAGCTCCTCGCGCGACTGAACGACAGCACGGTCACCGAGGTGATCATCGCGACCGACCCCAACCTCGAGGGCGAGGCGACGGCGACCTACCTCACCCGTCTGCTCGTTCAGCCGGGCCTGCGGGTCACGCGGCTGGCATCCGGACTGCCTGTCGGCGGCGACCTCGAGTACGCCGACGAGGTCACGCTCGGCCGGGCCTTCGAGGGCCGCCGTCTCGTCGAGAACTGACCCGCGGCACTAGGTAGAATCGGTGGGCCGGAACACGGCCCCCGTCCCTCCAGGAGTTCCCAGATGCCCTTGATCGTGCAGAAGTTCGGTGGCTCTTCGGTCGCCGATGCCGAGAGCATCAAGCGTGTCGCCAAGCGCATCGTGGAGACCCGCAAGGCGGGCAACGATGTCGTCGTCGCCGTCAGCGCGATGGGCGACACCACCGACGAGCTCATCGACCTCGCCCACCAGGTCACCCCCATCCCGGACCCCCGCGAGATGGACATGCTCCTCACCACGGGCGAGCGCATCTCGATGGCGCTCCTCGCGATGGCGATCAAGAGCATGGGTGTCGAGGCCCGCTCGTACACCGGCAGCCAGGCCGGCATGATCACGGATGCCCAGCACGGGTCAGCCCGCATCGTGCAGGTCACTCCCGTGCGCCTCCGGGAGGCCCTCGACGAGGGCGCGATCGTCATCGTCGCCGGGTTCCAGGGCTTCAACCGCGACACCAAGGACATCACGACCCTCGGCCGCGGCGGCTCGGACACCACCGCTGTCGCCCTGGCCGCCGCCCTGGGCGCCGACGTGTGCGAGATCTACACCGATGTGGACGGCATCTTCACCGCTGACCCGCGCGTCGTGCCGAAGGCGCACAAGATCGACCGCATCACGAGCGAGGAGATGCTCGAGCTCGCCGCCGCCGGGGCGAAGGTGCTCTACATCCGCGCCGTGGAGTACGCGCGCCGGCACGGCGTGACGCTGCACGTGCGGTCGTCGTTCAACAACAACGAAGGAACCTGGGTCGTCGACTCGCTTCCTGAGACCAAGTCCAGCACTGACAAGGGAGACGCCGTGGAAGAGCCGATCATCACGGGAGTGGCCGGAGACCTCAACGAGGCCAAGATCACGGTCGTCGGGGTTCCGGATGTGCCCGGCAAGGCCGCCGACATCTTCACGACCGTGGCGAACACGGGAGCCAACATCGACATGATCGTGCAGAACGTGTCGGCCGCGGTCACCGGGCTCACCGACATCTCGTTCACGCTGCCCAAGTCCGACGGTGAGAAGGTGCTTCAGGCGCTGCGGTCGGGGCAGGATGCTGCGGGCTTCCAGTCTCTTCAGTACGACGACCAGATCGGCAAGCTCGCCGTCGTCGGCGCGGGCATGCGCACAAGTGCGGGTGTCTCGGCCCAGCTCTTCCGCGCGCTGTCGGATGCCGGCATCAACATCGAAATGATCTCCACGAGCGAGATCCGCATCTCGGTCGTCACCCGCGCCGACACCCTCAACGAGGCGATGCGCGTCGTGCACACGGCCTTCGGCCTCGACGGCGACGCCGAGGCGGTCGTCCACGCTGGCACCGGCCGCTAGCGCGTCCGCGGGTCGAGGTGGGGCCCACACCCGCCGGTTCCGACGCGTCGCACGGCGACGTGTCGGCCGTGCAGGTGGGGAGCGAGACCTCGCTTCGCTGTTGTTGGTCTCGGCGCTACCCGTCTTGAGCATCCTGCTTGCGGTCCTCAATGGTGCGCTTCTGGGGACAATCTTCGCCGCTGATCGCAAGATTGTCGCGCTCGGTGGGCCGTCGTTCTGGAAGGACCGACGGGCCACCAATCGCTCGTCCGAATGAAATCCCGCTTAGCCCACCTAAAGTTGATTTGCCGAGCGAACGGGCAACGTTAGGCCTAGTTTCGATACGCCCGCGCAGCGGGCTACTCAACCAGCAGTGGCAGCATCTCCACGATCCTCGTCACTCCCGCCAGCGACTCGCCCGCGACGCATCTGCCACAATTGACCCATGACTTCTGAGAACGGCATCCGCATCGGCGTCGTCGGCGCCACCGGCCAGGTGGGCGCCGTCGTGCGTCGCCTCCTCGAGGAGCGCGACTTTCCGGTCGCCGAGATCCGCTACTTCGCCTCCGCGCGCAGCGCCGGCACGACCCTGCCGTGGAAGGGCGAGCCGATCACCGTCGAGGACGCCGCCACGGCGGACCCGACCGGCCTCGACATCGCGATCTTCTCCGCCGGCGCCACCACGTCGAAGGCGCAGGCGCCGCGCTTCGCCGCCGCGGGCGTGCTCGTGATCGACAACTCGTCCGGCTGGCGAATGGACCCCGAGGTTCCGCTCGTCGTGAGCGAGGTCAACCCGCACGCGATCAAGGATGCCGTCAAGGGCATCATCGCCAACCCCAACTGCACCACGATGGCCGCGATGCCCGTGCTCAAGGTGCTGCACGAGGAGGCCGGCCTCGAGCGCCTCATCGTCTCGACCTATCAGGCCGTCTCGGGCGCCGGACTCGCCGGCGGCGAGGAGCTGCTCGAGCAGACCCGCGCCGCGGTCGCGCAGAACCCGATGGAGCTGGTCGAAGACGGCTCGGCGGTCACGTTCCCGGCCGCGGTGAAGTTCCCGAAGACGATCGCCTTCGACGTCATCCCGCAGGCCGGCTCGTTCGTCGACGACGGTCTGTTCGAGACCGACGAGGAGAAGAAGCTGCGCAACGAGAGCCGCAAGATCCTCGAGCTGCCCGAGCTGCTCGTCAGCGGCATCTGCGTGCGCGTGCCCGTGTTCACCGGCCACTCGCTCGCGATCAACGCCGAGTTCGCGAACCCGCTCTCGGTCGCCCGCGCCAAGGAGCTGCTGTCGGATGCCCCCGGCGTCGTCTACACGGATGTCCCGACCCCGCTCGAAGCGGCCGGCCAGGACCCGAGCTACGTGGGCCGCCTGCGTCAGGACGAGGGCGTGCCCAACAACCGCGGGCTCGCGATGTTCATCAGCAACGACAACCTGCGCAAGGGCGCTGCGCTCAACGCGGTACAGATCGCCGAGCTCGTCGCCGCCGACCTCAGCGCCGCCCGAGTCTGAGCCGCGGGCACTGAGCAGAAGGCACCGAGCAGTCCGTGCGTGCGACCGCGACGAACCACTCCCATGATGAGAGTGCTCGCCGCGGCCGCCGCCGCTCTCCTGCTCGCGGGATGCACGGCTCCCGTGGCTGACGACGCCCCCGCGCAGACGCGCGTCGCCTTCTACGGCGACTCCTACACGCTCGGCACGGGCGCATCCGACCCGGCACAGCGCTGGTCGAGCATCATCTGCGCCGATCGCGGCTGGAGCGAGTTCAACCCGAGCGTCAACGGGCTCGGGTTCATCAACAACCGCTCGACCTTCGGGGAGGGCGACCTGCCGTCGCTCGTCATCGCCGACGACCCGGACATCCTGTTCATCACGGTGGGGCTCAACGACAACTTCAGCTACGACCGGGCCGCGCCGCAGATCCAGGGCCAGATCAGCGCCGACCTCACGCGCCTGCGAGAGGCGCTGCCGGACGTGCGCATGATCGTGGTCGAACCGTTCTGGTACACGGACGAGCGTCCCGAGTCCGTCGAGGTCATCATCGGGTGGGTTCGGGATGCCGCGGCGGCGATCGACGCGGACTGGATCCCCGGCGCCTCCCGCTGGATCGAGGGCCACCCCGAGTGGATGGCGGAGGACGGCCTGCATCCCAACGACGACGGGTACGCGGAGATGGCCCGCCGCATGGATGCCGAGCTCACCGCGCTCGGACTCTGAAAGAACCGCGAACATTAAGCTCAGGGCAGGCCACCGCTCGGAAGGCGGCCCTGTCCACCGAGACTAAACTTGCGGTCGTGAGTAAACCCGTGGATGTTGCCCTCGTCGGTGGTGGAATCATGAGCGCCACCCTCGGGGTGCTGCTCAAGAAGCTGCAGCCCGACTGGGAGATCCGCATCTACGAGCGCCTGAGCGAGCTTGCGATGGAGAGCTCGAACCCGTGGAACAACGCGGGCACCGGCCACGCCGCCCTGTGCGAACTCAACTACACGCCGCAGCGCGCCGACGGCACCATCGACATCGCGAGTGCCGTGAAGGTCAACGAGCAGTTCCAGGTCTCGCGCCAGTTCTGGGCGCACCTCGTGGGCGCCGGCGACCTGCCCGAGCCGAGCTCGTTCATCAACTCCACGCCGCACATGAGCTTCGTGTGGGGCGAGTCCAACGTGGAGTACCTGCGCAAGCGCTTCGACGCGCTCAAGGACCACCCGCTGTTCGCGGGCATGGAGTACAGCGAGGATGCCCGCGTCATCCGCTCCTGGGCGCCCCTGATGATCCCGGGTCGCGCCAAGTCGCAGCCCATCGCCGCCACCCGCATCACGACGGGAACCGACGTCGACTTCGGCTCGCTCACCCACCACCTCACCGACAGCCTCACCAAGCAGGGGGTCGAGCTGATGACCGAGGTGAAGGTCACGAGCCTCAAGAAGCAGAAGGACGGCCTCTGGCGCGTCGGCCTCCAGCACGATCTCGGCGGCACGCCGATGGTCCCGATCACGGCGCGCTTCGTCTTCGTGGGCGCGGGCGGCTACGCGCTCGGCCTTCTTCAGAAGTCGGGCATCAAGGAGATCCGCGGCTACGGCGGCTTCCCGGTCAGCGGCGAGTTCCTGCGCACCGACAACCCGGACGTCGTGGCCCGTCACAAGGCGAAGGTCTACGGCAAGGCCGCGGTCGGCTCGCCGCCGATGTCGGTGCCCCACCTCGACCTGCGCGTCGTCGACGGCACGGGCAGCCTGATGTTCGGCCCGTACGCCGGCTTCAGCCCCAAGTACCTCAAGACCGGCTCGGTGCTCGACCTGTTCGGATCGATCCGCTGGCACAACCTGTTCCCGATGATTGCCGCGGGCCTGGGCAACCTCGGTCTCGTGAGGTACCTCATCGGCCAGCTCGCCGCGAGCGCCCCCTCGAAGTTCGACGAGTTGCGCCAGTTCGTGCCCAACGCGGACCCGAAGGACTGGTACCGCATCACCGCCGGCCAGCGCGTGCAGGTGATCAAGAAAGACCCCAAGAAGATCGGCGTGCTCCAGTTCGGCACGGAGGTTGTGGCCGCGGCCGACGGCTCGATCGCGGGCCTGCTCGGCGCCTCGCCGGGAGCATCCACCGCCGTTCCGATCATGCTCGACCTGATCGCGAAGTGCTTCCCCGACCGCATGGATGACTGGAAGCCCACGCTCGCCTCGATGATCCCGAGCTACGGCACCGCCCTCTCCGACAACCCGGAGCTCGCCGCGCAGGTGCAGGCCGCGACCGCGAAGGCGCTCCACCTCACCGCGTGACGCCCTCACTCTCGGCCGTCGGAGGGCAGCCGACACTGTTCTGAGGACCCCCGATAGCGGGGTACAGAAGTATGAGAACGGGTGACATACTCGAATCACGGGGGGACACGGGGTCTCCGCATTTCGGGGGACCAGAATGAACACCATGGGGGACGGCAGCGCGCCAGGATCGCGCGTGCGCCTCGCCATTCTCGACGACCACGAGGTGCTGCTCGACAGCCTGAGCACCTGGATCACGGCCAATGCGCCCGACTTCGATCTCGTGCTCAGTGCCACGACGTGGCTGCAGCTCGTGCACTCCGACAACTTCCCGACCGACCTCGTCTTCCTCGACTTCCAGCTGCGGGAGCCGGTGTCCATCGAGGCCCGCGTGCGCACCTGCCGCGCTGCCGGGGCGAAGGTCATCGTGCTCTCCGGCCTCGAAACCCCGGAGGTGCGCCAGCGCGCGCTCGACGCCGGCGTCGCCGCGTTCCTGTCCAAGTCCCTCCCGATGCGGGAGGTCATGGATGCCGCCCGCCGCGTCATGGGCATCGACCCGAGCACCGCGCACCAGCGCGACTGGCGGCCGCTGCCCGTCGGAGCCACCAACCAATCTCGTCCCAAACTCAGCGCGGGCGAGACCGAAGCGCTCACGCTCTACGTGTCCGGGATGTCGACGAACGAGGTCGCCGCACGAATGGACGTGCAATATGAGACCGCGAAGACGTATCTTCGACGGGTGAGAGAAAAGTACGCGAAAGCCAATCGTCCGGCCAGCAAGAAGAGCGAGCTCATCCGTCGGGCCGCCGAGGACGGCTACCTGAGTTGAGCAAGCTGTACTTCCGCTACGGCGCGATGAACAGCGGCAAGAGCACGGCGCTGCTCCAAGCGGCCTACAACTACGAGGAGCGCGGGCAGGAGGTTCTGCTCACCAAGCCGCAGATCGACACCAAGGGCGACTCCGCCATCGTGTCGCGACTCGGAGTCACCCGCCTCGTGGACTTCACCGTCTCGCCTGAGGAGGACATCCACGAGGCCTTCCTGCGCGAGAGCGCCCGCGTGCTCGCCGAGACCGGCAAGCCGGTGAGCTGCCTGCTCGTGGATGAGGCGCAGTTCCTCACCGAGGGGCAGGTGGATGACCTGCTGCGGATCGCGATCCTCGCCGGCGTCCCCGTGCTCGCCTACGGCATCCGCACCGACTTCCAGACGGTCGCCTTCCCCGGCAGCCGCCGCCTGCTCGAGATCGCGCACTCGCTCGAAGAGCTCAAGACGATCTGCCGTTGCGGTCGCAAAGCGGTCTTCAACGCGCGCAAGGTGGGCGACCGTTACGTCTTCGACGGCGACCAGGTCGCGATCGACGGCGTGGATGTCACATACGAGTCTCTCTGCGGAAAGTGCTACCTCGAGGAGAGCGACGGCGTGCTCAACAACGGCTGGCGCCCGCGCGCCGAGTTCAGCTACCGCAGCGCGCCCGACGCCGACTTCAGCTGAGCGCGCGCTCCGCAAACGACGAAGAGGGCCGCGCGTGGCGCGACCCTCTTCTGCTGTCGGGGTGGCGGTGTCTGGTTTCAGGACATCGTGAACGGCTGTCTCGGGACATCGTGAACGATCCGGCGGTGACGGCCGTGATGTCTCAGGACATCGTGAACGGTGAGCAAATTTGAGCTGCTGATCAAGGCCGTCACGATCCAGGGTCTCTCCTATGG